>NZ_QBUF01000015.1:0-181816 GCF_003058185.1 Pseudomonas sp. GV105
GAGATGATGGCGATGGGCAATACCACGCTGTTTTTGGATGTGTTTCCGTTGCATGCGTTTTATAAGGAGCGGGGGTTGGGGTTGCTTGAGACCTGTCTTCGGTCGCGCAAGAATATTTATGACAAGGCTCAGCCACCCGTGCTATGGCCCATCGGAAACGAGACACTAGAGTTTGGTACGAATCACAGTGAAATCCTGAAAGCTTTCGAGGCAATTGAAGCTGGCAATATCGCCAAAAGTGTTGAGTATCTCGCTGACCACGAACAAAGAAACATCCTTCAGCCAGCCATGTATACCGACCAAAAGCTGGTAGCCCTGCTGCGTAGTAACCATCTTTCCTATGTCACAGGCATACCGTCCGGGGCCGCGCAAGCCATTGAGCTAACGCTGGCAAATCAATGCCGCCCCGTCGAAGATGATCGAACCATTGAATTCAGCAACAGCCCTATCGCTAACCTGGCCGATATCGATCAACGCATGGCCTTCGTGCTCAAGGCTGCGGCGAAATTTGATGCACTGCTGCGTAGCAATGAGCGGCAGCGAATCGAACAGGCGCTAGAAGACATCGCTGAAGACCGGGGTGTCCGATGAGCCGGATCACGCAGATCGGTTGGCGACGTGTTGGGCTAGGACTGATCGCTGTCGTACTTTTCTTAGGGTTAGCGATACGTCTCGGCACCGATGAACCGGAGATTGCATTGACGCCTGGCGAACCCTGGGAAGATATGCGCCAGCGCTCCAGCGCAAAGATTGGCCCAGCCATTCCGGGGCATCACTGGTTCAGGGCGCCCAAATCCGATGCCCGACTGCGGCTCGTAGACCCTCAATATGGATTCATAACTCCTTTGGCCCGTTTCTTCACGATAGGCTTCGATGATGAGCAAATCGATGGCATCCGCATGTCCCCTCAAATCGAACCGCTATTGCTCGATGACACGCTTGAAATCGTGCTGGACTTACAGGAACAGTGGCGCAAAGGTGGCTGGACCCCCATCCATATAAAAGACGACCCACCCTTCGCCGACACCCCTCAATGGCGTGCCCGCTTGCGGAACGTGAACCTGGGCGGTACGTCCTATTGGCAAGCGGCGGACAAATACCAAGTGATGATGGTGGTCAATCGCTTCAAGGACGTTCGACATCCCACTGAAGAACGCTATCTCATCAAGCTGCACCTGGCCGCGCCGTGGATACCGCAATGATCAGATACCCACTTTGGCGCCGGCGAACCGAGGGTTGCTTAGACGCCCGGCTGCGGCTCGTAAAGCCTGAATATGGATTCGTGCCCCCAGGCTCGCTTCTTCACAGTGAGCTTCGAGAGTAATGGAAGGGTCAGCAGTGTCCGCATTTCCCCTCAGGTCGAACCGCTTTTTGCTCAATGACACGCTTGAAGTCGTACCGGATTTACAAGAGCAATGAAGCGGCATTTTGACCGCGCGCCTTCAGTTCGCTGGCCGCAGCAGCTGCATCTGCTGGCGATAGTCATCCGTCACCTGCCGCGCCTGGCTGCTGCTGGTGATCACCTTCGGCGTAATCAGCACAATCAGCTCAGTGCGGTCCTTGGATTTGCTGGTGTTGCCGAACAACCAGCGCAGGCCGGGGATTTTCCCCAGGTACGGCACGGCACTGACGCTCTCGCTGTTGTCCTGTTTGATCAACCCGCCGAGCAATACGGTCTGCCCGCTCTGCACGGCGACTTGCGTCGAGACTGAACGCGTGGAGATACGCGGATTCACCGGCGTGTCGCTGCTGCCGGTCTGGTTCTCGGCATCGCTGACCTGCTGCTGGATATCCATGTACACCAGGCCGCCCGGATTGATGCGCGGCACCACGTCCAGAATCACCCCGGTCTGCACGTATTCGACGCTGCTCAGGGTGGTGTCGGCATTGCCGGTGTTCACCGTGGTCTGGCTGATAGGAATGTTGTCGCCCACCTGGATCTGCGCCGGCTGGTTGTTCATCACCACCAGCGACGGCGCCGACAGCACCTGGGTGCGGCCGTTGGTTTCCAGGGCATGCAAGGCCACTTGCAGGTTGGAACTGACGAAGGAATAGAACAACGAATCCGACGCCCCCAACCCTGCCCCGCCACCGCCCAACGCGCCCTGGCTGCCGGAGGCGTTGGCGACTGTGGTGCTGGTGGAATTGCCGGCCAGGCGACCGAGGTACCACTGCACGCCAAGGTCCAGTTCACCGGTGAGTTTGACTTCGAGGATGCGCGTCTCGATCTGCACTTGCAGCGGCGGATTGTCGAGGCGTTTGATCGCGGTTTCGATCTCTTTCCATTGCGCCGGGCGGGTACGCACCAGCAGTTGGTTACTGCTTTTTTGCGCGGTGATGCGGGTGCCGGCTTCGAGGCTTTTATCCGGTGCCGGTTCGGACGCTTCGGCGACGGGCTCGGGCTCGTCGGCAGGCGGCGGCGGGTTCTGCAGGCCACCGGTATTGTTGTTGAGCGATGACAACGTGGTGGTGCGCAACCCCGGCGCGACCTTGGCCGGCGTATCGTCCTTGATCGCGCCGTTGCCGTAGATCTGCCGCAGGTACTTGGCCAGGTCCGAGGCCTTCATGTTGCGCACGTCGTACACATACATCTGCGGCTCGTTGCCGCCGCCTTCGTCGATGGTGCGAATCCAGTCACCCACCTCGCTGAGGTACTGCGGCTGGGAAGAAATCGCCACCACCGAGTTGGTCCGCTCGATCGGCAGAAAGCGCAGCATGCCCGCCAGCGGCATGCCGCTGTCCGGGCCGAACATGGCTTGCAGCTCGGGCATCAGCTCGGCCACCGACGCGCGTTGCAAGCCGAATACGCCCACCGACATGCCCTTGAGCCAGTCCACATCGAAGGTGTCGATGGTGGCCTGGTAGTTGGCCAGTTCTTCCGGGGTGCCGGCCAGACTCAGCACATTGCGCGCCGGGTCCACCAGCAGAAAAGCGTTTTCGCGGGCGAACGGCTTGAGCAGTTTCTGCATCTCGGTGGCGGAGATATAGCGCAACGGAAACAGCCGCGCCGACAGGCCGTTGGACGGTGGCGCCAGGTTCATCTGCGGCACCAGCTTGCCCGCCACCGCCTGGTTGGCCGGCAGGATCACGTAGCGGTTGCCCTGTTTGATCATGGCGTTGTCGGTCCAGGACAACAGGGTTTCCAGGATCGACAGCGCCTGCTGTTTGTCCACCGGCTTGGAGGTGGAAAAGCTGACATTGCCTTTCACGCCTTGGGCGATGCTGTAGTTCTCGTGCAACAGGTCGCCCATCACGCTGTTGATCACCGCTTCGATCGGCTGGTCGGCGAAGTTGAACACGATATCGCCGCCCTGCTCTTTCGCCGGCAGGCTGGCGCTGGGTGGGCGCACGAATTGCTGACTGCCCCGCCTCATCTGGCGTTGGGGCGCTACCTTCGCCGCGGGCTGCGGGCTTTGCGCGGCGGGCACCTCACTCGGCGGGCGTTGCGCGCCGGTGCCTTGCATGGCTTCGTGGAGTAACGCGTCGTCCGCGTCGAGGCGGTCGGGCAGTGAGCCACAGCCGCCCAGGGAGACGGCGGTAGTCAGGCAAAACAACGAGGTGCGCAGATCGATCAAGGGAAGGGCTCGCGAGGCAGAGAAATCGGTGGCCGGGTCGACGGCGGCGGCAAACGCTTGGCGTACAGGTTCAAGGTTTGCGTGCGGCCGTCCAGGGTGAAACGGGCGGATTGCGGCGTGAGGTGGTCCAGGCGCCAGCCGTTGGGCAGCACCTGGCCCAGGCGTACCGTCAGCGGGCGGCCGTCGGCCTGCTTGAGCATCGCCATTTGCAGATTGCCGGTGATCAGGATGCCGCTCAGGGTCAGGTTGGCCAGGCTGCTGGCCTGGGTGTTGCCGACGGCGCGATCGGGGCTGCGATCCGCGCTGAACAACGGCGTTTGCCAGGTGCCAGCGAGGCTGTCCAACGTCACGCTGGGGGCGACTTGCACCCGCGCAGAGGAATGCCCGCGCACCGCCGGTGCGGGCAGCCACTGCGGCTCGTCGCCGATGCTGCTCAGGATGAACGCCATCAACAGGCCCAATGCCCCGACCAGGCCGAGCAAGCCCCATTCCAAGGGGCGCAAGACACCGATCATCGGGCCACCTGCGGTTGCAGGTAACCGCGCACCAGCACCTGCACCACCAACTGCCCCGCCCCGCCGCTGGCCGGCGCCTGTTTGCCACGGCGGATGCGCAGCTCATCGACGAACAGAAACGGCGGCTGGTATTCCAGCTCATGCAGGATCGCGGTCAGCGGTTCGATGGCGCAATCGAGGGTCAGGCTGACCTGCACCTGTCGATACGGTTCGCCGTCGTCCTGCTCCGGGGTGATGGGTTTGCGCTGGGTCAGGCTGCAGCCGCCGCCGAGGTTGGCGTGGCGGCTGATCAGATCGGCGAGGCGTTGCATCAGGTCGGCGGCGACCCCATCCGGGTCATCCCCCGGCAGCAGGCTGGTTTGGCTGGCCGGGTCCTGGCGAGCCTGCTCCAGTTGCTCGCGCAGCGCATCACCCTGGCGCAACACGCCGGCATAGCGTTGCTGCTGTTCGCGCAGTTGTTCGGCCTGTTCGCCCATGGCACGCAAGGGCCCGGCGAACCAGCTGTCGATCAGCAGCCAGTACGCCGCGCCGAGCACCACGGCCAGGATCAGCAACGCCGTGCCACGGCGTTCACGGGGTGTGAGGGGTCGGCGCATCGGCGGCCTCCGGGCGAAGGTGGGCACGCAAGGCAAACTGATCCTTGCCGCTGCGCGCATCGGGTTGAATCACGCCTTCGAACTGCGCATTGTCCAGGCGGTGACAGCCTTTGATCCGGGTGATCAGGGCGCTGGCCTTGGCGCTTTGGCCGGAGAAGGCAATCTCGCTGCCCTTGATGTCCAACTGGTCGAGCCAGGTGTCGGCGGGCAGGCATCGGGTGAGGTCGTCGAGCAGCGCCACCAGCGGCGGCTGGGCCACCTTGCGCCGGGTCAGGTACTGCACCGCGCCACGGGTGGCGAGCAGTTGCTGACGCAGCGCATGCACCTCGGCGACCTGGGCCTTTTGCTGCTGGACGCTGTCGTACATGGTGTCGAGCACGCGCTGGCGGTCGTTGAGCCACAGCAACATCGCCGCAATCAGCAACGCGCCGCACAGCCACGGCAAGCTGCGTTGCAAACCCTTGCCCGGCGGACGCGGACGCGGGCGCAAAGGCGCGGGCAGCAAGTCGATGCCCAGGTCGCCGACATCCACGCGATGCGGCTGCAGGCCGAGGGCGGCGCAGTCGCTGAGGATCTGATCGAGGCGCTCGCGCAGGATCGCCACCAGCGTCACCTGCAGTTGGGTCGGCGTGCGCCGTTCCTGGCGTGCGACGAAGTACAGCCGGTCGGCCTCGAACGGCGTGTAGCGATCCAGTTCATAGCCGACCACGGCGCTGAGGTTGCGCGCAGCGGCTACGGGCAAGTGGATGGTTTGCAGCAGCACGGCATCGGCCGCGAGCACCAACACATGCCGCGCATTGCCCGGCGCCGACGCGACCGGCTCGCTCAACGGCCAGTGCCAGCGCTGCTCGGGCGGCTCGCGCAACGCCAGCCACGCCGGCACACACACGCGCAGCTCCGTGAGCCACAGGCGCCAACCTTGTTGCAGTAGGCTGCCACGCCAATAACGGGCGATGGGTTCCAGTCGATTCATTCTTGCCAACGCAACACCCGGTAGGGTTGTGCGCCGTCCTCCGTTGGGCTCAATAAAACCGTGACTTGCAGGCGTGCTTCATAGCCGCCGGGGCGTTGTGCGCGGCTGTCGACCACCAGCACCTCGCCAGGGTCGGCGCCCTGTGCGCTCTGCTGCGGCAGGTTGAGGGCCTGGCGCATCAGCGCGCTGGCGAACGCCGGAGCGGGCCGATCCAGGTCGCTCCACAAGGTGAGCTCGGGCAGCAATTGGCGGTACAGCGCCTGGCTCATGCCGGGCAATTGGCGCACTTCTTCGAGCACGCGAAACGGCGCCAGCCCCTGCTTGCGCCGTGCGTCCAAGGCCTTGGCCACCTGCGCGGCCTGCGCCGGGCTGGCGCCGCAGGCCAGGGCCAGGCGCGTGAGGTCGTGCGCCTCGGCGTTGACCAGGTACAGCTTGCCGCGCTCGCTGCGCAGGCTGACGTGCAACTGCGCGTCATCGAAGGTCAGGAGCCTTTCACGGCCGTCGGCGATCCAGTGCCGATCGGCCATCGCCAGGGCGACGCCGGCTTGCGCTGCGAGCTCCGTCTGGGTGTGCTGGCGATGCCACAGCGCCTGGCGACTTTCCAGCTGCACCCAACCGGCCAATCCACCCAGCAACACACTGAGCAAGGCCAGCACCCACAGCACCAGCAGCAGCGCCGCCCCGCGTTGCCGCCTCATTCGCCCGACGCTCCGCTGGCCAGGTTCAAGCGCAAGGCAATCACCTGAGTGACCCACGGCACCGGCCCGTCGACATGCGCGGCGATCCGCACCGCAGCGGGCAAGCGCCGGGGCCACGGCCACTGGTCGATCCATCCGGTGGGTTGGCCCAGGGGCGATACGCCGCGATAACTGAAGCGCAGCGCCGCAAGGTTCGTCAGCAGCACTTGCGGCGCATCGCGGGAAGCATCGGCCTGCCGTTCCAACCGCGAGAACCCCACCTGCAAATCCTCGGCGACCCGTTGCAGGGTGAAGCGCTGAATCCCGCCGCCGAGCACACCGGGCAGGGTCGCGACAAACTGCAGACGCTCGGGCTCCCCTAAGAAAAACCCGGCGCTCTGGCGGTCGTCTTCGCTGACATCCAGCGGCAACGCCTCACTGATCGCGGTGCGCAGGAACTGCTGGGCGGCGCGCATTTCGTCCAGGCTCACGGTGTACTGTTGGGCCTTGGCCACCGCGCGATTGGCGCCGAGCAACGCACCGCTGAGCAGCACCAGCAGCACCGCGAGCAAGCTCAGCACCACGAGGATTTCCAGCAGAGTGAAGCCCTGCTCGCGGCGCCTCACTGGCGCACCTTCAGAGTGCTGAACCGGGCCTGGCGCGGCCCCTCGCTGACGATCAGGTCGAGACGATACAGATGGGCTTGCTGACGCACGCAGATCAGTTGCCAGTGGATGCCGTCCAGCGCGCCCTGGCTGACACCTTCGACCAGGCGCCCCGCTGCTTCCTGGTCCAGCACACTGAGGGCGGCATGGGTCAGGCGGTCGCTGTGAGCCGCTTGCGCCAACGAGCGCGCGCTCTGGCCGAAGGCGACCAGCAGCACCGTGCTGCACACCGCCATCAACGTCAGGGCGGCGAGCATTTCCAGTAACGTGAAACCGGCCTGGCGCTTCATGGCAGCGCCTTGGACTGCACGCTGCCGGTTAGCCAGCCAATGTCGATGCGCCAACGCCGGCTACCGTTGGCCAGCAGCAGATGGCCGCCGGTGGAACTGCCGTCGGGATAGAACTCTACGGCGGCGCCGACCTGTTCGGCGGTATGCACGGTGACCTGCAGCTGCGGCGGCCAGGCGTGCGGGGCGCGGCCCGGGGCCTGGAAGGTCAGGCGCTGCAGATCGAATTCGGTCCTGGCCACACGCGCCTCGACAATCGCCGCGGCCCGCGTGGCGCGCAGGGCGTCGACCATCTGCCCGACCACGCGGCGCTCGTTCGCCGCCTGCACGGCCTGGCGCACACCGAGCCCCAACAAGCCGACAGCGAGGCTGATCAACAGGATGACCACCAGCATCTCCAGCAAGGTAAAGCCGCGTTGGGGCATCGGCGGGTTATTCCCAGTTACCCAGGTCGGCGCTGTAGCCGTCGCCACCCGGTTGGCCGTCCTGGCCGTAGAAGATCAGGTCGAAGGCGCCGTGTTCGCCCGGGAAGCGATAGCCGAATGCATGGCCGAACGGGTCTTTCAGCTCCGACAGCTTGGCATACGGCCCGGCCCAACTGCTGGCGTTGCCGGGCTTGTCCACCAACTGCTGCAGGCTGTTGGGCGGTGAGCCGACATCCAGGGCGTAGCTGTCGATTTTCATGCTCAGGCTGGCCAGTTGCGCCTTGCCCGCACCGTACTTGCCCTTGTCCACATTGCCACCGACCTGGCGCACCACGATGGTCGCGACAATGCCCAGCAGCACGATTACCGCGAGCATTTCCAGCAGGGTGAAACCGCTTTGACGGCGTTGAGTTCTCATCGATCGGGTTCCTTGAAGGTTCATATATGGCTGGTCAGGCTCATCAGCGGCAGCATGATCGCCAGCATGATCACGGCCACCAGCAGCGCCATGACCACGGTGAGGGACGGCACCAGCGCGGCGAGCAGGCGCTCGATGCCGCGCCTGGCTTCGATGTCGAAGATGTCGGCGACTTTGAGCAGCATGCTGTCCAGCTCACCGGCCTGTTCGCCGACGTCAATCATTTGCAGGGCCAGGTCGGGCAGCAGCGGTTGCGCACCGAACGCACTGGCCAGGGTGCCGCCGCCTTTCACCGACTCGGCGGCCTCGGCCACTTGGGCTTGTAACGCGCGGTTGGTGCAGACCTGTCGGGCGATGACCAACGCAGGCAGCAAGGCCACGCCGTTGCTCAGCAAGGTGCCCAGGGTGCGTGTCAGGCGCGCCGCTTCGACCCGCTGCAACAGCGGGCCGAGCACGCGCAGGCCGAGCAGGCGGCGGTCGTAGCGTTCGCGGCGCCGGGGGTCGCGCAGGCGTGCCGCCAGGGTGCCCAGCGCGACGCTCGACCCGGCCAACAGCAGCAGGCCGTAGGCGCCGAGGAATTGGCCGAGGGCCAGAATCACTTCGGTGATCAGCGGAATCGGCACGTCCAGGTCCTGGAAGATCGGCACGAACTGCGGCACCACATACGCCAGCAACAACGCCAGGGAGCCGAGCACGCCGACCACCAGGAACGCCGGGTAGATCAGCGCATTGATCACCTCGCCGCGCAGCCGCTGGCTGCGTTCGAGGTAGTCGCTGAGTTGGCGCAGGGTGCTTTCCAGCGCGCCGCCGGCTTCACCGGCACGCACCATGCTCAGGTACAGCGGGGAAAAGGTGCTGCCCTCTTCTTCCAGCGCGGCGGATAACGGTTTACCCGCCTTGACGTGGTCACGGATACGCTCGATCAGTACACGCACTTGAGGCTGGCCGGGCTGCTTGAGCAGCAAGCCCAGGGAACGTTCCAGCGGCTGACCGGCGCCGAGCAACGTCGCCAACTGCTGGGTGAAACTCACCAACGCCGCGCCCGTCAACGGCCCCCGCCGCAAGGCATGGCGCAGGCCCTGGCGGCCGGCGGCGTCGATCTGCAACAGCAGCCAGCCGCGCTTGTGCAGGATCGCGATGGCGGCGCTCTGATCCTTGGCTTGCAGCGTGCCGCGCTGGGTCACGCCCTGGCTGTCGAGGGCACGGAAGGTGAACAGACTCACGCGCCCTCACCACGGGTGACGCGCAGCACTTCTTCCAGCGAGGTGACGCCCGCCACTGCCTGGCGCAGGCCTTCTTCATGCAAGGTGCGCAGGCCCGCACGTCGGGCGGCCTGCTCCAGCGTCGCGGCATCGGCGTGGCGCATCAGCAGGCCGCGCAGTTCGTCGTTCATCACCAGCAATTCGGTGATCGCGCTGCGGCCGTGGTAGCCGCCTTCGGCGCCGGGGCGATAGAGCAAGATCGGGCGCTCATCGGTGAAACGCTGCAGGCCATGTTCCTCGATCAACTCCGGCGGCGCTTCGAAGGCGACGCGGGTCGCCGGGTCCAGGCGCCGCACCAGGCGCTGCGCGAGGATGCCGCTGACGGTCGAGGCGATCAGGTAACTTTCCACGCCCATGTCCAGCAGGCGCGTGATGCTCGCGGCGGCGCTGTTGGTGTGCAGGGTGGAGAGCACGAGATGGCCGGTGAGCGACGACTGGATCGCGATGCGGCAGGTTTCCAGGTCGCGGATCTCGCCGATCATGATCACGTCCGGGTCCTGGCGCACGATGGAGCGCAGCGCGCCAGCGAAGTCCAGGCCGATGGCCGGCTTGACCTGGATCTGGTTGATGCCTTCGAGCTGGTATTCCACCGGGTCTTCGACGGTGATGATCTTGCGCTCGGCGCTGTTGAGCCGCGCCAGTGCGGTGTAGAGCGTGGTGGTCTTGCCGGAGCCGGTGGGCCCGGTGACCAGCAGGATGCCGTGGGGCCGTTCGAGCACATCGAGGAAGGCGGCCAGGCGCTCGCCGTCGAAGCCCAGGCTGGGGAAGTCGAACTGCACGGTTTGCCGGTCGAGCAGGCGCATGACCACCGACTCGCCGAAGCTGGTCGGCACCGTGGACACCCGCAAGTCCAGCGCCTTGCCCTGGATGCGCAGCATGATCCGCCCGTCCTGGGGCAAGCGCCGCTCGGCGATGTCCAGGCGCGCCATGATCTTCACCCGCGAGATCACCGCCGCCGACGAACTGGCCGGCGGCGCTTCGGCGTCGTGCAGCACGCCGTCGATGCGGTAGCGCACCTTGAGTTGGTTTTCGAAGGGTTCGATATGGATGTCCGACGCACGCTGCTCCACCGCCCGCTGCAGGATCAGGTTGACCAGGCGGATCACCGGCGCTTCGGAAGCCATGTCCTTGAGGTGTTCGATATCTTCCAGCGCGCCGCCCTGCTCATCGAGGTTCTCGATCAGGGTGCCCATGGCGGAACGGCCCTGGCCGTAATAGCGCTCGATCAGCGTCTCGACTTCAGTGCGCGGGCCGATGGCCAGCCACACCGGCACATCACAGGCGTAGGCCAGGGCCTGGAAGGGATAATGCTGCGTCGGGTTGGCCGCAAGCACGCGCAGCCCGCCGTGGGCCCAGCCCATGGGCACCACTTGGTAATGGCGCATGAAGCGCTCGGTGAGCGCGGGCAACGGGTCGAGCAACGGCGGCGCGGCATCGGCGAGTAACAGCGGCGCGCCGAGCAACTCGGCCCAGGCGCGCGCCAGTTCGACTTCGGACACCAGCCCCAGGCGCGTGAGCAGGCCGAGCAGGTCGCTGCCGTCCGGGGACAAGCGTCGGGCGCGCTCCAGGTCGACGGTTTTCAGCCCGGCGTGCTGCATCAGCCACACGCACACGCGGTCGGTGTGCGGTATCTGCGTATGGCAGGCATCGATGGGCATTGACGACATAGTGGGGTGTCTAGTTGCGAGAAAGTATGGCTATTTGGAACTACTGGATATAAAAATAAAATGCCATTAGTTCGCCACGCCGCAGTCGGAGTTAACTGGGTTAATCGACTGGAAGTTCCAGCGCTAGTTCCTGAAGCGGGGAAACAAACTGAAAAGAATAGCCTGCGACCGCCTTGAAACAGCCGCGAAAGCCTTGATTTAAAGCCCCCAAGCCGACACCCAAGGATTCAGCTAATTGCAATTAGCCACTTCGCTAATCAGAGCCAGGCGCCGAAGTTTTTCCTCGACGCGCATCAAGCTCAAACTTTCAAACAACCTTGTTGTTGATCTTCATTGCCGCTGAGCGCTGGGTTTGCCGCGTGGTAGCAAACACAGACGATCTGCCCGTCAGAAGTCGACCGTCGCCGACAACAGGTAAGTCCGCGGCGTCGACAAGGTCAGCCCCGGTTCGCTGTCGTCCGACGCGCCCGCCGAGCTCCAGTAGCGTTTATCGGCGACGTTTTCCACGTTCGCGCGCAGGGTGATGTGTTTGTCATCGACCTTGAACGCATACCGCGCGCCCACGTCGATGCGGTTCCAGGCGTCGATTTCCTTGACGTTGGCCTGGTCCAGGTATTGCGAGCTGGAGTAGATCCCGCGCGTGGTCAGGGTCAGGCCTTCGAGGCGCGGCACGTCCCATTCCGCGCCGAGGTTGACGTTGTACTTGGGCGTGGCCGGGGCGCGGTTGCCGTCGAACGTGCCGTTGGTGGTGTGGGTCAATTCGCTGTCGATGTACATCACGCCGCCCAGCAGGCGCAGGCCCTTGAGCGGTTCGCCGAACAGGCTGAGTTCCACGCCGTCGTTCTGGCGCTTGCCGTTGGGGCCGAACACCCGCGAGGTCGCGTTGGTTTCATAGGCCGGTTGCTTGATGCGGAACACCGCGGCGGTCACGGCGAACGCACCGGCGTCGTATTTGGCGCCGACTTCCACCTGGCGGCTGATGAACGGCGGGAAGATTTCATCTTCGTTGACCGAGGTGGAAGGCGCGACCTTGCCCTGGCTCAGGCCTTCCAGGTAGTTGGCGTACAGCGACAGCGCGTCGGTGGCCTTGAACAGGATGCCGCCGGACGGCGAGATTTTTTCTTCGTCGTAGGCGGTGTCGCCTTTGACGTTGTTGGTCCAGTCATCCACCTTCACCCGCTGCCAGCGTGCGCCGAGGGTCAGCAGCAGGCGATCGTCGAAAAAGCCCAGGGTGTCGGACAACGCCACGCCGCTGAATTTATTCTCGGTGTATACCTGCGCATCCTGGCGGATGGCGGTGGACGGCGTCGGTGTTTGCACCGGGTTGTAAAGATTGCTCGGCGCCGCCGCATAGCGTGCGCCGCCGTTGGTGAAGTCCATGTAGAAGTAGCTGGCCGCCAGGTTGACCTCGTGGCTCACCGGCCCGGTATGGAACCCGCTGCGCACGCCTGCCGTGGCGGTACGCACATTTTCATCGCGGCTGAAGTCGCGCGGCTGCACGCTGAAATCCCCTGCACTGTTGCTGACGGAAACGGCGTGACGCAGGAAGTCGTGGTTGCTTTTGCGCGCGCCGACACCGCCGTAGAGCATCAG
Source organism: Pseudomonas sp. GV105 (assembly GCF_003058185.1). NCBI lineage: Bacteria > Pseudomonadati > Pseudomonadota > Gammaproteobacteria > Pseudomonadales > Pseudomonadaceae > Pseudomonas > Pseudomonas sp. GV105. The sequence goes on from NZ_QBUF01000015.1 coordinate 12,654, forward strand.
GTTATCGCTGAGGTCGAACTCGGCATTGAGCGTGCCGAACGTGTCGTTGGTGCTGGCCTTGCTCCACGACTGCGCGTAGTTGCGGCGTACATCGTTGGCGCTTGGCACCGGGGCCGCGGCGGCCACCTGCACGCGCTCCTGCGGGGCGTTGGTGTCGCGCTCGGTGTGGCCGATATCGCTGGAAAGGCGCAGGCGCTCACCGCGAAAGTCCAGGCCCAGCACGGCCATTTCACGGTCGACACGCTGATGGTCCCACTCGGTGTCGCCGGCCTGTTTCACGCCGTTGAAGCGCAGGCCGAACTTGTTGTCCTCGCCGAAGCGCCGGCCCACGTCCACCGCGCCGCCAGCCTGGCTGTCGGAGGCCCAGGTGCCGGTGAACGAGTTGATGTCCTTGTCGGTGGCGCGCTTGGGCACCACGTTGATCCCGCCGCCCACACTGCCGCGCGGCGAGATGCCGTTGATCAATTGGCTGGGGCCTTTGACGATGTCGACGCGGTCGGCCATTTCCATGTCGATGGTGTAGGTCGGCAACACGCCGTACAGGCCGTTGTAGGCCACATCACTGTTGAACAGGCTGAACCCGCGAATGGTGAACTGTTCATAGCGCCCACCGGCCGGGTTGGTGGCGCGCACCGACGGGTCGCTGGCGATCAGGTCGCCGAGGGTCCGCGCCTGCTGGTTCTTCACCGCCTCCTGGGTGTAGGTGGTCATGCTGAAGGGCGTGTCCATGAAGTCCCGCGAGCCCAGCAGGCCCTGCGAACCGCGTCGCGCCACTTGCCCACCGGCGTAGATATCGCCGTCGGCTTCGCTGCGGGTCCCGAGGATGGCGGTCGGAGACAGTTGCAGGCTGCTGCCCTGCGGCACCGGCACCAGCATGTAGGCCTGCTCCCCCATCGGCTGCAGTTGCAGGCCGGAACCTTGCAGCAGGCGGGCAAAACCTTCTTCCACCGCGTACTCGCCGGATAAACCACTGCTACCGCGGCCACTGACCAGCGCCGGGTCCACCGCCAGGTTGACCCCCGACAACCCGGCGAAACGGGTCAACGCGGCACCCAGGCTACCGGCCGGCACTTGGTAGCTGCGGCGGGTGGCGGTGTCTTCGGCATAGCTGATCGGGGTAAACAGTGGGCTGGCGCTGAGGCTCAGCATCAGGCTCAGTTTGAGCAAGGGGCGGACGGCGGGCATGGGCGGAAGCTCTCGATTTTGTTCACTTACCTGGAATGACAGGCGAGGTGAAAAAAAGGGACAGGCTTCCGCGCTTTTTTCTAGCAAATAACCACTAAGGCTCAATCAACCGACAGGTTGACTCGACGATCCCGGCGCCGCGCAGTACCGCCACGGTGGCGTCGGGATCGTCCGTTTTCAGTGCAGGAACTTCAACCAGCCAGCCAGTGCCAGCGCGGCAAAGCAGGTCCAGCCCGAGAACAGCCAGCGCCACACACGCGCACGGGGCACGAACCCCACGCCCCGCACAAAGGCCACACTCATCGCCGCGAACAAGGCCATTGCCAGCCCATGATCAGCTTTGCCGTCCGGGGTGGCCATCAGGGGCGGATAGAGCGTACACACCAGCATGATCGCGATCGCGATAAGCAAGCTCAGCGGGTGAATGCGTGAGGGCGCCGGAGCCTCGGCGACACGCGGCATCATGGCCGCGGCTCCTCACGGTCGCTCAGGGCGCGCCCCGCTTCGTTCTCGCCCCACATCGCATTCAATATGGCCAGCAACAAGGCGAAACCGACTCCCAGCATCCAGGCGAAATACCACATAGTCTTTGCTCCTCTGATGGCGTTAGTAGGCCGAATGTTCGTTGGCTTTGATCTGTGCCACGGTGACCTTGCCGCGCATGACGCGATAGGCCCACGAGGTGTAGATCACGATCAGCGGCATGAAGATCAACGTGGCCCAGAACATGATGGACAGGCTGAGATGACTGGACACGCTGTCCCACACGGTCAGGCTGGCCGCAGGCACGGTCGAAGACGGCATGACGAACGGGAACATCGACACGCCGGCCGTGCTGATCACCCCGATCACCGCGAGCGACGAGGCGACAAACGCGGCCAGTGTGCGGCGCATCATCATCAACAACGCAGCACCAGCGGCGCCCGCCAGGCCCAGCGCAGGCAGCAGCCACAGCAGAGGGTAATGACCATAGTTGGCCATCCAGGCGCCCGCTTCGCGTACCACGGTTTTGTTGAGAATGTCCGGCAGCCCGGCGGTATCCACCACCGAGGTGATGCGATAGCCGTCAATCGATTGCAACCACACACCAGCAATAACGAATGTACACAGCAGCACCAGCGCCGCGCCCACCCCGCCCTTGATGGCACGGGCCTGGATCACGCCCTCAGTGCGGTGCGCCAGATAGGTACCGCCTTGCAGGGTGATCATTGCACTGCTCACCACACCGGTCAGCAGCGCAAAGGGGTTCAGCAGTTGCCAGAAACTCCCGGTGTAAGTCGATACCAGCATGTTGTTGAAGTGGAACGGTACGCCTTGCAACAGGTTGCCGAACGCGATGCCGAACACCAGCGGCGGCACGGCCCCACCGACAAACAGCCCCCAGTCCCAGGTGCTGCGCCATTTGGCGTTGTGAATCTTGCTGCGATAGTCAAACCCCACCGGGCGGAAGAACAGCGCCCACAGGACCAGAATCATCGCCCAATAAAACCCGCTGAACGCGGTGGCATACACCACCGGCCACGCGGCGAACAGCGCGCCGCCCGCGGTGATGAACCACACTTGGTTGCCGTCCCAGTGCGGCCCGACGGTGTTGATCGCGACGCGGCGTTCCACGTCCGAGCGGCCCACGAAGGGCAGCAAGGTGCCGACGCCCATGTCGTGGCCGTCCATGATGGCGAAGCCGATCAGCAGTACGCCGACCAGTGCCCACCAGATAATTTTCAGAGTGAAGTAATCAAGCATGGTGGAGTTCCTTCAGGTTGGCATCGTAAGCGTAACGGCCGGTTCCGAGGCTGCCGGGCCCTTGGCGGGCGAACTTGACCATCAGGAACATTTCAACCACTAGCAGCACGGTGTAGAACGCGACGAAGCCTGCCAGCGAGCCATAGAGGTTATTGACGCTAAGGGTGGAGACACTCATGTGAGTGGGCAGCACGCCGTAGATGGTCCAGGGTTGACGGCCGTATTCAGCGACGAACCAGCCCAGCTCGCAGGCCAGCCAAGGCGCCGGCAGCATGCAGAGCGCCCAACGCAACAGCCAGCGGCGGCGTGTGCAGACCGACTTCAAGGTGCTCCAGAAGGCCAGCCCGAACAGCAACAGCATGGCGAAACCCAGCGCGACCATGACCCGGAACGCCCAGAACATCGGGGTCACGCGCGGTACGGTGTCGTTCATCGCCTTGTCGATGATCTCCGGCGTGGCCTGGTTGACGTCTTCAACGTACTTTTTCAGCAGCAGGCCAAAGCCGAGGTCCGCTTTGTACTCTTCGAAGGTATCGAACGCCGCCTTATCGGTGCGATCGGCCCGCAGGGCTTCAAGCGCATTGACGGCGGTAATGCCACGCAGGATGCGCGCGCGGTTTTTCGCTTTGATGTCATGAATGCCCGGGATCTGCTTGCTCACCGAGCGCGTGCCGATCAAGCCCATCACCCACGGCACATCGACTTCCCAGTTATTCCTGGACTCGGCTTCATTGATGCTGGCCAGCAAGGTCAGGCCGGCCGGCGCGGGTTTGGTTTCCCACATGGCTTCCATGGCCGCCAGCTTGGTTTGCTGCGCCTCACCCACGGTGTAACCCGACTCATCCCCCAGCACGATGACGCTCAGCACCGAGGCCAGGCCGAACGCCGCCGCCACCCGGAAACTGCGCTTGGCGAATTCGACATCGCGATTTTTGAGCAAGTACCAGCTGGAAATCGACAACACAAACATCGAACCGGTGACGTAACCGGCAGACACAGTGTGTACGAACTTGGCCTGGGCCACCGGGTTGAACAACACCGCCCAGAAATCGACCATCTCCATACGCATGGTGATGTAGCTGAATTCCGAGCCGACCGGGTTCTGCATCCAGCCATTGGCGATCAGAATCCACAGCGCCGACAGGTTGGTACCGATGGCCATCAGCAACGTGACCAGCAAGTGGTGCTCTTTCTTCAGGCGATCCCAGCCAAAAAAGAACAGACCGATCATGGTCGATTCGAGAAAGAACGCCATCAAGCCCTCGATGGCCAGCGGGGCACCGAAGATGTCGCCCACGTAGTGCGAGTAGTACGCCCAGTTGGTGCCGAACTGAAATTCCAGGGTGATGCCGGTTGTCACCCCCAGGGCGAAGTTGATACCGAATAACTTGCCCCAAAAGCGCGTCATGTCCTTCCAGATGACGTTCCCGGTCATCACATAGACGCTTTCCATGATGACCAGTAGCCACACCATGCCAACCGTCAGCGGTACGAATAGAAAGTGGTAAAGCGCAGTGGCTGCGAACTGCAGCCGTGACAAATCCACCAGTTGTTCTGAGATCACTTGCTTGCCCCTTGAGTCGAGGTGGGTACACCGAAACGGTTGCCGACGATGTTCGGGTCGACACTGACGTGCGAATCCCGGATGAACAGCCACCACAGCACGCTCAGCAGCACGAGCTTGATCAGCACCGCGGTGAGTAGATGGCGTAGTAGGCGTTTGTCGGAAATAGTCATGTCTATGCACTAAGCACAGGGCATGCCAAAGCCAGATCTTCTATTTTTATCGTTATAAAACAATTGGTTATGAGTTTTTTAGCGGTAGCCCTGGCGCACCGCTGCTGGTCAATGCGCTGCCAGTCTGGCAGCTTGGCAGTCACTGGCAGTCGTAGAGGGCTAGGCCAGGCCTTGCTCCTTCAGGCGCCGGTACAAGGTCCGGTCGCTGATCCCCAGGTGCTTGGCCAGTTCGCTGCGGGTGCCTTTGAATGTGGCCAGGGCCTGCGCCAGAGTGCTGCCGTCGAACGGCGTCGAAGCCGCAGGCGCAGCCTGAGGTGGCGGCGCCACGGAGGCCTGGGGTAAATGGATGGCGCGGATGACCCCATCGTCAGCGAACAGGCTTGCTCTTTCCAGGACGTTGCGTAACTCACGCACATTGCCTGGCCATGAGTACTGCTGCAGGGCTGCCAGGGCTTCGGCATCGATGGTCAGTCGACGTTTGCCGGCACCACGCCGTTGCAGGAATGAATTCACCAGCAAGGCGATGTCTTCTACCCGGTTGCGCAAGGGCGGCAAATGAATGGGGAAGGCGCTGATGCGGTAGTACAGGTCCTGCCTGAACTCGCCTTTTTCCATCATTTTTTCCAGCGGCTTGTGGGTGGCGGCAATCAACCTGAAATTGGCGTGGAAGGTCTCGACACTGCCGACCCGGCGATAGGTGCCCGATTCGATCAGGCGCAACAGTTTGACCTGCATGGCCAACGGCACATCGCCAATCTCATCCAGGAACAATGTGCCGCCCTGGGCGGTTTCGACCAAGCCGGGCTTGCGGGTGATGGCGCCGGTGAAGGCGCCTTTTTCATGGCCGAACAGCTCGCTCTCAAAGAGTGTTTCGGTCAAGCCCGAGCAATCCACCACGACAAACGGCCCGCTGGCCCGTTCGCTGGTTTCATGGACGGCGCGCGCGAACAGCTCCTTGCCGGTACCCGACTCGCCCAGGAGCAGCACCGGCAGCATGGACGGCGCCACCCGCTGCAGTTCCGACAGGGCAAGGTTGAAGGCCGGTGAACAACCGACCAGCCCTTCGTTGCTCGGCCGCGCCGAGGCGCTGCGCACCAGCGTCAGGCGCTCAACATAAGCGGTGATCACCCCATGTTCGTCGAGGATCGGCCGTAATTCGACGTCGACATGCTCAGGCCCCCGAGGCGTGTGGTGGATGTGCAAGACACGATCCGGCCCGCGCTTTTCCTGGGCCTTCTTCATCGGGCAATTCTCACCCGCCTGGTCACAAGGGACGTCGTAATGGTGTGAGATCTGATAACACTTATGGCCGATAAAGGGTTTGTCAGCGCTGCCGAACTGGCGCTGATAGGCCGTGTTGGCTGCCAGGATGTTGTAGTCCGGATCGAGCACGATCATCGGATTGGGTTCGTGTTCCAGAAACGAAACAAGCGACTGCACTTGATCCGGGTGTGGAACGGCGTTGGCTGGGGTAGGCAGAAAAGTCTTCATCATGGCTCCTGGAATCCATTTTTCCATCCTGTTGTGGCACTGCCACCTCTGTCAAGGCACTGCCAATGGCAGAAGAATCCCCCAGATACAGGCCTGAATACCCCTATACAGAAACACAAAGCCCAATAAAATCAATTGGATATTAGGCTATTTCGGCAAAACCATGGCCTGGCAAACTTATTGCTATGTCAGTCCTTAGTCTAAGCGGCTCGAAAAAAAAGCCCCCCCCTAAGGAGACAGTTCATGCGCGTCAAACTTCACGTCGAAGGCTTCTTCGACTCTGCCACCAACACCGTCAGCTATCTGGTACTGGACGAGACCACCCTCCACTGCGCGATCATCGACAGCGTATTGGATTACGACCCTAAATCCGGCCACACCGCCACCACGTCCGCCGACCGCCTGATCGCGCGGGTGAGCGAGCTGAATGCGCAGGTCGAGTGGATTCTCGAGACCCACGTCCACGCCGACCACCTGACCGCCGCGCCCTACCTGAAAGAAAAGCTCGGCGGGAAGATCGGCATCGGCAGCCAGATTTCGACGGTACAAAAGGTCTTCGGCACGCTGTTCAATGCCGGTAGCGATATGCCCCGCGACGGCAGTCAGTTCGATCACCTGTTCGTCAACGACGAGTCGTTCAGCATTGGCACGCTGCACTGCACCGCACTGCATACACCCGGCCATACGCCGGCCTGCATGACTTATGTCGTCAGCGATGGCAGCGAAACGGCGGCCTTCGTCGGCGACACGCTGTTCATGCCCGACTACGGCACCGCCCGCTGTGACTTCCCCGGCGGCAATGCGCGCACGCTGTTCCAGTCAATCAACAAAGTGTTGAGCCTGCCGGCGGATACATTGCTGTATATGTGCCACGACTACCAGCCGGGCGGCCGCGAGGTGCAATTCGTCAGCACCGTTGCCGAACAGCGCGAGCAGAACGTGCATGTGCGTAATGGCATCAGTGAGGAGGAGTTCGTGGCGATGCGTACCAAGCGGGATGCCTCGATGGACATGCCGACCCTGATCCTGCCCTCGGTCCAGGTCAACATGCGAGCCGGGCATTTGCCCGAGCCTGAATCGAATGGGATTCGCTACCTGAAAATCCCACTCAACGTCGCCTGACATTCCCCCCACCCTAAAAAAATCATAAGAAAAATACCCATAACGGAGACACTTATGGATATCCGCCGCCTTGCGCCTGCTTTATCAGTATCAGAACAGATTTTCCCCAGCCAATTGGCCGAACTGAAAGCCGCCGGCTTTCGTGCCGTCATCTGCAACCGCCCCGATGGCGAAGGCAGTGACCAACCGTTGTTTGCCGAAATCAAACGCGCCGCCGACGCGGTCGGCATCGAAGCGCACTACCTTCCCGCCGAGTCGGGCAAAGTCACCGACGAGCAGGGGATTACCTTCGGCGAGTTGCTGGAAACGCTGCCCAAACCGGTGTTGGCTTATTGCCGGTCCGGGATGCGCTCGACAACGATGTGGGCGCTGTCGCAAGCAGGTCAGCACGACCTGCCGCACATCGTCGAAAGCGCCAAAAAAGCCGGCTTCGATATGAAAGGCGTGATCCGGCGGATCGCGAACCAGGGCCGCACGCCGGTCGAAGTGGCCGAAGCACAACATACCGTGGTCATCATCGGTGCCGGCGCGGCGGGTATCGCCACCGCCTCCAGCCTGCTGGCCCGCGCGCCGGGGCTCGACATTGCGATCGTCGACCCGGCCGATGTGCATTACTACCAACCCGGCTGGACGCTGGTCGGCGGTGGTGTGTTCGATGCGCGCCAAACGGCGCACACCATGGGCACCACCCTGCCCCGCGGCGTGCATTGGATCAAGGCGGCGGTGGCGGCTTTCGAACCCGAGCGAAATGCGGTGATTCTGGATGGCTGCCGGGTCGTCAAATACGAGCAACTGATTGTGTGCCCCGGCCTGAAGCTCGATTGGCATGCCATCGAGGGGTTGTCGGAGACCCTGGGCCGCAACGGCGTGACCTCCAATTACCTGTATCACCTGGCACCTTATACCTGGGAAAAGGTCCAGCAACTGCGGGGTGGCCGGGCGATTTTCACGCAGCCGCCGATGCCGATCAAATGCGCCGGGGCGCCGCAAAAAGCCATGTACTTATCGGCCGACCACTGGAAACGCAGCGGTGTGCTAGATGCCGTCGAGATCGAGTTCTACAGCGCCGGCGCGGTGCTGTTCGGGGTTCCCGACTATGTGCCCGCGCTGATGGAATACGTCACCGCTTACGGCATCGACCTGAATTTCGGCAACACCCTCACCCGCGTCGATGGCCCGGCGCGGACGGCCACGTTCAGCGGCGTGAACCCGGATGGCAGCCCCCGTGTGCTGACCCGTGAGTTTGATTTGCTGCACGTGGTGCCACCGCAGGTCGCGCCGGACTTCATTCGGGTCAGCCCGCTGGCTGACGCGGCCGGCTGGATCGATGTCGACCCCGCCACGCTGCGCCACAAAACCTTTGCCAATATCCATGCGCTGGGCGACGCGGCCAACACGAGCAACGCCAAGACCGCGGCCGCTGCGCGCAAGCAGGCGCCGGTGGTGGCGCATAACGTGCTGGCGGCCATGGGCAAGGCCAACGGTTGCGCGCAGTACGACGGTTACGGCTCCTGCCCGCTGACGGTGGAGCGCGGCAAGATCGTCCTGGCGGAGTTCACCTATGGCGGCAAGGTCGCCCCCAGCTTCCCGTCATGGCTGATCGACGGCACCCGCCCTTCCCGGCTGGCGTGGCTGCTCAAAGAGCGGATTCTTCCGCCGCTGTATTGGAAGGGTATGCTCAAGGGCCGCGAATGGCTGGCGAAACCCGAGTTGACCGACCAATGAAATCAGCGCTGAACGCAAGGAGACTGAGATGATCATCGTCTTACTGCTCGGGCTGACAGTCGGCGTGATTCTGGCCCTGACCGGCGCCGGCGGCGGCATACTCGCGGTGCCGTTGCTGGTGTTTGGGGCGGGCTTGAGCATGGCAGAGGCCGGGCCCATCGGGTTGTTGGCGGTGGGCCTGGCCGCGACGCTGGGCGCGGTGATGGGCCTGAAAAACGGCACCGTCCGCTACAAGGCGGCGCTGTTGATCGCCACCGCCGGGATCATCTGCTCGCCGCTGGGCCTGTGGTTGGCGCAGCGCACGCCGAATCGTCCGTTGACGATCCTGTTTGCCTGCGTGCTGATGTACGTGGCGTTCCGGGTATTCAAACGGTCGTTGCCGCCGTCCCCGGCGTCGAAGGCCGCCGTCGCGACCAAACCGCCGCCCTGCGTATTGGACGCCCAACGCGGCAAGCTGAACTGGACGGCGCCGTGCGCCTGGGCGCTCACGGTGTCGGGCGTGATCGCGGGCGGGCTTTCGGGCTTGCTCGGCGTGGGTGGCGGCTTTGTGATGGTGCCGGCGCTGCAGCGCTACACCAATTTGACCGCGCAGTCGGTGCTGGCGACGTCGCTGGCGGTGATTGCGCTGGTGTCGATGGCTGGCGTGGCCGCCAGCTCGGCGGCCGGGCATTTGCAGTGGGCCGTGGCCCTGCCGTTCTCCGTGGGCGCCTTGTTTGGAATGGCCGGCGGGCGCCTGATCGCGGCGCGGCTGGCAGGCCCGCACTTGCAACGCGGATTTGCCGCCGTGTCGATGCTGGTGGCGGTGGCCCTGCTGGTCAAAGCGCTTGGATCATGAGCGCGGATTCCCGACTTTCCAGGCGTGCGTGAAACACGCCTGTCAGGGTTCAACGTCACGCTTCGGTCGTGCCTGGCAGGCGTGGGCATTGGCGCGCCATCGTGGCAGCCGTTGATCACCCGGGCCGCCAAGATACAAGTACCCGCGCGATACGTTATTAGATAAAGGCTAAATAAATATCCAACTTATCGGCTGAATCGAATCACTGGCTTAATCCGAGAAAATACTATAAGTGCGCGCGCAACATTATAAATCGCATGAATATGCACCCCAAAGGAATTGAACTTTACCGCCTCACCCCGTTAGCCATTAGTCGAATACTGCCTTTCGCGGACAGCGTTTTATAGTGTGTAATAGAAAAATCACCCACTATTAAAATCGACTCCCGGTACTTTGAATGTCGCCCATCCCCTCTTCACCGAATACCCTTCCGATAAATGAGGAACTGTTGCAATTACTCCAAGCGACGGCTAACGCCCAAACCGCCTGGATGACAACCGTCAATCATTTGGAAGCGGCCTGTGATGAGGTATGGCTGGCTCGCATGTGGGAAGTGGAACACCTTGAAAATCAATACAGGGCCTGCCAGGACCAGCTGTTTTCCTATCTGAAAAAAGCGATCAAGATCTAGACTTATCAGTACGGCCCTGCACTCTTTTCGGTCGTTCGCGCGCTGAAAACAGGCCCGCCAGAACTCGGACCGGCTGAATATTCGACTAAAGTACAAAGCCGCACTACGCGTGTCGAAAAAGCCACCTTAGTTGAATAACCGACAACTCCGCCAACGCCCGACAGACGTTGAGCTGTATCCTTTCAGTCGCACCGCCAATCAATCTCCCTCGCATCCTGATATTTTTCATACATGGCCCGATTTGCCATCTGGATCAGCCTGACCGTCACACTAGTGCTAAAGCATTGAGAGGGATGGTCGACATTCAGGTGATAAAGGATCAATCAACCTGAGTTACTCACTGGAGTCCATATGTTCGGCTGGATCAGCAATATCCGAGTCAGTGCTAAATTAAGTTGGGGATTCGGCCTGGTACTGGGGCTTGCGTTGTTGCTGGCCGCGACCGGCTGGTACGCCGTGGTGGCATTGACCGACCGCGGGCTCAAGGTTGAGGAAATTGCGCAGGTCAGCGATTACACCAAAGACTTGCGGATCATTCGCTTGCGCATCGGTACGAACACCCAACCGGATGCCTATCAACCGCTGCAGCAAACCCTGGATCGCCTCGCAACCCACTTGGACAGCATCAGGGAAAAATTCATCGACCCGCAGGATCAAGACCTGATTCAACAGCAGGAAAATGCAGTCAAAGGGTACGGGCAACTGCTGCATGACCTGGCCACGCCCAATATTGACCAGGCGGCCTTGTTTAAACGGATGGGTCAGTTGGGCGACGTGTTGCTCGACACCACGCAAAAGCTGATTGAGTCGCAAAACACCAAACGCGATTCGGATGCCGCGTCCGCCAAGGCCTCGCTGGGCCTCGTTGCGGCCCTGGCGCTGCTGCTGGGCGCGCTCGCCGCATGGGTGATCACACGGCAAATCGTCAATCCACTGCAGCACACGCTCCAGGCGGTGAACCGCATTGCCCGGGGTGATTTGACCGAGCATGTGGCGGTGACCCGGCGCGATGAGCTGGGCCAACTGCAGTCGGGCCTTCAGCAGATGATGCTCAACCTTCATGAGCTGATCGATGGCATTCGATCCGGCGTTATTCAGGTTGCCAGCGCGGCCGAACAACTGTCGGCGGTGACCGAGCAAACGAATTCGGGGATCAGCACCCAGAAAGCCGAAACAGATCATGTCGCCACCGCAATGAACGAGATGACCGCCACCGTCCACAACGTCGCACGCAACGCCGAGGAAGCTTCCGTCGCTGCGTCGGCCGCCGATCAGCAAGCCAGCGAGGGCGAGCAGATCGTGGGTGAAGCCATCGAGCAGATCCAGCGCCTGGCGACAGAACTCAACCAGTCGGCAGACGCTGTGCGCCACCTCCAGGAACAGAGCGATAAAATCGGCGGTGTCCTGGACGTGATCAAAGCCGTCGCCCAGCAAACCAACCTGCTGGCGCTGAACGCCGCGATTGAAGCCGCCCGCGCCGGAGAGGCCGGCCGTGGTTTTGCGGTGGTGGCCGACGAAGTGCGCAACCTCGCCCTGCGCACCCAGCGCTCCACCGAAGAAATCGAGAGCCTGGTCGCCGGTGTGCAAAGCGGCACCCAAGCCGTGGCCTCGGGCATGGAAAGCAGCCTGCTGCTGAGCGAAAGCAGCGTGGAATGCACCCACCGTGCCGTCAGCGCGCTGGAGAACATCACCAGCAAGGTCTCGATCATTCAGGCAATGAATCAGCAGATTGCAACGGCGGCGGAACAGCAAAGCGCCGTCACCGAGGAGATCAATCGCAGCGTGATCAACGTTCGCGACATCTCCGACCAGACGGCCAACACCTGCGAGGAAACCGCCGCGTCGAGTAACGAACTGGCGCGGCTGGGACATGAGCTGGAACGGCTGGTGGAGCGTTTCAAGGTCTAGGTGCGGCGGATCGCCAATATCGGTGCTTACAGATTCGTCCGGCGCGGTGGCACAGACACCACCGGTCGATCGGTAAACACCCTGTTGGCGCTGCGGCCCAGCCCATAAATCGCCAGGGCCGCCAGACCGGAAGGCACCACAAGCGCGGCAAACACTTGCGCGAAGGTCCAGCCCCAACTCAGCATCTGCGCGCCGGCAAAGGCGCTGAGGATCGCGCCAACACGACCGATACCGCTCATCCAACTGGCGCCGGTTGCTCGCGCCTGCGTGGGGTAGAACGTGGCGGCCAGCGCATTCATGCCGACGCTCGCGCCATTGAGGCAAAACCCCACCATCCAGGCAATCGAGCACAGCAGCACAAAGTGCCCCGTGGCCTGGCCGATCGCATAGATCACCGCACCGCTCAACATGAACACCGCCATCAGCACCCGGTATTTGTTCCAGCGATCCATTACCCAACCGACGCACAGCGCGCCTGCGGGTCCGCCGATCTGGAACATCGCGGTCACGATGGCCGCGTCCGCGACGCTATAACCGCCGCCTTCTTTCACCAGGGTCGGTAACCAGCCGCTGAACAGGTAGACCAGAAACAACGCAAGGACATAACCGCTCCACAACATCAACGTGCCGAAGCGATAGGACGGGGACAATACGATCTGCATCGCCGAAGCGCGCATCAGCGGATGAGCCGGCAGGCAGAAGGTCGATTTCGCGTCGCTGACGCCCGGCGCGAGTTTTTCCACAATGGCGCGGATAGACGCGTTCGGCGCCTGCCTGGCGACCAGGAAGGCCACCGATTCAGGCAGTTTGAAATACAGTAGCGGCGCCACCAGCAGGGGCAAGACACCGCCCAGGATCAGCATGCTTTTCCAGCCGAAGGCCGGAATCATCCAGGCTGACAGAAAGCCGCCTGCCGCAGCGCCCAAGGAAAACCCGCAAAACGCCACCGTGATCAGGAACGAACGACTGCGCTGCGGCGCGTACTCCGACACCAGGGTGCTGGCATTCGGCATGGCCGCGCCGAGCCCCAAGCCCGTCATGAAGCGCAGTACGACCATGGTATTGATGTCCGGGGAAAACGCCGTCGCCAGCGTCCACAGACCAAACATGAACACACTGCTCACCAGCACGATCTTGCGTCCGTAACGGTCGGCCAGCGGCCCCGCGACCAGCGCACCGACAGCCAGGCCAATCAGCGCCGCACTCAACACCGGGCCCAACTGCTGGTGGCTCAAGCCCCAGTCCATTTTCAATTGCGGTGCGAGAAAGCCCATGATTGCCACATCGAAGCCATCCAGGCCGATGATCAGGAAACCGAGAAATACGACCCACTTCTGAAAGCCGCCAATGGCGCGACTGTTGATCAGCGCCTGGATGTCGATGGGTTGAGTTGTCAGCATGAAAGTCACCTCTGTGTTGTGGGGGCGCCCAACCACTGCGCCCGCTTTTTTATTGGGGTGAAACGAGGATCGCGACCGGCGGCTCAAGCGCTGCCGAGACTGTTGAACCGCACCGGACGGATAATCCGGGTTTCCTGAGCCAGGATCAGATGCGCCGATGCTTGCAGGTAGGCCGGGAAGCGGGGGTCGCCATCCCGCGCCTGGCTGCGGCGCTCGAAGTCATCGAGACTGTCGTAGCCCCAGAGGTGAACGACTTGGTTCAATGGGCCGATGCTGCTGGTATAAAAACCCAGCGGCGCGCCCAGATGCTCCAGCAAAATCGGCATTGCCAGACGATCGAATACCTCGATGAACTCGCTCATGCCGCGTGGACGGATGGTGTAGATGCGGTGATCGATGACCGGTTTGTGAATCATCAGGCCACCTCCTGCTGGGGGGTGCCCGAAGCTTTTTCTGCAGCCACGCGAGCCAGGTGCAGGCCGGTGAGATAAGCGAAGGTCATGATCGGCCCGAGCGTGATCCCGGCAGCGGGATAGTTGCCGCCCATGATGCTCGCCCGGTCGTTGCCCACCGCGTAAAGCCCATCGATCGCCTGGCCTTGTCGGTTGAGCACTTCGCCGCGCACGCTGGTGTTGATGCCATCGAAGGTGCCGAGGTCGCCCATGATCACTTTGAGGGCGTAGTAAGGGCCTTCGCCAATCGGCGCCACGCACGGATTCGGCAGGTTCTGCGGGTCGGCGAGGTAGCGGTTGAAGGTGGTGCTGCCACGGCCGAACTGCTGATCCACGCCCTGCCCCGCCGTGCGATTGTAGTCACGCACGGTCTGTTCCAAGCCGGCCGCGTCGAGCCCGGCGTTGCGCGCCAATTCAGCCAGGGTGCTGCCGCTGTGCAAGTAACCGTTGCGCAGCAATGGCGCGAGGGGCATCGGTGCCGGCTTGGCATAACCCAGCCCGTACTTGGCCATGGTCCGGCGGTCGCAGATCAACCACATGGCGGTTTCAGCCTGGTGGGCGCAGGCGTCAATCATTGCCGCGCCCACGTCGTGATACGAGTTGGACTCGTTGGTGAACCGTTGGCCATTGCGGGTCACGCCGATCACTCCGGGCTTGTAGCGATCGAGCAGATGCGGGAAGGCGGTGAACCTGCCGTTACCCATCGGCACTTTCGAGACGGGCATCCAGGCAGCAGGCGCCTTGAGCCGTATATCGACGGTGCCACCCAAGGCCTCGGCCATGCGTGCGCCATCTCCGGTGTTGGTCTGCGGCACCGGGGAGAAATGCTCGCCACCGCGGCGCACATGGGGATAGGCCTGCTTCAACCGTTGCAGATCATGGGAAAACCCACCGCTGGCCAGCACCACACCGTAGCGGGCTTCAAACCGCACTTCACCGCCCGCGGTCTGAGCGACCACGCCATTGACCCGGTCTGCGCTTTTCAACAATTGCTGCGCGCTGGTTTGCGTCAGAATCGGAATCCCCAGGTCCAGTGCCGATTTCGCCAGCCGCGCGGCCAAGGCATTGCCGCTGGTCACCTGAATGCCGCGCCGGTAAAGCAGCAACTCCTTGGCATGCGTCATCAAGCGCTTTGCGACATAGAGGAATGAGGTCAGGGATTTGGTGGCATTGAAGAAATGCTTGAGGTCGGCATTCGACGAATTGAACATCATCCCAATGAACGTGATGGTTTTGAGCGGCGGCCGCAGGCGTGCCATGTCGGCCCCAAGCTTGCGGATGTCGAAAGGCGCGGCGAGGATCGAACGGCCAATATCGACGCCACCGGCCACGTCCGGGTGATAGTCCGGATAGAGGGTGGGGACGAACTGGACCTCGGTCTCTCGCTGGAAAAAGTCGATCATCCGCGGCGCGTTATCGAGAAATGCATCGACGGCCTCGGCATCGTAGAAATCGCCCGTTTCGTGCTTCATATAGGTCAGCGCGGCCTCGCGGCTGTCCGGGATGCCGTTGGCCTGGGACAAGGCATTGCCGGGAATCCACAGCACCCCACCCGAGAAGGCGGTGGTGCCGCCGAAGAACGCATCCTTTTCAATCACAATGACTTCCAGCCCCTGCTTGCGCGCCGTAATGGCGGTCGCCAGGCCACCGGCACCGGCGCCGATCACCAGTACGTCGCACCGGCGGATCGCCGCGGTTGTTGTCGTCGTCATAGTCAGTCTCACTCGGTAAAAGCCAGCCGAACGGCAGCCGTCGTCGCCATCGACAGCACGACAGGCGAGGGTTCGCTGGGGGATTCGGAGTCGACCGTCATCGGCCGAACGGAGGTCAGGCCTGGCGGCTGATCGTGGGTGATTCGTAGCCGGGGCGAGGGATCAACGCCATCAACATACTTTCCAGGCCTCCATCGACGGTCAACTCGGCAGCGTTGACATAACCTGCCCGCGGGCTCGCAAGGAACAGGACGGCATCGGCTATGTCCTGCGGCTCGCCGATCCGCTGGTTGGCGGTCATCGCCTTGCGCTCTTGCTCGACCTTGGGATCGGCGTAGAACGCTGCCGACAGCGGCGTGCGGATCAGGCCCGGGCAGATGGCATTGCTGCGGATGCCCCGCGGCCCCCACTCCGCCGCTATCTGCCGAGAAAGCATGGCGACCCCGGCCTTGGCTGTACTGTAGGCACCGCTGAAGGTTTGCGGGTAATGCGCGGCGATCGACGCGATATGCACGATGCTGCCGCTTTGTCGGGCCAGCATCAGGCGCCCGAACGCCTGGGCACACAGCAGATAGCCCGTCAGGTTGACCGACAGCACCTGGTTCCATTCGTCCAGGGTCAGCGTTTCAAGCGCCCCGGCCTGCAGCACGCTGGCGTTGTTGATCAGCACATCGCAACGCCCATGGAGCGCCTGCACTTGCTCCGCGGCCTGTTGCACGCTAAAGGGATCGGCAATATCGCAGTGCAACACCGAGACATCCGCTTCACTGTTTTTCGCCAGCTCGACGGCCAGTTCACGGCATTTCCGTTCGTCGCGATCGAGCAGCACCACATGGGCATTCTGGCTAACCAGCGCGGCGGCGATCGCAGCGCCGATACCGCCAGCCGCGCCAGTGAGGACACAGACTTTGGCCTCGAGGTTCAGCCAGTTTTTCGGCAGGTCGTTATTATTCATTGTTATCTCCAACACGCATTTCAAGACAGTTCGCCCACTGCATGGCAAGCAGCAGGCGAGGCTCAGCATAGAAGCGTGGGACGACTCGCAAGAATGGACAAAACCTTCAACCGTAGAGACTTTTACGACAAATCAGCGGCAAATTGCCCTACGCGCGGATTCTTCGCTAAGGTAGAAAACACGTGCCTGTAGACCATAAGAATAATGAACAAGATTCCCAGCTATGCCCTGTACGGCGAGGCGGCGGCGCCGATATGGCACGACTCCCTGCATGTCGAGTCAATCTCCCTGCGCTCCGGCGCCTATAACTGGGAGATCGCCGCTCATCGCCACGATGGGTTGTTGCAGATGCTGTACCTGCAAAGCGGCGAAGGCGAGGTGCTGCTGGACAACCAGCGGGTCGAGGTCAAGGCCCCGTGCCTGCTGTTCATCCCTGAGCAGATCGTGCATGGCTTCGCCTGGCACGGCCGGGTCGAAGGGCATGTGATCACCGCCGTCCAACACCCGCTGGAAAGCATCGTCCAAGTGCTCTCCCCTGGCCTGTTACCGCAGATCCAGAAACCCTGCGTAGTCGCCCTGCCGCACTGGGCGCCGGCCGATGATCCGCTGGAGCCTCTGTATCGGGCGTTGTACGGCGAATACCACGGACGCGGTCGGGAACACATCGCGTGCAGCATGTCGTTATTGTTGGCGCTGGTGATCCAGATGCTGCGCCTGAGCGAGTACAGCCACGACCTGCATGCACACCGTCATGATCGACGCAGCCAGCAGGTCGTTGCCTTTCGCGAGCTGGTGAACAGGCACTTTCGCGAGCATCTTTCGCTGCATGACTATGCCGGTTTCCTGGGGGTCACCGTCGTCACATTGGGCCGGCTGTGCCACGAACAACTCGGCATGACCCCCATGACCCTGATCAACGCCCGGCTGATCCTCGAAGCCAAACGCGAGCTGGCCCATTCGGCCCAAAGCGTGAAGCAGATTGCCCATGGCATGGGCTTTTCCGATGTCGGTTACTTCAGCCGCTTTTTTCGCAAGCACGCCCAGTGCAGCCCGAGTGAATTCCGCCTTCAAACCCAAGCCACACGTCACGCAACGTGACGCTCTCAGTCAACTCTGACCGTTGTGTTCAAGCAACCCGAAAGCTCGAGAATTAAAGTTGAAGCGCCAGGGGAAGCTACCCCAGCTCACAACTCCAATAATAGAGCGACGTCAATGAGACTGACACAATCCTTGCCAGCGTGCCTGACACTCAGCTTCGTATCACTTGCCGTCTTTGCGGCAGAGGGCCCTCCTCCCCCCTCCGTGAGCCAACCCAGCGGTATCAACCTGGGCGGTACCAGCTTTTATGATGGGTTCGCAGGCCCCCCCGGGCTAACGCATCAGACCTATCTGAAGTTCAGTACATCCAGCAGCGTTCGTGACAATGGCGGCAAGGACAACCGCAACTTCGATAACCCGAAGATCAACGTCATTACCCTGATCAACCAATTCAGCTATTACTCGCCCGACACCATCGGCGGCGGCGCGCACTTGGGCTGGAGCCTTTTGGTGCCCGTGGTCTCTCTGGACGGCGACTTTGGCGACAACGGCGTAAAGCTCAAGGACAACGGCGTCGGCCTGGGCGACGTCACTGTCGGCCCGCAGATCCAGTTCGATCCGATCGTCAACGCCGAAGGCCGGCCGGTGTTTGTGCAGCGCGTGGCCTTCGATACGATCCTGCCCACCGGCAAGTACGACAAACACAAGGACTTGAATCCCGGCTCCAATTACTTCTCCTTCAACCCCTACTGGGCCGCGACCCTGATGCCGGCGCCGCGCTGGGAAGTGAGTTGGCGCTTGAATTACTTGTACAACTTCAAGAACAACGACCCGGCAAGCAGTTCGGCGCAGTTCTTTGAAGGGCGGCCGGTGCACGACACCCAATCGGGTCAATCGGCGTGGGCCAACTTTACGGCTTCGTATGAGGTGTTCCCGAAGGTTTCAGTCGGGATCAACGGCTATTACTTCAGGCAGATTTCCGATGACCAGGTCAACGGCGACCGCCTGAGCAATTCTCGGGAAAAAGTACTGGGCATTGGCCCCGGCCTCTTCTGGAAAATGACCGAAGACCAGGCCTTTTGGCTCAATACCTATAAAGAGACCGGCGTGGAAAACCGCAGCAAGACGGATTACGCCGTGCAGGTCCGCTACGTTCACAAGTTCTGACTGAGGTGATATGCGATGAATGCGCTCGACTCCATCGACAGCAAGAAATCACTGGGCGCTATTTGCCTGATGATGGTCATTTCCCTGGGAACGCTGCAGATCCAGCCGATCCTGGGCGGCGCGTTGATTGATCAACTGGGGCTGCCGCTCAATGCCATCGGCGCGATCTTCGCCGCCGAGTTGATCGCGATGGCCATCGCCTGCGGCGTCTGTGCTCTGTTCATGGCACGGGTCGACCGCCGCCGCTTTGCGCTGGTTGCCTTGCTGATCCTGGCCGCCGGCAACCTGGCGAGCACACAACTGCACAGCCAGGCCTGGCTGATGGTGTTCAGGATCATCTGCGGCGCCAGCGGTGGCGCGGTCATGGCGGTGGTGTATGCGACTGCGGCGCTGCGCAGGTCGAAAGACGCGACATTCGCCGTGATCAATATCGGCAACCTGCTCTGGGGCATGCTGCTGGTGACGTCCATGCCCATGCTCTTGCAGGCGTTTGGCGTGCAGGGCGCGTTTTCCTTGCTGGCCATCACCAGCCTGTTCGCGGCGCTGGGTTGCTGGAAAATCCCCAGGCACTACCCTGACGCCCATCGCATCGCCCAGGGTGCGGCTCAGCCGTTCGGGCTGACTGCCGTACTGCTGATCCTGTTGTTTGCACTGTTGTTTTTCGGGCACTCCGCGCTGTGGGTGTATCAGGAACGAATTGGCAAAAGTATTGGCCTGGAACCCCAGCAGATCGGCGCCATCCTCGGCGGCAGCATCCTTGCCGGCGCCCTGGGCGCCGGGCTCTCCGGGCTGTTGGGGCGCCGCCTGGGTTTGCTGTTTCCGCAACTGCTGAGCTTTGGCACCGCGTTGCTGGCGACCCTGGTGATGGTCTATGGCGACAGCACCGTCGCGTTCGCCGCCACGGCGTGCCTGATCCATATGGTGTGGTTTTTCAGCCTGCCCTACCTGCTGTCGATGGCGGCCGAACTGGACCCTTCCGGTCGATTGGCCGGCCTGGGCAACGCGGCGATTTTTGTCGGCCAAGGGCTGGGCCCGTTCGGTGCCGCGCTGGTGGTCGGCGAAGGGCATTTCCGGGCCGTGGGGTGGCTGGCAGCCTCGGCGTATGGAGTGGCCTTGATCATTTCGTGCCTGGTGGTGGCGCGCTTTCGTCGAGGCCTCAAACCGCGCGCGCCGGCCCTGTCGCCACAATCTGCCTGAATACCCTGCCCTGACGTGAACCCACTGGATCAATGAGATGACGCGATGAATATTCCATTTCCCAAAACCCCCGAGTTTTCCGGCGCGCTGTATACCCCCAGCCGCGTAGAAGCCGACGTATTCGACCTGGAGATCGAAGGCGCTGTGCCTGAGGCGATCCGCGGGACCTTTTATCAAGTCTCGCCGGACCCGCAATACCCGCCCATGCTGGGCACGGATATCTTCTTCAACGGCGACGCCATGGTCAGCGGCTTCTATTTTGCCGATGGCAAGGTCTCGTTGCGTCGGCGCTATGTGCTCACCGATCGCCTGGTCGCCCAGCGCCGTGAAGGGCGTTCGCTCAACGGCGTCTATCGCAATGCCTACACCAACGACGCGCTCGCGGCAAAAAACAACACCACGGCCAACACCTCGGTGATCCCGCATAACAACGTCCTGCTGGCACTCAAGGAAGATGCCATGCCGTGGGCACTGGACCCGCAGACGCTGGAGACCCTCGGCGAGTGGAATTTCGACGGGCAGATCGACTCAGCCACCTTCACCGCCCATCCCAAGCTCGACCCGGTGACCGGAAACCTGCTGGCCTTCAGCTACGAAGCCAAAGGCGACGGCACACCCGACATGGCGTATTTCGAAATTTCGCCGCAGGGCAAACTGCTGCACCAGATCTGGTTCCAGGCGCCCTACGCCGCCATGGTCCACGACTTCGCGGTCACCGAGCATTATGTGGTGTTCCCGCTGATCCCCCTGACGGTGGACGTCGAGCGCATGAAACAAGGCGGCCAGCATTTCCAGTGGCAGCCCGAACTGCCCCAGCTGTTTGCCGTGGTGCCGCGCCACGGGGACGCGCGCGAGGTGCGTTGGTTCAAAGGGCCCAAGGACGGCTTCCAGGGCCATACCCTGAACGCGTTCGACGAAGACGGTAAAGTCTATGTGGACATGCCGGTCACCGGCGGCAACGTCTTTTACTTCTTTCCCCAGGCGGACGGTTTCGTACCGCCGCCGGAAACCCTGGCGGCCAGCCTGATGCGCTGGGTCTTTGACCTGAGCAGCGCACAGGACGAACTGCAACCGCAGGCGCTGACGGACTATCCCTGTGAATTTCCCCGCTGCGATGACCGTTACATAGGCCGCAAATATGAACACGGATTCCTGCTCGCCTTTGATCCGCAGCGGCCGTATAACTCGGCGAATGGCCCGATGCCGTTTCAGTTCTTCAACCTGCTGGCTCACATCAACCTGACAACCGGTGTCACCGACGCATGGTTTCCCGGTGACAGCGGGTGCTTTCAGGAACCCATTTTCATTCCACGCTCCGCCGCGGCAGCGGAAGGCGATGGCTACGTGGTCTGCCTGCTCAACCTGATTGTCGAAGGGCGCAGTGAACTGGTGGTGCTGGACTCCACTGACATGGCGGCCGGCCCCATCGCCCGCATCAAAGTCCCATTCCGTATGCGGATGTCGCTGCACGGCTGCTGGGCACCGCGCTAAATCGGCATAGCGTTCCCCTCCCCTCCAATAGCCACGCCCGTAGCCATCCACATACTGGAATGGCACGGGCTGCTTGGCGTTTCAGGCAGCAATCCGATCACCGAACAGAAAAATAACATTTATTCCGAAATGCAGGATTTATACAAAAATCCCACTTTACAGGATTAGTTCGCAAGACTAGATTGAGCCCATTGCAGCCCATCTCACGCTCCCCTTTCCGAGAGGACACTTCATGAAATTCGCGAGCTTTATCGTTCAAGGCCGTACCACCTACGGGGTGGTCGAGGGCGCTCAGGTGATTGACCTGGAATCGGTCAAATCCACCTTTGGCACCGACCTCAAGCAAGCCATCGCCATCAATCGCCTGGGTGAACTGACGCCGACCATCCTGGCCGCGCTGCCACGCGTAGCGTTGGCGGACGTGACGTTCCTGCCGGTGATCGCAAACCCGGGCAAAGTGCTGTGCATTGGCATCAACTACGCCACCCATGTGCGTGAAACCGGTCGGGAGATGCCGACCTACCCAATGATTTTCACGCGTTTCGCCGACAGCCAGGTTGCACACCTGCAACCGATCATTCGCCCAAAGGTTTCGCATAAGCTGGATTTCGAAGGCGAACTTGCAGTGGTCATCGGCAAAACCGCGCGCCACGTCAAGGCTTCGCAGGCGCTGGAGTATGTGGCCGGTTATGCCTGCTACAACGATGGCAGCGTCCGCGACTGGCAGAAGCACACCATCCAGTTCGTGCCGGGCAAGAATTTCCCGGACACCGGCGGCTTCGGTCCCTGGCTGGTGACTTGCGATGAGATCGGCGACCCGCAGGACCTGGAATTGACCACGCGCCTGAACGGCCAAGTGATGCAACACACCCGCACCAGCGACATGATTTTCGACGTGCGCCACCTGATCGAATACTGCTCCACCTTCACCGAACTGGCGCCCGGCGATGTGATTGTCAGCGGCACCACCGGTGGCGTCGGCGCATTCCGTGAACCGCCGGTATGGATGAAGCCCGGCGATACCGTCGAGGTCGAGATATCGGGCATCGGCATCCTGCGCAACAGCATCGCCGATGAACAATAAGCCATGAAGCCATTACCTGAATCAGAACACCTGCCGGAGCAGGACGCCGACAGCAAAGGCTCAAGCCTGGAGCGCATGCTGCGGGTGCTGGATCTGTTTACCGAGGCCAGCCCGATCTGGGCGGTCGACGAGATGGGCGCTGCGCTGGGTTACACGCGGTCGACCATCTACCGCTACGTGCGCGAACTGGCCGAGGCGAACCTGTTGTTTCAGGTCGAAGCCGGCCGCTACGCGTTGGGCGCACGGATTATCACCTGGGACCGCCAACTGCGCCTGAGCGACCCGCTGGTACGCGCAGCGCAAGCCCTGGAACAAGACCTGCCGCGTTGGAGCGAGCAACAGGTGTGGCTGATCTGCCGGCTGTTCAAGAACCAGGTGGTGTGTATCCACCAGCATGGCGACTTGTTCAGCGAGGTCAGCTACTCCCGCGGCTCACCCAGGCCGCTGTTCCTCGGCGCGACCTCGAAGGCGATCCTCGCCAACATGACGTCGCGCCAACACAGTCAGCTGTTTCTGGAAAACCCCGATGAAGTGCGCGCCAGCCATCTGGGACAGACCTGGGAACAATTCCGCCGCTCACTGCAGCAACTGCGCCGCCAGGGCTATGTCGCCAGCGCGGCTGAAATTGACCCCGGCGTCTACGGCCTGGCGGCACCGATCTTCGACAACGACAGCAAGGTGGTCGGCAGCATCAGTTGCCTGCGTCCGATTCAGGAGCGCGACAACGCCCAGGAAGCGCAACAAGGGGCACAAATGCAGGCCCTCGCACAGGCGTTGTCGCAGCGCATGGCGACGCTCACCCACCGCCCCGCGTAGCCAGACTGAAAACTTTGGAAGGGAATAACAATGACAACCCTCAACAGCTTCAGCACCCAAGTCTTGATCATCGGGGCAGGCCCTACCGGACTGACCCTGGCCAACCTCCTCGGCCAGGCCAACGTGGACAGCCTGATCATCGACCGCAAACCCGGCACCGTGACCGAACCGCGTGCCGTCTCGATCGACGATGAATCCTTGCGCACCATGCAAGCCATCGGGCTGGATGACGCCGTGTTGCGCGATGTGGTGCCCGGTTATGGCGTGCATTACTTCACCCGCGCGGGCGGGCGTTGCTTCGGCAAGGTCGAGCCGACCGGCAGGTTATATGGGTTTCCCAAGCGTAACGCCTTCCGCCAGCCGCTGTTCGAAAGCACGCTGAAGACCGGCCTTGAGCGTTTTGCGAACCTGACCGCGCGCTTCAATCACGAGCTGCTCGAGTTCACCCAAGACCAGCATGGCGTGCACGCGTTGATCAAGGATGCCGATGGCCAGTTGCTCAACGTCAAGGCCAGCTACCTGATCGCCTGCGACGGCGGCCGCAGCCCGGTGCGCAAGCAACTGGGGATCGAGATGGTGGGGTCGAGCTTCTCCTCACGCTGGCTGGTGGTCGATACCGACCAGGATGACGACCCCTTCTGGCAGACCCGCGTGTACTGCGATGCCCGCCGCCCCGTGGTGGAAGTGCCCGGCCCACACCGCACGCGGCGCTTTGAATTCCTGCTCAAGCCGGACGAAACCGATGCGCAGGTGCTCAGCCCCGAATGCCTGCACACCCTGCTTCATCCGTTCAAAGGCGATGCCCCGGTGTCCATCGTGCGCAAGACGGTGTACACCTTTCATGCCCGCATCGCCGAACGTTGGCAGGTCGGCCGCGTATTTCTCGCCGGCGATGCCGCGCATTTGACCCCGCCCTACGCGGGGCAAGGGATGAACAGCGGCGTTCGCGATGCCCACAATCTGGGCTGGAAGCTGGTCGCCGTGCTCAAGGGCCAAATGGCGGCGAACGCCCTGCTGTCCTACGAAAGCGAGCGGCGCGACCATGCCTGGGCCTTGATCAAGCTGGCCCTGAACCTTGGTGTGGTCATGGCGCCAGCCACCGTGCTGCGGGCTCGCCTGATCAGCGCGGCATTCGCGGTCATCGGCCTGGTGCCGCCGCTGCGCGATTATTTCCTGCAAATGCGCTTCAAGCCCAAACCGCGCTTTACCAAAGGCCTGGTATTACCCGAAGGCAAGGCCGGGAAACTGGCCTGCGGGCAAATGTTTCCTCAGCCATTGCTGACCGATGCCCAAGGCCGCGCTCACCTGCTGGACACGACCATCGGTGCCGGCTTCGCCCTGATCCAATATGGCGACCTGCCCCATCCACGTCTCGATGAACTGCGACACGGTCTGTGGGACCACCTGGAAGCCAAACGCATCCTGATCCTGCCCGCACACGTTCAGACGCTACCGTCGATCCCCGGCTGCACCGTGCTGCAAGACCGCGAGAATGCGCTCAAGGACCTGCTCGGCGACAGCCAGAAGTTTCTGCTGCTGCGTCCGGATCGCTATGTCGCCGCCATCTTCGAGATGGCCACGCAAGACCCGGTCGCCGACGCATTGCAATCGCTGTTCGGCATCACCCTGACGAACAACTGCGCGGATCAGCCGGGCATGGCGCCCGTCTACCCCTGAACCTTCAGCCCCAGAGGTGTTTATGCAAACCTTGCAGACTTCCACCCCCGCCCGCCTGTGTTACCTGCACCTGGCAAGCAAAGCTCCACAGCAGCAGGTCGACTTCTATCGGCGCCTGCTGGACATGGACGGCCTGGCGCAGGCTGACGGCAGCTGGCTGCTCCAGGGGCCCCAACGGGCCATGCTGATTTCACCCGCCGACCATAGCGGCCTGCTCGCGGCGGCGTATGACCTGGGCAGCCAAGCGCACTTGAGTGAACTGCGCGCGCGCCTGCTCGGCAACGGTTGTCAGGTCGAAGCGCTCGACTCGCCGCTGCTGGAAGCGGGCGCCTTTCAAATCCGTGACCCCCAGGGTCGGCAAACCCTATTTGGCGTGTCTCGCGGCGCGTCCACCATCGACCGCAAGGGCATGCCGGGGCGCCTGCAGCACGTGGTGTTCCAGACCACGGAGCTGGAAGCGATGATCGACTTCTACGTCAACACAGTGGGGTTCACCGTCTCGGACAATGTCGTCGACGAGCAAAGCGGCCAGCTCACCACCTGCTTCCTGCGTTCGGACGATGAACACCATTCGCTGGCGTTCTTCCGCGGGTCGAAAAACGAGTGGGATCACCACTGTTACGAAACCAACGAATGGAATGACATCCGCGACTGGGGCGACCGCTTCGCCAAGGAGCGGATCACCTTGTTCTTCGGCCCGGGACGACATGGCCCAGGCAACAACCTGTTCTTCATGGTGGTCGATGCCGATCGCAACCGCCTGGAATTCTCGGCCGAGCTGGAGATCACCGAAGCCTCCCGCCCGCCTGGCGTCTGGCCGCAGGAGGAATACACCCTCAACGCCTGGGGACGCGCCTGGATCCGAAGCTGAATACGCTCAACCTAAAGGGTCTGCCCTCACCACCCTCAATCGACGCGGCTACCTGCCTCTAAGGTAAGACTATGACAACTCCAATACTCGCGGCCTACGCCATCAACGGCGACCAATACATCAACGGCACCTGGCGTGCGGGTCGTTCTGCACGACGCCTGGACGACCGCAACCCCTTCAACGGCGAACCCTTGCTGGAAATGCCCCTGGCCTCGGTGGCCGACCTGGATGACGCCTACCAGGCCGCCCAGCGCGCGCAAACCGACTGGGCAGCGCTGCACCCGACCCAGCGCAGTGCGCAACTGGAAAAACTCGCCCAGGTCATCCAGAACCGCAGCGAAGAAATCATCGACTGGCTGATCCGCGAGTCCGGCAGTACCCGTATCAAAGCTGGCATGGAATGGCAGTTCACCCTCAACCTGGTTCGCGAATGCGCAACACTGCCGATGCAGGTTGAAGGCCGGATCCTGACCAGCTACAAGCCTGGCGAACAGAGTTTCGTGTTTCGCGAGCCGCTGGGGGTCGTCGGTGTGATCAGCCCGTGGAACTTCCCGCTGTACCTGAGCATGCGCTCGGTGGTGCCGGCCCTTGCGCTGGGCAATACCGTGGTGCTCAAGCCTGCCAGCGATACGGCGGTTACCGGCGGCCTGTTGATTGCCCATCTGTTCGAAGAGGCCGGGTTCCCGGCGGGCTCGCTGAACGTGGTGGTCGGCGCGGGTGCGGAGATCGGCGATGCGTTCGTCGAACACCCGATACCGAGCCTGATCTCCTTCACCGGCTCCACCGACGTGGGACGCAACGTCGGACGCATCGCCACTGGCGGCAAGCACATCAAGCGCGTGGCCCTGGAACTGGGCGGTAACGCACCGCTGGTGGTGCTGGAGGATGCGGACATCGAGATAGCGGCGCATGCCGCCGTGGTCGGGCGCTTCCTGCATCAGGGTCAGATCTGCATGAGCGTCAACCGGGTCATTGTTGATCGTGCGCTGTATGCCGACTTCGCGGCGCTGGTGGTCGAGCGCGTGCGCAATCTCAAGACCGGTGACCCGGCCAAGGCCGATACGGTAATCGGGCCGGTGGTCAACCAGAGTCAGCTTGATGGCCTGCTTGGGAAGATCGACGCCGCCGAGCGTGCCGGTCTCAAGCAACTGTGTGGCGGCCAGGCGCGCGGGCTGGTGCTACCGGCCCACGTCTTCGGTGAAGTGGGCCCCGAGCAGGCCTTGGCCCGCGATGAAACGTTCGGCCCGTTGCTGCCGCTGATGATTGCGCAGAATCAGGCCCATGCCCTGGAGTTGGCCAATGCAAGCGAGTACGGTCTGTCCAGCGCGGTGTTTACCCGTGACATGGCACGCGGCCTGAGCTTTGCCCGGGGCATCGTAGCGGGCATGACCCATATCAACGACATCACCGTCGATGACCAGCCCAATGCGCCGTTCGGCGGCGAAAAGAATTCCGGTCTTGGACGCTTCAACGGCCACTATGCCTTGGATGAGTTTACCCGAGCCCATTGGGTCACCTGGCAAGCCGGGGGCCATCACTACCCGTTCTGATCGTCTGTCAGGAGCGGGCAAGGCTCACACCTTGCCCGCCAGCCCAAAACAAAAAAACAAAAGGCGAAACAATGAATAACCTAGCCTGCGTATCCACCGATCAAGTCGTTCGCTCTGATCGGCTGATGAAATGGAAAGAGTTCATGAGCGATCACCTGGGCCGCACGCCGGAGTATATAAAGCGCCTGGAGTCCACCAACATCGACCCGTTGCACAACGGCAACTTCCAGGGCCGCCTGGAATACGGCGACTTGGGCCAGTTGCGTTTCTGCCGCATGACCGCCAGTGCCCATCGCTATTCACGCCACCTGAGCAAGGCGCTTGATGTCGTCGACACACCGCGCATGTTGATACTGCAGGTCGCTGGTGTCAGTCATTTCGAGCAAGGCCAGCAAAACAGCACCGTCGCGCCGGACGAAATGCTCCTGGTCGACTGCGGCAAACCCTTCAGCGTCACCAGCACCCAGGGCTGCGAGCACTTTATCCTGCTATTCCAGGGCCCCGCCGGGCAACTGACGCAGACCGGCGACATGCACTTGAATGGCCGCAACGGGCTGGGGCGCATGCTGATGCACTTGATCAGCGACGCTTATCACCAATATCCCCTGCTCAACAGCCAATCGGCCGGGCTGATCGGCGACAGCATCACCGGGTTGCTGAACAATGCGCTGAAGAACAAACAAGATGAAAAGCAACTCGACCATGACTTCCGCTTTTTCAAACAGAATCGCCTCAAGGCGTATATCGAGCGTCACCTGGCCGACCGCGACCTCAGCATCGAGCGCATCGCCAACGCCGAGCAATGCTCAGTGCGCAGCTTGCATCGGGCATTTCAGGACGAACTGGGGTGCAGTGTCAGCGAGTACATCTGGCAGCGTCGGCTGTCCCGTTGCGCCGAGGACCTGCGCAACCATGAACAGGCCCATCGCTCCCTCACCGAGATCGCCTATGCCTGGGGCTATGGCAGCAGCTCGCATTTCAGCCGGCACTTCAAAGCGACATTCGGCATGTCGCCCCGGTTGTTTCGTGACACCGCCAGCGACACCCGTGCCAACGCCACTGCGGCGTAACCCCAGGCGCCGTCCGCCAGCGCCAAGGCGTTGATGGACGGCCCCTGCGATCAATGCGCCTCACCGCCCGGCAAGGGCTGGTAACGCACCGATCAACCGTCATCCTGTACGTCGCCCCAGCGAAACCGTCAAAGGCACCCGGGGACAAGAAACCGGCCGCCCTGTTTTTCTCTCCCGCGTTGCCTTGCATGTCTTTCAGGAACTCAAGACCCGCACCGGAGAGTCTCAGTGCGCTGACTGATGCCTCGAACGGCTGCAGGGTTCTGGTGGTACTGGTTTAACCTTCACGGTAATGACCTGACCTCGACGTTTCGCAAAGGCTGGACGACCTAATGCACAACGGCCAGCCCCTAGCGCCTGGCGCGGTTGGCGCGACCCGCCATTCAACTTTCATAAAAGCTTAACGAAAGTGCTGCAAAGTTCGGGAGCCCGTTATCACAATGAGTTCCTTCGATGAAAAATTTGATGAAGTCTGCTGCACTCGCCGTTGCGGTTTCTCTTTGTGCAAGTTCCATGGCTTTTGCTGAGGAAAGCGTTCGTCTGAGCGGCTCAGGCGCTAGTTTCCCGGCACCGATCTACCTGACCTGGTTCAAGGATTTCAGTAAGAAAACCGCAGGCGTCACTGTGGATTATCAATCCAAG
The DNA here is from genome assembly GCF_003058185.1 of Pseudomonas sp. GV105. Lineage (NCBI taxonomy): Bacteria > Pseudomonadati > Pseudomonadota > Gammaproteobacteria > Pseudomonadales > Pseudomonadaceae > Pseudomonas > Pseudomonas sp. GV105. The sequence continues at coordinate 42,153 of NZ_QBUF01000015.1, forward strand.
GGCAGTGGCGCCGGTGTGCAGGACTTCCTGAACAAAACCGTCGATTTCGCCGCCAGTGACTCGGCAATGAAAGACGAAGATATCGCCAAGGTTGCCGAAGGCGTGCAGTTGCTGCCGATGACGGCAGGTGAAATCGTGTTGGCTTTTAACCTGCCGGGCAATCCTAAAGAACTCAAATTGCCACGCGACGTTTACTCCAACATCTTCTTGGGCAAAATCACCAAGTGGAACGACCCGAAAATCGTTGCAGCCAACCCGGGCCTGAAACTGCCTGATATGCCGATCACCGTGGTCGTGCGTGCAGACTCCAGCGGTACCACTGCGGTATTCACAAAGCATCTGGCGACGATCAACCCACAGTTCCAGAAAGATTTGGGTGAAGGCAACACCGTCAACTGGCCTGCCAGCGACAAATTCATCAAATCGCCGAAGAACGATGGTGTGACAGCGACCGTGCGCCAGACTCCGGGCGCTATCGGCTATATCGAATACGGTTTCGCCAAGCTGGCCAAGGTTGACTTTGCCCAACTGCAGAACAAGGCCGGCAAGTACGTTGTCCCTAACGCAGAAAGCGGTGCCGAGGCCCTCGCGGCTGTGAAAATGCCGGAAAGCCTGGTGGCCTGGCTGCCGGATCCGGACGGCGCCAAGTCCTACCCGATCACGTCCTACACCTGGATGATCTTCCGCAAGCACAACGAGAACCCGGCCAAGGCCAAGGCGATGCGCGAAATGGTCGAATACAGCCTGACCGAAGGGCAGAAAATCGCCGACTCGATGGGTTACATCCCGCTGCCGAAATCGGTTGTCGATGAGGTTCGCAAAGCGTCCGCCAACATCCAGTAACGCACGTGAGGCCTCTCTCGGTATGCGCGCTCAGCCATACCGGGAGCGTTTCCCCCTTGTTCCGGAGTTAGCCTATGAGCACACCTTTTGTCGTACCGGTTAACCAGGATTCTGCCTGCCAACCACCCTCTGCAAAGGATTTCCTGGTTGATCGCACCTTCCGTGCGCTCGCACGAATAGGGGTGATTCTGATTCTGGCGTTGGTCTTCGCCTTGGTATTCGAGGTGGGACGCAAGGCCCTTCCAGGCATGGAAAAGCACGGTTTTGATGTGCTTCTCGGCAGCGTCTGGGACGTTAACCAAGGCAAGTACGGCATTTTGCCGGCCATTTGGGGCACGCTCTACAGCGCCCTGATCGCGCTGCTGATCGCAGGCTTTTTCGGCGTCAGCATGGCGATTTTCCTGACCCAGGATTTCCTGCCGGCGAAGCTGGCAGCCGTGTTTCGAACCATCGTCGAATTACTCGCGGCCATCCCCAGCGTCGTTTATGGCCTGTGGGGGATTTACGTGGTGATCCCGACGATTCGCCCGCTTACGGCGTGGCTGAACAGCGAACTGGGCTGGATACCTTTTTTTGGCACAACCTTGAGCGGGCCGGGGCTGCTTCCTGCGGCGTTGGTACTGGCCATCATGATTCTGCCGACCATTGCGGCCGTGTCGCAGGACGCCCTCACCGGTGTCCCGATGAAAACCAAACAGGCCGCCTACGGCATGGGGACGACCCATTGGGAAGCGATTCTGAAGGTGATGGTGCCATCCGCCGCCACCGGTATTTTCGGTTCCCTGGTCCTCGGCCTGGGTCGCGCGCTAGGGGAAACCATGGCGCTGGCCATGCTGGTGGGCAACGCGAACAACATCTCGCTTTCTCTGTTTGCCCCGGCCAATACGCTAGCGGCCTTGTTGGCGCTGAACTTCCCCGAAGCCGGGCCGAACGAAATCGAAGTATTGATGTACGCCGCACTGGTACTGATGTTTATCACGCTCCTGGTGAACGTCATCGGTTCCATGATCATGGTCTATGCCCAACGTGGTACTAAATGATGACTGACATCACTTCCTCTACAGCCGCTTTACCAAGCCTGCAGCGCAAGTTTGAAGGCCGCGCCCTGCGCAGCCTGGTGTTGACCACACTGGTCTGGGGTGGTGCTCTACTGGCCAGCGTGCCGCTGATTTCCGTGCTCTACATGCTGATCACGCGCGGAGGGGCACGCCTGAGCCTGGAGGTATTCACCGAACTGCCGCCAACCGGTTTCGAGACCGGCGGTGGCTTCGGCAACGCGATGGCAGGCACCTTCGTCATGGTCGGTATCGCGGCGGCAATCGCGGTGCCGGTCGGCATCATGGCGGCCATTTTTCTGGCGGAACTGGGGCCAGACAGCAAGCTGGCAAACGCCGCGCGCTTTGCCGCCAAGATGCTCACGGGCCTGCCATCCATTCTGGCCGGGGTGTTTGCCTACGCGCTGGTGGTGATGACCACCGGTACCTATTCAGCACCGGCGGGTGGCGTGGCACTGGCGGTACTGATGTTGCCCATCGTCGTGCTGACGGCTGAAGAGTCGATGAGGATGGTGCCTAAAATCATGAAGGATGCGGCCTACGGCATGGGCTGTACCCGCTCGCAGGTCATCTGGAAAATCGTCTTGCCTACCGGCATGCCGGCGATCCTGACGGGCGTCATGCTCGCCGTGGCCCGCGCCGCTGGCGAAACCGCGCCGTTGTTGTTTACCGCGCTGTTCAGCAACTACTGGATTTTTCACGACGGCAGCCTGGCAGTCATGAATCCGACTGCATCGCTTGCCGTGCTGATTTACAACTTCTCCGGCATGCCCTTCGACAACCAACTCGAGCTCGCATGGGCAGCCTCACTGGTGCTGGTGATGATCGTACTAGTCGTGAATATTGTCAGCCGCATTTTCGGCAAGCCCAAGTATTGAGAACGGGAGCATCTGAATTTTGAACGTATCAACTGCGCAAATAGCCGCTCCGTTTGTCACCCAGGCGCCTGTGGTCATGGACTGCAAGCTGGACAAAATTTTCTACGGCAACTTCATGGCGGTACGTGACAGCCATGTGCCGATCGAAAAAAACAAGATCACCGGTTTCATCGGCCCTTCTGGCTGCGGCAAAAGTACCGTGCTGCGCAGCCTCAATCGGATGAACGATCTGGTGAAAGGCTTTCGGTTTGAAGGGCACGTGCATTTCCTTGGGCAAGACGTCTATGGCAAGGGCGTTGACCCGGTGGTCGTGCGGCGTTACATCGGCATGGTTTTTCAGCAGCCGAACCCATTTTCGATGAGCATTTTCGACAACGTTGCGTTTGGCCTGCGCCTCAATCGCTACAAAGGCGACCTGGGAGACCGTGTAAAGCACGCCCTGCAAGGCGCGGCGCTGTGGGATGAGGTCAAGGACAAGCTCAAGGTCAGCGGCCTGTCACTCTCCGGCGGCCAGCAACAACGGCTTTGTATCGCTCGCGCCATCGCGACCGAACCTGAAGTGCTGTTGCTGGATGAGCCCTGTTCGGCACTCGACCCGATCGCGACGCGTCGGGTCGAGGAGTTGATGGTTGAGCTGAAGAAGGATTACACCATCGCCCTGGTCACCCACAATATGCAGCAAGCCATCCGTGTTGCAGACACGACGGCGTTTTTCTCGGTTGATATTTCCCAGGGCACGCGCACCGGTTATTTGGTTGAGATGGGCCCAACGGCGCAGATTTTCGATAACCCGCGCGAACAAATGACCGGGGATTACATCAGCGGCAAGTTCAGCTAAACAGCAAACGTCCAGTCAAGACCGCATACCGCTATAGTGCCAAAGGTGCTTTAGCGGGCATCCGGTCGTTTTACCTGCTTATCTACCGTTTCCCAGGATTGCCAATGCCTGCACCCCGTCGTCTTGATTTACCTGCAATCGAACGCGCGCTACGCGAGGTGCAGAGCCGCTTTTCCGAGCTCAGCAGGCACTTTACCGAGCCGCGCGACCCCTTGACCGACGAAGTGCTGCACAATGTACTTGAAGGTTATGCGTTGATTGACAGCTATGTCGCAAGCGGCGTAGACCTGTTCGACCTTCAGCAACTGAACCTGATGCTGGAGATCAACGCCACCGTGCTCTGTGGCCGGGACCCGGTACGCCGACGAGAATACGCTCAACATCTGGCGGCGACCGAGGAACACTTCTTCAACAACGTCGAGGGGGGGATAAAAGACTTGTTCAATTGGTACTGTGCGTATCGCAGCGAATCCGTCTGGAAACGTGCAGCCGGTGTCTACGTGCGAATCCTCAGCAAGCCGCAGTTGTTTATTGAAGGCAATAACCGCAGTGGGTCGCTCATCGTCAGCTATTTGCTCATGCGCGCAGGTTTGCCTCCGTTCGTGCTGACGCTGAAAAACGCCGAGGGCTACTTCAACCCGTCATCGGTCATACGCAACTCTGCCAAGCATGGCGTCAAGGCGTTGTATGAATTGCCCAAGATCAAGAAAAAGTATGCAGCCTTCCTGGAAGAACAGGCATCTGATTCAATGAAATTTCTTCTCAACGACAAGGCCTCGTCCCTCTACCAGGAGGGTCATCGATGAGCCGGTATCCCACGCTCGCTAAATGCCGAGCTTCCGGCAGCCGGGTATGGCACGCCATGCGGCGCGCCGTCCCGATGCACGGATTCAGGCGTCAGCGCATACGCATTTCGTTCGATATCGATGACACCCTGGCCTGCCAACTCCACCACTGCGCGGTCGAGCCAAGCCGGCTGCCGGCCTGTGTGCATCGTTGGCTGGGTGAACCACTGCGTATCGGCACACGCTCCCTGACCCAAGAGTTACGTCGCCAGGGCTGCAGTATCTGGGTCTACACCTCGTCCGGTCGCACTCCGTCCTACATCAGGCGTTGGCTATTGCTGTACGGCATCCGCGTCGACGGGGTGGTCAACAGCATGCTGCATAACCGTGCCCTGACGGTGCATGGCCTGTCGAACGCGCCCTCGAAATTTCCGCCGGCATTCGATATCGACTTACATGTCGACGATTCCGAAGGCGTGCGGACTGAAGGGCGTGATCACGGTTTTCGCGTTGTTGTCGTGCATCCGGAGGATGAGCGCTGGGCACAGAAAGTCCTCGATGCCGTGGCGGAAGTCCAAACACAGCTCGCTTGGCAACAACCGTTCAGGAAGAAGAAGCCAGCACAACAATGCTCGGAAATTGTGCCCTCGTGAGTTTTAGTAACCCTGGCTTCTCACCGCGGCCCATGGCTGCAAAAAAATCTTCACGGTCTGGACATTCTCTTGTGTGTTCATCGAAATCGCTCCATTGCCTTTACCCTAACCGGACACGTTGTGGGCCTGCGGGTGAGGAAGAGGGTATTCGCACGCCGCGCGGGTATTGGCTGGCAGTCAATTCGATCAAAAGCGACGCGCAACGCGATCTTGCCTGATGCGCAGGACGTGCTTAGGGCGCGAGTATTTCCTGAAGAAACGCGATGAATACACTGATGCGGCTGGAACCACGGTGGTTGGGCAGATACAGCGCATTGATGCAGGTGCTTGCACTGCCTGGGTTGACTTCATATTGCTCCAGCACCCGCGTCAGCCGACCTGCACTGACGTCCTCACGTACCAGCCAATCGGCCAATAGCGTCACCCCGCCACCGGCCAAGGCAGCCTCGCGCAGAATGTCGGCATTGTTGCTTTGCAGCCGTCCCTGCACGTTCACGCGGATGACGTCCTCATCGCCCAGGAATGTCCAGTCGTGGTGGCCCGTGTGGTAATCGAAACGCAAGCACGGGTGCTCGAGCAAGTCGCGAGGGTGTCGCGGCAGTCCGGTTCGTGTCAGGTATTCGGGACTCGCCACCACCCAACGCTGGAAATAGCCCAGCCGCTTGCTGACGATGTCATCACTGACAACCGATGAACCAAGACGTACTGACACATCGATTTGTTCGCTGAGCAGGTCACTGACCTCGTCGCTCAGCGAGAGACTGATTTCCAGACCGGGATGGCGTTCAAGCAACCGCCCCAAGTGCGGGGCGATGATTCGCCGGCCGAATTCCACCGGGACACTGACCCGCAAACGCCCCTGAGCTTCGCTGCCACGGTCGGCAACGACGGCATCCGCGCCATCGATGGCCTCAAGGATCGCCACGACTTTATCGAAATAGTGCTGCCCCGCCACCGTGACGCTCGTATTGCGCGTGGTGCGGTTGAGCAGGCTGGCGCCCAACTCACTTTCCAGCCCCGCGACCTGCCGTGTCACAGACGATGTGGAGATGCCGAGCTTACGCGCCGCAGATGAGTAACCCCCACAGCGCACCGTTTCGACAAACATTTTCAGCGCCAGCAACTTGTCCATGCACGGATTCCGAGATCGAAAGGTAAAGGTAGCGACTGTGCATGACCAGGCAATGGGAGTCTTGCATGGCTGTGCTCAATGGCTTGATTGGTTAAGGAGGCTTGCGATCTCCCTATTGATCGGATGATAATCAAAATTGATCAAATGATCGACCGATTAATAGAGCGACGTCTCGGAGCGGGTACATGCCACGGCGGGAACCGGTCGCTCTGAACCCGTGCAAGCACAAAGGCGCGCACTTGAACCCGTCAAGACAACAATAAAAAGGAGATCGACGATGCAATGCCCCTGCTGTCTTTCAAAGACCCGTCGCCAACTGCTGGGCATCATGGCAGCTACCGCCGGTGGTCTGCTGGTTACCCGTTTATCACCCGCCTCGGCGGCACCGATCAAGAAAGGTGCCGATGTCCCGGTGCGATCGGTGGACATCCATGCACATTACTACCCTGAAGAGTTCTTACACCTCCTGGGAAGTGAGGGCAAAACGTTCGGTGCAAGCTATACCCGCCAGGAAACTACTTTCAGCTTCTCCACCCCGGCCGGAGGATTGGGGCCATTGCCGTTGAAATTCATCGACGTGCAGGCGCGTTTGCTCGATATGGACCGTTCCGGCGTCGACGTACAGGCGCTGTCCCTTAGCGTGCCAATGGTGTACTGGGCAGATCGACAACTCAATGCCCGCCTGGCACGTGCCTGGAACGATGCTGCGTCGATGGTCCATCGCCAACACCCACAACGTTTTGTGGTGCTGGCCACGTTGCCGATGCTAGAGGCTGACGATGCCATCGCCGAGCTGGAACGCGCCGCCGAATTGCCTGGGGTTCGTGGGGTGTACATGGGCACAAACATCAACGGCCTGGACCTGGACAATCCGCGCTTCGCGCCCGTCTTTGCCCGTATAGAACAGCTCGGACTCCCAGTATTCCTGCACCCGCAACAAACGGTCGGCGGCAACCGTCTGAGCAACTACTACTTGAGCAACTTGCTGGGCAACCCGTTCGATACCGCTATCGCGGCGTCACACCTGATCCTCGGCGGAGTATTGGATCAATACCCTCAACTGCATGTGTCATTGCCTCACGCCGGTGGGGCTTTGCCAATACTCGTGGGACGTCTCGATGCCGGGTGGACCTCACGCCCTGAGACACGACGCCTGGCCCAGAAGCCGAGCAGCTACTTGACGCGATTCAGCTACGACACCGTGTCGCACTCCGGGCCGGTGCTGGACTATTTGATCGCCAACGTCGGTATCGACCATCTGGTCCTGGGCAGCGACTACTGCTTCGACATGGGCTATGAACAGCCGGTGCGTTTTGTCGAAAGCGTAGGCTTGGGCCCGCGCGAGAAAGCGGCAGTACTCGGCGCCAACGCGGCCAGAATCCTGAAACTCCCCGTATAGCGTTGGCGAAACTCTCGATTTCCCTTTGGCCGGTTTGACCGGCCTTTTTTTTTGCGAACCGTTCAAGACTTCACCAAATCGTCTCTGCCGTTCGGCTCGGGCCCCCAGCCAAGATGATCGAACCGAATAAACAAATACTGATCAATCATAACCATGGGCCCATACGACTTTAAATAAATCAGTCAAAAGACTATAAAAACCAACCGACCCGCATTGCCGACAGCAAGCACTACACCCATTAAATTATATTGGCCCATCTGTAGACAAACATGGATAAACATCATTTTCGGTAATAATCAGTATCCCGCCTGAGCATTTCTACAAACAACCTGGCGACAGCATAATCAGCTCCAGAAGCAAACAAAGAGATTTTGTCCCCTCTCTCACTCTTACTGGAAGACACCCTGATGAAATATGCAATGCTCGCCTCACTCATGATGTTTAGCGTATACGCTTCAGCCCATGATGGCGCCAACAACAATGCCTCTGCCCCTGAACCTGAGCGGTACAATTATTCCGAACACCTGGATATCGCCAAGGTCATCGACATCACTACAGCAGAGGACACAAACAACGCTTGTGGCCCAGTGGACGCGCACATGGTGTATGTGGATCACAAGGGTATAACGCACGACCTGCAATACAAAATACTCGGTGGCGCTTGCCAGAATGGTTAAAACTTCAAAGTTTACAGGTGCTAAAAAAGAGGAGACCGCTTCGATCTGAAGCTAATCTCCTCTTTTTATATTCAGTCTAGAAAGACTGCAACAGCCCAACGATCACACCCCACTTTCATCCCGCCAACGCAAGGCTCTCGCCAATAAGTCCGATGTGAGCCGCTCCATCAGGCTTGGGCGATCCCCATAATCCGATTGCCCATACTCACCCCCCAATCCGCCATACGCATGCCTTCTGCAAGTTGTTGGTGCTGCCAGGCAAGCAGGGCTTTATCGAGGTCGCCGATGTCGTCGATTGCTTGCGCCAGGGCCAGTGCATTGCGGGCTGCCTTGGCCGTGCTTCCGGCGGTATGAGGACGCGGCACAAAAGCGGCGTCGCCAGTCAACAGCACACGGCCAAACACCATCTGAGGAACTTTGAGATCAAGGATTGCTTGCACAAAAATATCTTGGGTCTGGCGAATCAGTTCCCGAAAAGCCGGGTTCGCCTGCCGCTCACCCATTCCCCGTATGTAAGCATCCTGCCCAGCGGCCAAGGCTCCGGGTGGAATGGAGTGACTACGCCGACGGCCATCGCTGTCAGTGAGCACAGCGTCCAGTTCCGCCCCTTGTGCAGCTTTCAAATACCACAGCCAATTGAACCGACGCTCGCCCGGATTAACGGAGCCATTCACGCTCGGCACCATGTATTCCAACATCAGCGATTCAGGGTCTTGTTGAAAAACAAAGTCCTCGTAAAGCTGCATTTTGGCGAAGTCTGGAAGTTGCTCTTCATCGACCAGCCCGCGCCACACCACATACCCCGAATAGCTGGGTACTGTTCCAGGCAACACCACGCTTCGCACGGTTGAACCCGAGCCATCAGCGCCAATCAGCAGGTCTGCCTCGGCAGTGCTGCCGTCGGCAAAAATCGCAGTCACCCGGTGTTCATTCTGAGTCAGATCCACCAACGTCTTGCCACGGTGATAATGCTCAGCAGCAAATGCAGAAAATAATGAGCTGTACAGTGTGTTCCAGGACGTCTGGGTTTGCGGCATCGGCTCTTTATGCACGACGCTACCCTCTCGATCCAGATAGAGACGATCATGGGACCGGACGCCGAGCGCTCCTGCCGGATGAATGCCCGCATAACGAAAATGGTGCAGGACGTCCGCTTGCAGAACGATGCCCCCGCCACGACTATCCATCGCCGCAGGGGATCGCTCGTAAATATCGACCTGCCAACCAATCGCGCGTAACGCCGTGGCGGCGAACAGCCCGCCCAGGGAACCACCAATGACCAAGGCCTTTGGAACGCCTGAACTCTTCATTACCTTTCTCCTCGTTGCAGGGTGATTCCCGCAGCTGCGGTTTACCGTTGCGTTATGCCAACACCGGATAGTCGATGTACCCCTTGGCGTCGCCGCCAAAAAAGCTGTTGCCGTCAGCCACGTTGAGTTCGTTGCGACCACGCAAGCGAGCCGGTAAGTCGGGGTTGGCAATGAACGGGCGACCAAACGCAATGAGGTCTGCACGGCCCTGCGCAATGGCCTGTTCGGCCGTTTCGCCGGAGTAGCCACCCGCCAACATCAGAACGCCGTGGAAGTCAGTACGCAGTTGCTTGATGATCGCGTCCCAGCGTGGATCGTTACTTTCATCGAGCACTGTGCCGACCATCATCGGTTCTACCAGGTGCAGGTAAGCGAGATTCCAGTGATTGAGCTGGGATGCGATGTAGCCAAAGGTTTGTTCCGGGGTGTCATCGCCCATTCCCATGAAACGTCCCATCGGTGTCAGGCGGACAGCAACACGTTCGGCACCTACTTCCGCGGTCACGGCTTCCACGACTTCAAGCAGCAACCGCGCACGGTTTTCGATACTTCCCCCGTAGCGATCACTTCGCTGATTGCTGGCGCTGTTGATGAATTGGTCGAGCAGGTAGCCGTTGCCCGCGTGAATTTCCACACCATCCATACCGGCCAGAATCGCGTTGCGAGCGGCCCTGCGGAAGTCGGCAACGATCGCTTCGATCCCAGGAATGTCCAGCGCCTGAGGGACAGGTACATCACCCCATACGCCCTCGCCCTCTTCATTCAGGATGAAGGTCTTGCCGGGCACTGGCTGCGCGGTCGGTGCCACCGGCAAGCCGCCGTTAGGCTGGAACACCGGGTGCGACACCCGCCCCACATGCCAGAGCTGCAGGAAAATGCGCCCGCCTTCTGCGTGCACGGCTTCGCTGACAGCCTTCCAGCCCTGAATCTGCTCGTCGCTATGGATGCCGGGCGTCCAGGCGTAACCCTGACCCTGCTGCGAAATCTGTGTAGCCTCGGTAATGATCAATGCAGCACTGGCACGCTGACGGTAGTACTCGACGTTCATCGATGTCGGTACGTTGCCAGGTTGCCCCGCTCGCGAGCGAGTCAGAGGCGCCATGACGACGCGGTGATCGAGGGTGAATTGGCCGAGTTTGATAGGGCTGAACAAGTGATGAGTCATGATGATGTCCTGAATGGATTGGGATTGAAAAACCGCCTCAGGCGGCTTGGCTTCGCTTCAGTATCTGGATCATTATTTCGATGGGCTGCGCGCCACTGATCACGTCATCCGCGATCTGGATACTCGGCACCGAGCGCACACCGGACGCCTTGGTTTGGGCTTCGAGCTTCAAGACTTCAGCGGTGCCTTCATCGGCCTTGAGAAAGTCGACAATGACCTCTCGGTCCAGCCCGGTTTCGGCAGCGATGTCGGCCAGCACAGTGAGGTCGCCGATATCCCGCCCTTCGCTGAAGTACGCCTTGAAAATGGCCTTGACCAGCAAGGAAGCGTCTCGACCCGCCTGTTGCTCGCGCCATACCAACCGATGCGCGGCCAGGGTGTTGGGCGTTTTTTCGACGCGCTCATAATCGAACTCAAGGCCGACGGCCTTACCGGCGTGGGTGACCTGTGCGTCCATGGCCTGGCTACGCGCCCAACTGCCGAACTTGCCAGAGCGATAGGCTTTGCGATCCATGCCTCGAACCGGCATGTCCGGGTTCAACTGATAAGGCAGGAAACTGATTGGGCGGTCCGTTGAAAAACCCGAAGCGGCCAGCGCGCGTTCAAGATTTTCCTCACCGATCCAGCACCATGGGCAGATGAAGTCGTAAGTCACCTGAATTTTGGATGAATGCAAACTCATGACGGTCTCCGTGGTTGAATGTTTCACCTCCCCAAGGTAGGTGCCGGAGCGCCGACAGAGAATCCACCTGCTGCACAACGTTGCTTTTCGCAAAACGCAACGATGCACCGATCACGTCGTCGGCTGTGTTTGCGACTTGAGCAATTCGGTGAGGAAATCAATGAACGCATTGATACGTTTCGAGCCGCGATGATTGGGCAGGTACAAGGCCGAGATCGCTGAACTGGCGCTGTTCGGATTGACGACAAAAGCGTCGAACAAGGCAGTGAGTCGACCACTGTCGACGTCATCATTGACCAGCCAATCGGGTAACAGCGCCACCCCGCACCCGGCCAGCACCACTTCGCGCAGGACCTCGGCATTGTTGCTCTTGAATTGCCCTTCGACGGGCACGCGCAGCTCTTGGCCCTGCTCTGTAAATGTCCAGAACTGCTGTGGCGCGCCATAGTTGAAGCACATGCACTCGTGTTGCATGAGGTCCATGGGCCCGTCGGGAAATCCTCGAGCGTTCAGGTACTCGGCGCTGGCGACTACGCGGCGGCGAAAGTTGCCGATGCAGCGGCTGACCAGCGTTTCCATCGCCGCTGGCGACCCCAGCCGGATCGATAGATCGATGCGTTCGCCGAGCAGATCGACGATGTCGTCCGATAGCGTCATATCCAGTACGAGCAGGGGATAGCGCGCTAAAAGCGCGCCGATATGAGGGGCAATAAGACGCTGTCCAAACGCCACGGGCACGGAGATACGCAACTGTCCCGCGGGCACTTCACCGCGGTCCGAAACTGACTCGTCGGCGTCAGCCATGGCGCTCAGAATATCCCGGCTTTTCAGGTAGTACACACTACCGGCATCGGTCAACGTGACTCGCCGGGTAGAGCGATTCAGCAGCACGGCGCCCAGGTCATCCTCAAGCCTGTCGATCATTCTGGTCACTGACGAGGTCGCCAGATTGAGTTGCCTGGCGGCAGACGAAAAGCCCTTGGAATCTACTGACTGGATGAATATTTTCAGTGCGAGCAGCTTGTCCATGAAACCCCTTCCGTCATTACGCTCCTTGAGCGCCTATCTTTGGACATCGGCGCACCCTGCGCGAGTTAACGGTTGTTAATTCTGCCGCCGTTGCGCCTGGCGCAATGTAGCGTTGCGCCTTGATGGGGTACTCCATCACAAGCGCCCTCTCTAAGCTCACGACATGGAAAATCGCCGCCCATCGCACGCGGCGGATTGAAAAATCTGTCGTTAATTCAGCTCGAGAGGTAAGGCGATGAAGCGCAAGACGATCATCGGTGCCGTTCTGGCAATCGGCGTCGCGGGGTTAGGCTTTGCGTTCTGGATGATGTGGAGGCCGGAAATTGCCACTGTCAGCCAACACCTGAATGCTGATCGCGAGACGCTGGACAGAGGCCGCCGCGTGGTCGAAGCGGGCGACTGTGCGGTCTGTCACACACGGCCAGGGGGCGCCTACATGGCCGGCGGTTTGCCGCTGGTAACGCCCTTCGGAACCCTCTTCACCACCAACATCACCCCGGACCCGCAGTCCGGTATCGGTCAGTGGTCGCTGGACGCCTTTGAACGGGCCATGCGTGAAGGCATCGCGCGTGACGGCCACTTTCTCTATCCGGCCTTCCCCTACGTGCATTACCGGAAGCTGAGCGATGCCGATATTGCCGACGCCTATGCTTTCCTGATGAGCGTGGACCCGATCAAATACACCGCACCGGAAAATCATATGGTCTTCCCCATGAACTTCCGTCCGCTGGTGTCTTTCTGGAACTTACTGTTCCTGCATGGGGATCCGCTGGAACCACTTCCCAACCGATCAGCACAATGGAACCGCGGACGTTATCTGGTCGAGGGCGCGGGGCACTGTTCGTCGTGCCATTCGCCCCTGAATCTGATTGGTGGGGAGAAAGGCAGCGAACTGTTCAACGGTGGCGTCGTCGACGGCTGGACAGCTCCCGCCCTGCGCGGAATGACCGAGGCACAACCCCCCTGGAATGAAGCCCAGTTGGTCGCCTATCTGACGGGCGAGGTCGCCGAAGGACATGGCGCAGCGGCGGGCCCGATGTTGCCGGTCAGCCTGAGCATCGCGCAATTGCCGGCGGAAGACGCGCATGCCATCGCGCAGTACATTCTTGACCTCAAGAAAACTTCATCGGATGCCCCATCGCCGCCCTGCACCTCTGGGGTCAAGCCCAGCGCCACGGCGCTGCGGGGCGCCGCGTTGTTCGAGGGGGCCTGCGCGAGTTGCCATGGCCGCGCGGCGCCGATGCGCGTCATTGAATCGCGGCCGGCACTGGCGAACACCTCGGCGGTGAGGGCGGACTCGCCACGCAATTTGATCCAGACCATCCTGCAGGGCATTCCGATGTCCAGCGCCGCTTCCAGCCACTACATGCCTGCCTTCGCCCACAACCTGGACGACACCCATGTGGCCGCACTTGCCGAGTACTTGCGCAATGAAAGCTGTGCAAACCGACCCTGGACGGATCTCGACAAGACAATCAAAAGTATTCGGGCTCAGGAGCAGCAACCGTGATCACACTTGACATCAACGGCAAGACTCACGAAATGGACATCGCGGACGACATGCCCCTGCTATATGCCTTGCGCAACCAGGTGGGGCTCAATGGCGCCAAATACGGCTGCGGCCTGGGTCAGTGCGGCGCGTGCACCGTGTTAGTGAACGACAAGCCGGTGTTTTCCTGCCTGACGCCGTGCGGCGCACTGGCGGGCAAATCGGTACGCACCGTCGAGAGCCTGGGCAGCGTCGACCAACCGGGGCCGTTGCAGAAAGCCTTTATCGATGAACAGGCCGCCCAGTGTGGTTATTGCATCGCGGGAATGATCGTGAGGGCGCAGGCGCTGCTGGAGGCCAACCCTCATCCGGACGATGAAACGATCCGCCGCCACATGGCACCGAATTTATGCCGCTGCGGCACCCACGTGCGGATCTTCGCCGCGATCAAGTCGGTTGTCGCGCAGGGAGGCAAGGTATGAAAAACCCCACGCAAAACGTCAATCTGAGCCGCCGCGCCTTCGTGATAAACGGGGCTTTGGTGATGGGGTTCGCGATGCTTCCAGGTATTCCCCGGGCCTTCGCTGACACCGAGGTGGACACCTTGGGTACGACAATCCTGGCGCCTGATCTGCCCGGCAGCCTGCGGGCCACGCCCTATCTGGACGCCTGGATCCGCATTGATGCGAAAGATGGCATCACCGTCTACACCGGCAAAGTGGAGCTGGGCACGGGTGTTAAAACTGCGCTCCTGCAGATCGCCGCCGAACGCCTTGAAGTGTCACCTGGGCTCATCCGTTTTCTCACTGCCGACACTGCACTGACACCCAATGAAGGTTACACCGCCGGCAGCCATACGATCGTCGACAGCGGCACTGCACTGTTCAACGCCGCGGCCCAGGTGCGGCAGTTGTTACTCGAGTCCGCAGCACGGCAATGGCAGCGCAGCATCGACAGCCTGACCACGCGGGATGCGGTGATCTACGATACACAAGGCCGCAGCATGACCTACGCACAGGCAGTGGTGGGGGTTCAACTGCATCGCTTTGCGTCGGCCAACTCGCCCTTCAAGCCAGCTGGCAGCTTCACCCTGATCGGCAAATCGTTGCCTCGGCTGGACATCCCGGCCAAAGTCAGCGGCGGTGCGGCCTATGTGCAGGACATGCGGCTGCCCGATATGCTGCACGCCCGGGTGATACGCCCGCCCCGGCGCGGCAGTCAGCTTCTGGAGATCGACGAGGCCGCCCTCAAGCAACTTCCCGGCGAGGTGAAACTGGTCCGCAATGGCAGCTACCTCGCCGTGGTCGCCACCGATGAATGGCTGGCGGTCAAAGCGATGCGCGAGGGCTACGCCAAGGCCCGCTGGACAGAAGGTAACCCGCTGCCTGACTCGACACACATCCATCAACTCCTCACCGAATTACCGGCGCGGCGCTATCCGGTGAGCGCCAAGGGTGACCTCCCGCAACCGCTGCCGCGTGCTTACAAGGCCCGGGTGACCAAGCAATACCTGATGCACGGCTCCATCGGGCCCTCCTGCGCAGTGGCCTGGTTCAAGGATGGAACACTGACCGTCTGGACCCATACCCAAGGTGTCTACCCTCTGCGCGCGGGTATCGCCGAGATGGTCGGCCTGCCAGTGGCTCAGGTGCGTTGCATCCACGCTGAAGGTTCCGGTTGCTATGGCCACAATGGCGCCGATGACGCCGCCGCCGATGCCGCGCTGATTGCCATGGCCATTCCCGGCAAGCCGATTCGGGTGCAATGGATGCGCGAACAGGAAAACCTCTGGGAGCCGTACAGCTCGGCCATGCTTGCCGAGGTGGAAGCGGGGCTGGACGACAGTGGGCGTCTTCGCGACTGGAAATACGAGCTCTGGAGCACCCCGCACAACGAACGTATCGTCAATGCCGGGCGCCTGTTGCCGGCGTGGCTGTTGGCCAATCCCTTCACCCCGGCACCTTCGGTGCCGATTGCTCAGCCCGAAGGTGACGGCGACCGTAATGCCGTTCCGTTGTATGAGATACCCAACCTGAAGGTCGACATGAACTTTGTGCTGACCATGCCATTCAGGACCTCGGCCATGCGTTCGCTCGGTGCCCACATCAACATCTTCGCCATCGAAAGCACCGTCGATGAACTGGCGGCTAGGGCCACCATCGACCCGGTGCAATTTCGCCTGAATCACTTGAGCGATCCGCGAGCACGGGCGGTGGTGGAGCGCGTGGCCGCTGAGTTCCGCTGGCCGCACAAAGCAACGGGACCCGGCAGCGGAATCGGCTTCGCCTTTGCCCGCTACAAAAACATCATGGGTTACTGCGCGATCGCCGTGCAGTTGCATGTGCAGCGCCAGACCGGGCAAGTGATGATCGATCGCGTAGTCGCCGCCGTCGACGTGGGGCAAATTGTCAGCCCCGACGGGCTGCTCAATCAGATCCAGGGCGGCATCGTGCAGTCCGCGAGTTGGACGCTCTATGAACGAATCCTCTATGACGCCAGCGGCATGCACAGCTTCGACTGGAGCGGCTATCCGATCATGCGTTTTCCGGATTTACCGCAACAGGTCGAGGTCCACATGCTTGATCAGCCGGATCAGCCATTTCTGGGTGCCGCAGAAATCGTCCAGGGCCCCATGGCCGCAGCACTGGGCAATGCCATCAACGATGCCACCGGCAAGCGCTTGCTCGATCTGCCCCTGGCACGACGTGGCTGGCAGGATGCGCTGGGGTCATGACCGATCCGGGCGGTGTCGACGTTATGCCCTTCAGCCAAAAGTCAGCCACCCGATTCCGGCGAAACGTCTGAATCGGTAGCCAGGCGCACGCTCGTGAGCGCCTGGAGTTCATGCAGCAACTAGTTAACGCGAACACTAATAACCCGAATCAATCAGCCTTCAGCAGCGCTCTCCATGTTGCCGGCGTACCCAGTTCAGAATCGACCAACTGATTTTCGAATCGATTGCGCTCACCTATGGCACTGACCGAGCGATCGGTAATAGAGAACCAAAAGATACCGACAAAGGCTACGGCCATGGAAAACAAGGCCGGATATTCGTATGGGAACCAGGCTTGCGGATTATGGAGGATCTTGACCCACACGGTCGGGCTAAGAATGCATAGGGTAATGGCTGATACCAGCCCCAGCGATCCGCCAATCACGGCGCCACGTGTCGTCAGGCCCTTCCAGTAAATCGACAATAACAGCACGGGAAAGTTGGAACTTGCGGCGATGGAGAACGTTAAGCTCACAATAAATGCGATGTTCTGTTTTTCAAAAGCAATGGCCAATAGAATCGACAACACCCCCAACGCGATGGTTGTAACGCGAGAGACGCGCATCTCTTCACGGTCGCTGGCGGTGCCCCGGCGCAAGGCATGTGCATAGAGGTCATGCGAAACAGCAGACGAGCCTGCAAGGGTGAGCCCAGCCACCACCGCCAATATCGTCGAGAACGACACAGCACACATAAACCCTAGGAACACATTACCGCCTACGTTGTGTGCGAGGTGAATCGCAACCATATTAACGCCGCCTGATATTCCCCCTGATGCATCGTGATAGGCCGGATTGCTGGCAACCAAGGCGATAGTGCCGAAGCCGATGATTACGATCAGGGCATACCCTATGCCGACAAGACCGGTGGCATAAAGAATACTTTGGCGTGCGGCCTTAACGTTACCGACAGTGAAAAACCGCATGAGAATATGTGGAAGGCCTGCCGTGCCGAAGACTAATGCCAGGCCTAGGGAAATCGCAGACACCGGGTCGCTGATCAGACCGCCTGGACTCATGATTGCTATATGGGAAGGATGCACCTGGGTCGCTTGAGTAAACAGCTGGTTCAGGCTGAATCCAAATTGGGACAGCACCATGAAAGCCATGAAGACGCAGCCGGTCAGCAGTAATACGGCCTTGATAATCTGAATCCAGGTGGTTGCTAACATCCCACCAAAGAAAACATAAATCACCATTAGCGTGCCCACTAGAAGCACTGCTGCGGTGTAATCGAAACCAAACAGCAACTCCACTAGTTTTCCGGCACCTACCAGTTGAGAAACCAGGTAAAGCAACACGATCACAATGGAACTGGAGGCTGAAAATGCCCGTATGGGCCGCGGTTTCAACCGATAGGACAGTACATCCGCCAGGGTGTAGCGCCCCAGGTTTCGCAGTGGCTCCGCAATCAGAAACAGAATGATCGGCCAACTGGCAAGGAAGCCGATCGAGTAAATCAGCCCATCAAATCCACTGGTGAAAACCAAGGCGGAGATGCCCAGCAAAGACGCCGCAGACATGTAGTCGCCAGCGATAGCCCAGCCATTCTGGAAGCCGGTGATTTTTCCTCCTGCGGCATAGTGATCCGCGACGCTATTGTTTTTGCGTGCCGCCCACCGGGTGACGAACAGCGTGAAAATAACGAAGGCCAAAAACATGCCGATGGCAATGGGATTATGTTTTTGTACGGCGCCAGGGATATCGGCCGCGTATACCGTTACCGAAGCAAGCATGGCGGAGATTGTAATAAGTAGACGCTTCATTTGTTGAAGCTCCTGATAATTGTTTTTATTTTAGGGTCGTAGCAGGTGTTAGTGCGCCAGACATAGACAGCAACGAGGAGAGTCGTGAAAGCGAGCATTCCAAAACCGATTGGCACGCCCCACGTCATCGGCTGCCCTTCTGTGATAGGCGTACCCAAACGGGCAGGTATAAAGGCCAGGGAAAGAATAAAACCAAAATAGACGGCGAGCATAAGCGCCGTCATGCTCCACGAAAATAGTCGGCGCTGTTTTACCAAAGCACGAAACTCCGTATTTTCGAGAATCGGGTTTTGAATAGTGTCGTCAACCTGTTCAGCGGGCATGGTCGGGCCACCGTCTTGCGGATATGCATGTTCCATGGTGATCTCCAGCAAATGGCTTGTGGCTGAGTTAAAACTTCGCGGGCACTGCAGTCTCACGCATCACGGCTTCCGGAGTCCGGTACAACTCCGCCATGTCACGCTCTTCCTCGCTTTTCAGTTGCGCCTGCATATACGCGCCAAGATGCCTGGCGTGCTGAACAATCGACGCGCCGAAACGACAGCGCTGCTCGCTGTAGTCCGCCAATGCCTCTTCAACCGTTGCATGTCGCGCAAGTGCTTCCACGATTGCCAACGCATCACCGGCGGCCTTGGTAACGCCCATCCCACAATGGGGACGCGCCACGAATGCCGCGTCGCCGAGCAATGCGACACGGCCAAAATTCATCTTCGGTACTTCCAGGTCGTAAATTGGCTGGAATAACGGCTGAGCAGCTTTCTTAACGACTTCGGCAAACTGCGGGGCCAGTAATGTCTCTGCGGACTTGTACATATTGTCGAGCACATCACGGCGTATCAGCGCCGGAGGAATCCCGCCTTCAAACTGTTTACCGCTTTCATCACGCAGCAAATCCTTCAAGTCATCGTCACCGCTGGTGCGGTACCACACGAAGTTGTAACGGCGCTCGCCGACAAGGGTGCTGTTGGAATGCCCGGCAACTGGATACCCCAGGATCTGCTCATGCGGGGGCAAACAAAACGCGAATTTATCGAAAAGTGCGGCGTGGGCAGCGTCAGACAGAGCACTTTCATCGACTAACCCGCGCCAGGCGATATAGCCGGCATATTGCAGATGCACATCGGGTAAAAAATGTTGGCGAATCGTCGACCGAAACCCATCAGCCGCAACAATGACGTCTGCTTGATGAGTCGTCCCATCGGCCAATGTCACGCTGGCATGGGTTTCAGTACTTTCGACCGACACCACACTGCCACCGCAGCGATACCGTGAGTCTGGGAATGCACAGCGAAGCACCTGGTACATCTTCCCCCACGCGGTCAACGTTTGTGGAAGCGCATTCTCAAGTACGGCTTCGCCGTCCTGGGCCAAAGTGACGCGCGACAGCACATCGATACCTACCGATGCGTCGAGGGGAATTCCCGCTGCGGCCATCGCTTCGAACAACTCAGGGTGTGTAACGATCCCTGCGCCTCGTCCAGCGAGTTCATCCGGAACGCGTTCGAAGACCTCAACGTCCCAACCGTTGCGCAACAGCATATTTGCTGCAAACAGGCCGCCCAGCGAGCCGCCCACGACTATGGCGCGGGGCTTGTTCGAGGCGTTCATCATGGCTGCTCTCCCACCGTTGCAGAGGCATGGGAGGCGTAAGAACCCACAGCATCGATCTCGGAGGCCGGGAAATTGAGCTCGATGGTGACACCAGACGGATCTTCGATGAACACTTGATGCAGGCCTAGGCTCGGCACGGTGCGATCGCGCCACGCAATCCCTTCGGCTTTGAAGACGTCCCAGAACTCGACCAGGCCGGTGACCAAAAAAGCAATGTGATCAACCGTCCCAGTGCCTGTCAGCGGGATTTCTTTATCGCCCAGGTATTTTTTCAGGCCTTCAGGATTGGAAGGATCAATCCCGATAATGTGGACCGTGCCGAAGTCCTTCTCATCACCGCCCATGTACAACCAAACGCCAGGAAAATCGAATGGCGGCCGGTAGCCAGGAGTAAAACCGAGGACCCTTTCATAGAATCGACTGGACTTTTCCAGGTCGAACGACCGGATCGAGTAGTGAGCGAGCTTCACGACTTGCATGGTGCCTCCAACAGTTTTTTTGTATTTATTTATCAGTTGATAAACAATACGACCAGCTGAAATTGAAGTAAATAGGTGGCGGATCAAATTTTTGAGGACAGGCTTGAACCACGCGGTGGCGTCGCCAACAGCGAACGGGCTTCAGGCGTTGGGAAAGGGCTTTTCAGAGCAGGATGGTGCGCGGAAACCCCTCTTCACCCGCTCAGTTGAAGGCTGAAACAGGTGATGAGTGGTCGACAAAAAAGCAGGGCAAAATAGGCGATCAGGAGGCAACAAACAGGAAATCGAAACCGATCAATTCAAGCGAGGCTTCTTACCCAAATCGTTATCGACTTGCTGCAATACGTGGGGACTGCCGTTAAGGAACGCATCGACCATTTGCTCGATCAGCGCATCTATGTCCTCAGTCACTGGAAGATCGTAAATCCATTTGCGAACACCGATATAGAAAATGCTGGCATGCAGACTCCAGATCAGCTCGAGCTCTTTTTCATTGATCGTGTCACCTGAGGATGGAGCCAATCCATGAGTCTGACGGATTTCTGCAATGACAGGGATGAAGACCCGCTCACGCAATTTAGCCAGATACCGATCATTGATACCTTCACGTGTCAGCCCGGCGAATACGAAGATACGAATCCACTCTCGCCGCAGAATCACACGAGCGTATGAGGTGTAGAAATGAACCAGGCGAGACTGAAGGGGTTCGGAGCGATCCTTGATCATCGCCTCCCACGAGGAATCCCACTGATATACCTCGTCGTACACGCGGTCTATCAGTGCCTCTTTGCTGGGGAAATATCGATAGAGTAACGGTTGGGTAATATCCAGTTGTCGCGCCAGCTCACGGGTACTGCCCGAGAATCCGCACGTCGCAAAATGCTCGATAGCTTTCTGCACGATTTGCTTTTCCCTGACCTCAGGCGAAAGGCGTCGAGTCGTCGATTTGACGGGGTCTGCTGATTTCGCTGATTTTCCCGACTCGTTCTCGTCTCTATCTTTTGAGTCTTGCATAACGCCTCGCTGGAGCTTCATTAAGGCATCATACAAAACAAAAGAATGCACTGGCTATGAACCACACCTATTTGGCCAGACGACTTTCAATATCCTTCTTGAACAACGCAGGTCGGCTTAAATAATGCCCCATGGCCAACACTTCCATTTGGCCGTCGATCTCCAGCGCAAATGCCGGAAAGCCGCGCGCATTCAGAGCTTCAAGCATCTCGTTGCTGCGCTTGATGTGGTCTTGCAATGAGTCTGCCGTGATCAAATCAAAAGTTGCCATAAACGATTCGGGTTCAAACCCAAGCTCATTGGCAATGCCGGCGATTACCCCTCGGTCAGCAATGGCCTGACCTTCTTGGTAGTAGGCAATTTGCAGGCGTTTGAGCATTTCGATGCCACGTCCGGACAGCTGTTGAGCGGTCAACATCGCTGCAATCGGTGGCGAAGAGTCCAGCTGGACATTTTCATGTTCCAGTACGCCTTGAACATAGGCGTCCGCGAAGGTCTGTTTGCTGAATGCCGTAATCCGGGCTTCGTGAGGACGAACAAAATCGCGCCACTCACCCGACATCAACTTGCTTTTGTCCCCCGAAAGCATGCCCACGCCATGGGCCTGAATTTCCAGGCCAGGAATAGCGGTGGCCGCCGTGATCATCGGCGCCGCCCCATAGCACCAGCCACAGAACGGGTCGTAGACGTAATGCAATGTCGCAGTGCTCATTCAAATCTCCGGGATCTGCCGTGCCACACGGCGAAAGGGGTTCGTTACGTCGTGGATCAAACATGCGAAAACAGCAATGAGGCGATCAGCGCTCGGCCAAGCCTTCAGGCCCGAGCAATTCGCTGATGAAATCGATAAACGCATTGACGCGTTTGGAGCCACGATGATTGGGAAGATACAACGCAGAAATGGCCGAACTGGCATCGTTCGGATTGATAACAAAGGACTCGAACAATGACGTCAAATCACCGCTGCCAATATCGTCGTTGACGAGCCAGTCAGGTAACAGAGCCACCCCGCCACCCGCCAGCGCAACCTCACGTAAAACTTCCGCATTGTTGCTTTTGAAGCGCCCCTCAATCGGTACCCGAGTCTCCTCACCTTCCTTTAAGAAAGTCCACACCTGCTGCTTTGGGCCGTAACTAAAACGCAGACACTCGTGTTGCATGAGGTCCATGGGATGTTCAGGAAAACCATGTGCATTCAGGTACTCGGCACTGGCCACAACCCGGCGTCTGAAATGACCGACGGGACGACTGACGACACCATCCATGGCTGCTGCCGATCCCAATCGGATCGCCAGATCGACGCGTTCCCCCAGTAGTTCGACGATGTCATCGGAGAGCGTCATGTCCAACACAAGTTGAGGGTATCGCTTCAACAGCGAGGCAATATGCGGCGCAATCAGACGGCGCCCCAGCGCTACGGGCACGGAAATACGAAGATGGCCCGCAGGGAGTTCCCCGCGGTCAGTGACCGAGGCATCCGCCTCGGCGACAGCATTCAGCACCTCCCGCGCTTTCAAGTAGTAGGCGGCCCCGGCATCTGATAATGAGATTTGACGCGTGGATCGATTAAGCAGGACAGCGCCTAGTTCCGCCTCAAGCCCATCGATCATCCGAGTCACAGAAGACGTCGCCAGGCCTAACTGTCGAGCGGCAGAAGAAAAGCCCTTCGAATCCACAGCCTGGACGAACATCTTCAATGCGAGCAGCTTGTCCATGACACTCCTTGACTCACCCGTTGTTCATCTTGAGCATTGCGCCAGTTCGGGTCCGACGAGAAACCACCGAGAAGACGACCAAAGCGACCAGTGACAATCCGCTTCCCACCGCAGCAATCGCCAACCAGCCGGCATGTTCATAAAGCGAACTGGCCACCGAAGAACCGATTGCACCACCGATAAAGATACTGATCATGTACAACGCATTCAGACGGCCTCTGTTAGCAATGCCCAAGGCGTAGACGGCTCGCTGACCCAACACCATGTTCATTTGCACTGCAAAATCCAGCGCTACACCGGTGACCGCTAACCCAATCACACCGTAGAAGGGATTGATGAAGGCCGGTAGGAAACTCAATATACCCAGCACCATGGCCAACTGCGACGCTCGTCGAGTATGTCCTGCATCAGCGAGTCGACCACTGATAGGTGCGGCAATTGCACCGATCGCGCCGACCAGAGAGAAAATCGCAATCTGACTTTGCGTGAGGCCGAACTCACGACTCAATATCAACGGCACAGCGGTCCAGAATAAACTGAACGCCGCAAACATCAGCCCTTGATAAAGCGCGCGCTGACGCAGCACGGGCTCGCGACAAAACAGTTGTCCCAGGGACATCAGCAATTGACCATACGACGCGCGATGGGTCGGTTGCCATTTAGGCATGGTCATGCCAATCACGATGGAGATAACGAGCATCAAGGCGGCGGCCCCGATAAACACCGCCCGCCAGCCCAAATGATCGGCAACCAGACTCGACAGCGGCCGCGCAAGCAGAATCCCTAGCAGCAAGCCACCCATAATCCCGCCAACTACCCGACCGCGAGATTCTTCCGGTGTCAGATGTGCCGCCAACGGGATAAGCATCTGCACGGAGACTGAGCTGAAACCGATGAGTGCCGACACCACTAGAAATACACTCGGCTGCTTGGACAAACCGGCGGCTACCAGGCTGAAGATCGTAATCACAATTGTCGCGATCATCAGCCGACGGTTTTCTACCAGATCCGCCAAGGGCACCAGGAAAAACAATCCGAGCGCATAACCAATCTGAGTCAGCGAAACGATGAAACTCGCGCGTCCACTCGACATGCCGATATCCGGAGCGATCAAGCTGATAATCGGTTGAGCGTAATAGATGTTGGCCACGATGGCACCGCAACAAAAAGCAAACAGAAGCACGAGCCCCTTTGTCATCGACGCTTTTTGTATCGTCGCTGCTGTATCTCTTGTAGAAACGCCCATGCCATAGACTCCTGAGGTTCGACAGCGGTGACTCTTCAGAAAAAGTCACGCGCATTGATGTTTTCCAGGTCAACAACATAGGCGGCACTGCATCTTGAGAGAATATGGTCAGGACGCAACGTCGCGTTGCGTCTTGCGCAAGAGATACCCAGGCTCGGTGAGCGCCCCCGCTTGATTCGAGGACGAGGAATCGCCATGCGCCAAGTAAACTGACTCGCCGATGATCCAAAGGCCAAATACAACTTCCGATGGGATCCGGCTACTTACACGGTGGCCGAGCTGTTGCATGGCGAAGAAAATGCGGTGTACGCGGACGCTGGATACACCGGTATCGAGAAGCGTGAAGAACATGAAAGTCGTGAGGTGATCTGGCAAATCGCGGCGCGCCGCAGCACCTATTACAAGTTGAATAAACTCAGTGTGCTTTACAAAGCCAAGCGCAAGATTGAGTACTGCAAAGCTCAGACACGAGCCAAGGTTGAGCATCCATTTCGGGTGATAAAGCGGCAATTTGGCGACGTGAAAGTGCGCTTTCGCGGTCTGGTGAAAAACACAGCTCAGTTGACTACGCTGTTCACTCTGTCAAACCTGTGGAAGGCTCGAAAAAGACTGATGGGTATGGGCGAAAGCGCCCGCAAAACACGATATATATCGGGCCGTTTCGGCTGATAGCGATGAGTGTCGGGAAAGTTTCGACTTGCCGCCGCAACGCGGCAAGTTGATCGGAGCATCCCTAGCTTTTGAGATGAAATTCGCTGTCCAGACGAATACCCTGTAAGAAAACTTCGTCGTGGGACACCACGATCAATGCCCCTTGGTACTGAATCAGCATCTGCTCCAGCGCGATTCTGCTGGGCAGATCCAGATGGTTATCCGGCTCGTCCAGCAACAGCAATTGCGGAGGGCGTTGTGCATACAGCTGCGTAGCCAAGGCTATTTTCAGCCGTTCGCCACCGCTTAGCTGGCAGGTCTTGAGCATCGCACGATTCGCATCAATTCCCATTTGAGCCAGGCGGGTCCGCGCCTCGGCCTCGGGCAACTCCGGATTACTCCCGTAGAGCCATTGCACTGCCGTGCGTTCGGGGTACTGCAATCCGGCGTGTTGATCCAGCCAGCCAACATGGCAACTGCGGATGACTTCGCCTTCGTGTACCGGCAGTTGGCCGGCGATCACTCGCAACAAGGTCGATTTGCCGCTGCCGTTGGCGCCCAAGATCGCCATGCGCATAGGCCCGGTCAGCGTCAGATTGATCGGTGCCGCGTAACCGAACGGGAGAATCACGTCGTTGAGTTGCACAATCAACTTGCCATTGGGCACTACGCTTTCCGGGGACAACATCATTCGTTGAACGTCCGGCGCACACCGCGCACGGGCCTCAGCAATCCGTTGTTGCTGCTGTTCCCGGGCTACCAGTTGATTGAGGCGCAATTTTCCCTGACTGTTTTCACTTCGCTCTTTCTGGGCGTTGGTGATCAGCTTGGTCTGATTGCCGTCACGGGCCTGGCGGTCACCGCGGGCATTGCGCCGTTGCTGACGCTCCATCTGCACGACCATCTCACGTTGCTCACGCTTGGCCTGCGCCCGCTCCCCCTGCAATGCCGACTGGAACGACTGCTGCTCCTGCTCGCGTGCCGCAGCATACTGACTGTAGTTACCGCCATAAACCGACAGCCCCATGGGCGAAAGCTCGACAATTTCGTTCACGTGCTCCAGAAGCCCGCGGTCGTGGCTGATCAACACCAGGCCGTTGGGCCAGCGATCAATCTGCTGCGCAAGCTTGTGTTGCTGATCGATATCTAGGTGGTTGCTGGGTTCATCCAGAATGAGCCAGTCGGCCCGAGACAACCACGCCCCCAGCAGCGCCACACGCTGCCGCTCGCCTCCACTGAGGGCGTCGGTACGGGAGTCTGCATTCAAACGGCCCAGACCGATCTTCTCCAGCTCC
The DNA here is from genome assembly GCF_003058185.1 of Pseudomonas sp. GV105. Lineage (NCBI taxonomy): Bacteria > Pseudomonadati > Pseudomonadota > Gammaproteobacteria > Pseudomonadales > Pseudomonadaceae > Pseudomonas > Pseudomonas sp. GV105. The sequence continues at coordinate 68,637 of NZ_QBUF01000015.1, forward strand.
GCCTGAAGGCGTGTGGCGCAATCCCATTGGTCAACCGCTAGCGAATGGTCGTCATCGTCAACGCTGCCCAAGGCAATGCGATCCAGCGTTGCCAGAATATGGTCAACACCGGCCAGTGCAGCAACGCTAGGATAACGCTCGGGCTCCAGTAACTGCGCCACGGCGTAAACCTGCCCTTCGCGACGAACGATGCCGCTGGTGGGCAGTTGCTCCCCCGTCAGGAGTCGGCCAAGCAACGACTTGCCACAGCCATTGGCGCCCACGATGCCCGTGGCCCTGGTACTGAAGGTGTGGGTCAATTGATCGAACAGAACGCGCCCGTCGGGCAGGTTGTACGACACTTGATCAAGTTGAAGTAACCGTTGAGTCATGACGCGTCCTTAAACAAGCGGCCCGATAGGCACTGAATCACTCCCTGATGGTGCGCAACAGCACACGGCGGATGGGCCATGACCGTGAACACCTCCACCGGCCCCAGCAAAGCCGCGAGACGCAGGTTGATTTCGTCAAACTCGATCCGATGACCATTGAGTGTGAGCTGACTGTCGGCCCGCCCCAGATACGACAACTGGACTGAATCGCCTCGGACTCTCTAGACACCTTGCAAGCTCATTGTGTAACGTTTTTCAAACTCTACCGGTGACAGCTGATTGTTGAAACCATGGCGGCGTTTTGCGTTGTAGAACATCTCGATGTAATCAAATACATCACTACGAGCATCTTGCCGCGAGGTGTAGATTTTCCGCTTGATCCGTTCCCGTTTCAGAAGCTGGAAAAAGCTCTCGGCCACAGCGTTGTCATGACAGTTGCCTCGGCGACTCATACTGGCAACCAAATTGTTCGCTTTCAAAAAATTGCGCCAATCGGAGCTGCTGTACTGGCTGCCTTGGTCGGAGTGAACCATCACCTCCTGTTTCGGTTTTCGCCTCCAAACCGCCATCAATAACGCATCAATGGCCAAATCACTGGTCATCTGCGACTTCATTGACCAGCCAACGACCTGACGAGAAAACAGATCCAGCACCACTGCCAAATACAGCCAGCCTTCATACGTACGAATGCAAGTGATGTCGGTGACCCAAACTTTGTTGGGTTCTACGACATCAAACTGGCGCTTCAGTAAATTGGGTGAGGCGACGGCTGGCTTACCGCCGTATTTGCCAGGGCGGCGTCGATACCCTGTCTGAGAGCGCAGACCTTCAAGACGCATCAGCCTCGCCACACGATGCCGACCACAATCCTCACCGACTTCGCGCAGATCGTCATGGACTTTGCGATAGCCATAAACGCCGCCGCTCTCCAGCCAGGAATGCTTGATCAAACCCAGCAGTCGCTGGTCGTCTTTGGCGCGTACAGATTGCGGCTCAGACAGCCAGGCGTAATAACCGCTGGGATGGACTTTCAGCGTCAGGCAAAGCCGTCGAATGGAATAGTCGCCCGCTCGCTGCTTGATAAAGGCGTACTTCAACCGCACTCCTTGGCAAAGTACGCGGCGGCCTTTTTTAAGATGTCTCGCTCTTCGGTGACCCGCTTGAGTTCGGCTCGCAGACGACGCAGTTCAGCGTGCTGATCATCATCCTGCTTCCGTTCTTCTTGAGGTTTGCTGTAGCGCTTTATCCAGGCATAGAGGCTATGCGACGACACGCCAAGACGCGCCGCCACATCAGCGACAGGCAGCTTCTTTTCGGTCACTTGATTGACCGCTTGGATTTTGAATTCTTCGGGATAACGTGGGTTGCTCATGGCACCTCCTGATTGGCCTCAGTTTAAGGCATGGAGGTGTCTACGAAACCCAGGGCGATTCACGGCGCCGTCGAAAAATTCCGCGATGCTTACAAGGAAAGAGCCAACAAGTTGTCCGCCCTTACCGAGTCCAGCGCGGAGCTCAATGCGCGACGGCAGTCCTTGTTGAAGGCCCAAGACAAACGCCTGCTGAAACTCACGACAGACAGTACTGGACGCTTGCGTGAAATCAGCCAAGCCGTGCTGGATACGCGCAAGGTCATCCTTGAACTGAAAATGCAGGGTAATGAATGCGTGGGGGTTGCCAGGTTGGCGAATTGAGCGTTCGAATCTTGATTGCCGACTCCCCAAGCAGCAGGCCGTCGGCAACTATTCTGTTCACGGGCACGTTACAGGCGTGACGTGCCCTGCAAGCAAATGATTAGCGTCCTTCGAGCGTGCGATCCTCCTGAGACACCACCAACTGAACTTCCACCCGCCGATTTTCTGCGCTTGCCGGGTTCAGACCGGGCTTGGGTCTGGAATCACCGTAACCCGCCACAATCACTCGCAGTGATTGCTGCCCGTCCAACGCCAACACCAACAACTTGCGCGCCTCACGTGCCCGAGCAGCAGAGAGCGTGTAGTTATCGTCATAGACCGTGCAATACCGCGCATAATCGGTGACCGGTCGACTTACCGGAACGTTGTCGGTATGCCCCTCGACCAATACCTGGCCCTGGCCGTAATCGTGGATGAAAGTAGCGACGCGAACGCTCAACTGAGTCAGCGCCCGCTTGGCCTCATCGGTAATACAGGCGCTACCGCGGCCGAAGGCATTATCAGGCAACGTCAGGCGCCGGTTCTTGATATCGACATCGATCAGCCCCCCTTCACCGCCGCGTTCCAGATCCGCCTGCATCGCTTCAAGCAAGACACTCAGGCGTTTTTGTTGAGTTGTCGCGCCTTGGTTTTTTTCAGCCTGACGCGCTGCTTCCATCTGTTGCTTTTCGACTCGCATTGCCGCTTCGGCCGCTTTGTTCTGCAGCACCGAAACGACAAGCATGAGCATCACGACCGCCATGACACCTGCCATGAGGTCCGAGATGGAAATCCATTCGCTGGGTTTTTCTTTCATGGTCGGTTACGCCGGCTGAACTTTATCGGTCTGCAAACCGCTCGCAGGCACAGGGTCATAGTCCGTCGTGAGTCGACCAAGCAATGCCACGGTCGACTGTGCCGCGTCGCTGAGCACCTGGAGTCGATTGGCAAACTGCTTGTCGATATTGGCCGCCATCTGTTCAGGCAGAGCACTAATGGCTTGTTGGCCTTGGCGATGCGAGTCCGCAAGCGCCTTCACGTCCTGGACGACTGGAGGCAACTGTCGTGCTGATTCACACAATTGCTCAAGCAGTTTGACGCTTGCACTCAGAGGGGTCAGCCTAGCCGGCAAAGCTTCCAGCGCCTCCTGGGTTTTAGCACCCTGGTCGGTCATGGTTTTGAACTGCACATTGAGCGCAGTGAACTGTTCGGCGAGTTGCGGGAAGGTCACCAGTTTGCTCGCCACCGCATCCATCTTGTGTCCTGCCTTGGAAGCCTCCTTCAGGCCTTCCGAAATACTCTTGCCGAGCTCATCCATGTTGGAGCTCATCGTTGCGATCGCTTCGTTAAGCGTGGTACTTGTCTGCGAGAACTGAGAGCTGGTTTTCTTCTGCATATCCTTGGCGCTTTCTGTCGTCACCTGAACTTCCTTGACCACTGTGCCGACATGCTCTGACAACTTATCAACCGCAGTGGAAATGTTGTCGGTCGCACCTTTGAGGTTGGCCGCCATGTCCTGGGTGTTCTGGGTAAAGTCCCGGCTCATCGTGGTAATGGTGCCGGTCAAACTCCCCTCGATGGTCTCCATAACAGTGCCCAGCCGGGTGATGTTGCCATCCATACTCGCCTTCATTTCTCCCAGGTGTCCGGCGAAGTCCTCATTGAGCGACTCGATCGCACCGCTGAGTTTTTCCTGCATGACCTGCACGCTGCCTTTTAGCAGCCCTGCCGAGTCTGCCAGTAGCGTGGCAGATTCGCCCATCAACTGTACCGCCGCCTCCTGGCGTTGCAGGTTATCGGTCTTGGCCTCTACATACCCTTGCAGGCACTCACTCGACATCCTGGTGCTGTCTGCCACTTCGCCCAGTCGAGTCTCGACCGCCTGCAGGCCTTTGAGGCTCTCTTCGACATTAACCAAGCGGCTGAGTTGCGTACTCATCTCGGCGATTTGTGGAAGGTTTTCACTGAGTCTGGCGATCTCGCCGAGCTGTTGATAATGGTCGGCAAGCCGGGTATCCAGCGCATTGAAATGGCTCTCGGCCTGTTTACCATTCTGGAACTCAACCGCCTTGAGCTGCTTGAGCTCGGTCGACAGCTGCAGACCCTGGGCGTTGAAGGCCTCAATTGCCCGAGCGCCGACATTTTCCAGCGCAGCCCGGTTCGCCTGCTCACTTTCGGTATGCAGCGCCAACGTGGCTTTGCGACCGAGATCAATGTCGGCTGCCAGACTGGCAAGTCTTTCATCCAGCGCAGTGAGCTGGCTTTCGGATTGTTTACCGTTCTGGAACTCGACTGCCTTGATCTGCTTGAGCTCGGTGGCCACCAGCAGACCTTGGGCATTGAACGCCTCGATCAGCCGGCTACCGACACTCTCCAGGGCAGCCAAGTGCACTTGGCCGCGTTCGGCATGCAATGCAAGCGCGGCTTTTCGGCTCAGATCAATCTCTGCCTTCATGTGCCCAAGGCACCAGTCCGTGCGCTTGCTTTCCGCTGACCACGGCGCGGCTTCCCACAGCTTGATCACAATGAAGGCAACGATGCCCCACGTGGAGGTTTTGAACTTGGTGCCCAAATCTTTCATCATGCCAGTGAGCTGAGTCAGGGAACCGCTCATGGCGTTGATCGAGTCGTCATGCCCCTGAAGGATGGTCGAGGCCTTGTCCAACGCCAGGCCCAGCCCCAGAAACGTGCCTAAAAGCCCGATGATCAGCAGCAATCCCGGCATGTTGGAAGCGAAGCGCTCCCAACCTGAGGCGACAACGTGGCTCAATTCACCGATTGAACCGTGCTCAATGTCCAGCGCATTGATGCGAGCCCCGCCGCGCCAGTTTTTTTCCCAGTTCGCCGGTTGGCCGAAAACCTGAGAGGTAATCAGCGACAGCAGTAGACCCAACACGATGATGCTGAAAAAAAACACTTCCAGCGGGTTGCTCAGCGAAGGGGTCAAGAACTGCAGGATTTCGCCAATCATGCCGCAACCTCAATCACTTTGAACGCATCCGTCCGTTTCTTGCAGTCGGCCTCGAAAATATTGGCGAAGCTGACAATCAGCGATTTCTCTTCCGGCTCCAGGCTTTCCCATTTTTCGCCGTTCTGTGCGCAGCGAACGAGAATCTCGCCAACCTTGCCGCCGTGATCGATCAGATACTCCTGATCGTCGGCCACAATTTGCTCTTCGCTCTTCTCAAGCAGTTGCAGAAAACCTTCCGCAGCGAACACATAGTTGCGCTTGGCACGTGTCTCATTGCCCAGCACTTCAAGTTTGGCTTCGTCACGTGGTAACAGCTTGCGTAGGTCGTCCAGCACCAGCGCCTCTTCCGACTCCAGTGGTTCCAGCTCTGCCTCCAGCTCCAGGCGTCGCTTAAGCACTCGGTCCTTGACCACGCGTTTATTGAGCTCTTCCCAGGCTGCTTGAGCATTTTGCAAACTCAGGCCCCACACTAGAATCATTTCCTCGAATACAAACGGAATCACGGCCTTGCCGAAGTGCTTGACGGTCATATCGTCCAGGCGCTGTACGTCAGCATCGCTCAATTCCGCCCGTGCTTCGATCAGTTGGGCAGCGACGTCGATAATGAACAGTGGCTCCTGGCTCAGGGACACGACGTCTTCCAGCTGGGTCATTTGCTCTTCGTAAACTTGCAGCAGCTTCTGCACGGCGCGAACCCGCAGGTAATGGTCGAAATCTACGAACGCTTCTTTTTCGACGAGGCGATTAGTCAATGCCTTGACCAAGTGATAGCGGTTGGTCAACGCAATCGCCTGGAGTGCTTCGCGGTCTGCACCCTGGGTTTTGGCCATGGCAGCGTTCAGATCTCGCTCCCGCGCCTGCGCTTCGGCGATCTCCTGCTCATCCAGCAATTTTTTCTGCCATTCACGGGCACGCTCAATCACCCAGTCGATGGCCTGCTGCACCTTGGCTGCCAACGGGTGGGTATCCAGGTGCTCCAGCGCGGCCAAGGCACGCTCCAGGCCAAGACTCAAGGCCTTAACCCATGGCCACGGCACATGGGTTGCGAGCGTTCGAAGTCCCACGCGCATACTGGAAATGTAAGGCTTGGCTGCCTGGTAAAGTCGCTTGACCTCTCCTACAAAAATTTCTGCTTCGTCGGCGAGCCATTTGACGGCTTTGCTAACGGTTTGCTTGACGGCACGGAACGCAGACGAAGCAACGTTTTTCACCGTACTTACTAGAGAATCAAACCAGCCCATTAACTATCGCTCCTTTGATGAATGCCCAATGCTTTACGGTTCGCCGCGACGGTGCCGAGATCAACCTCGGGCCGCGAAGCGTGAATGTCTTGACGCGCAGCCAGCAGCTGAGCGAGTGCTTCCTGAAGATGAGCCTGCTGCAGCACACCGGCGCCTTGGGGCAGCAGGGGCTTGGGCAAAGCCAGTCTCAAACACGTGCGTATTTCACGACCCGATAGTCCCTCGGACGCGGCGGCGAGGACGTCAAGCACCCCTTCCCGCTCCTCTGCCAGGGGAATACCCGGTACCAGCATGCGTGCCCATAGCGCTCGACGCTCACCTTCGCCAGGCAGCTCGAAACGGATGTGTTGAGAAATGCGGCTGACAAAGGCGCTGTCATAGTTGCGCGCAAAGTTGGTCGCAAAAATCACGATGCCAGTGTGCTTCTCCAACTCGATAAGCAGCGTGGAGCGCATGGCATTGACCTCGTTATCAATGCCTTGGGTGACGGAAGACAAACGTTTACCCAGCAACGTGTCGGCTTCGTCCAGGAACAATACTGCGTCTTCGGCACGCGCCAACTCGAACAACTGCGCAATATTCTTTGACGTATCGCCCATGAACTTGCTTTCAAGGTCGGCAATGCTGGCGCTGATAAGCCGTTTGCCGATACTTCCGGAAAATGCCTCGGCCGTCAGCGTCTTCCCCGTACCCGGCGCGCCGTGAAAGTTCAGGATCGTGCCGCTGCCACAAGGGTCGACCTCAGCGAAGCCCCAGGTGACGTAGATGGTGTGATGGTGGTGAATTTTCACCAAGGCTTCATCGAGCTGTTGCTTGATCTGCGGCGAAAGCACTACATCCCGCTCAAGTGTGAAGCGAGGCAATGTGCTTCGCGATGCGGGTGCAGTCTTGGCGGGAGGTTCTTCGGCGGCGGCCAACAGCTCAGGCCGTAACTTCTGATAGAGATAGTCTCTGGAGGACACTGTAATCACCAGTCCATTGATTTGAGCTCTTGGGCTTTGCAGCCTTGCAAGAGAAGCTTGCGCAAGTCCGCAGGCAGTGTCTTGATTGAGCCGTTGGAAATCCAACGGCGCATCAGAAAGCTATCGGACAGCAGACGTCGAACTTGAAGATTTTTTGGATCAATTAAGAACCCAGGCGATTAGCACATCACTCCCCGCCGGAGGCCGACTTGCGCCAGGTATCATTCTCTCGCTCCATCTGTTTGTACTTCAGATACAGATCAAAGCTCGCTTTGAGCACCACGGCTAAACCGATGGTAGCCATCACGTTTTTCAGCATTTCGCATCCCTCTCTTGTGGTCTGTACTGAGACTACGAGCCGGTCGCGACAGATTGTGTCGGAGCCGAACAGCCGATTCCAAAGGCACGAAAAATACTCACCCTGGCGGTGATAGTCAGTCGTCGTCCCCGACTTCCCCTTCCCGCCCCATCAATACGTGCTCCAGCCTGTCTGCCTGAGATGCGACCTGATGAGCAATGTGCATCAACTCTTCAGCATTCAGATGTTGCACTGGATGACACGCCCGCACGCTCAGCTCCTCGTCCTGGTCGACATGGAAGTCCACCAGATCGAATCGGCAATTGCGTCCAAGCGTGTGCTCCACCAGCGGTGACTGGCTGAACTGTTTGAACATCGCCAATTTTCTGGTCCATTTGTGATCGACAACCTTGGAGGTGAACACCACGTACTGGCCCTTGAACCCCCACCGGACCAATTGGTAGCGCCCCTCCAGTTTAAAATGGAACTCAAGCCTCCACGTCGATAGACGCCTGACGCTCATGCGCTCAGTGTCGTGTACGAGTCTGTCTACCATCCCGTGGATGCGCGCGACCGTTTCCTCGGTGCGTTTGCTGGATGTAGAAAGCGAGCCTGAGACACGCCGATAGACATCGAGAACTTCGTCACCAACTAGAACACCATCGCTGCCCGCGTAATTTTCGGCGTTGTACAGCAAAGCGAATCGTTTGGTTTTTTCCGCTGTCGGCGCCAGCAACACCCGCCTGAACGAATCGGCTTGCAAGGTCTTGAGGAAGCGGACGCGGCCGATGGGGCTGTGGATGTCGCCTGACTCGTCGATATCGCAAGGTATCGTCGCTGCTACCAGCAACTCGGCCATGCCAACAGCGCTGCGCACCGTAACGCTCGGCATATCGAAATCCGCTTTCGACAGATGCCAGCCGTCACCAGCCTCCCTCACGAAAGCCTGCGGATCGCCAGTCAGATCTCTAAGCGTGGTCCCCAATTGGGTTTTGACATGAGCCAGACGCTGCGTCATGACAATGGCCTGATTGCTTATCGCCTCACTGCGATCATCGCCCTTTAGGTCTTCGTCAGTGATTTCATAATGGCTGGTGAGAAAGTCGAGAATCTGCGGCTTCACGGGCGCTTGGTCCACCAACTCCTCATGCAGCTCCACTTCGCGCTTGAACCGGGGTCCCAGGTGGCCCACGGCATGCAGCGTTTGAATGAATGCGTTCATGTTGGCCGCAGCCTGGCGTACCTGATAAAACTCCATGCTTTGACGGATGTGCGGAAAGCCCACCTGAATGAAATGCTCGGCATAACCGGTGCCGGCCGTGAGCATGCGCCGATGTGCCAGTGACCCGACCCGATCAACACGGCCGACTTTTTGCTCCAGAGCGATGGGGCTGGAGGAAATACCGTAATGCACGACACTGTCGCAGAAGGTATGCAGGTCTTCCCCTTCTTGAAAGACATCGGTGGATATCAGCACACGTGGATAGCCAGGCATGCGGAAGAGCGTGGCAATTGCTGTACGGCTGGCGCTGTTCTCGCCGGTAGCTCCGCGAATGGGTGAAGTGGAACGAACTTGGGTGGCCAGGTACTTGGTCAGGCCACTGACTGGCCTTGAGTAGATCTCCGGAAAGTTGAGTTTGATCAACAAATCCAGGTTCTCGACGGTATCGCGCAATATCTGATAACTGCTGAACGGGCTGTGCTTTGCTCGCTGAACATCCAACAGTTCGACGAGTGCCTCTATGAACAGGCCGTCGGCGTCGCCGTCCTTTTCCCTGCGAGCGCTCCTAAGCGAATACAGATCAATGAAAGGATGATCTACACGACACAGCGCGCCGAGCAATTCCTGATGAGTACTCAGTCTGCGCAACAGCCGATCAACCGCACCATTGTTTAAAGTGGCAAGTTGGGGGAATACCTCTGAGTTCCAATTGGGTGCCAGCACAGCAAGCTCGCCATGGCGCCGCAAGCTATCCCAGAGCGTTGAACGCTCCAGTTCACGGGCAAGAGCTGAAGGGTCAGCCAAGTCACACGTGGCCTGGACCCCTTCGAACAACACATTCAACACGCGTTTGGCGACTGTCGCGGCGGCATCGTCACGCGTTGCGACGGCCCGCAGATACGCATATTGAGCCAATCGATAACGTTGGCCGGGACTGGCGACAGACTCGCTCTTGCCGATCACGCTCCAATCGATTTTTAAAGACGTCACGGCGGGCATGCCCGGCAAAGATAACCAGTTAGCCTCGAACACTCGGCTCTGCAACAGCGTGCTACGGAAGTTGTGGGGCAACTGCCCCAGGCCCTTGATGCTGGACAGCTCCGGGTTCTGACCGCGATAGAACCAGGTGAAGAAATTGTCGCTGCTTGCCGATGCCTCGAACACGTCAGCGACATCGCTTTCGATCAGGGAGTGACTACGTTCGACCGTGCGCGTTCGGTATAGCTGGTAACTTTTGACTACGGCATCGTCGCCGTCGATATAGTCACCAATCCAGTCGTCGTAGGCTTCTTCCAGCTTGAACTTCAGCTCGGAAACGCTGCGCACACGGCGGACGAAAACCAACTGTTTCTTGCCATCGACAAACGCCAGGTGATGCGTCTGCTGACTCACGCTGTCCATTTTTGGATGCGGTGGTCTGCGTTGGAAGGTGCTCTCGTAATCTTCCACCAGATATTCAACGACACTGCGGTCTGCCGCATCCCGCAAAGAGTCGCCTTCGTCCGCGGCCTCCTGACCATCGAACTCTACAGGCCGGTTTTTTTCGCCTGGCAGGTAACTCTCGAACGACGCCAGCATACCCAGCTCAAAACGATTGGAGCAGTTCTCCTGCAAGTGTTCGCTCACCTTCTTCTGCAGCAGAGCGGCGAACAATTTTTGCGCTACGGTCATCTCCACTTCAGCAGCCTTGCCGCTGCGATGCTCACGACGATACATGTTGCGGGTGTGAGCCACCTGATCAAGCGTGAGCGTATTCAGGCGACGTACGAACAACCGACTGAGCGCCGCGTGCATGTCGGGGGCGGCCGGATCGCCGCCCTCCGGCAGTGCCGCATGCCCCTGGAAGCCGAACAACGCGAGTTGGTTGCCCAACTGTCCGAGATGGCGGTCGTAGGGTGTTGCCGACAGCAGCAACAGGCGCTTGATACGCTTGTTGTCGCCCAGCAAGGTTGCCAACAAGCGGTTGCGGTCACTGCTTTCACGGCCAGCACGCAGGTTGTGCGCTTCGTCCACTATTACCAGGTCGAAGCGGGGTAACATCTCCCCCAACGCCTTCACCCAGACATCCTTGACCTGCCGCTTGAGTCCCCCTGGATTGCTTCTGCCGTCCATGGTGTTCAACTGCCTGACGATCTTCACCAGAAACTTACTATGTTGCGGCATCAACTCCTCAAAGCGCTGGGTCCAACGCAGCATGTCGGCTACGGTGTTTCCCATGGCAAAGCTGAAGGCTGATGTGCAGATAAAGAGATCGCGCTCGTTGCCGCTGGCCACTGTCTGAACCACCTCAGACAAATTGTGGCAGGCTCTGAACGGAGTGACCGGCTCGCCACCCAGGCCTTTGACCGCCATGTCCTCAAGCCGATAGTTGCTATGGACAAACGCCCGATAGTCCTTGATCCATTTGTCGCGGACGTTGTTTTTTGGCAACAGATACAGGACACGCAAACCGGGGTAGAAATGCCGCATCAATGCAACGACACCGAGGCCGATGTAAGTCTTGCCCATCCCCACTTCATCGGCGAGGTACGCCACCTGATGGTCCGCGAGCTTGTTGTACAGGGCGACCGCGCCCAACAGTTGCTGCTCAGCCAACCCCTTGAGTTCAGGATTGCCACCTGAAAAATCGATAACGGCCTCGGCCGTGGCCTTATTGATCCGCTGCATGAGAGACATCCTTCTTCCGTGAATTTGCAGGGGTCAAGGGACGCTGAAATTGAGTCCTGAACCAGTCGAGGAAACGCGCACCTTCGGCCTCGTCGAAATGACACAACAGCTCGTCATTTTCCAGTTCAGCGATGAGTGCCTGTACGCGCCTGGTCAGGGTTGCGCAGCTGTGCTGCGGATATCGGGCCAACAAGCCTTGCATGCTGACCAGCGTCAAATAGCGCACAACCACCGTTTCCTCATCACCGCCCCCCGCTTCCACGCTTTCCAGCATGGCCGTCAAAGAGTCGGGCTGACAGCCAGCGAGGTAGTACGCGAGTTTTTTTGCGCTGTTCTCGTCTGCCGCCAGTGCAAGGGTGCGTTCCAATTGCCAGAACGCGCCATTGACCTGCGAGAACTCCGCGAAGAAGCTTTTGGCTTCACTCGCGTCCATCATTTCCGGCAGTTGTTCATCCGTCGCACCCAGTGCGGCACGGAGGTTAAGCATCTGTTGAGCCAGCTCACCGAACTGGCTGATTTTTTTGGTAAGGCGCATCTCGATGAACAAACGCAATAGACTTTGCAGGTCCATCGCCGGCAACTGGCTGGGACGACAGTAAATGTTGCGCTGCGTCACCATCAGGTAACGCTCCACGCACTCGGCACCTGACTGCCAGCGCACCCTGACCAGAGAAGAGCGTTCCAGATGGTCACGCAATGCAGGCAGAAACGCATTGCCCGAAGTTGTCTGTGCGAAAACAATTGAGCCAAGGCTTGGCGTTGGGTTGTCCAGCAATGTCAGCTCACCGCTGATCGAATCCTGTGCTATCAATTCCAGCCATTGACTGTTCCAGTCGTATGCCAGGCGCAAGACCGGCATTGCCAGTCCTTCCGAAGCTTCAGCGCTATGCAAATCCGAGTCTGGGGCAAACCCCGAAGGCAGGGCCGTCAAAGGCTCCAGCAATGGCGGGAAATCGCCTCCTTGCAGAAGAAAACCAGCCTCGACATTTTCCCGGAATGCCTTGTGGCTGAAATTCACTGACCCCACAAACTGCCACGACCGCTTGCCGCGCCCCTGGAATATCTTTGCATGTACCCGGCGAAAGGGGGCTCCGATGACCTGGTGGCTATCGTTCCAGGCAGCGGCCCAGCCGCACCATTGATCGGTATTAAACGCGTCAAATACCCCAGGATCGACAAGTGCCCGCTTCTCCTCATCCCGAGGCAGCAGCAAACGGACTGTCGGGAACAGACTCATCAGTTTCTGAGTATCGCCACTGTCCGGTTTCTCGCCGAAGAAAGGACTGACGATTTCCAACGTGGCTGCATCCTTGGCAGCGGGCAACGTATGTGGGCGCTGGCCAATGAAGTCGAGGAAAGCCAAACGGTTAGAAGCAGCCCCGGAGAAATAGAAGCTGCAATCGGGATCATCGGCGCTCGCCAACCAGCCGGCCTGCACATTCACTATTTCATCCAGGACAGGGGTGGGCGCGGCTGCCTGAAAAAATCGCAGTGCACGGCGCATGGGTTCAAGAATATTGGCAGGCGCACGAGTCGCTTGCAGCTCGACAAAATGTCCAACCTCGATGTTGTCCCACCACCCCGCCTTGGTCAGGTTGAATGACCCTGCCACCAACAGAATCGTCGGTATCTGATCGCCCTTTTCCTGCAAAACCAACATTGCCATCTTGGCGTGTTGACACCCCCCGCCGATCCGCACGGGCAAATAATCGACTTCGAGGCGACTGCCTGCCGTGGGGTTGAATACATCCACGTCATGCACCACGGCAAAGCGCCTGCCCTTGTCCTGCATCAATGCCTGCAGCTGGACCGAGCGAATATCGCTCTGGCTTGAAAGTGCCTGATCGCCCAGTAGCAGCGGGATGACCTCAAGCTCGAAGAAGTCTGGCTCGAAGCTGTAGGTTGTGAAAAAAGCCGAGGTCACTTCGCGCTCACCAATACAGGCCCGGAACGCATCACTGATGGTGTGTGCTTTCATTATTGGCCAGCCTTGGCAATGGTCAGGAAGGAATGAAGAAAAAAGCTGTAATCCCAGGTTTTTCCACAATGACCGCAAAGATCCTCAGGCAACCAGGCACGATCCACGGGAACCCGAACCCTGAGTTTGTCTGCCTCCCAGTGAAGCCACGCGGCTCCACCTCTCTGGCCCATTACTACGCTGTTCTGGATGACGATCTGCTCGATTACCGAAGCGGCATCGCCGCCGTTGGCAGCCTCCACGAGGCTCTGCAGGAACGATAAATGCGGCAACCCCGGCCTGCTCCAGCCCAACGGTAGAAATGGCGCCGTGAGCCGTGGACTCAAGTCGTCGATCAAATCGCTGCGGCTGCGGCCTTTCTGGCTTTGCAACCAGGCAACAAGCGTATTGGCAAACACCAGCACTGGTTGCAGCAGCAAAATTTGCTTTAGAACATCCTGCAATTGGGGGTCGACACTCTGCTCGGTCAGCGCCCACTGAATGAAATCGCGCACTGAAGATTTATCGCCAGGCAACAGGAGCCACACGTTAACCGCCTCGAACAACGCGACTTGCAGGGGGCCAGCCCCTTGGTAATTCAGCAGCGCCAGGACGATGTGCTTGCGTACGCTTTTGTCATTGAGCAGCGCGGAAAAGTCGGGCGCCAACAGGGACAGTTGCGCCCGGGTCACATTGTTCCGGCCGGCAAAATCCACGAAGCGTTGCCACCGAGACTCACCAAACACCTGCAATATAAGGTCCGTGAGCGCCACACCTCGGTCAGTCAGTCGTCTTTCACTTCCTTTGATGAGGCCCGCTGCCTGTAGTGCGGAGGAATACAGCCCCCACAGCCCATAGCTGAGTTGATTGCTGAGGATTTGCGCCTTCTTGTGTATGCCCAATTCCATCGAGTCGCGCTTGAGATTGGCGATAGCAAGCTGGCTTCCCAGTGGCCCTGCTTTAACAGAGTCATGAAGTCGCAGGTAAGCCGACAGTTGCTCGGCGCGTGCGTATCGCTGCTGGACATCTTCAAGGGGACGAGATTTCGTGCCTGTATGGGCATATCGGCAGGCCAGCAACGCGACCATGAAATGGCTCATGCGGCTGGTGACCGTTGTCAGGTTACCCACCGCCTTTCGCCCCACCGAGCTCCAGATGGATTCGATGGCCAAGGGATCTCGTGATCCTTTAGGACGTAGCCTGTTATCCAGCAGAGATAGAACGGTAAGCATGAAAACTCGATCCTTGAGAAGGCTGACGCCGGACTGAACAAGGTGTTCAAACCAGCAATATCACCAGGCACCGACAAGATGTGTCGTCTGCAGTGATCTGGCATCCAGTGGGTCGCCGAGAGCGGCAGGCAATATGACATCACTCAATACGCACGACAACCACGACACATCCTGACCACTGCTCGTCCTACCCTGCCGCCTCCACAGCATCAGGAGATCTAGCATGGGAACCCGATTAAACCCTTTCGCACACGGCAGCCGCCGCGCCGTTGACACCTGTGCGCTATCGCTGAAGTGGAGTTTCCAACTGCTGCTGGATCTGGGGGGACATCGCACCTTTATCAGCCGACACGGCCTCAATGATGAGGATCTGGCGCATGAACTGGGTCTGGCCAAATGGATAGACGGTGATAATTACAGTCCCGCACTTGCCTTGGCGACACTGCGCAAAGGCGCTCGTAGCTTCAACGCTGATCCCTTGTATGCGCCCTACCCGGACAGCCTGGCGACCAATCTTGAGGCATTGGGAGAATTGTTGGGTTTGGCCGACGCAGAGCTCCAGGTGCTCGGTTTTTGCGTGCTGATGCACACCGATCCGACACTCAGTGATGCTACAGATCAGTTGGGGATGCTGGGACTCAACCGTGCAATAAAAGTGCTGTCCGTACTATTGGGCCTGCCGCTGCCGGAGGTCGAGGCCTGCCTGGCGCATAACAGCCCACTGATGCGCACCGGACTGCTGGAAATAAGCAATAACCATCGTTCCGTCATGGCGTTGAGTTCGATGTTGTCGGTTAGCAACCCGGATCTGCCTGGCCTCTTGCGCTTCAGCAAAGGCACGCCACTGGAGCTGTTCGCATATGCGTTTCGTTTGAGTCCACCCGGCAGCTTGAGCTGGGAGCATTACAGTCATGTCAGACAGCCGCTGATGATCGCCGAACGCTACCTGAGCAAATCCTTGGCCCAAGGGCGTCAAGGTGTGAACATTCTGCTGTATGGCCCGCCTGGTACTGGCAAGACTCAACTCAGTCGTCTGATCGCTCACAGCCTGGGCAGCGCTCTTTATGAAGTCGCCTGCACTGACAGCCAAGGCGACCCGGTGTCCGCCAAGCAACGTCTGTGCTCCCTGCGCGCGGCCAACAGTGTGCTGCATTCTCAACGCGCCTTGCTCGTACTTGACGAGATCGAAGACATCTTCCAGACCGCCAGCACAGACGCCAATAGTCGCTCGCAGAAAGGCTGGATCAACCGCATGCTGGAAGAAAATACGCTGCCGTGTTTCTGGCTGAGCAACAGCATAGAGGCTATCGACGCCGCCCATATACGACGCTTCGATATGGTGATCGAGGTGCCCAACCCGCCGCTGGCACAACGCAAGCGGATGCTGCGCGAGTGTGGCGGTGGCAAATTGAGCGATCAGTTGATCGAACACCTCAGTGCGCACGAGCGAATGACGCCTGCCGTGCTGGAGCGAGCAGTGCGCGTAGGACGCAGCGTGTCGCAGCGCGCCAGCAAGGCGCTGGATAACACTATACGCTGCATTGTCGACGGCACGCTGAAAGCTCAAAGGTTCGAAAAACTTCAGCACACCGACAGCGCTTTGCCAGCGCTTTATTCTCCGGAGTGGATCAACGCCGACCTCCCACTGGACGGACTGGTTGACGGTTTGCGCTCTCATCCACAAGCACGGTTGTGTTTCTACGGGCCACCCGGCACTGGCAAAACCGCATTTGGCCACTGGCTGGCGCAGGAGCTGGGCAAGCCGCTGATGGTCAAGCGAGTCTCCGACCTCGTATCCCCTTACGTAGGAATAACTGAGCAGAATCTGGCGGCTGCCTTCGAGCTCGCGCAACGCGAAGACGCCGTACTCCTGCTGGATGAGGTCGACAGTTTTTTGCAGGACCGGCGCAAGGCGCGGCAAAGCTGGGAGGTCACTGCGGTCAATGAAATGCTCACGCAAATGGAGAGCTACCGAGGGCTGTTCATTGCCTCCACAAACCTGATCCTCGATCTGGATCAAGCCTCTCTGCGGCGCTTCGACCTTAAGGTGCATTTCGGCTACCTGGCAACCGCTCAGGCTCAGGCATTGTTTGCCGCACATCTGAAGGCTCTGGCGCTCAAGGACCCACAAAACAGTGCTGCGACTCGCTTGCGCGGCGAGGCATACCTGACTCCCGGTGACTTCGCGGCGGTCGCGCGCCGGGGGCGCTTCAAGCCATTCGCCAGCGCGGATGAATTGGCAGGAGCACTGCTTGCCGAGTGTCAATTGAAGTCCACTGGGCAGCAGCGCCCTATCGGTTTCATACATTAAACGGACTAAAGGTTGCCGGACTGTCGCCGATAGGCAGACAACCGGCTTATTCGCCAGCCAAAGGCCAGCTTCAACACTACAAGGATGATTCTCTTGCCTTCAGCCAAGACCCATAGCGCTTTGAGTCGTCAATGGGAGCTGTTGCAACAGCTGCCCAAACGCTCACCCGGTATCACAGTGAGTGAATTGCTGACTCGCCTGACGGCCACTGGCTACTCCATCAGCCGCCGCAGCATCGAGCGCGACCTGCGTGACCTGTCCCTGGTGTTTCCATTGCAGTGCAACGATGGTGGTACGCCCTTCGGTTGGTACTGGAAACCGGGCGTGAGCGTCGAGTTGCAGGGCATTACTCTGACTGAAGCCGTAAGTCTTGCGTTGGTCGAAGATGCAATCCGTCCACTGCTCCCGGGCAGCATGTTGAGCGTGCTGGAACCGCGCTTCGAGCATGCCCGGCAAAAACTCAAAGGCCTCGAAGACGGCAACCCCGCCGCGCGCTGGCCCGACAAAGTTGCGAGCGTTCGGCCGGATTTCAATCTTCGAGCTCCGGAAATCCAGGCAGAAACGTTGGAGGCACTGCAGCATGCCCTGATTAGCGAACAGCAAGTTCATTGTCAGTACTACTCGGCACACACCGACAAACTCAGTGTACTGACTCTCAACCCCCTGGCGATTGTCCAGCGGGGACTGATCACCTATCTGATCGCCACTGCCGCGCCGTATACCGATGTCCGTCAGTTCGCGGTGCATCGCTTTCGTGCGGTAACGGTGCTCGACACGCCATGCCAGGGGCTGGAGTCATTCGAGCTGCAAACCTACCTTGCCACCGACGCCCTGCAGTTCGGCAAACCCGAGAAAATCCGCTTCAAGGCTTGGGTGAGTGAACACCAGGCGCGGTTGATTCGAGAGACGCCACTGAGTAAAGACATGGCGCTCGAAGCATTGTCGGACGGTTATCAGGTGCAGGCCACCGTCAACAATACGTGGCAATTGCACTGGTGGATTCTGTCGTTGGGCGATTCTTTGGTCGTGCAGGAACCGGCAGCACTGCGCCAACAGGTAGGCGATACATTGCGCCGCGCCGCTGCGGGGTATGAGTCAGAAATTTAGCTTGTTTTAAGCAACCGACGCGACCGGCCTATTTTTTGGTCGAATGCTCAACAAGGTAGAAACACATGCTTACACCTTCCATCCTGACCGACATCGCCAGCAATCTGCGTGATCTGGCCCGCTACGTCGAACGCACAACTATCGATAGCCTCCATGACGTATGCATTCCTTTCAGTGAGATCCGCAGCGGCTATCCCGCTCAAACGCTGGGAGCTCTGAAGACCTGGTCCTCTTCTAAAGCGCGCTACATCTATCAGTTTTCAGTTGAAGACGATGCATACAAAGAGCTCCACGGCGCATTTAAGGAAGCCAAGGAGACTCGGAAAAACGATCGGGCGTATTGCCGTCTCAATCCCGCGTCAGCACTGTTGTATGTTGGGAGCTCCTCCGACCTGGATTCGCGGATCAAACAACACCTGGGCTTCGGCAATAAAGGTACCTACGCCATGCAGCTCTGCCACTGGCTGCCAGAACACGAGGGAATGTTGCGCATTCAAGCCTGGCGATTCAGCAAAGAGATCGACGGTGCCGTCGTCCAGGCGATAGAAGATGGCTTGTGGGCCTCGAACAGACCCATGTTCGGCAGACAGGGCGCTCGTTAAGCAATTCGCTGACCGTTGAAGGCGTCCGCTATTTGTTTGCCTGAGCAAGCAACCGCGGCAGTATTTCTGCCGCTTTGCCGACGAGACTGAACTCCCTTTCTCCATGGACCGATTCTCGCTGCAGGTTGACATGCACTACTACAGCGCCATGTTCCCTGGCGATCCGGGGAATTTCCGCCGCTGGCTGTACCAGCCCCGAAGTCCCCACCGAAAGCAGCAGATCGCAATCTCTGACAGCCGCCAACGCTTCACGCCATGCCTGCTCCGGTAGCGACTCACCGAACCAGACCACGCCCGGCCGGACCTTGCCGTTACAATGTCGACAGCGTGGCGGTTCGAACCTGCGTCCGTCTTCATGATCATTCAACTGATCAGTGGTCCCCTCAAAAGGCCGGGCACACGCAAAACAGCGCGGCGAATGGAGGCTGCCGTGCAAATGAATCACTCCATGACAACCCGCACGCTCGTGCAGATCATCGACATTCTGAGTAATGACCGTCAGCCTGGTGACTAACCGAGCGAGTTCGGCGATAGCCAAATGGGCGGAGTTTGGTTTGGCAGCAAGTACCTTTGAGCGTCGCCATTCATACCATCCCCACACCAATGCCGGGTCGTTGCGAAATGCGTCGGCGGTGGCCAATACCGCTGGATCGAAACGCTCCCACATGCCAGTCAAGGCGTCGCGAAACGTCGGGATGCCACTCTCGGCAGAAACTCCCGCGCCAGTAAATACGACCACATGGGAAGCATCACGCAAACGCTGCCCCTGGAATTCGATCATGAGTTCGTCCTATCTACGTAACCGGGCAAACCATTCCGCCAACGTACGATCAATCATATTGGCCGGTTGTCGGGTCAACGCTTCGTTTCCACATTTCTCACATCGATCGCACCAATCCCTAGGTCCAAGGGCATCGCTAAGTGGCACGACCGTTTTCTTCCAGCCACATTTGCCACAGACAAATGTGAAGGGTCTTGGTCTTATGGGCATGTCATTACTCCTCTGTTACGCTCGCTTTACGCCACAGGCAGCAAGGCCTGCAGAATTTCCACCTTGCGCTGTAGCTGTTCCACATGAGCCTTTTCCGCTCGCAGCGCCGATCTGAGCTCGCGATTTTCCTCGACATGCCAATTCGCGCGAGTTCGACGCTCCTGCGCAGTGACATGCCAATCGCTGAGTAAACGCCAGGTTTTGCCGCATCGCGTGTACAGCGCAACCAGCACTGAAAGGATCAGCCCCAGCATCGCCATCGATGCCCAACTCTCAAAACCCATAGCATTTTTCTCCTGACGCAAACGCAGCTCCGGCAGCCAGCCGGTACCAGTGCGTAGCCTTGGCAAAGGCTGGCGCCTGGCCATCCATTCCTTTTTCATACAAACGCCCCAACGCCTGCGCCGCACACGTGATGCCGCGCTCATAGGCCTGCTCGTAGTAACTGGTCGCAAGGTCCTGGTTAACGCACATGCCTCGGCCGTACCAGGCTTGCTCGCCAAGATTGAATGCCGCCTCACCCGATCCCAACACATACGCGAGTTTGAACAACCGCCGAGCGAGGACGCTATCGAAAGGGACGCGACGACCGTTGATCCATAGCCAGCCAAGATCATTGAGCGCATCCGGGTCTGAGGCGAGCGAGTCATCGCGTAGCGAACGATACAGAATGCGCAGCAACGCGGGATCGACCATGGTGACCAGGGGGCTCGCGGCCTTGATCGTGGGGTAGGCAAGATTGCCGTCGACAGGCGCTTTCAACACTCTCAAGGACGGCATGCCAATGTCTGCATCCGCAACGCATGGCGACCGCGACTCGACAAACCGCATGCTCTCGGCATCGGGCAACAGGGCATCCAGAAACTGGAATACTTTTTCATCAGGGCTCATTCGGACAGCCTTCCGGTTGATCATTCGATAGGGCTCATTATCGAAATGAAAACGACATTTTGTGTCGTACACGCATCTCGACACATCCTGTCGCGGCTGATCACAACAATGAAGGCTCATCAATACAACCCAGAGCCAGCACTCATGAAAACCTACAGCGCCTTCATGCAACGCTCCATCGCTACTGCCGGTCCGCAAGCCAATTTCACCATCACCGTACAAGCAGTGAGCTCGGCCATGGCCAAGGTCACTGCCGAAGCCCAGTATCCCGGTTACAAGTGTTTCAACGCTCCCACTCAGGTTCGCTGACGTTTCTCCACCTGTGGATCCCTCCCCTCAACAAGTGATAGCTTATCGCCACACTGCGCGAGAATGCACTGGACTGAGTATCCCCGAATGCTCAAGCCTGAGCCTAATCCGCCGATACAGCCTCGATAATCAAGGCCAAGCGGACATCCTCTGCCCCAAGGAAACTCCTGGAATGGATTACCCGTCGCTCAAGACTCGCCACCACAACGAACGCAACGCCCACCACCCCAACCTCGCCTTACGTGTTCATCGAGCCCTGAGTTGGCTCAATCCTGGATAAGTCGCAAATATGGCGAGAACAGCGCCTTCGCTGACAAACGTGTCGACCACGACGCAATCCGTCGCACCTCGTCCGTACGGTAGCCGCCAGCCGCTAAATGTGTTTCGCCTTTAGGTCGTTACAACAACTCACCGATAGCGGTGTGTTGAACCCTCAACGTTCACAAGGAGCGTCAACGTGTCTGAAATGCTCATCACGTTCGGTATGCAACTCGATGGTCAACGGGCAACCCGGGCGAGCAATCAGCTGGGCGCTTTGACGGTCGGGCCACAGGGATTTCTGGATATTCTGGAAACCCAACTGGGCCTGACAGCACGCCAGCCTTGCACGGCGCAGCGTACAGCGGAGTATCGGGATTGCCTGGCACACTGCAACAACGCACAGCGTTTCTACAACGCCAGTTTTTCCGCTGATGAGCTGGGTGTGTCCGCTGCATTGCTGGCTTGGCGAGATGACTTGTATCTGTACGGTTGGGATGGGCGCGTGGAGGCAGATGCCAGCCAACGCCTGAAGGACCTTACCGAGGTAGAGATGAAAGCCCGCGAGGTAGTCGCGCCATCGATTGGGCAACGCCTGCACAATGTTGCCGCGGCTCTGGCTGTGCGGCGACCACCGATCAAGAATGTGCTGCTGGCTGACGATTGGGAGGTGTACCCACTTGGTTGGCAAGCGGTGCTGCATCAACTCCCACACGAGCGCCTTGAGGTGCCCGTGGGCACGGCGCAAGGCTTCCTAGGCCAGTTGCAGACGCAACTGCGCAAGAGCATTGCCGGTGAGCGCGTGACACCGATGCCGTGGCAAGAGGACGGCACGGTAAAGGTAGTTCAGGCACAGACTCGAGTGTTGGCGGCGAGCTGGTTGAGCCGCTCGCTGGATGAAAGCGTGCAGACCTTGCTGGTGGCCGGTGCCGAAGGCGGCTGCCTTGATGGTCATTTAGTCGGTGCAAACCAAGCTCGCCATGGCCTGAATGGCAGCAGCGATTTGCGGCCGACCCTGCAGGTATTGCCTTTGGCAATGGAGTTGCTTTGGGCGCCACTGAATTACCCAGCGCTATTACAGTTTCTGACCCATCCGATATGCCCGATTCGGCTGTTTGCCCGTCGACAGTTGGCGACCAAGGTATCGAGTATGCCGGGTATTGTCGGAGCCGAATGGGAAGCAGTCCTGGAGCGCATCGCAGAACACTACGGTGCCGAAGCGCCTCGTGTTCGGACATCCATTGGCGACTGGCTCGAAGCTCCCACGTTCAGTGTTGATGAAGGCGCGCCGCTGAGCGAAGTGCTGGTGCGTGTCCAACGCTTGCTGGCGTTCTTTCAACCGCGCCTGGGCCACGAAGAACCCGCACACAGCCTAGCTGCTCGGGCGGGTTATGCGCAGTGCGAAGCTGCTTTGGAAACACTAGAGACGCTTCAACTTCAAGGCGTCGAGCGGTTGCGTCCGCGGCAGTTGCAGCAGGTGATCGAACAGGCCACTGCGAGTGGCACGGATAATCCGTTACTGGCCGCCCAGGTCGGCGCTCATTCGACCGTTTCCCGCCCGGGGGCCGCCATTGAGAGCTCGGACACGGTGGTGTGGTGGAATCTGGCCATGCCGGCACTGCCTGCCATTTCGCCGTGGTCCAAGGCGGAACTGCTGCAACTCGCAAATGCAGGAGTGGCGCTGCCCGACGGTGGAACGCTGCTGGCTCAAGCGGCCCAAGACTGGCTACGGCCTTTGCTGGTCGCGAACCGCAATCTAACGCTGGTGCTGGCGCCGCCACACGAGGAAAGTCACCCACTTTGGCAGATGATCGAAACGGTTGCTCAGCACCCAAAAGTACATGCGCTGGAGGACCTTTTGTTTGCGCCCGGCCTCCTATTTCAGCCACAACCGTCGACCCCCCTACCAGTGCGCAAACGCTGGTGGAAGCTGCCGGCAGACATGCCACTGGCTCTGCCAGAAAAAGCCTCTTTCTCGAGCCTCAACCTGCTGCTGTTCAACCCTTACCAATGGCTGCTGCAATACGGAGCCAAGATTCAGGCATCCAAGAGTCTCAGTCTGAGCGACAGTTTTCTTCTGAACGGTTCGCTTGCTCACCGTTTAGCTGAACACTTTTTCAGCCGAGCCGACGCGCTGACCATGGACGCGGCAGCCTTCGCCGCGTGGTTCTCGACTCATTTCCCGCGCGTGGTGCGTGAAGAAGGGGCAGTGCTGTTGATGGAGGGGCGCGGTGCTGATCTGTCGACCCTGCGCCACCGAGTGTTGCGTGCAATGACCCAGCTGCGAGCACACTTTGCCAATGCCAATGTCCGCGTTGTAACCGCAGAGCAGGCGTTGGACGGGCAATTCGCTGGAGGCGCTCTGGCGGGTTCTGCCGACCTGGTACTGACTACAGAAGACGGGCATCGAGCCATCGTCGATATGAAGTGGGCCGGCGGCAAAAAATATCCCGAACAACTCAAAGCGAACCGCCATTTGCAACTGGCGATTTATGCCGAGTTGCTGCGTCAGGAGACCAATTCGTTGCCGTCCGTGGCGTATTTCATTCTGGAGTCCGCCCGCCTGCTGACACCGGATTACCGCGTATTTGCCGATTCGGAACGGGTGCCCGCCAATCCGCCAAGCACCACGCCCGAACTCTGGCAGAGCTTTACCGAGGCCTGGAAATGGCGTCAGGCGCAAATCACTGCGGGCGTCTTTGAAGTGGCACTGGAAAGCATTGAAGAGGACGAGGCTTCAACACCGCCCGAGAAAGCGATGCCAATGGAATACCTCAAGGAAGCCTACAACGACTACCTGGCCCTGGCCGGATGGGAGCAATGACAATGCCTAAGAACGCGCACATCACTTTTATCAGCGCAGGCGCCGGCAGCGGAAAAACTCACCGGCTCACAGAGATTCTGCACCAGGAATTGCTCAGTCAGCAGGTCCAACCTGCAGGCGTTATTGCCACCACCTTCACACGAAAAGCGGCGGCCGAACTTCGCGAGCGAGTACGCAGCCATTTGCTCAAAAAAGGTGAGATTGGCTTGGCGACCTCTATGGGGCAAGCCCGGATAGGCACCGTCAACAGCGTTTGCGGCCAATTGCTTGAGCGCTTCGCATTTGAAGCAGGCATGCCACCACAACAACGAGTCCTGGAAGAGAATCAGGCAAAAGTGCTGCTCAATCAGGCAGTAGATCGGGTCCTGCATGGTGAAAGCATGGACACCTTCCTTGCCATCGCACGCCGTCTGGGCTTAGAAGTCACTCATCAACAGGGCGACTATGCGAGCAATAACTGGCTCGATGAACTGCGCCGACTGTTAGATCAGCTACGCACCAACGACATCGACCTCGATCTGGCGCGTGGCTTTGCTGTCCGCAATGCCGAGGACATGCTTGAGCATTTTCCCACTGCGACCAAAACCGACTTGAGTGGTGAGCTCCTACGCATCATTCCTGATGTGCTTGGACAACTGATCGCTGCCAAAAGCAAGATAAAGCTTACGGCGGACTATGTATCCCTGCTCATGGATTTCCACCGTGAGTTGCTGCAAGGCAACGCGCGCTGGAGTGCCTGGGCAAAGTTGGCCAAATCGGCCCCGGAAGCCAAGCTCAAGCCATTGGTTGCAAGCCTGACCGAAACGGTAGCGCGCTACGCAGAACACACGGACTTGCATCGCGATATCACGGTGTATCTGGAACAGGTGTTCACCTTGGCCATCGACGCATTGCACGTGTACGGCCAGAGCAAACTTGAGCTCGGCGTGCTGGACTTTGCCGACCAGGAACACGCATTGCTGAAACTGCTAGACAACCCCGCCGTGATTCAGGTGCTGGAGCAAGAACTTGATCTGGTCATGGTTGACGAGTTCCAGGACACCAGCCCGATGCAGTTGGCAGTCTTCCTGAAGCTTTCGCGCTTTGCCAAACGGGTTTACTGGGTAGGCGATATCAAGCAGGCCATTTATGGCTTCCGTGGCAGCGACTGTGCATTGATGCAGGCCATCCTCAACGCGTTACCCGAAATGGGCGGTGAGAAACAGGTGTTGCGTAACTCGTGGCGCTCACGACCGGAGCTGGTCGAGCTGGCGAACGAAGTGTTTGGCCCGGCGTTCTCCAGCAGCTTGCCGCCCGACGAAGTTCAGCTGATACCTACTCGAGCGGACCAACTGCCCGGGCCCGCCTTCGCCAATTGGTTACTCGATGGCAGCAATGCCGAGCAGCAGGTGAGTGCGTTGGCCGAAGGCATTGGCCAACTGGTGAAAAACCGGCATCAGGTATTCGATAAAACCAGCAAGGAAATCCGTGACGTCCAGCTGGGCGATATCACCGTACTTTGCTACTCCCACAGCAACGTCGCCAAAGTGGCCGCCGCCCTCGCTGCAGCAGGAATGCCCTGCTCCACTGCGCAGCCCGGCTTGCTGGCTACCGCAGAAGCAACCCTGGCGCTGGCGTGCTTGCGTCGCTTGAATGACCCCTTCGATACCCTGGCTACCGCGCAGATTGTTTCGCTGGCTGAGGCAGAAGAGCCGGAGAGCTGGGTTGCGGAGCGCCTGCGTTATTTGCATGCGGGTCATCCAAAAGCGCTGTGGCGCGAGCAAGACGTCGACGATTATCGGGCACACCCCTTGGTTGCGGCAGTGGCGCGGCTGCGCGCGGACCTTCCATTGCTGACGCCTGTGGAAGCGTTGCAGCGCTTAATCGCTGAGTGTGACTTACCCTCGCGCGTCACGAGTTGGTCGACCTCGCCAGCACAGGCTCAAAAGCGCATTGCCAACCTCGACGCAATAATCGACTTGGCGCAGCAATATGAGGACCTATGCCGAAATGGGCTGGGGGCTGCATCTATCTCCGGGCTGGTGCTCTGGTTGGGCGAAACGGCCAGCACCAACAACGATGCATTGGCCACACCGGCGTTGGACGCCGTTCAGGTGATGACCCACCACGCAAGCAAAGGCCTGGAATGGCCAGTGGTCATCCTGATGGATTTGGCGCGCGATATTGGCGACCGCCTATGGTCCGTTTCTTCGCGCTCCAATAGCGCGTTCGATCCGCACAAACCATTGCACGACCGCTTCATCCGCTACTGGCCTTGGCCTCTAGGCAAACAGCAGAAGGTCCCACTGGCCGAGAAGTTCGAGCAGACCAGCCTGGCCAAAACGTGCCGAGAGGAAGCTGTTGAAGAAGCAAAACGCCTGCTCTACGTGAGCATGACCCGAGCCCGCGATCTGCTGGTGATCGCACGTTCCGGCAGAAAAACAACCGGGCAGTGGCTCGACTGCGTTCAAGCGCCGTGGTTGATGACAGCCCCAGGCGAGCAAGTTCTACGTTTACCTAGCGGGAAATCGTTGCCGGCCGACTGTCGAACACTGACCGCCGGCAATGCGCCAGAACCTATCGCAGTTGCCGTGCAAAATCTGCATTGGTTTGCCCCACTGGTAGTTGCCAAGCCCCGTATGCAATTGAGCTTTCAACCGTCCAGTAGCAGCACCCGCTCGGTGACAGGCGCCGGCGAAAAATGCCAAATCGGCACCCGCATTGCCTTGCAGGGCAGCCCTGAAATGAGTGCATTGGGGACCGCAATTCACGCCAGCTTGTGCCTTTCGTTTACAGATCCAAGCCGTCCCGTCGTCCTGGACGAAGTGCAGCGCCTGCTGCTGAGCCATGAAGTACATGAGCATGTGAGCGCCAGCCAGGTCATCAATCAGCTATTTGCCTTGCATGCCTGGATCGAGTCCCGGTGGCCGCAGGCTGAAGCCATGGCCGAGTACCCGGTGCAACAGTTGCTCACCTCGGGGCAGGTACTGAATGGACGGATTGACCTGCTGCTGGATACAAAAGATGGCTGGGTACTGATTGACCATAAATCCAATCCATCTCCAGAGGCACAGTGGGAGCGGCTGGCCCAAGAACATGCCGGCCAACTCGACGCCTATGCCCAAGCGATTGAGGCGGCATCCGGCAAACCTGTGACAGAGGCTTGGCTCTTCCTACCTACGGCGGCTGGTGCGGTTCGCGTTTTTTAACAATGAGCGTGTTTCACCCGCGCATTAACGATCAATCCCGGCGGTCAGGATTCCTTCTGACCGCCTGCCTCTAAGGAAAAAAGCATGACGTTGTATGAATCAATTCTGCTGGAAACACGTAATGGTGCACTGAACGACCCTTTCGAGGTTCAGGAGCTGACTTCGGAGCGACGCCGGGTAATGTGCCCCGAGGGTAAGGAGCTGGTGGAAAAATATCGGATTGGTTTCGAGTTCTTCAAGAAGTCGGCGATTGGGACCACCGTCGCCAACAACGCACAAGATGGAAAGACAGGTGCGGATGGATTCAGTGTTGGTAAAGGTGCCAAAGTCCAGTACGTGCGGGTAAAGCCCGGCGTATACACGGTAATGGGCGTCGAAGAATAACGACCTGGCAGGTTTTTCGTTATCTGAATCACAGCCACTTTCCAGACCACCGCCCTACTCTTAGGCAGTCCAAACGAGCCTTACCTATGACGATCAAACAAGCGAACGAAATAGATTCTGCTTACGAAAAACAATACGACGAGTTCAACAAGCAGCACGATTTCCTGAAAACGGTATTCGACCGTACCCCACTGGGAGACGACTTGGACACGCTGATGGATAAAGTCAGTGATGCGCGATGGTTGAACGTCAAAGCCGGATGGTTATCGGACACCTCCGATAAATTCGATCGCCTCGATTACTTCGTTGCCCGACTCAAGCAGGACTATCGTGGGAAGCTCATAAAAAGCCTGGCCGATGTACCCGATGACTTGAGGGAGGAATTCCCCGACGACGAAGCCGAGTTCCAAGCGTTCATGGCCGAGGAGCGCGAAACCTGTTACAGCGCCTACGATGAAATGACTTGTCTGCGATCGGATGCAGAGGAAGAGCTGGTGGCTAACGATTACTTCGACACGATTGGCTCGCAGCCTAGCGACTACGAGCTCACCCCCTACGAAGAAAAGTGCTTGCTGCCGCTGGTAGAAAATCTTGAAAGACTTTGGAGCAAGCATAAGGCAGTGGGGTTTGGCTTGATGTGTATGGCTAGCCATTTGGGTGATACGGATTATGATCTTAGTTTGACGCGGGCATTGATGTTCGATTGACGAGGTACATCTGGATGTCATGAGCTAAAGTAATCGAGCTTAAAAACCGACTTAGGGCGTAACTTTGTCCAAAATACGCCCTTACTCCGCCTGAATCATTGTTCCACGCTGCGTCCGAGAAAGCCGCCCGGGAGCTGTTATCGGGAGTATCTACAGTTTTCAACACCTGCCCGATATGTTTAGCAGGCAGAATAGCCAGTGCCGGATCGGTTATTCGTCAGCGGCAACAGCAGTCACTTCGTCGCTCGGGGTATAGCTATTATTTTTACCTAACCCGTGGCCTAAATGCCAAAGCAAATGGGTAAATACCGTCCACACCGAGCTTACGCCGGCCAGTGCAACCGCTTCAATGGAACGATGCGTTTGGTCTCTGCATCAGTGGAATCGTAATGCTCAATTAAGGCCCGCACAACGTGATCCAACGTCCACATCGCCAATGGAATGGATGCACGGTCTGCCTCATACTGGGCATCTTTACTGAAACCTCCCGTGCTTACGTAAAGACCCCGATCATCCTTGTGCCGCCCACCAAGAAAGCTGCGGATGTCCTGACTACCCATCTGCCCCTTACGATGCTTAACCTCCACTACAATGCGCGGGTGCTCAAAGCCGAAGCCATCGGGTGAGGCGACGATGTCTTTGCCACGGTCGGAACCTGGTGGCGAAACCTGAGTTTTGTAGCCCATCGCACGAAGGATCCCTGCAACCAGCTGCTGCATCTCATCCCAGTCGAGTTCACTTACTCGATCCTTGATTCGCTCCAACGCCTGAGACTCAATGTCAGCCAGCGGATCAGCGATACTTTCTTCAGCCTCATCTTCCACTTGCAGTACTGGTTTACCTTTCAACGCGGCGATTACTTCGGCTGCAGCACTGGAAGGCACCTCGAACAAGGTTAAAGTCGAACCCAGGCTGTTCTTGGTACTGGTACCCAAATTGTCACGCGGCAACTCCTGCTGCTGCCACTGCACCTTGCGCACCAGCGACATGCCTTGCTCAGCCCATTCTGAATGGTGCTCGGCCGGTCCCTTGACGTTGCCGACCAGATAGAGACGATTGGCAGGTGAATAAGTAACAACCCAATCACCGTCCTGAATCTCGTTTACGAAGCGCCACACTTGCGAGGCACCCGAAATAACCGTGCCCTGTTTCATCTGAGGCTCAGCGGATTGGTAGAGAGCAATTAACTGTTTACGCCCAACGCCGGGCTTCGCATGGGCGGCCAGCCGGCTCCAACCGATAGCGGCCACTTCGCGCTCCCGAAAAGCGTCGTAAAGACTTCCAGCTTCGCCACGTACCATCCACATTCGATTCATGTCATCTCCTCCGCGCCCAAAAGTCCTCGGGCTCAACCGACCACTTCTGATTGCGGTAAATTCAAAGCGACCTCGCGAAAAGCAATCAGAGCTGCTTCTAAATGATCGATGATCTCCAGTTGAAGCACATCGGGGGGCGGCAGGTCATCCAAGTTGTCCAGGCTGTCATCTTTCAACCAAAAGATGTCGAGACTGGCCTTGTCGCGTGCCATCAACTCTTCATAGCTGAAAAACTTGAAGCGTTCCGTAGCCTTGCGCTCGTTGCGGTTTTCCGGGTTATAGCAGGTGACGAAATCTTGCAGATCAACAGGCTTGAGTGTGCGCGTCTTTAGCGTGAAATGTTTATTGGTGCGCAGGTCGTAGAACCACACGCCCTTGGTATGCACACGCCCATCTTTGGGCGCGCTGTCGAAGAACACTACGTTCGCTTTGACGCCCTGGGCATAAAAGATACCCGTAGGTAGGCGTAACACCGTGTGCACGTCGCAGTTATCCAGCAGCTTCTTGCGGATCTTTTCGCCCGCGCCGCCTTCAAACAGCACATTGTCTGGCAACACCACGGCCGCTTTACCATCCACCTTCAACATGCTGACGATGTGCTGCAGGAAGTTGAGCTGCTTGTTCGATGTGGTTTCCCAGAAATCCTGCCTCTCGTAGGTCAGCGCCTCTTTGTCTTCCTCGCCCTCTTCATTGCTGATGGTCATGCTGCTCTTCTTGCCGAAGGGCGGGTTGGCCAGCACGTAATCCACTTTAAGTTTAGGCTCAGTGATCAACGCATCAGAACGCGCCACCAAGGGCTCACCATCAAGTTCGCCAACGTTGTGCAGAAAAAGATTCATCAAGCACATACGGCGAGTGTTTGACACGATCTCGTTGCCGTGAAAGGTCTTTTCTCGCAGGAACTCTTTTTGTGCTTTGTTGAGCGCAGCACCAGGCCGCGTCAGCCAGTTGTATGCGCCCAAGAAGAAGCCGCCTGTACCGCAAGCCGGATCCGCGATCGTTTTCATCGGTTCGGGGCGTACACAGGCCACAATCGCCTCGATCAGCGCGCGTGGCGTGAAGTATTGACCCGCGCCACTCTTGGTGTCTTCGGCGTTCTTCTGCAGAAGGCCTTCATACAGGTCGCCCTTGGTGTCGGCGCCCAAGCTGATCCAGCTTTCGGCGTCAATCAGCTGTACCAGACGCGAAAGCTTGGCCGGGTCTTGTATCTTGTTCTGTGCTTTGAAGAAGATAGCACCTAGCATGCCGGACCCTTGTCCCAGCTTGTGCAGCGTAGCCAGGTAATGCGCTTCCAGCGGTTCGCCCACTTTGGAGGTCAGACTGGCCCAGTCATAGCCCTTCGGAATGTGGGTTTCGCGGTTGTAGGGCTCTTGCGCGTATTCGTGCGCCAGTTTCAGGAACAGCAAGAAGGTGAGCTGTTCCAGGTAGTCGCCATAGCCCACGCCGTCGTCGCGCAAGGTGTGGCAGAAGTTCCAGACTTTCTGGACGAGGGAGCTTGCGTTCATATCAGACCTCTAATAATTCTTGTATCCAAGGGTGCTCGTTGCTTCGCAGCGCACCTAGTAAAAATCTCATTTCTCCGCTGTAGAGCGCATCACGTGATATGAGCCGAAGGAGGCGTGCCAAGACGTTATTGAACTCAACTTCCTTGTCAGGGTTGAATTTCAAGGCCTCATATAGCTGCTTGCCCTCATCGACGTCTGATACCAGTTGTGCAGCAAAACCAAGACGCCGAGTGCATGTTGGGCCGTAGTCGAGGTGATACACCTCAATCGACACCTCTGCGCGTTGCTTGGCTACCGGCTCTTGACTGGCGGCACAAGGCTTTCCATTTTCTTGCTGACACCCCACAAGCTTCCAATCCAACGGATGACAAGGATCCAGAAGCACGGGGCGCTCTAGTGTTGTGGGACCCGCTATATAGACACGTTGTGCCTCGTTCAACAGTGGAAAGCGATCAGCCTTTCCTCCAGCCGTTCCTCCTTCCAGGTCTTTGCGCCGACTGTTGCAATAGGTGCACGCATAGCGAAAATTATTCGCGTCAAATGCCAACCATCGGTAACCGGTATGAGGATTGGCGGCATCGCTTACACGGTTCTTCGGGCGGAAGTGATCGACCGCGTTGTCTGACCTATCTACGGTGGACTCACAGTACCAACACTTATCATGCAGCAAGTCCGCCAATCCGTTTTTGAGTTCTCGCCACACCACATCATGATCGTTGGGATTTGCTCCGTTCGAGACGGCAGCAGCTGCGGCGCTGGCGCGATTATTCCACCCATCTGGCTTGGCCAGCCTTCTTAAATCCACATACCTCACGATTGCCCCGCCTGATCTGAAAGGTCGCGTTGTTTGACCAACTGCTGAATGAGGCGCCTGGCCAACGCCTCTCGATCATTTCGGGACATTTGAACGACCTTCCGCGCAAGCTCTCGGGGAAGATCCGTCTCAAAGTGCGTCGCCAGCAGCTCATGCCGCAAACGCAAGTAACGTGAATACTCATCATCTGGGTGGAAGAAGCGGAATCCGAGCCGATCGAGCTGTGAGTTGATGCTGTCTAACTCGCGCTGCTCATCCGGAGTAAGCCGTTCCTTGGAAGCGAACGCACGCTGTGCCTCTAATAGCTCTTGTGTTGGTTGATCCAGCGATGAAGCGATTCCAAACATGTCGCTGGTGACAATCGCCGCATAACCCATGCCGCGCGGCGCCATTTCTGGATAACGAGCTACGATCTGACGCTGCCCATCCTGCGCGCACATCCTCAGAATCTGTACCTGTTCGCGATCCAGTTCGGCAACAGCTAACGGGTTATGTGTGGTGAGCAGGATGTGGCTGGTTTCTTCTTGCTTCGTTCCGTTGGCAATGAACTGCTTCAAGTACGAGATGTAATCCACGCTCCAGCGCGGATTCAAATGCGTGTCCGGCTCATCCAGCAAGAACAGGCTTTCATCCTCGGAGGTAAAACGCAGTAAGCCCAAAACGGTCAGCAGCTGCTGCTCGCCTTCACTCAATTCGCGGAACGTAACGGTGCCGTCGTTCTTCTTGAGGCGAACACGGATACGCACTTCTTCGATCAACTCGGAGACGTAGGTGCTCTCCAAATCACGAAAGAACTGCGCAGGCGTCTGGTTGCCCACTAAGCGCCGCAGCGCAGCGATGTCTTTCACGTACAGGTACTTGAACTGTAACTTTGTCTTGTTCCAGATTGACGTGGGAACCTGCCGACTGATTTCGATGGGCGCCAGGGCAATATCGTGCAAGCGAGAAAGAAAGTCCCTTACCACGCCCCGCGCATTCCAAAACCGTGGGTCGCCATCCAGCGCTTTAGACTTCCAAGGCGGTTGTCGCAGCACGAACAGCACCGACTCAATACCTTCGTCAGGATCAATCCCAAGATGGTCATCGAGAAAAGCCCGCACCACGTCAGACTGTTGAATCATAAAAGCGAGCAGCACGAACTGGCTATGCACCGGCATAGCATAGAAAAGCCGTTTCAGACCGGGGTCTTCGCCGTTTCGCAGCTTGCTGTCGTAGCCTTCCAGATAGGGGCGAAACACCTCATGCATGCGCGGACTCTCGCCCGAGTAGTAGCTGAACACGTAACGCGGCAAATACTTATAGTCCGCATTCAGGAAGGCTGTGAGCTTGACTGGCTCCCACGGGGGTAGTTTATCTGCCCCGTCTCCAAAGTCCAGTACGCTATCAACAAGGTTGTTCTGCTTGGTATCGGCAACGCGAATGAGGAAAGCATCCTTAGCACGATCAGGGTCTGCGTCGATGTAAATGTGACGAAGGTTTTGACCCGCACCCATCCGATAGGACAGCTGAAAAGCAAAGGCCGGTGAGCGTTGTTTGGCAATCAAGTCGCGGAAGATGATGGCCAGCGCCTCCAGCACGTTGGACTTGCCGGTGCCATTCCAACCGATCACCACCGTGACCCAGTGATCCTGATCGAAGTCGATGGTGACGTTCTTCAAGTTTTTAAATCGATGGTTATCTACCCCATTTATCGAGGCTTTATCACTACCGATAGTGAACTTATCTAGGCGCATGGTCAGTTCGCTATTAGCTTAAGCAGGTCACCCGTCCTGAGCCCGTGCTCATTGATTACTGGTTTCACCTGTACACGCTTTTCCACAACATGGAGCTGTCGCAATTGGGCATATAGCTCCTCGACACAATCTGTCAGTGTGCCATCAACCACACCGCAGCGCCGGAAGGCTTCTTGCGCCGGCAACCAGTCATCCGCCTCAGCGAGAACATCAATCAGTTTGCTCACCACGGAGGAGATCACCTTCTGTTGTTTGGTTTTGCGTATCTTGGACTGTTTCTCGCGGCCCGCACGCGCCACGCGGATGCGATCCAGCAGCACACTGGCAGGTTCGTCGTTAGGATCTTGCATGACAAGATGCCCAGCGAAGGCTGCGCGCAGGATATTTTTGCGTTGGGCGGTGGACTGTTTAAGACCAAGCTCTATCGAACGATCATTCTCACGTGCGGCGTCAAAATTGCTGTCGAGCACATCGACGATGCAACACTGCTCTCGAAACGGCGGAATTGGGATTACAACTTTTTCAAGTATTTCAAGATTGATGTTCTTCTGTGCCGTTGCTGGCGCTTCATTTTCCAGCTTCTGCTGAATACTTCGCATGAAATACTCAACGTAGCGAATGGAAACCTCCTCTGTAGCTGGGAGAAACCCAACAACGCTGTCGGGAAAGCAGGCTTCCATCGTAAGAATGGCCGTCTTTCCAATGTTGGCAGCAATCGTGATGCACATCGTACCAATTGGCCAAAGTCGGCTCTGCGCCAGACCTGCTTCGCTGTAAGTCGTCTCGACACTGGAAATAAAAGTGTCCGAATGACGTATGGTCCCCGTCTGCACAAAGGGATACGGACCGCCATACAAATGCTCGGCGCTCCTCGGGCGGTGCTTCGATCGACCACGGTCAAGCCACCCAGCCTGCGACAACGTCGCCCACACCCACCCCTCAGGCAATTCCGCTAAGTCGGTGATATCCGGCTGCACCGGCTCGGGGTATTTCTTTTGCCAGTCCTTGGGACGGGCTTTGTCTTGCTCCTTGAACTTGGCGAGCTGTTTGGCTTCCCAACGGGCGCGGCGCTCGGTGAGGATGCGTTGCAACAGCTGTGCGCCGGTCTCGGCAGGCGTGTGCTGGGCACGCCATTCAGCGGTGAGCGAGCCTTCCACGGCAGATTTCAGCAGCGATTGGCGGTACTGCTTGAGCTTCTTCTGCGCGGCCTTGAGTTCATCCACACCAGCATCGAGGTCGGTAAGCAGTTCTTCGAGTTTCGCAACTATGCGGGCTTGTTCGGCACGGGGCGGCAGCGGAAGACCAATCTCACCAATCGTCTTTGACGACAGGTGCTTCACCGTCACGGAGGGCGTATTAGCATTAATCGCTGCCAAGTAGCCAGGCAGCACGAGTGAGAGCAGTTGCTTGTCGTACAGCGACTCGATTGGTGAAATTTTGCAGACCCGTTGATTCAATAGTGCTGTTTTACGGCCCCAGAATCCCGAATTGAAGTCGCCATCCATACCAATCAGTAGATCACCTTGCTGCACAAGGTAAGCATCTTCGTAAGCCCCGGAGTAATAGGTGCTTGTTTCACCAGTGATTACATCCCGGATGCGAATAAGCGGCATTCCTGCTGTCGTACCAAATAGTGCCGAGTCAAAGGGCGCACCATTAAGAATGGTGGCGACTTCTGCAAGAGGTACACGCTCCCAGGTTGCATGCTTCCCGAGCATTCCCGACGTGTCAGCATCTATCAACTCGGCAACGGTCATTGTGAAAGCCATTACGCCACCAACTCCATATTCATTTCATTCATCAATGTATCCAAGTCTTTACCAAACAAGCCCCATGCCTTTTGCAACCCACCCTTGCCGGCCAATTCCGCATAATCAAAATCGTCCCGGCTGATGCTGCAGCTGCTAGCGATATGCTCTTTCATCAGACGCAGCCAATCAGTTTGTTCAGCAGTGAAGGCGGTGCCGCGCTGGGCGTTGTGACGGAAGATCCATGTTTGAAAACGTTTATCCACCTCATCGGCAAAGGGCTTCAACTCAGCCTCCAACCCGAGTGCAAAACGCAGCAGTGATACCAAATCGGTGAGCTGGCGTTTGCGGTCTGCCCCCTTCACTGCACTGGCCTGCACGCGGGTGTAGGCACTCCATAGGCGCTCTGTGGTGAGCATCAACGGCGGCTTACTCAAGCGTTCGTGGAGGTCTTCGATCATGTCGAAAGTGAGCGCGCGGCGCTGGTAGGGTTGCTGGTAGAAAAAGTCCAGCGCAGCAATTTCGTCTTTGTGCTGCTTTAGGTAGTCAGCAAAGGTTTGAATCAACGCTTTGGCCTGCGCTTCCGCCTGCTCACCGAAGCCTGAAAAGGTCACCTGATCCAGATTGATATGATCAATTATCTGCTCGCGCTCGCGGCGGGCGCTTTCGATCTCGTCGCGCAGAGCCGGTTGGTCGAAGGGCGCGCAGGCGGCGGCCACACGCACAGCGCGGGCGGCTTCAATCTCTTCGGGTAGCAAGGTGTCCTCAGAGCGGGTGATGCCCTTGGCCTTGGCGGTGGCCAAAGCGGCTTGCACAATGGCATCAGGGTCCAGCG
The DNA here is from genome assembly GCF_003058185.1 of Pseudomonas sp. GV105. Taxonomy (NCBI): domain Bacteria; kingdom Pseudomonadati; phylum Pseudomonadota; class Gammaproteobacteria; order Pseudomonadales; family Pseudomonadaceae; genus Pseudomonas; species Pseudomonas sp. GV105. The sequence continues at coordinate 104,753 of NZ_QBUF01000015.1, forward strand.
CGGCGATCAACCCCTTGCCCAACTCGGCCACGGGAATGCCGCCGCTTGCTTTCTCGATCCGGGCCTGGGCCCTATCGTCCAGTTGCTTGGCCAACCTCACCAGGCGGTTGGCGAGCGAAAGTACAGTGTCGTCGTCGCGACTGCCCATCGCCACGCCTTGCAGCAGGTCTTTTAGCGCTATGCCGGGTTTTTTCTCCAGCGGGCGGCTTTCTGTTTTAAGAGATTTTTCCACGCCTACGGCATCGATCAGCACAAAGCGGGTTTTGGCACCATCGGCACTGAAGCTGACGCGCTTGAGGCTGTCTCCATCTAGGCTGCGCACGCCGCGGCCCTTCATTTGTTCGTAGTAGCCTTTGCTTCGCACATCGCGCATGAAGAGCAGCACTTCAAGCGGTTTCACGTCGGTGCCGGTGGCGATCATGTCCACAGTGACGGCGATGCGCGGGTTGTATTCGTTGCGGAAGTCACTAAGGATGCTGTCGGCGTCTCCTTCAGCTTTGTAAGTGACCTTTTTGCAGAAGGCATTACCCTGCCCATAGACCTCGCGCAGGATGTTGATGATGTCGTCCGCGTGACTGTCAGTCTTGGCAAAGATCAGCGTTTTGGGTGTTTCTTTGCGCGCCGGAAAAATCTGCGTTTCCACAGCAGTTTTCATGGCGCGAATCACCTGCCGGATCTGGCTCACATTCACTACAGAGCGATCGAGCTCCTTGCCAGTATAAGTCGTGTCTTCTTCGGTTTGACCCCAACGTTTTTTACGCGTTTGCCGGTCACGGTGGTCGACGTATTCCTTGGCTTTGAGTTCGGCACCTTTTTGGGTAATTTCGGTCTCAATCTCATATGCGTCGTAGCCGACGTTGACGCCGTCGGCCACCGATTGCTCATAGGTGTATTCGGCGACAATGTTTTCGTTGAAGAAGCCGAAAGTGCGCTTGTCGGGCGTAGCGGTGAGACCGATAAGGCTCGCATCATAATAATCGAGCACCTGTTTCCACAGGTTGTAGATGCTGCGGTGGCATTCGTCGATGATGATGAAATCGAAAGTTTCCACTGGCACAGCTGGGTTGTAGCGGACGAGCTTTACCTGTTTAGCCGTCTGCTGCACTTCGTTGAGTGAGACATCTTCGACCGAGTCATCAATCGGCTCGCCGCTCAGAATGGAGTACATGCGCTGAATGGTGCTGATGCACACCTGTGAGTGCGGGTCTATGTTAGGCGAAGCCAATCGCTGCACATTGTAAAGTTCGGTGAACTTGCGGCCATCATCCGGCGGCGTATAAGCCATAAATTCCTGGTGGGCCTGCTTGCCGAGGTTGCGGGTATCGACCAGAAACAGGATGCGCTTGGCACCGCCGAACTTGAGCAGACGGTAGACGGAGGTGATGGCAGTGAAAGTTTTGCCCGCTCCGGTAGCCATATGTACCAGAGCTCGAGGTTTGTTCAGTGCCAGCGACTGTTCCAAACCAGTAACTGCGCTGATCTGGCAGTCGCGCAGGTTGAGTTCGGGCAGTGCGGGCATTTGTTCGGCCAGACGACGGCGTAGGGTTTCCGGTTGAGCCAACCAGGTCACAAGTGTTCCAGGTTTGAAAAAGTTGAATATTTCACGCGAGCGAGGCGCTGGGTCAGCGTTATCGGTAAAACGGATAATCTGGCCGGTGGCCTCAAACAGAAAGCGCAGCGGGATATTGTCCTTACGCCATTTGAGGCTGGAGGTAGCGTAGCGCTCGGTCTGTCTTTCGGTGGCGGTGAGGTTTTCGCCAGCGCTATCTTTTTTGGCTTCGATGACCCCCACAGCAGTGCGGTTCACGAACAACATGTAATCAGCCGGACCAGTATCGGTAGGGACTTCACGCACGGCTACGCCAACACCTGCGGAAAGGTTGAGCTCTTTCATGCCCTGGATAACCCAGCCAGCTTTTTCAAGCTTAGAGTCGATCTGCTGACGGGCTTTTAATTCTGGCGTCATGATGCTAATCCCTGCAAATTACGCGCAAATGGGTAGGAACAAAACCACTCCGCTTCTAAGCAACATCCTAATCTCACGAGACTGGCTAGCCAATCTCAATTGGCAACCATTTGGCAACGAAAACAGCAAAATCCCATTCGGCAATAAAAAGCCAAAATATAAAAAAATCCAACCACCGCTAAGTGATTGGATTTTCTGGAGATTTATGGTCGGGACGGAGTGATTCGAACACTCGACCCCTAGCACCCCATGCTAGTGCGCTACCGGACTGCGCTACGCCCCGACTAGGCGTGTTACTGGGTTCGCTTCGCAATGAAGCGATCAGGAATATACCGCAAGCTTTTGAAATGTGGAAGTATTTTAAAAGCCTGAATCATTTTTTCAGAACCACCAGCACATCTTCGAGTTCGGAGATCATTTGGCGGATCAGTTGCTTGTATTGGGTGGTGTCGTCTTTGGCTTCATCACCGGACATGCGCTGGCGCGCGCCGCTGATGGTGAACCCCTGGTCGTACAGCAATGCACGGATCTGTCGGATCATCAGCACATCCTGGCGCTGATAATACCGACGGTTCCCGGTGCGTTTGACGGGGTTGAGTTGAGGAAACTCCTGCTCCCAATAGCGCAGCACATGCGGTTTTACCGCACAGAGCTCGCTGACTTCACCGATGGTGAAGTAGCGTTTGCCTGGGATGACGGGTAGCTCGTCGTTATGACTTGGTTCCAGCATAAGCCTCAACTCGGGCCTTCAACTTCTGCCCTGGACGAAAGGTGACCACACGGCGAGCCGTGATCGGGATTTCTTCTCCCGTTTTTGGATTGCGGCCAGGCCGCTGGCGTTTGTCTCGCAGGTCAAAATTGCCGAAACCGGACAATTTGACCTGTTCGTTGTCTTCCAGAGCGTGTCTGATTTCTTCAAAGAACAACTCGACCAATTCCTTGGCCTCGCGTTTGTTCAGACCCAACTCTTCGTACAGACGTTCCGCCATCTCAGCTTTCGTCAAAGCCCCCATACGTCACTTCCTTAACGTGGCGTTCAACCTTTGTTCGAGCGAGGTGAGGATATTTTGTGTCGTGGTATTCACCTCATCGTCATTAAGAGTGCGCGATGGATGCTGCCAGGTCAAGCCAACTGCAAGGCTTTTTCTATGCGGATCAATGCCTTTACCCTGATAGACGTCAAATAGCCTGAGGTCCGTCAGCCATTCGCCTGCATTTTCACGGATGACATCCAGAACGGCCGTGGCGGACACTTCACGATCGGCGATCAGCGCCAGGTCGCGACGCACTTCCGGGAAGCGCGACAGCTCGCTGAATTTCGGCATCTTGCCCAAAGCGACTTCGGCCAGGACCAGTTCAAAAACGAAGACCGGACGGTCGAGACCGAGGGTTTTCGACAGTTCCGGGTGAAGGGCACCGACGAAGCCCACCAGTCGACCTTCGCGCTCGATGCGCGCCGTCTGGCCCGGGTGCAACGCTGGGTGGCTGCCTGGCACGAACGAGAAGTCGTTCAGTGCTCCGGCAAAGCCCAATACGGCTTCCACGTCCGCTTTAACGTCGAAGAAGTCCACCGCATCACGGCCTTGGGCCCAGCCTTCCGGCAAGCGGCTACCGCAAACAACACCGGCAAGCATCGGCTCTTGCTTCAAGCCATCCAGCTGGCCGACGAAACGCAGGCCGCTTTCGAACATACGCACGCGGTCTTGCTGGCGGTTCAGGTTGTGGGAAAGTGCTTTCACCAGGCCGGGCCACAACGACGAACGCATGGCAGCCATGTCGTTGGAGATCGGGTTGGCCAACAACAGCGGCTCGACGCCTGGGTTGAACAGTTCGAACTGCTTAGGATCGATGAAGCTGTAGGTCACCGCTTCCTGATAGCCACGGGCAACCAGCAGACGGCGCAGCTCAGGCAGGTGCGCGCGCGCTTCGGCCTTGGGTTGCGGCGCCAGGCGCGCTTGCGGGTAGCGAACCGGCAGACGGTTGTAGCCGTAGAGACGGGCCAGTTCTTCGATCAGGTCGACTTCGAGGCTGATATCGAAGCGATGGCTTGGCACCTCAACGCGCCACTGTCCGGCTTCACCGGCGGCAATGCCCAGGCCGAGGGCCGAAAGCAGACGCTCGATTTCCGCTGGCTCGATCACCAGGCCGAGCATTTGCTCAACGCTTTTGGCGCGCAGGGTGATCGGTGCAATCGACGGCAGGTATTGTTCGCTGACGGTTTCAGTGATCGGGCCCGCTTCACCACCGGTGATTTCCAGCAGCAGGCCAGTGGCGCGCTCCATGGCTTCACGCGCCAGTTTCCAGTCCACGCCACGCTCGTAGCGGTGCGACGCATCGGTGTGCAGGCCGTAGGAACGGGCCTTGCCGGCGATGGCGATCTGGTCGAAGAATGCGCTCTCAAGAAAGATGTCACGCGTGGTTGCGGACACACCGCTGTGTTCGCCACCCATCACACCGGCAATCGCCAGGGCGCGGGAATGGTCGGCGATCACCAGGGTGTCGGCACGCAGGCTGACTTCCTGGCCGTCGAGCAGAACCAGCTTCTCGCCTTCTTCCGCCATCCGCACACGGATGCCGCCATTGATTTCGGCGAGATCGAACGCGTGCAACGGCTGGCCGAGTTCAATCATCACATAGTTGGTGATATCGACGGCGGCGTCGATGCTGCGCACGTCAGCGCGACGCAGGCGCTCAACCATCCACAGCGGCGTTGGTTTGGACAGGTCGACGTTGCGGATCACACGCCCCAGGTAACGCGGGCACGCGTTGGGTGCCAGTACTTCGATCGAGCGCACTTCATCATGCACCGCAGCAACTGCGGCAACCACCGGCCGGGTGACGGGCGCGTCGTACAGCGCGCCTACTTCACGCGCCAGGCCCGCCAGGGACAGGCAGTCGCCGCGGTTCGGGGTCAGGTCGACCTCGATGCTGGCGTCTTCCAGTTCCAGGTAGACACGAATGTCCTGGCCCACGGGCGCGTCGGCCGGCAGCTCCATCAGGCCATCATTGCCCTCGCCCACCTGCAGTTCCGCCTGGGAGCACAGCATGCCGTTGGACTCAACGCCACGCAGCTTGGCTTTCTTGATCTTGAAGTCGCCCGGCAGTTCGGCGCCGATCATGGCGAACGGGATCTTCAGGCCCGGGCGCACATTAGGCGCTCCGCACACGACCTGGAACGTCTGCGCGCCATTGCTGACCTGACACACACGCAATTTGTCGGCATCGGGGTGCTGCTCGGTGCTCAGCACCTCACCCACGACCACACCGCTGAATACGCCGGCGGCCGGAGTAACGCTATCGACCTCAAGACCGGCCATCGACAGACGAGCAACCAGCTCGTCGCGGCTTACCTGCGGGCTTACCCAGCCACGCAGCCATTGTTCACTGAATTTCATCCTGCTCTCCTAAAGATTCGTTACGACTAGCGAAATTGCGCGAGGAACCGCAAGTCGTTGTCGAAGAACAGACGCAAGTCGTTCACGCCGTAACGCAGCATGGCCAGACGCTCAACGCCCATGCCGAAGGCAAAGCCCGAGAACTCTTCCGGGTCGATCCCGGACATGCGCAGCACGTTGGGGTGAACCATGCCGCAGCCCATCACTTCCAGCCAGCCGGTCTGCTTGCAGACGCGGCAGCCTTTACCGCTGCACATCACGCATTCCATGTCGACTTCGGCGGAAGGCTCGGTGAACGGGAAGAACGATGGACGGAAACGCACCGCCAGCTCTTTCTCGAAGAACACCCGCAGGAACTCTTCGATGGTGCCTTTGAGGTCGGCGAAATTGATATCGCGATCGACCAGCAGGCCTTCGACCTGGTGGAACATCGGCGAGTGGGTAATATCGGAGTCGCTGCGGTACACACGGCCTGGGCAGACGATGCGGATCGGCGGCTTGTTCGCTTCCATGGTGCGGACCTGTACCGGCGAGGTATGGGTGCGCAACAACATGTTCGCGTTGAAATAGAAGGTGTCGTGCATCGACCGGGCCGGGTGATGGCCTGGGATGTTGAGCGCCTCGAAGTTGTGATAGTCGTCTTCGACCTCAGGGCCTTCGGCGATGCCGTAGCCGATATGGGTGAAGAACTGCTCGATACGTTCCAGAGTCCGGGTGATCGGATGCAGACCGCCCGAGGCCTGGCCACGGCCAGGCAAGGTTACGTCAATGGACTCGGCGGCGAGCTTGGCCGAAAGTTCGGCCTCCTCGAGCGACGCCTTGCGCGCATTGAGAACCTCTGTGACACGCTCCTTGGCGACGTTGATCAGCGCACCGACTTGCGGACGCTCTTCAGCCGGCAAATTCCCCAGGGTCTTCATCACCTGAGTCAATTCACCCTTTTTGCCAAGGTAGTGAACCCGGATTTGCTCCAGGGCATTGATATCTTCAGCGCTTTGCACAGCCTCAAGAGCTTGAGCGACGAGCGCGTCCAGGTTTTCCATGTACAGACTCCAGATACAAAATAGGGGAAGAGCTTGAAGGCTCTTCCCCTATTTATGACGTTTAACACCTTGGGCCACAGGAGTAGCCCAGGGTGACTGTCGGGGGTACTTAAGCCAAGGTGGCTTTAGCTTTCTCGACAATCGCAGCAAACGCCGCTTTTTCGTTCACTGCCAGATCAGCCAGAACCTTACGGTCGATCTCGATGGACGCTTTTTTCAGGCCAGCGATGAAACGGCTGTAGGACAGACCGTTAACACGAGCACCAGCGTTGATACGAGCGATCCACAGAGCGCGGAACTGACGTTTTTTCTGACGACGGTCACGGTAGGCGTATTGGCCTGCCTTGATTACCGCTTGCTTGGCGACACGGAATACGCGTGAACGCGCGCCGTAGTAGCCTTTAGCAAGTTTCAGAATTTTTTTGTGACGTTTACGGGCAATGACGCCACGCTTTACACGAGCCATGAGTTACTTCCTCTATTCTTGATCCAAAAATTAACGAAGGCGCAGCATGCGCTCGACTTTTGCCACGTCAGACGGATGCAGCAAGCTGCTACCGCGCAGTTGACGCTTACGCTTGGTCGACATTTTGGTCAGGATGTGGCTCTTGAAAGCGTGCTTGTGCTTGATACCGTTAGCAGTTTTCAGAAACCGCTTAGCAGCACCACTTTTAGTCTTCATCTTTGGCATGTTCGGATACTCCGCATTCAGTTGATAAACATAATCAGAAGGCCTGCCGTGCCCTATTGATTACTTCTTCTTTTTCGGGGCGATGACCATGATCAGTTGGCGTCCTTCCATCTTAGGATGCTGTTCGACCGAACCGTACTCGAGCAGGTCAGCTTCAACCCGCTTGAGGAGTTCCATCCCCAGCTCCTGGTGGGCCATCTCACGGCCGCGGAATCGCAAGGATACCTTGGCCCTGTCCCCATCACTCAGGAAACGTACCAGGTTGCGCAGTTTTACCTGGTAATCCCCTTCCTCCGTCCCTGGACGAAACTTGATTTCTTTTACTTGAATCTGCTTCTGGTTCTTCTTCGCCGCAGCAATCTGCTTCTTCTTTTCGAAGATCGACTTGCCGTAGTCCATCACCCGGCAAACAGGTGGGACTGCGTCGGCGGAAATTTCCACCAGGTCCAGTTTGGACTCTTCAGCGATACGAAGCGCTTCATCAATCGAGACGATGCCAATCTGCTCGCCGTCAGCGCCAATTAACCGAACCTCGCGTGCCGAGATATTCTCGTTGATCGGGGCTTTCGGTGCAGCTCGTTTATCTTGTCTCATTTCACGCTTAATAATAATTACTCCGAATCTGGGCGACCACGCCGGGAAACCGCTTGCGCGAGGAACTCAGCGAACTGGGCGACGGGCATCGAGCCCAGGTCAGCACCTTCACGAGTACGCACAGCGACAGTCTGCATCTCGACTTCCCGATCTCCGATAACCAAAAGATAGGGAACCTTGAGCAAAGTATGCTCGCGGATTTTAAAGCCGATCTTTTCATTTCTCAAGTCGGACTTGGCACGAAATCCGCTTTCGTTGAGAGTTTTTTCAACTTCAGCAGCAAAATCGGCCTGTTTATCAGTGATATTCATGATCACTGCCTGGGTCGGAGCCAACCACGCGGGGAATGCGCCCTCGTAGTGCTCGATCAGGATACCGACGAACCGTTCGAACGAGCCGAGGATCGCCCGGTGCAGCATAACCGGGTGTTTACGGCTGTTGTCTTCGGAGACGTATTCGGCTCCCAGACGGATCGGCAGGTTAAAATCGAGCTGCAAAGTACCACATTGCCAGACACGACCAAGACAATCTTTCAGCGAAAACTCGATTTTCGGACCGTAGAAGGCGCCCTCACCCGGCTGCAGATCATACGCAAGGCCCGCGCTGTCTAGCGCAGCGGCCAGTGCGGCTTCGGCGCGATCCCACAATTCATCGGAACCGACGCGTTTTTCCGGACGAGTGGACAGCTTCATTTCGACTTCGGTAAAGCCGAAATCGCGATAAACGTCCATGGTCAGCTTGATGAACGCAGCGGATTCGGCCTGCATCTGCTCTTCGGTGCAGAAGATGTGGGCGTCGTCCTGAGTGAAGCCGCGCACGCGCATGATGCCGTGCAGCGCACCCGACGGCTCGTTACGGTGGCAGGCACCGAACTCGGCCAGGCGCATCGGCAACTCGCGGTAGCTCTTCAGGCCTTGGTTGAACACCTGCACGTGGCAAGGGCAGTTCATCGGCTTGATGGCGTAGTCGCGGTTTTCCGACTGGGTAGTGAACATGTTGTCGGCGTAGTTGGCCCAGTGCCCGGATTTCTCCCACAGGCTGCGGTCAACAACCTGAGGAGTCTTGATCTCCAGGTAGCCGTTTTCGCGCTGAACCTTGCGCATGTACTGCTCGAGCACCTGATACAGGGTCCAGCCGTTCGGGTGCCAGAACACCATGCCCGGCGCTTCTTCCTGGAGGTGGAACAGGTTCAGGCGCTTGCCGATCTTGCGGTGGTCGCGTTTCTCGGCTTCTTCGATGCGCTGGACGTAGGCGGCCAGCTGCTTCTTGTCAGCCCAGGCCGTGCCGTAGATCCGCTGCAGTTGCTCGTTCTTCGCGTCGCCGCGCCAGTAGGCGCCGGACAGCTTGGTCAACTTGAACGATTTGAGGAAACGCGTGTTCGGCACGTGCGGGCCACGGCACATGTCGACGTATTCTTCGTGGTAGTACAGGCCCATGGCCTGTTCGTCCGGCATGTCTTCCACCAGGCGCAGCTTGTAGTCTTCGCCACGGGCAGTGAACACGTCGATCACTTCGGCGCGCGGCGTGACTTTCTTGATCACGTCGTAATCTTTTTCGATCAGCGCGTGCATGCGCTGTTCGATCGCGGCCAGATCGTCCGGAGTAAAAGGACGCTCGTAGGCGATGTCGTAATAGAAGCCATCGTCGATGACCGGGCCGATCACCATTTTCGCCGTCGGGTACAGCTGCTTGACCGCGTGGCCAATCAGGTGTGCGCAAGAGTGGCGAATGATCTCCAGCCCCTCTTGATCCTTGGGCGTGATGATTTGCAGGCTGGCATCGGCGGTGATCAGGTCGCTGGCGTCAACCAGCTTGCCGTCGACCTTGCCGGCCACGGTGGCCTTGGCCAGGCCGGCACCAATGGATGCGGCGACCTCGGCTACGGAAACCGAATGATCGAATGAACGTTGACTGCCATCGGGAAGAGTAATAGTTGGCATGGCGCCTCCTCTCCTAGTGGTGACCCCTACCAAAGGTCACGTGGGTTGGGATGAGCCAGTACAAGATCCAATACCAGGCCGTTCAGTGATGAACGCCTGCCTTACAGCGGCAGGAGCCTTTCGGCCAACCGGTGATCGAACCAGAGTGACTGGAGTGGACGAAAAAGAAACATGGCAAGGCGGCATTTGGCGCGCCCGGAAATAGCCAAGCACACGATGCTAGCACAGATGAACGGTCATCGCGCCCACGGCGCCACAGCCAATAACAAATTCCCGCTTTTATAGCGGCAAAAGTGAACTTGAGCTGTACGTCCCCCGTCAAATCCGCCGAGAATCGCCATTCGTCCTCACGACTTTAGGAGCATTTAATGATGCGTTTTTCCTCGACCTTCGCGCTTGCAGCATCCCTTACCCTTCTCTCCCTCGGCGCACAGGCCGCCGCCCCTTCGAACTGGCCTGCGGGCGCCAGGGACGCATTCGTCAAAGACTGCAGCTCAGCCGCCAGCCAGAACGTGGACATCAAAACCGCCAAAGATCACTGCGAATGCGGCGCCGACAAGATCAATGCTGAATTGAGCACCGCGGAAATCAAGGAACTCATGACCAACCAGAACGCGAGCCAGGCGCTTAAAAACAAAGCAGTCTCGGCTATTTCGTCCTGCAAAGTCGTGAAGAAAAAGTAAGAATCGCTGCAATTCGGATGGCAGTTTTTCGGTAAAAGCCCTCTTAAAACTGCCATTTCGCACAAAATACGCAGCTTTTACGGCTTTTTTTACCAGCTGATATTTCGTGCGAAAGCCCCGTAGATCGGGGCTTTCAGCCAACCGAAGGACTAAACCCGGGGCTATTGATTAGCAAACAGTGCCTTGGGGGGGCTCCCAAGCCGAACATTTCGACTATGATAGCCCTGTGTGCCCAGTTGGCCTGAGCAGCACAGCACTACTGAAAATATATGTTTCTTGGAGATACACCATGTCTAATCGCCAAACCGGCACCGTTAAATGGTTCAACGATGAAAAAGGCTTCGGCTTCATCACTCCTCAAGGTGGCGGTGACGACCTGTTCGTACACTTCAAAGCTATCGAAAGCGACGGTTTCAAAAGCCTGAAAGAAGGCCAAACCGTTTCCTTCGTGGCTGAGAAAGGCCAAAAGGGTATGCAAGCTGCACAGGTTCGCGGCGAGTAATTCTCCGCTGAGCTAAAAAAACCCCGTCCATGTGACGGGGTTTTTTATGAGCGCTGCAAAAGCCTGTGGCTATCAGCCGCAATTGACCCGGGTGATCACCAGGTTGTCGTCGGTGTTGAGGTTAAGGCGGTCGGAGCGGTATTCCAGGGTGATCATATCGTTAGGCTTGAGAATTCGGGCGTTCTGCGCACCGGCACGGGTACGCGCTTGCTCCAGCAACTGGGGCGAGGCTTTCTGGCCGATCGTGAACTCGGCGGCCTTCGCCTCACAGCGGCTATGACCGGCATCGGTCACGGCGGCATCTTTGGCTGGCTCAGAGGTACCCGGGGTGCTGCAACCCGCCAACGCGAGTGCTGCCAACAAAGTACCGAATGATGCGAGCTTCCAAGGCATGAAGCCTCCTATGATAAAAAATGGACAGAGATCGTGCGACAGCGATCAGGCGGATTGGTTTCAAGACGTAAATCGCCTGCTGGCAAGTCTGCCTGACTCAGGGCAGGCATTCGCCCGATCAATCGTCACCAGATATGAACGAATTCAGTAGATGTCGATGTAGTCAAACGGTGGCTTTGGCCAGTTCTGTTTCAAGGCATTGAAAATCTGTGTGACCCAGACCTCATCGCTGGCGGCCACGTTTCCGACGTAACCGGAGCCCTTGGCCCAGGTTTCCAGGCGAAACAGCAACCCATCGATATCGACGCCGCCGACGGCCTTGCCGGAGGAGATGTAGGCAATACCTGCCCTGGTGACTCGCAATTGAGTGTGTTCATCGTCACTGGCACTGGCAAGCAGTTGGCGCACGGCGGCCAGTGTCAGGTTCTCGGGGTTGTTCAAGTCGATCTGCACGCGGTGTTCCCCGGTCATTAAAACAGGCTGACAGTGTCGCACACTGCTTGCCTCATTTCGAAATACCTCATGCATAAGTAGCAGTGCCAAACGCCGTACAAAATGCTTAACTGCCGACGTAAGAACCGCGTTTTAGCGCATCACCCCGTACTTCCAGCTCGTGAGACACCCATGACCACCGTAACGCTCCAAGCCGACATCAAAGCCAAGTGGCCCCAAGGGCAGAGTTCCTACAGCCCCGGAAGCCCGGAAGAATTGGCGATCATCGGTATCGACCTGTTGGTCAAGGAGTTGGGCACCCAGGCCGCGCAAGCGTTCATTGGCCAGGTTTTCGAGAAATACCCGGCCGATCACATGGGCGCACACAACCCCGGGCGCGATTAAGCACCGGCCGGCGAGCACCGACCGGCAATCACCTTACTTCAGGCGCGCCAGGCGCTCGGTCAACAGATCGAAAAAGCCCTGGGCGTCGCCATTCTCAACCCAGAACACATTCTTTTCCTGCTTCAGGCCGTCATACCAATCGACGATGGTCTGGCCAAAGGTCGGCCCTTCGCGGCTGTCCACCACCATATTGGCCTGACGCCCGTTGAACAACGAAGGCTTGAGCAGATACGCGATGACTGTGGCGTCATGCACCGGGCCGCCAGGAATGCCGTAGTGCTCCATATCGCCTTTGACGTATTCATTGAGAATATCGCCGACGACTTTGCTCGCGTTGTTGTTGATGTCGGCGATCTTCTTCAGGCGCGCTTCACTGGTCAGCACCTTGTGGGTCACGTCCAACGGCAGATAGGTCAGCTTGACGCCACTCTTGAGCACAATCTCGGCCGCGACCGGGTCGGCGAACAGGTTGAACTCGGCCACCGGCGTGATATTGCCGCCGTTGAAGTGCGCGCCGCCCATCACCACCACTTCCTTGATGCCCTGGGTGATCTCTGGCGCCTGGGTCAGCGCCAACGCCAGGTTGGTCTGCGGGCCAAGCATGGCGATGGTGATGCTGTGCGGCTTGGCGGTGCTCAGGGTCTTGATCAGGTAATCAACGGCATTGCCTTCGGCCAGGGCCTTTTTCGGCTCATGTACGGCGACACCGGAAATGCCTTCCTTGCCATGGATATTTTCGGCGTAGATCGGCGTGCGCAGCAGCGGTTTCGGCGCGCCCGCGTACACCGGGATGTCCTCTCGCCCTGCCCACTCACGAGCCAGGCGCGCGTTACGCGAGGTCTTGTCCAGGCGCACATTGCCGGCGACGGTGGTCAGCGCCCGAATGTTCAACTCCTCCGGGGAGGCCATGGCAAACAGCAAGGCCACTACATCGTCGGCACCTGGGTCGGTGTCGATGATCAGGTCGATTTTTTCCGCCGCTTGGGCGCTCACTGCGGTGAGTGCAGACAAAAGCAAAACACTCCGGAACAGATTTCTCAGGGTTGGAAGATTACGCGGCATGAAACACTCCTTGTCGTTGGGGAACTCTAGAACGTGACGCCGGACACCAGTGCGATATTGCAATAAGGCTGGCACTCGCCCGTGCGGACCATGGCACGCGCGCTGCGGCTCAGTTGCTTGAATGCGTCATGACTGAGCAGACGCCGCTCGCCGAGCGCCGCCTGGTCGGTCAGGGCATTGAGTGCGCTGAGTGCCGGCGGTTGCTTGAGCAGGATTTCTTCGGCCAGCACGTGGCTTTCCACCTGCATTTCGCTGAGCACAATGCGCAAGGTGCTGATGAAGTCGGGAATGCCCTGGGTCAGGGCCAAGTCGATCAACTCGACGCCCGGCGGCACGGGCAGGCCCGCATCACCGATAACCAGGATGTCGCCATGCCCGAGGGAGGCGATCAGGCGTGACAGGGCGATATTGAGCAGCGGTGTCTTTTTCATGAGGGCACAAAACCTTGAACGTCGTGCAGCGTAGGAATAGAGGGTTGCGCGCCGGCGCGGGTGACTGACAGCGCGGCCGCCACCTGACCAAAACGAATCGCCTCGGCTTCGCTTTTGCCATGGGCCAGCGCTGCGGCAAAACCGCCGACGAACGTGTCGCCGGCAGCCGTGGTGTCCGCCGCCTTGACGTTGGGCGCTGCCAGGTGCTCAAAACGGTTGCCATCGCTGAACAGCGCGCCCTGAGCGCCGAGGGTGATGATCACTTTAGCGGCGCCGGCCTTGATCAACTGCGCCGCGGCGAGCTTGGCGCTGTCCAGGGAGTCCACCGCCACGCCGCTCAGGGCGGTGGCTTCGCTCTCGTTGGGGATCAGGTAATCGATCGAGGCATACCACTGCGCCGGCAAAGGACCGCTGGCCGGGGCCGGATTGAGGATCACCGTCTTGCCCAGTTCACGCCCGCGCTTGAGCGCATACCCGACGGTCTCCAGCGGCACTTCAAGCTGACAGACGATTACGTCGGCGGCCTGCAACACCGCATCAGCCGCCTGCAACGAAGCGGGCGTCAGCTCACCGTTACTGCCGGCAACGATCACGATCGCGTTCTGGCTGCTGTCGTCCACCACAATCAACGCCACACCGCTGGACCCGTCGACACGGCTCACAGCCTGACAATCGATGCCTTCGGCCAGCAACGCATCGCGCAATTGGACGCCGTAGGCGTCAGAGCCGATGCAGCCGATCATCGCCACCTCAGCCCCCAGCCGCGCCGATGCGACGGCCTGGTTCGCGCCCTTGCCACCGGGGACGGTGGAAAACGATTGGCCGATCAGGGTTTCACCGGCGCGGGGCAACCGGCTGGCGCGGGTGACCAGGTCCATGTTCAAGCTGCCTACTACCACTACTTTTGCTGGCATACATCAGTACTCATCAATTCGGTTCAGCGGTATTGGGCGAACACACCGGCAAGTGGCGCCGTCGACTCACGCAAGACAATACTCGGCGTCACGATGCGTTGATCGATCGGCAGTTGGGGGGTCGCAATCCGTCGCAGTAACAACTCGGCCGCCGTCTCGCCCAATTGCACGATCGACTGCCCGACCGTGGTCAGCGCCGGGTACACGTAGCGGCTCATTTGGATGTCATCGAAGCCGATCACCGACAATTCGCTCGGCACGCGGATGTTGCGCTCGGCTGCCGCACGCAACACGCCGAAACCGATCATGTCGTTGCTGGCGAAAATCGCGCTCGGCGGGTTTTCCGCCAGCAACTTCACTGCCGCGGCATAACCGCCGGTGCTGGTGAAGTCGCTTTCCAGGGTGCGATTGGCGGCAACGTCGATACCCGCCTCGCGCAAAGCGCGGTGATACCCCGCCAGACGCATTTGTGCCACACGGGTATGGCCAGGGCCGCCGATGCAGGCGATGTCCCGATGGCCCAGTTCAAGTAAATGCCGGGTCGCCAGGTAGGCGCCCTGCTCGTGATCTATACGCACCAGGTCGACATCAATACCGTCCAACGCCCGGTCGACAATCACCATGGGCGTGCGGACCGCGCTCAAGCCCGCGGCCAGGCCGCTGTCGTCGCCGCCCACCGAGGTCACGATCAAGCCATCGACGCGCTTCTCCAGCAACACTCGCAAATAGCTGCGTTGCTTTTCGGCGTTGTCGTCGGAGTTGCAGAGGATCACGCAATAGCCATTACGCTCGCAGTAATCCTCGATCCCCCGGGCCAGCTCGGCGAAATACGGGTTGAGGCTGTTGGGCACAAGCAGGCCGATGGTGGCGGTGGTCTTGGCCTTGAGCGAACGCGCCACGGCGCTGGGCACATAGTCCAGTTGCTTGATCGCCGCTTCCACCTTGAGGCGCACCGGCTCGCTGACCGGGCGCGTCTTGTTCACCACATGCGACACGGTGGTGTAGGAAATACCTGCAAGTGCTGCCACATCCTTAATCGTCGCCATGGTTCAGCCCCGCCGACTGGCGCGTTGACTGCGGTAGGTATCGAGGACCACGGCAATCACGATCACGGCCCCGGTGATGATGCGCTTGGTGGGTTCGGTGGCACCGATCTGCGCCAGGCCAGCCGCCAATACCGAAATAATCAACACACCAAAGAACGTACTGATCACCGAGCCGCGCCCGCCCATCAGGCTGGTGCCGCCGATCACCACGGCCGCGATCACTTGCAGTTCCAGGCCGGACCCGGCGTTCGGGTCTGCCGCCTCCAGGCGCGATATCTGGAACAGCGCCGCAACACCCGCCAGCAGGCCCATCAGGCTGAACACCAGGATCTTGTAAGGTTTGGGATTGATCCCAGCCAGACGCACGGCTTCTTCATTGGTACCGATACCGATCAAGTAACGGCCGAATACCGTGCGAGTCAACACCAGTTGGGCGACGACGATCACCAGCAAAGCGATGATGAACGAAGGCGAAATCCCGAAGGCGATCGGATTGGACAGCCAGGCAAAGGAGTCACCGATATAAGCCGTGCGCGAGCCGGTCATCTGGTACGCCACGCCGCGTGCCATTTCCAGTACGCCAAGGGACACGATAAACGACGGAATCCGCCAGGCCACGGTGATCGAGCCGGTGATGGTGCCGGCCAGCGCGGCGCAGCCCATGCCGAGCACGGCGGCCGGCAACACGCTCCAACCCCAGCCGAGAATCGCCACGCTGACCGCCGACGCCGCCAGGGCCAGCACCGAGCCCACCGACAGGTCGATACCGCCGATGATCAGGATGAAGGTCATGCCCACCGCCAGCACCATCAGGTCCGGGATCTGGTTGGCCAGGGTGCTGAAGGTGTCGTAGGACAAGAAGTGATCGCTGAGCACCGAAAACAGCGCAATCATCGCCAGCAACGCACCCGCCAGCCCCAGGTAGGTGCCCAGGCCGTAAAAATTGCCGCCCGCTTTACCGGGGGAAGTTGTTGTTTTCATTGGGCATCCCTAAGCGCTGCGTCATTGAGCAGCGCGTCACGTTTCTGATAGCCGGCGAAGGCGGCGGCAAGCAATTCATCCTGGGTCCAGCGGTCGCGCTCGAAGGTCTCGATCAACCGCCCGGCAGACAGCACGCCGATGCGGTCACAGATCAACATCAGCTCGCGCAGGTCGCTGGACACCACCACCAGTGCTTTGCCCTGGCGGGTCAACTCGCCGAGCAAGGCGTAAATGTCGAACTTGGCCCCCACGTCGATGCCACGGGTCGGCTCATCGAACAGCATCACCGAGCAGTCGCGCTCCAGCCAGCGGCCAATCACGACTTTCTGCTGATTACCGCCGGACAATTCGGACACCAACTGCGCCGGACTGGAACTGCGGATACGCATGGCATCGATCTGACGCTTGGCCAGGGCGGTTTCGTCGCGACTATTTACCACACCGCCGCCGGAAATTTCCGGCATGTTGCCCAAGGCGATATTCGCGCTGATGGATTGCGTCAGCAGCAGACCTTCGCCCTTGCGGTCTTCGGTGATCAGGGCGATGCCGTGGCCGACTGCGTCGACCGGCGAGCGAATGCTCACCACTTGGGCCGGCGACCCCAGGGCAATGGTGCCGCTGTCGGCCAGGTCGGCACCGAAGATCAGGCGCAGCAATTCCGTGCGGCCGGCGCCGATCAGGCCGGAGATGCCATAGATCTCGCCGGCACGCACTTCAAAGGAGACGTCGCGGACCTTGTCCGCACGGGTCAGCCCTTTCACCGTCAAGGCCGGGCCGCCGATGGTACGGGGCCCCAGATCAATGTGCTCGCCCAGCTCGCGGCCGACCATCAAGGTCACCAGTTGCTCGCTGTTGTAATTGGCCATCGGCTCGACGCAGACCAGTTTGCCGTCACGCAGTACTGCAATGCGTTGGGCGACACGGGCCAACTCTTCGAGCCGGTGTGAAATATAAATGATCGCCACGCCCCGGGCCTGCAGGCGGGTGATTTGCTCAAACAGCATCTCGACTTCACGGGCGGTCAACATAGCCGTGGGCTCGTCGAGAATCAGCACATGGCAGTCGCCGATCAGGTTGCGGGCGATCTCGACCATTTGCTGATGGCCGATACCCAGGCTGCCGACCAGGGTGTCCGGGTCGATCGCATCCAGGCCGACCTGCGCCATCGCTTCGATCGCCGCGCTACGCAGTTGCTTGCGGCTGATCCAGCCACAGTGGCTGGGCAAGTTGTCCAGGAACAGGTTTTCGGCCACGGTCAGCGTCGGCAGCAGGTTGAGCTCCTGCATGACCATCCGCACGCCCAGCTCTTCGGCCTGGGTGCGACTGCCGGGGCGGTAGTCCTGACCGTTGAATTGCATGTGCCCGGCGGTCGGTGTGACCAGCCCGCCGATAATCTTCGACAAGGTACTTTTGCCTGCGCCGTTTTCACCGGTCAGCGCCAGCACTTCCCCGCGATTGAGCGTCAAGGTGATGTCGGACAGAACCGGCTGGGCATAAGTCTTACCGATACCGCTGACCGAGAGGACAGCGTTCGGGGCGGAAGATGACATAGGAAAATCTCCAGGCGTCCGCTCAGGGTGAGCGGACGCTGTTGGGTGCAGCCGGGATTACTTCTTGAGGACGAGTTCGACCGGGGTTTCGATCACGCCGTCTTGAGCGTCGACCTTCTCACCCTTGACCAGCTTGAGCGCGTTCTGGATACCGAACACGGCCTGCTGTGCGGCGGCCTGGTCGGCGGTCGCCAGGACACGGCCGTCCTGCAGCATCGGCTTGATCGCGGCGATGTTGTCGTAGCCTACGACCAGAACCTTGCCGGCTTTGCCTGCCGCACGCACGGCCGAGACGGCGCCCAGGGCCATGTTGTCGTTACCGGCCAACAGCGCCTTGAGGTCGGGGTATTCGCTCAGCATCGCAGAGGCGACCTTCTGGCCCTGGTCGATTTCCCAGTTGCCCGATTGGGTGGAGACGATCTTCATGCCGGCCGCGTCCATCGCATCCTTGTAGCCTGCGGTGCGCTGCTGCGCGTTGGTAGTGGTCGGTACGCCTTCGATGATGCCGACCTTGTCACCCGCGGCCAGTTGCTTGGCCAGGTAATCACCCACCAGCTTGGAGCCTTTGCGGTTGTCCGGGCCGACGAAGGGAATATCGAGGTTTTTGCTTTTCAGCACGCCCGGGTCCAGGCGGTTATCGATGTTGACGACCTTGATGCCGGCATCGGAGGCTTTTTTCAGCACGGTGACCAGTGCCTTGGAGTCAGCCGGTGCGATGACGATGGCGTTCACTTTGGCGAGGATCATCTGGTTGACGATATCGATCTGCGCGCTGGTATCGGTTTCGTTCTTGATACCGTTGGTGATCATGTCGAAATCAGCGGCGTGGGACTTCTGGTAGTCCTTCGCGCCCTCTTGCATGGTGACGAAGAATTCATTGGCAAGGGATTTCATCACCAGGCCGACCTTGGGTTTGGCGGCGGTGTCGGCGGCGAATGCAGAAGAGAGAGGCAGAGCAGCAGATGCGGCGGCAAGCACAGCGACAGCAAGAAGACGTCCAGCGAATGGCAGCTTCATGGGTTCACTCCGATCTTATGATTATTGGGAGCAACGCTTGCACCGAAGAACACTTCGGCAGCCCACCCACCCGGGTGACTGATACGAGCTTTCAAGACGTTCAGGGCGCACCCGCGAAACATCTCGCAAACGTTTGCGTTAAACAAACTATGAGAACCTTGCCAGGATTTGTCAACGGAAGAAAACCGCCCTCCACCCAAGCCCTCTAGCGCCTGCGTTCCAGCCTGTCTCGCGGGGTTATTAAACATCACCGTCGCCGGATCGTTCTCTAAAACGACAGGCAGTGCCGCCGATGTCATACGCCTCCGGCGACTATCCCGTCATTATTTTCGGACAACCGAACGCAACAGCCACGCTTTGTTCGGAAAGCCGGACAAGTGCATGGACAAACCTTCTTAAATATAATTTTAATTTGTTTTAAATCAACACCTTAGATAATAAACACGAAGGCGTTCAGGCTGGTACAAATCCTGCTCCCTTCCTGCACCTCGAGGCGTTCAGAACCGCCCGAGCGCTCTAGATGAACTTGCTACCGCACTCATCAAAAACCAGAGAGAAAAATAATGAAATCTGCACTGAAGACCTTTGTTCCGGGCGCACTCGCCCTCCTGCTGCTGTTCCCCGTTGCCGCTCAGGCAAAAGAAGTCGAAACCAAAGCCAAACTCTCCAACGTGGTGATCCTCGCCACCGGCGGCACCATTGCCGGCGCCGGCGCCAGCACCGCTAACAGCGCCACCTATCAGGCAGCCAAAGTCGGCATCGAGCAATTGATCGCCGGTGTTCCCGAGCTTAGCCAGATCGCTAATGTGCGCGGCGAGCAAGTCATGCAAATTGCCTCCGAAAGCATCAATAACGAAAACCTGCTGCAATTGGGTCGCCGCGTCGCCGAACTGGCTGACAGCAAGGACGTCGACGGCATCGTGATCACCCACGGCACCGATACCCTGGAAGAAACCGCTTACTTCCTGAACCTGGTGGAAAAAACCGACAAACCCATCATTGTTGTCGGCTCGATGCGCCCAGGTACCGCCATGTCGGCAGACGGCATGCTCAACCTGTACAACGCCGTCGCCGTCGCCGGCAGCAAGGATGCCCGCGGCAAGGGCGTGCTGGTGACCATGAACGACGAGATCCAGTCGGGTCGCGACGTGAGCAAGATGGTCAACATCAAGACCGAAGCGTTCAAGAGCCCATGGGGCCCGTTGGGCATGGTGGTTGAAGGCAAATCCTACTGGTTCCGCCTGCCGGCCAAGCGTCACACCATGGACTCCGAGTTCGACATCAAGACCATCAAGAGCCTGCCCGACGTCGAAATTGCCTACGGCTACGGCAACGTAAGCGACACTGCCGCCAAAGCCCTGGCCCAGGCCGGCGCCAAAGCCATCATCTTTGCAGGCACCGGCAACGGTTCGGTGTCCTCCAAGGTCGTCCCGGCCCTGCAGGAACTGCGCAAGCAAGGCGTGCAGATCATTCGCTCGTCCCACGTGAATGCCGGCGGTTTCGTGCTGCGCAACGCCGAACAGCCTGACGACAAGTACGACTGGGTGGCTGCCCACGACCTGAACCCACAGAAAGCGCGGATTCTGGCAATGGTTGGCCTGACCAAGACCCAGGACAGCAAAGAGCTGCAACGGATGTTCTGGGAATACTGATTCCTGGTAACACCTGTGCAGGGGCGGATTCGCCCGCCCCTGCTTCCCCGCAAAACCCTCGCTACATATCTCCCCGCCCTACATCAATTCGCTTGAATCACTGTCAGACGAGCTTGTTGAATTTTAAGCAGTTGCGAAATCGCCTACAGTTAAATACTGTATGTACGTACAGCTTACTAAGGAATACTCCGTGGCAAAGTCCTCTTCCGCAGCGCCAACCCCGCCTGATGCTTACGAACGCCTGGCCCTTCGTGTGCAAAAGATCATCAATTCGACCAACGCCCAGAAAGCCAAGGCAGCCTTGATCTTCCGCCTGCCGGATGAACCGGAGGACGAATGGCAACGTCTGCTGGAGGAAATTGCGGAGAACGACAACGTCACACTCGCCTACCGGGACGACGGTGGCGTGCAGATTTTCTGGGTTGTGCCGAAGGAAGATTGATTCAATGAGTGTCCGTTTTACTGCTGTGTTTTTGTGCCTGTTTTTTGCCGTCGCCGCCCACGCCCAAGCGCCCCGAACGTTCAGCGAAGCCAAGAAAATCGCCTGGAAACTCTACGCACCACAATCCACCGAGTTCTATTGCGGCTGCAAATACACGGGCAACCGCGTAGACCTGAAAGCCTGCGGCTACATCCCACGCAAAAACGCCAGCCGCGCCGCGCGCATCGAGTGGGAACATATCGTGCCGGCCTGGCAGATCGGGCATCAGCGCCAGTGCTGGCAGAATGGCGGGCGCAAGAACTGTACGCGGTATGACGACGTGTTCAAACGTGCCGAAGCCGACCTGCACAACCTCGTGCCGAGCATCGGCGAGGTCAATGGCGACCGGAACAACTTCAGTTTTGGCTGGCTGCCGGTGCAAAGCGGGCAGTACGGTTCATGCCTGACCCAGGTCGACTTCAAGGCCAAGAAGGTGATGCCGCGTCCGTCCATTCGCGGGATGATCGCACGGACGTATTTTTACATGAGTAAACAATACGGCTTGCGCCTGTCGAAACAGGATCGCCAACTGTACGAAGCCTGGAACAAGACCTATCCGGTGCAGACCTGGGAGCGCCAACGCAATCAGACGGTAGCCTGCGTGATGGGTCGCGGCAACGAGTTCGTCGGCCCGGTGAATCTGAAAGCCTGCAACTGAAACCGAGCGGGAAAAATCGGTATTTTCCCGCCCAATCGGCCGGTTACTGCGCGACCTTGTGTTCGATGATCTGCGACTCGGTGTCGTTTTTCTTGGCACGGGCAAGTTTTTCCGTCAGCAAGGCCTGCTTGGCTTCAGCCTCGGCCCTGGTTTGGAATGGCCCCAACAGCACCACATCCTTGCCGTCTTCCTTCACGATATAAAAATTGAAACCATGCTCCAGCAACCAGGCGGTCAGGTCGGTGATCGCCTGCAGCTTGTGATCCGGCGGACCCACGCGCAGGTCCCACTCCTGAGCGGCAATCGCACCGGTTTGCGGCTGGCTTTCAGTCACGGCGGGCTTGGCCCTGGGCTCTTCGACACGCTTGCCTTCACCGCAACCGGCCAATGCCAACACCGCCATTGCCATCGCTACTTTACGCACTGCCCTGCTCCTTTAAGGATAAAGAGGCAACTTTATCATCCACTGTCTATTCTGGCCGTCATAAACGTTGGGTTAAACAATGCGAATCATGTATCGCAGACCTGTATGATGACGCCATGGGAATTAATGTCGCCTCTATGCGTCCTAAAAGAGGCAGTCACAGGGAAGCGCTTAGCAGTAAGCTACACACATCCGACACCTGCCCTGTCTGAAACATGTGTCCTTAAAAGTAATCAAGGAGAAGTCCATGCTGATACTCACCCGTAAAGTTGGTGAAAGCATAAACATCGGTGATGACATTACGATCACCATCCTGGGCGTCAGCGGCCAGCAAGTACGAATCGGCATCAATGCACCGAAGGATGTTGCCGTGCATCGCGAGGAAATCTACCAGCGCATCCAGGCCGGCCTGACGGCGCCGGACAAAAACCAGACGCCTTGAAGCGCCTTCAGTAGCCAGCCTTTTCGTTCACGGTCACGGCTGGCGAAAACCCTATTGGCCTGCTCGCGTTCTTGTCGCGCTCAGCGTATCCGGTCCTTTCATCGTCGCTAAAAAGATGAAACTGTCATTACGCCCGGAACTTGTTACATGATTTGCAGCCGAACCTCGTGAGAACCTCTTCCGCCATACGAGTGCACTCAGGAGCACATCGATGAGGCCTAGCACGAAGCGACCTTTTGCCGCCCGTTCCTGGATGATCGCCCTGTTCATCGGGCTCGTCTTTGCAGGATTGGAATGCGGCTTGAGATTCGAAATCAAAGACATCTACGTCACCGATGTACCGTCATGGCTGGACTTGACGCTGTTGCTCGGCGGCTACCTGTTTGTGTTCTGCCTCAAGCCGATCCAGAAAACCGTCCAGCGCAAAATGTGCCAGCGCGCAGCTCCCGGCGAACACCGGAGAACTACCCACTGACGGCTGATGCCTGGCTATCAGATCGCCGGTATTTACAGCCCTGCAGCAGCACCTATGCTTGGCCTTGCACGGTCGGCTGAAAGGCGTTGAAGCAGATGGACACCCTGAGCAAATCCCAAATCGAATCTGCACTGGCATCGCGCTTGCCCAGCTATAAGGTCGTCTGCACATTACATGCTGACGGCACCCTCTCAGCCATTCTCAGCGGCCCGAACACCGACCACTTCGCAATCACCGGCATCGTGCGCGCGCACTATCGCGGCGAAGAAGCGATTGCCCGACTTGCCAATGAGATACTCAGAGAGATGGTGCTGTCGCGCCAGGGCGTGAAAAATTATCCTTTGCACACGCCCGGCGCCCCAGGCACGTGTGAAGAAGGCCACGGCCGATAGAACGCGCGCCCTTTCCCTCTCACTCCATTCGGCGCTCGACGCGCAGCAGGCCTTCAGCGTCGCGCCGCACCTGAAACTGCTCATACCCGTCGATCCAGGCATGCGCAGTCACCATGGGTGTCAGGTGCGTCGAGGTCACGACCATCACATCCGCGCCCGCCGCCTCCCCCGCTCGGATCCCCACCGTCGCATCTTCGAATACCAGGCAGTCCTGGGCCGCGACACCCAGACGCTGCGCACCCAGCCTATAGCAGGCGGGATCCGGCTTGCCGTTGGCGACATCCTCGGCCGTCACCCACACCGCCGGCGGACTGATGCCCGCCGCCTGTAGGCGCCGTAGCGCCAACTCCCTGGGGGCGGACGTCACCAACGCCCATTGATCGCTGGGCACATCATTCAAGAACGCAACGGCACCGGGAATCGCCACCACACCCTCGACATCATTCAGCTCGGCCTCGGTGATCCATTGCGCCTCAGCCTCAGGATCGACCCCAGGCAACGCCTGACGCCTGATCGTATCGATCGCCCGCGCGCCATGAATGGTGGTCAGGAACGCCGCCACATCCAGGCCATGACGTTCAGCCCAGATACTCCACACCCGTTCGGCAGCCGCAATGGAGTTGAGCAAGGTGCCATCCATATCGAACAGGAAGGCGCGATAACGCTGGGCAAATACGGCTGAACCGGGGATGGACACGGTGTGGCTTCCTCGCAGGCGACGACAAAAATAGACTCGAGGCAATCTACGGATCACCTCGACGCTTGTAAACGCCAACAGCGCTCACGCGACGCATCCCCGGCGCTACAGCGGCAGAGCCCAGGGCGGGGCGACGTGTTTCGAGTGGTTTTTTCCAAGGCGGGAGAATTGTTGCTGCAGACCGACAAACCGTGGGGGGGGTGATCGCCTTGTGTCGGCCCGGCGTGAAGATTCTCATTCAGCCACTACACTCAACAAAGCAACCGCACGTTCTGTGCATCGTTCAGGGCAAGATTGCCGACAAAGAGGCTAGCCACTATGTACGCCGGACAAACGCATATGGAAACGTTCAATGGCGAAATTCTCGGCCAGATGTTCGTCCAGATCATCTGTCTGCTAGCGGTGGCTCAGCTTTTCTTCTGATCGCCCGCTTCACCGTCCGCCGCGAACGGGGCGTGGCAAAACGACGCCCAAATTTCAGACAACAAAAAAGGGCTCACCTTTCGGTGAGCCCTTCCAGACCGCCCAGCAGAGCGGATTTTGTTTGGTAGGCGCGATTGGACTCGAACCAACGACCCCCACCATGTCAAGGTGGTGCTCTAACCAACTGAGCTACGTGCCTGCTGTGAGGCGGCATTCTACGGAATTCCGGAGGGCTGTCAACATCTTTTTTGCAGCTAACCCTATGAATATGCGAATTTTTTATTTTCGGCCCGTACACCCGTATTTTTCGGGCGGCTGGCAGGCGATTTTCAACTCAGGTAGGATCGGGGCACTCGTAAAAAATATAAAACAGAGGTTCCAGGATGGCGAACACCCCCTACCCCCAGTCGTATTACGCCGCGTCGGCGAATGCGGCTCCGCCTCGCCCAGTGCTGCAAGGTGAAGTCGAAACCGATGTGTGCGTGATCGGTGCTGGCTACACCGGGCTCTCCAGCGCGCTGTTTCTGCTGGAGAACGGTTTTCGCGTGACAGTCCTGGAGGCGGCCAAGGTAGGGTTTGGCGCGTCTGGCCGCAACGGCGGGCAGATCGTCAACAGCTACAGCCGCGATATCGATGTGATCGAGCGCAGCGTCGGGCCGAAGCAGGCGCAGTTGCTGGGACAGATGGCGTTCGAGGGCGGCAGGATCATTCGTGAGCGGATCGCCAAGTACCAGATTCAGTGCGATCTGAAGGACGGTGGAGTATTCGCCGCGCTGAACAGCAAGCACATGGGTCACCTGGAGTCGCAGAAGCGCTTGTGGGAGCGTTATGGCCATACGCAGCTGGAGTTGCTGGACGAGCGGCGCATCCGCGAGGTGGTGGCCTGTGACAATTACGTCGGCGGCCTGCTGGACATGAGCGGCGGACATATCCACCCGCTCAACCTGGCGCTGGGCGAAGCAGCAGCCGTAGAGTCCCTCGGCGGCACGATTTATGAGCAGTCAGCCGCATTGCGCATCGAGCGCGGCGCCACCCCAGTAGTACACACCGCCGAGGGCAAGGTCAGGGCGAAGTTCATCATCGTCGCCGGCAATGCCTACCTGGGGAACCTTGTGCCGGAATTGGCGGCCAAATCGATGCCGTGCGGCACGCAGGTGATCACCACCGCACCGCTGGGGGACGAACTGGCCAAAACGCTATTGCCACAGGACTACTGCGTCGAAGATTGCAACTACCTGCTCGACTACTACCGCCTGACCAGTGACAAACGCCTGATCTTCGGCGGTGGCGTGGTCTATGGCGCGCGGGACCCGGCCAATATCGAAGCAATCATCCGCCCGAAGATGCTCAAGGCCTTCCCGCAACTCAAGGATGTGAAGATTGACTACGCCTGGACCGGCAATTTCCTGCTGACCCTGTCGCGCTTGCCGCAAGTCGGTCGCCTGGGCGACAACATCTATTACTCCCAAGGCTGCAGCGGCCACGGCGTGACGTACACGCACCTGGCGGGCAAGGTACTGGCAGAGGCCCTTCGAGGCCAGGCAGAGCGTTTTGACGCGTTTGCCGACCTGCCGCACTACCCGTTCCCCGGCGGGCAACTGTTGCGCACGCCGTTTGCCGCGATGGGCGCCTGGTATTACGGGCTACGGGATAAGCTGGGGTTCTGATGGGAAGGCTTGCCTGGGATGCTGGCACGGCGCACTCAGCCGACATCATCGCAGGCAAGCTTGCGTCCACAGGGGACTGAGGTAGCTTGCCGACACGCGCTGATCAATGCTGAATCGCAGACACAAAAAACCCCGGTCTTTCGACCAGGGTCTTTGCTATCGGGTCAAAGGCAGCCAACGGCTTTCTTTGTGCTGCAAGGCGTTCAGTGGGCCTTGAAGCAGATATGGCGCAGCGGACGGGACTCGAACCCGCGACCCCCGGCGTGACAGGCCGGTATTCTAACCGACTGAACTACCGCTGCGTATCGCTTGACCGGCCGAGCGTAAACCCTCAACCGTCTTTAAACATCTGGCTGATCAGCCTTGGCTGTTCAACCTCAAGCCCGACGAATCGAACCTGGAAAATATGGCGCAGCGGACGGGACTCGAACCCGCGACCCCCGGCGTGACAGGCCGGTATTCTAACCGACTGAACTACCGCTGCGCGTCGGTGCAACCTTTAACGTTGCGTCTTACCCTAGGGCAAAACTCTCAAGAAGTGGTGGGTGATGACGGGATCGAACCGCCGACCCTCTGCTTGTAAGGCAGATGCTCTCCCAGCTGAGCTAATCACCCTTTGCTTCGTTGAGGCCGCGAAATTTACGCAGATAGCGGACCTAAGTCAATAGCCTGCTTGAAGTTTTTCTGAAAAAGACAAAATAGTTTCAAGACGGCTACCCACCCTACTCGCTGTAAATCATCTTCTTGCTCATGCCGCCGTCCACCACAAACTCCTGGCCGGTGACGAACCCGGCCTGGCGCGACAGCAGCCATGCCACCAGCGCCGCCACGTCCTCCACCGTGCCAACCCTGCCCGTCGGGTGCTGGGCGTGGTCGGCGTCGGTCAGCGGCTCTGCGCGACGGGCTGCCGGATCACGCGCATCGATCCAGCCAGGGCTGACGGCATTGACCCGCACTTCCGGGCCAAGGCTCATCGCCAAGGCGTGTGTCAGGGCCAGCACGCCGCCCTTGCTCGCCGCGTAGGCTTCGGTGTCCGGCTCCGACTGCCGAGCCCGGGTCGAGGCCAGGTTGACGATCGCACCGCCATGGGCGCGCAGGTACGGCGCACAGTGCTTGGCCAACAGCATCGGGCCGCTGAGGTTCACCGCCAGCACGCGATTCCAGGAGGCCAGGTCAAGGCTTTCAAGGGTGATATTGCGCGGGTCGGCCACCGCCGCATTGCACACCAACGCATCCAGGCGCCCGAACTGCCCAAGCACTTCAGCGACGCCCTGGGCGACTTGCTTCTCGTCGGCCACGTCCATGGTGATAAACCAGGCGTTCTCGCCGAGCACCTTGGAGACCTTGGAGCCGCGCTCGCGGTCCAGGTCGGCCAACACCACCTGCCAGCCTTCGCTAATCAGCCACGCCGCGATCCCCAGGCCAATGCCCCGGGCAGCGCCCGTCACCAGCGCGACGCGGCCGTTACCGCCCGCAGCCGCTTCCATGGACCACTCGATCACAAGGCCGCCAGCCCACGGGCCAGGTCAGCCTGCAAGTCAGCGACGTCTTCAAGCCCCACCGCAACACGGATCAGGCTGTCGCGAATACCCGCCGCTTCCCGCTCCTGCGGCGCCAGGCGGCCGTGGGACGTTGTGCTCGGATGGGTAATGGTGGTCTTGCTGTCACCCAGGTTGGCGGTGATCGAGATCAGGCGTGTCGCGTCGATAAAGCGCCAGGCGCCCTCTTTGCCGCCTTTCACTTCAAAACTCACCACCGCACCGAAGCCGCGCTGCTGGCGCTGGGCCAATGCGTGCTGCGGATGGCTCTTGAGGCCGGCGTAGTGAACCTTCTCGATACCGTCCTGCTGCTCCAGCCACTCGGCCAGGGCCTGGGCATTGGCACAATGGGCTTTCATCCGCAGGCTGAGAGTCTCCAGGCCCTTGAGGAAGATCCATGCATTGAACGGGCTCAGGGTCGGGCCGGCCGTGCGCAGGAAACCCACCACTTCTTTCATCTGCTCGCTACGCCCCGCCACCACACCACCCATGCAACGGCCTTGGCCGTCGATGAACTTGGTCGCCGAATGCACGACAACATCCGCACCCAGCTTCAACGGCTGTTGCAACGCCGGCGTGCAGAAGCAGTTGTCGACCACCAGCATGGCGCCTTTGGCATGCGCGACTTGCGACAGCGCGGCGATGTCTACCAACTCGGCCAGCGGGTTGGACGGCGACTCGACGAACAGCAGCTTGGTATTGGCTTTGATTGCCGCATCCCAGCCGGAAAGATCCGCCAAAGGCACGTAGTCCACTTCGATACCGAAGCGCTTGAAATACTTCTCAAACAGGCTGATGGTCGAACCGAACACGCTGCGTGACACCAGCACATGGTCGCCGGCGCTGCACAAGCTCATGACCACCGCCAGGATCGCCGCCATGCCGGTCGCCGTGGCGACCGCCTGCTCAGCGCCTTCCAGTGCGGCGATACGCTCTTCGAACGCGCGCACGGTCGGGTTGGTGTAACGGGAATAGACGTTGCCCGGCACTTCACCGGCAAAACGCGCAGCGGCGTCGGCAGCGGTGCGGAACACATAGCTGGAGGTGAAGAACATCGGATCACCGTGCTCGCCTTCCGGCGTGCGGTGCTGACCGGCGCGCACAGCCAGGGTATCGAAAGCTACGCCATCGAGGTCGCTGTCCAACCGACCGGCATCCCATTCCTGACTCATGCTGCGACTCCTTACTCAATGCTTTGTTTAAGATACAAAACCGGCCCCTCAGGGCCGGTGTTTACTCAATTGTTGTACAGATCGATGATCGCACTGACCGCCTGGGTCTTGATCTTCGACGAGTCGTTACGCGCCTGCTCGATCTTGTTCAGGTAAGCCTCATCGACATCACCGGTCACGTATTTGCCGTCGAACACCGCGCAGTCGAACTGCTCGATCTTGATCTTGCCACCGCCGACCGCTTCGATCAGGTCGGAAAGGTCCTGATAGATCAGCCAATCGGCGCCGATCAGATCGGCTACGTCCTGGGTCGTGCGGTTGTGGGCGATCAGCTCGTGGGCGCTCGGCATGTCGATGCCGTACACGTTCGGGTAACGCACGGCAGGCGCGGCGGAGCAGAAGTACACGTTCTTCGCGCCAGCTTCGCGGGCCATCTGGATGATCTGCTTGCAGGTGGTGCCACGCACGATGGAGTCATCCACCAGCATCACATTCTTGCCGCGGAATTCCAGTTCGATGGCATTGAGCTTCTGGCGTACCGACTTCTTGCGCGCCGCCTGGCCAGGCATGATGAACGTGCGGCCGATGTAGCGGTTCTTGACGAAGCCTTCACGGAACTTGACGCCCAAGTGGTTGGCCAGCTCCAGCGCAGCGGTACGGCTGGTGTCCGGGATCGGGATCACCACGTCGATATCGTGCTGAGGGCGCTCGCGCAGGATCTTGTCGGCCAGCTTCTCGCCCATGCGCAGGCGCGCCTTGTACACCGAAACGCCGTCGATGATCGAATCCGGACGCGCCAGGTAGACGTGTTCGAAGATGCACGGGGTGAGTTTCGGCGCAACAGCGCACTGGCGGGTGTGCAACTTGCCATCTTCGGTGATGTACACCGCTTCGCCCGGCGCCAGGTCGCGGATCAGGGTGAAGCCCAGCACGTCCAGGGACACGCTTTCGGAGGCGATCATGTACTCGACGCCTTCATCGGTGTGACGCTGGCCGAACACGATCGGACGGATGCCGTGCGGGTCACGGAAACCGACGATGCCATAACCGGTGACCATCGCCACTACCGCGTAACCACCGACGCAACGGTTATGCACGTCGGTGACGGCGGCGAACACATCTTCTTCGGTCGGCTGCAGCTTGCCGCGCTGGGCCAGCTCGTGCGCGAACACGTTGAGCAGCACTTCCGAGTCAGAGTTGGTGTTGACGTGGCGCAGGTCAGATTCGTAAATCTCCTTGGCCAGCTGTTCAACGTTGGTCAGGTTACCGTTATGCGCCAGGGTGATGCCGTAAGGCGAGTTGACGTAAAACGGTTGAGCTTCGGCCGAGGTCGAGCTACCGGCAGTCGGGTAACGCACATGGCCAATGCCCATGTGCCCGACGAGGCGCTGCATGTGACGCTGATGGAACACGTCACGTACCAGACCATTGTCCTTGCGCAGGAATAACCGGCCGTCGTGGCTGGTCACAATACCGGCAGCGTCCTGGCCGCGGTGCTGGAGGACGGTTAGCGCGTCATACAGCGCCTGATTGACGTTCGACTTACCGACGATACCGACGATGCCACACATGCGACGCAACCCCTACTTAATGAATCTTGACTGAACACTGCTTACTGAGGCGTTTTGGCCGGTAAGAGGTGCTCCTTGAACGGAAGATCAGCGGGTATGCTGATCCCGCTGGCCAGCCACTGACTGCTCCACCCCAAAATGAGGTTCTTGGACCAATCTGCAACCAATAGAAATTTTGGCACGAGTACCGACTCCTGCCACCACGAATCCTGCTGTACTGGCCCCAGGCTCAACAGCCCGACCGCCACGACCACCAGCAACGCGCCACGCGCAGCGCCGAAGGCCATGCCGAGAAATCGATCGGTCCCGGAGAGGCCGGTGACACGTATCAACTCGCCAATAAGATAATTGACCATTGCTCCCACCAGCAGCGTGGCGATGAACATGATGGCGCAGCCCGCGATGACGCGAGCCGAAGGTGTCTCGATGTACCCGCTCAAGTAGACCGACAGCGAACCGCCGAACATCCAGGCGACGACTCCTGCAATGATCCAGGTCAGCAACGACAGTGCTTCTTTTACGAAGCCGCGGCTTAGACTGATCAAAGCGGAGATGGCGACGATTGCGACGATCGCCCAATCAACCCAGGTAAATGGCACGGTGCAGCCTACAGACGGATAAGGCGGCGCATTTTAGCAGAGCGTCGGGCTATCGGTAAGCTGTGATTGCGGGTGCTTTGCAAAACAATAGTTTGTGACGAGTTAAGCGCATTTCAAGGCCCACTCGAAACCAAAGTGGAAGGGGGCTGGCTCCCGATGGCGGTGGGTCAGTCAGCAGAACCGATACTGATCGACCGCCATCGGGGGCAAGCCCCCTCCCACATTTGACTGCATTCCAAGCTGAAAGCGGCGTGAACTCAGCCGCGTTCAGGCTGGAAACGCACCACAAAACCGTTGAGATTCTGCTGACGCCCCAACAAATCGCGCAGGCGGTCCGCCTCGGCACGCTCGATCAACGGCCCGATAAACACGCGGTTCTTGCCATCGGCGCTGCGGATGTAAGCGTTGTAGCCCTGACTGCGCAGTTTTTTCTGCAAGGCCTCGGCGCTTTCGCGATTGGCCAGGCTGGCCAACTGGATCGACCAACTGATCGGCAGGCCATTCGGGTCGATACGGCTCTGACCCACGTCCGGTTTGCCCGGCGCGGCAGGCTGCGGCACGACCGGCTTGGGGGCAGGCGCTGGCGCGGCGGGCTTGGCAGCGACGGCAGGCGCCGGCTTGACCACAGGCACACTCGGCTGCACCGGCATCGAAGGGGCCGGCTGCGCGGCCAATTCCTCATCGGCCGGCACCGGCTCTTCTTCAGGCAATGCCTGCGGCTCAGGCACCACCACCGGCTCAACCTGCACCTGAGGCACGACCGGCGCCTGGGGCGCTGCCGGGGCCTCAACGACCACCTGGCGCTGTTCGTCCTGACGGGAAAACAGCATCGGCAGGAAAATCACCGCCAAGGCCACCAGCACCAGGGCACCGACCATCCGCTGCTTGTATGCGCTATCCAGTAATGCCATGTGCAGCTTCCTCCGTGGAGCGCCGGGCCAACCATTCGAGCGCCTCGGCAACACAATAAAATGACCCGAACAACAGAATCTCATCCTCGGGCGTGGCAACCGCACACTGCGCTTCAAGGGCCGCAGTGACACTTGCATACGACGCCACGCGCGCACCAAGGTTCTGCAGGGCCGCCTCAAGCTCCGCGGCCGGACGGCTGCGCGGCGTGTCCAGGGGCGCCACGGCCCAGGCCTGGACATTCCCCAGCAACGGCGTCACTACGCCCTCCAGATCCTTGTCGGCCAGCAAGCCGAACACCGCCAGGCGGCGACCGACCGGCGCTATACGCGACAGGCGTTGCGCGAGGTATTCGGCGGCGTGAGGGTTGTGCCCCACATCCAGCAGCAGGTTCAGGCGCTTGCCCTGCCAATCGAAGGCTCGGCGATCGAGACGCCCGACAATCCGCGTCGCCAGCAATGTACGAGCAATCTGCGCAGGATTCCACGGCAGATCCAATAGCAGATAGGCTTGCAGGGCGAGCGCGGCGTTTTCCATCGGCAGGTTCAGCAGCGGCAGGTCATGCAACGCCACGAGCTGGCCGCGCGCATCACGCCCGCGCCACTGCCAATGCTCAGCACCGACCTCAAGATTGAACTCACGCCCGCGCAGGAAGAATGGGCAATCCAGCTCCCGCACCCGGTCGAGCAACGTCTGCGGCGGGTCCAGATCACCGCACAGCGCAGGCTTGCCCTGGCGGAAGATGCCGGCCTTTTCATAGGCCACGGATTCACGGGTATCGCCCAGGTAGTCGACATGGTCGACACCGATGCTGGTGACCAGCGCCAGGTCGGCATCCACCACGTTGACCGTATCCAGGCGCCCGCCCAGGCCCACTTCAAGCACGACCACGTCCAGGCGCGCCCGTTCGAACAGCCAGAGCGCCGCCAGAGTACCCATCTCGAAGTACGTCAGGGAAATCTCACCGCGCCCGGCATCGAGCGCGGCGAAGGCTTCGCAGAGCTGCTCGTCAGTGGCTTCCACACCATTGAGTTGCACCCGCTCGTTGTAGCGCAGCAGGTGCGGCGAGCTGTACACGCCGACCTTCAGGCCTTGGGCCTGCAGCAGCGCTGCGACAAAGGCACAGGTCGAGCCCTTGCCGTTGGTCCCCGTCACCGTGATCACTCGCGGCGCCGGGCGGCCCAACCCGAGGCGGGCCGCTACCTGTTGCGAGCGCTCCAGGCCCATGTCGATGGCGGACGGATGCAACTGCTCAAGGTAGGCGAGCCATTCGCCCAGGGTACGTTGGGTCATAGGTTTGCAGGCACCGGCGGCACGACGATCGGCTCAACCTTCGGCGCGATGTAGACCGGCGTCGGCAGGCCCATCATTTGCGCGAGCAGGCTACCCAGGCGTGGACGCAACTCGCCACGGGCGATGATCATGTCGATCGCACCGTGCTCCAGCAGGAATTCGCTGCGTTGGAAGCCTTCCGGCAGTTTTTCGCGAACGGTCTGCTCGATCACACGCGGGCCGGCAAAGCCGATCAGGGCCTTGGGCTCGCCGACGATCACGTCGCCCAGCATCGCCAGGCTGGCGGAAACACCGCCGTACACCGGATCGGTCAGCACGGAGATGAACGGAATGCCCTCTTCCCGCAGACGCGCCAGCACCGCGGAGGTCTTGGCCATTTGCATCAGGGAGATCAGGGCTTCCTGCATGCGCGCACCACCGGAGGCTGCGAAGCAGATCATCGGGCAGCGGTTTTCCAGGGCATAGTTGGCGGCGCGCACGAAACGCTCGCCGACGATGGCACCCATGGAACCGCCCATGAAGGAGAACTCAAACGCCGACACCACGACCGGCATGCCCAGCAGCTTGCCGCTGACCGAAATCAGCGCGTCTTTCTCACCGGTCTGCTTCTGTGCAGCGGTCAGGCGGTCCTTGTACTTCTTGCCGTCGCGGAACTTGAGGCGGTCAACCGGCTCCAGGTCCGCGCCCAGCTCGTTACGGCCGTCGGCGTCGAGGAAAATGTCGATGCGCGCGCGAGCGCCGATACGCATGTGGTGGTTGCACTTAGGGCAAACGTCCAGGGTCTTTTCCAGCTCCGGGCGGTACAACACCGCGTCGCAGGATGGGCATTTGTGCCACAGACCTTCAGGAACCGAGCTTTTTTTCACCTCGGAACGCATGATCGAAGGGATCAGTTTGTCTACTAACCAGTTGCTCATGCTTTCTTTCTCCAGTACCGGTGGCTTGAACACAGCCCCGCGTATGCCCTTGAGCTAAATTCATATGTGGCGATGACACATGCAGGACGGGGTCAGACGTTCGACCAGCCATTTCCCGCATGTTTCCTCAGCCTTCCAGACAACCTGCCCGTGCAGGGTTGCCACTTCATTTCCGGGCCTCCCGCAGGTGGCACCGGGCTGTTTTACACAGTGGTAGTTATGGACGGCGGCAGACTGCCAGCCGTCACATCACGCCATCGCTGTTGCGCACAGCCTGCATGAATGCGCGAATCTTGCCGTGGTCCTTGATGCCCTTGCCCTGCTCTACCCCACCGCTGACATCCACGGCATACGGCCGGACCTGCTCGATCGCCGCCGCGACATTGGCGGGGGTAAGCCCGCCGGCCAGGATGATCGGTTTGCTCAACCCCTCGGGGATCAGCGACCAATCGAAGGCTTCGCCGGTGCCGCCGGGTACGCCTTCGACGTAGGTGTCCAGCAGTATCCCGCGCGCGCCGGTGTAGGCGGCGCAAGCGCTGGCGATGTCATCCCCAGCCTTGACTCTCAACGCCTTGATATACGGACGCTGGTAGCTTCCGCATTCGTCAGGGCTTTCATCGCCGTGAAACTGCAACATGTCCAGTTGCACGGCATCCAGGGTTTCGTTGAGTTCGCAGCGGCTGGCATTGACGAACAAGCCCACGGTGGTCACGAACGGCGGCAGTGCGGCGATGATCGCCCGCGCCTGCAGCACATTCACCGCCCGCGGGCTCTTGGCATAAAACACGAAACCGATGGCATCCGCCCCCGCTTCGACTGCCGCCAGCGCGTCTTCTATGCGGGTAATCCCACAAATCTTGCTGCGAACGGCTGACATGTCGTGGAAACCTCAGGGGTTGAACCGAGAAAGTCCCGGATGGTAACAAAAGCTTTTCCGGGCGTCAGCCGCCAAGTTCGCTGAAACCTGTGAGGAAGTGTGGCCCGATGAAGCGCTGCGGCAGCTCGAACTCGTCGCGGTACTCCACTTCCACCAGATACAGGCCAAACGGATGCGCCGTGACGCCGCCGGTCCGCCGAATACGGCTTTCCAGTACTTCCCTGGCCCACTCCACCGGGCGCTCGCCGGTGCCGATGGTCATCAACACACCGGCAATGTTGCGCACCATATGGTGCAGGAACGCTCCGGCGCGGATATCCAGCACGATCATCTTGCCGTGACGCGTCACCCGCAAGTGATGGACTTCCTTGATCGGTGACTTGGCCTGGCACTGGCCGGCACGGAACGCGCTGAAATCGTGGACGCCAACCAGATGCTGCGCGGCTTCGGCCATGCGCTCGGCATCCAGCGGGCGGTGGTTCCAGGTGATTTCTTCGTTGAGGTGCGCCGGGCGGATCTGATCGTTGTAGATCACATAGCGGTAACGCCGGGCGATCGCCTTGAAGCGCGCATGAAAGTGCGCCGGCATGACCTTGGCCCAACTGACACTGACGTCATGGGGCAAATTGATATTAGCGCCCATCACCCACGCTTTCATCGAGCGCTCGGCCTGGGTGTCGAAGTGAACCACCTGGCCGCAGGCGTGGACGCCCGCGTCGGTACGCCCGGCGCACATCAGCGATACCGGCGAGTCGGCGACTCTGGACAGGGCCTTTTCCAGGGTTTCCTGCACCGTCAGCACGCCGGACGCCTGGCGCTGCCAGCCGCAATAGCGCGAACCTTTGTATTCCACGCCCAGGGCGATGCGGTAAAAGCCTGCAGCCGCCATTTCGGCAGCCGGGTTATCTATATTTGCCAAGAACTGAGAGCCTGATGAGTTGCGCAAAGGCGGGCATTATAAGGCGCTGCGCCCCAGACGCCATGTGTTTGGTACCGGCAATGCAAAACGGCGGCCCGAAGGCCGCCGTCTGGGTCATCCCGTGG
Source organism: Pseudomonas sp. GV105 (assembly GCF_003058185.1). Taxonomy (NCBI): domain Bacteria; kingdom Pseudomonadati; phylum Pseudomonadota; class Gammaproteobacteria; order Pseudomonadales; family Pseudomonadaceae; genus Pseudomonas; species Pseudomonas sp. GV105. The sequence continues at coordinate 141,029 of NZ_QBUF01000015.1, forward strand.
CGATTACACCAGTCGGCCAAGCATTTCCTTGGCTTCGCCGCGCTGGGTTTCATCGCCCTCGGTCAGCACTTCGGAAAGGATATCCCGCGCGCCGTCCGTATCGCCCATGTCGATATAGGCCTGGGCCAAATCCAGCTTGGTTGCGACCTCATCGGTGCCGGAGAGGAAGTCGACCTCCGGTTCGTCATCGCCCAGCGCCGCGTCTTCGGCGGTGAAGGACGGCTCGATCGGCGGGTTTTCCAGGCTCTGGGACAGACGATCGAGCTCGGCGTTGACATCATCCAGTTCCGAGGCGAACGCATCGGGTTTGGCCGCCGGGGCGTCCGGCTCGTCAGCCAGGGACAGGTCGAAGTCTTCCGGCAGGTCGAGGTCGTCCAGGGCGGCCGGGGTCAGGGTCGGCGGCTCGACCGGCGACACGTCCTTCATCTGATCTTCAAGCCCCGAGAGGAAGTCGTCATCGGACTGGGACGCCGGCGGGTCCAGTTGCAGGTCGAGGTCAAAGTCCGACAGATCTTCCGGGCTTGGCTTGGCATCGGTCTGTTGCTGCAGCAGCGCTTCGAAGGTCTGCTGATCGGTCTTGTCCAACGCCGCTGGCGAAGCCGCCTCCAGCTCGTCCAGACTCAGATCGAAATCAGTATCGAACGGCTCCGCTTCTGCCGTCGCTTGCGGCGCGGCGGCCGGCTTGTCTTCCAGCAGATCCTTGACGTATTGAGCGTCCATCGCGGCGGCGGCCACGGCGGCACTCACTCCCGCCGCCAACACGGCCATGGCCGGGAAGCGCGACTTGAGCTGCTCGACCTGGGCATGGTTTTCACCATTGGCCACCAACTGACGCTCCTGGACGACAAAACCGTCCTTGTCGTTCTGCAGGCCGTAGACTTCCATCAGCTTCAAGCGCAGGTCGCTGCGCTTGGGTTCGTACTTGATGGCTTGTTCCAGCACATCGGCCGCCTGGTTCAAGTGACCGCGGTCGATATGGGATTGGGCCTGGACCAGCGCATCATTGGTGTTTTCCGGCGCTACGGCGCCAGCCAGTGGCGCAAGCACCGAGGCCGCGCTTGGTGCCGCTGCCGGCGCGACCACAGGTGCCGGCGCAGGCGCAGGCGCGGCGGTCAACGTCACGTTCGGTGCCGGTACTTCCAGGCCAGCGAAGCTGTCCGGTGGCAGATCAAGGTCGATGTTCGAAGCGAATTCCGGCTCTTCGGACAGGGCCCGCGCCATGCGCAAGTGCTTTTCTTCTGCGCGACGGGCATTGCGATGACGCGCCCACAGCAACAGGAGCAACAACGCTACCAGGCCGGCCGCGCCGCCGATGACGCCAAGCACAATCGGGTTCGTCAGCAGTTCGTTGAATTTGTCTTCGCTGGTCGCAGGCACGGCGTCGGGCTTGATCGGCTCGGCCACCGGGGTCGCGGTGGCGGCCGGCTCAGCGGGCGCGACTGCAGCAGCCGGCGGCTCACCTGCCAACTGCGCGGGCATGACCGCAGTCGCCGGGGTTGCCGGGGCGCCTTTTTCAGCCTGCAACCTGGCCAGTTGATCGTTTTTCAGTTGGATCAGCTTTTGCAGCTTGTCCAATTGGCTCTGCAGGTCTGCGGCGCGACTTTTCAGTTCTTCGTTGTCACGGCGGGTGGTGTCGAGCTGTTCCCGGGCCATCGCCAGCTTGTCGCTCAGGGCCTGGCCATCACCCGCCTTGCCCTTCGCGCCCTTCTTGGCGGAGTCGGCCGAAACCAGACTCAAGTTGTCCTTGGCGTTGGTGCTCGCCGGCGCATTACCAGCCTGGGTGCGCTTGGTGGCGTCCAGTTGTTGCTTACCGGCCGTCTGATGGGGCGCGGCACGGCGGCCCTGGCGCCAGGCGACGTTCTGCGCGGTCACTTCGGCAATGGCCTTGGGCTGCGGTAACGCCGTGCTTTGTACGGTATCCGGCAGGCGCAGCACATGGCCGGTTTTCAGACGGTTGATGTTGCCGCCGATAAAAGCGTCAGGGTTGAGTGCCTGGATCGCCAGCATGGTCTGCTGCACAGAAGCGCCATTACGGTGCTTCTCGGCGATTTCCCACAGCGTGTCACGGGCCGTGGTGGTGTGCTGGGCCGGCACGCTCAACGCGGGCGCGCTCAAACGCGGCGTGGCTGCGCTGTTGGTCGGCGTCGACTGGTCGAACTTGGCCGGGTCGAGCAGCACGCTGTAGTCACGCATCAAGCGGCCATTGGGCCATTGCACTTGCAGCAGGAACCGCACGTAGGCATCAGGCAACGGCTTGCTGGACGTGACACGCACCACACTGCGCCCGGCCGGGTTGATCACCGGGGTGAACGTCAGGTCATTGAGGAACGCCTGGCGATCGACGCCGGCATCGACAAACGCCTGGGACGACGCCAGGCTCGGGGTGATCTCGGAGGCCGTGAGGCCGCCGACGTCGAGCAATTCGATTTCCACCGACAACGGCTGGTTCAACTTCGACTTGAGGGTCATCTCCCCCAGCTGCAGCGCCTGCGCCATACCGGAGGACAGCGCCGAGGCGGCCGCTATTGCTAACACCAGTTTGCGAACTTGAACCATAGCCTCATCCTTTGTTTGAACACTCCCCGGCCTGCGAGAAGGTTGGTAACCGTTGCCATAAGGCACGGCGAGCCGATAGGTCACCGACACGCAACTGTTCCTGCTTGGGGCCAAGCATAGCGCCTGGTTAGAATCAATCTACAAATTGCCGCCAAGTATCTTTTACACAAGGCCTTTTATCAACAACTGCGCCAGCTGCACCGCATTCAGCGCGGCGCCTTTACGCACGTTATCTGACGTCAACCACAGATTTAGTTCCGCCGGATCGTCCACCCCCGCACGCACTCGTCCGACGTAGACTACATCCTGGCCGACGGCATCACCCACGGCTGTCGGGTAATCCCCCTCCTCCACCCGCTCGATACCCGCTGCGGCGTCGAGCGCACGGTTGACGGCGGCAAGGTCGACCGGCGAACCCAATTGCAATGACACAGTCAAGCTATCGCCAAAAAACACCGGGGCTTGAACGCAAGTCGCAGAAATCTTTAGTAAAGGAGTTTCCAGCACAGCGCGCAGTTCGTGTACGAGACGTTTCTCCAGCGCTGTATGACCTTGGGCGTCCGGCGTGCCGACTTGTGCCAACAGGTTGAATGCCATCTGCCGATCAAAGAACTTGGGCTCCAGCGGGCGCACATTCAACAACTCGGCGGTTTGGCGCGCCAGCTCGCTGACCGCTTCACGGCCCTGGGCAGACACCGCCAGATTGGCGGTAACGCTGACACGCTGGATATCCAGAATCCCACGCAGCGGCGCCAGCACCACCGCCAGGTTGGTCGCGGACGGGCTCGGGCTGCCGAGCTGGAACGGCTTTTTCAAGCCCTCCAGCACATGGGCATTGGCTTCCGGCACCACCTGAGGCGCTTGCGCGGCCGGCAATGCGCCCGACAAATCGATCACCGAACAGCCGGCCGCCGTGGCGCGCGGGGCGAAGCTCAGGGTCACCGCCGGGCCGGCGGCGAAAAACGCCAGCTGCGCCTTGCTGAAGTCAAACTCATCGACTTCCCGCACGCGCACGTTCTTGCCACGGAACGGCACCGACGCGCCCGCGGAGTTGCTGCCCGCCAGCAGATACAGGGTACCTACCGGGAAAGCCAGCTCTTCGAGGATCTGCACCAGGGTTTCACCGACGGTGCCGGTGGCGCCGATCACGGCGATATCAAAGGTCTGGGTCATGGGAGCTGCCTCGGGCATTGCGGGGGGGAGCGGCACTTTACCGGGTGGTGGGGGGTGAGGCAATTGGGCTGGGCCTTGCGGTGCGACGATTCGACTTGCTCCCGATGCCTTCCTGAAAGCCAACAAAAAACCCGCGCCTGTCACCAGTCGCGGGTTTTTCTTAGTGCCTCAGGCGATCAACGCTCCAGCAGAATCCGCAGCATGCGCCGCAGCGGTTCGGCCGCGCCCCACAGCAACTGGTCGCCGACGGTGAACGCGCCCAGGTACTGGGTGCCCATGTTCAGCTTGCGCAGACGCCCCACCGGAACATTCAGGGTGCCGGTAACCTTGGTCGGGCTCAGCTCCTGCATGCTGATTTCGCGGCTGTTCGGCACCAGCTTGACCCAAGGGTTGTGCTGGCTGATCAGCCCTTCGATATCGGCGATCGGCACGTCTTTGTTCAGCTTGATGGTCAGCGCCTGGCTGTGGCAGCGCATGGCGCCGATACGCACGCAGATGCCGTCCACCGGGATCGGGCTCTTGAAGCGACCGAGGATCTTGTTGGTCTCGGCCTGGGCCTTCCACTCTTCACGGCTCTGCCCGTTCGGCAGCTCCTTGTCGATCCACGGGATCAGGCTACCGGCCAACGGCACGCCGAAGTTCTCGGTCGGGTAAGCGTCGCTGCGCATGGCTTCGGCCACACGGCGGTCGATGTCGAGGATCGCGCTGGCCGGGTCGGCCAGTTGATCGGCGACCGCCGCGTGGGTCGCGCCCATCTGCTTGATCAGTTCGCGCATGTTCTGCGCGCCGGCGCCGGACGCCGCCTGATAAGTCATGGCGCTCATCCACTCGACCAGGCCGGCTTCGAACAAGCCGCCCAGGCCCATCAGCATCAGGCTGACGGTGCAGTTGCCGCCGATATAGTTCTTGGTGCCAGCGTCGAGTTGCTGGTCGATGACCTTGCGGTTGACCGGGTCGAGCACGATCACCGCATCGTCCTGCATGCGCAGGCTGGACGCAGCATCGATCCAGTAACCCTGCCAGCCGGCTTCGCGCAGCTTGGGGAACACTTCGCTGGTGTAGTCGCCGCCCTGGCAGGTCAGAATCACATCGAGGGTTTTCAGCTCTTCAATGCTGTAGGCGTCCTTGAGCGGCGCAATATCCTTGCCCACGGACGGCCCTTGGCCACCCACGTTCGAAGTGGTGAAAAACACCGGCTCAATAAGATCGAAATCCTGCTCTTCCAGCATCCGCTGCATGAGCACGGAACCGACCATACCGCGCCAACCGATCAGACCTACACGTTTCATCGCAACTACACCTTGTTAAAAAGTGGGCCGACTTGCAGCAACAACTGCAAGCGGGCCCGAGAGATTACAGATTCCGCAACGCGGCGACTACTGCGTCGCCCATTTCTTGCGTACCGACTTTGGTGCAACCCTGCGACCAGATGTCTCCGGTGCGCAAGCCCTGGTCCAACACCAGGCTCACGGCCTTCTCGATGGCATCCGCCGCGTCGCCCAGGTTGAAGCTGTAACGCAGCATCATCGACACCGACAAAATGGTCGCCAGCGGGTTGGCGATGCCAAGGCCTGCGATGTCTGGCGCCGAACCGTGGCACGGCTCGTACATGCCCTTGTTGTTAGTGTCCAGGGACGCCGACGGCAGCATGCCGATGGAACCGGTGAGCATCGACGCCTGGTCGGACAGGATGTCGCCGAACAGGTTGTCGGTGACGATCACGTCGAACTGCTTCGGCGCGCGCACCAGTTGCATGGCGGCGTTGTCGACGTACATGTGGCTGAGTTCGACGTCCGGGTAGTCCTTGGCGACTTCTTCGACGATTTCGCGCCACAGCTGGCTGGAGGCCAGGACGTTGGCCTTATCGACCGAGCAGATCTTCTTGCTACGCACGCGGGCCATGTCGAAACCGACCCGGGCGATACGGCGGATTTCGCTCTCGCTGTACGGCAGGGTGTCGTAGGCCTGGCGCTCGCCATTCGGCAGTTCGCGCACACCGCGCGGCGAGCCGAAGTAGATACCGCCGGTCAGCTCGCGCACGATCAGGATATCCAGGCCCGCCACCACTTCCGGCTTGAGGCTCGACGCGTCGGCCAGTTGCGGGTAGAGGATTGCCGGGCGCAGGTTGCCGAACAGGCCCAGTTGCGCGCGGATCTTCAGCAGGCCGCGCTCAGGGCGGATGTCACGCTCGATCTTGTCCCATTTCGGGCCACCCACGGCGCCGAGCAACACGGCGTCGGCCGCACGGGCGCGGTCCAGGGTCTCGTCGGCCAGGGGCACGCCGTGCTTGTCGATGGCCGCGCCGCCGATCACGTCGTGGCTCAATTCGAAGCCCAGGTTGTACTTGGTGTTGGCCAGTTCCAGGACTTTGACCGCTTCGGCCATGATTTCCGGACCAATACCGTCGCCTGGGAGAATCAGAATCTGCTTGCTCATGCGTTCCTCATTTCATCATGCGACCCGCCCTGGGGCAGGTCGGGAAAAATACTCAGCGTTCGGCCCAAACCACCAGCACGTCGGTGCTGAAGGTGCCGTCGGCTTGAATTTCGTAATAATCGCGGACTTCCTGGCCCATTGCCTGTTGCAGCTCAAGAATCGCCGCACGCAAAGGCGCTGGTGTACGCATGCGCTCGACCCACGAGGTGTATTCCAGGCGCAGGCGCTGGCGGCTGCTGTTGCGCACATGCAGACCGGCTTCGCTGAGCTGGCGCATCCATTCGGCGGCGGAGTAATCGCGCACGTGGCTGGTGTCGCGCAGCACTTCGACGGTTTGCAGGTAAGTGTCCAACAGCGGGCTGCCCGGTGACAAGACATCGACAAACGCCGCCACGCCACCCGGCTTGAGCACCCGGCGCACTTCGCGCAGGGCCAGGCCGAGGTCGCTCCAATGGTGCGCCGAATAGCGGCTGAACACGAAGTCGAATTCGCCATCGGCGAACGGCAAGCGCTCAGCAGCGCCGCGGACCGTGCGGATATTGCCCAGGCCACGGTCTGCGGCAGCGGCGGCGACCACGTCGAGCATCTGCTGGGACAGGTCGTAGGCCACCACTTCTTTTACCAGCGGCGCCACATGGAAACTGACATGACCGGCGCCGCAGCCCAGATCCAGCAGTCGCGCAGCGCCGTGCCCGGCCAGTTCGGCCTGGAGCAGCGCAAATTCAGTACCTTGGGCGTGTACGGCACTGCTCAGGTAGGCCGAGGCCTGTTCACCGAATTGTTTTTGCACGACTTGGGTGTGGGCGGCTTTGGTCATGGTGAGTTTCCTGGGTTTTGTGTGGTTAACACTGACCCCATCGGGGGCAAGCCCCCTCCCACATGTTGATGTGTGAACACGTTCAAATGTGGGAGGGAGCTTGCTCCCGATGGCGGCGGTCCTGCCTACATCACATCAAGCGTCGCGAAACAACCAAGGCTGGCTGGCCCGGTGCTTGGTTTCAAACGCGGCAATCGCATCGCCGTCCTGCAAGGTCAGGCCGATGTCGTCCAGGCCGTTGAGCAGGCAGTGCTTGCGGAAGGCATCCACTTCAAAGTGGTACACCTTGCCGTCCGGACGGGTCACGGTCTGCGCGGCGAGGTCGACGGTCAGTTCGTAGCCGGGGTTGGCTTCCACTTGCTTGAACAGTTCATCCACTTCGGCATCGCTCAAGATGATCGGCAGCAAGCCGTTCTTGAAGCTGTTGTTGAAGAAGATGTCGGCGTAGCTCGGCGCGATGATGCTGCGAAAGCCATATTCTTCCAGGGCCCACGGCGCGTGTTCGCGGCTGGAGCCGCAGCCGAAGTTTTCCCGCGCCAGCAGCACGCTGGCGCCCTGGTAACGTTCGGCGTTGAGCACGAAGTCCTTGTTCAGCGGGCGCTTGGAGTTGTCCTGGTAGGCGTAGCCCACGTCCAGGTAGCGCCACTCGTCGAACAGGTTGGGGCCGAAACCGGTGCGCTTGATCGACTTCAAGAACTGCTTGGGGATGATCTGGTCAGTGTCCACGTTGGCACGGTCCAACGGCGCGACAAGACCAGTGTGTTGGGTAAAAGCTCTCATCGGGTATTCCTCAGATCAATTCGCGAACGTCGATGAAACGACCGTTGACGGCAGCGGCGGCGGCCATGGCCGGGCTCACCAGGTGAGTACGCCCACCGGCGCCCTGACGCCCTTCGAAGTTACGGTTGGAGGTCGACGCGCAATGCTCGCCGGACTCCAAGCGGTCCGGGTTCATCGCCAGGCACATGGAGCAGCCCGGTTCACGCCATTCAAAACCGGCTTCGAGGAAGATCTTGTCCAGGCCTTCCGCTTCGGCCTGGGCCTTCACCAGGCCCGAACCCGGCACCACGATGGCCTGCTTGATGGTCGAGGCGACTTTGCGGCCCTTGGCGATCACTGCCGCGGCGCGCAGGTCTTCGATCCGCGAGTTGGTGCAGGAACCGATGAACACGCGATCCAACTGAATGTCGGTGATCGCCTGGTTGGCTTTCAAGCCCATGTACTTCAAGGCGCGCTCGATGGAACCGCGCTTGACCAGGTCGGCTTCCTTGGCCGGGTCCGGCACGTTCTGGTCGACGGCCAAGACCATTTCCGGCGAGGTGCCCCAGCTGACTTGCGGCTTGATCTGGCTGGCGTCCAGTTCCACCACGGTGTCGAACACGGCATCGGCGTCGGAGACCAGGTCTTTCCAGGCCTCAACGGCGGCATCCCAGTCGGCGCCTTTGGGGGCGAACGGACGGCCTTTGACGTACTCGACGGTTTTTTCGTCCGCCGCCACCATGCCCACGCGGGCACCGGCTTCGATGGACATGTTGCAGATGGTCATGCGGCCTTCGATGGACAGGTCGCGAATGGCGCTGCCGGCGAATTCGATGGCATGGCCGTTACCGCCGGCGGTGCCGATCTTGCCGATCACGGCGAGCACGATGTCCTTGGCGGTCACACCGAAAGGCAATTGGCCTTCGACGCGCACCAGCATGTTCTTCATTTTCTTGGCGACCAGGCACTGGGTGGCGAACACATGTTCCACCTCCGAGGTGCCGATGCCATGGGCCAGGGCGCCGAACGCGCCGTGGGTGGAGGTGTGGGAGTCGCCGCAGACCACGGTCATGCCGGGCAAGGTCGCGCCCTGCTCCGGGCCGATCACGTGGACGATGCCTTGGCGCACGTCATTCATCTTGAATTCGGTGATGCCGTATTCGTCGCAGTAGTCGTCGAGGGTCTGCACCTGCAAACGCGACACGGTGTCGACAATGGCGTCGATCCCGCCCTTGCGCTCCGGGGTGGTCGGCACGTTGTGATCCGGGGTGGCGATGATCGAGTCGACGCGCCAAGGCTTGCGCCCGGCCAGCCGCAGGCCTTCGAACGCTTGGGGCGAGGTCACTTCATGGATGATGTGACGGTCGATATAGATCAGCGACGAGCCATCGTCGCGCCGTTTCACTTCATGGGAATCCCAAAGCTTGTCGTAAAGCGTTTTGCCGGCCATCAGTCGGTCCTCATCAGCGGTCTTTCTATGCCCCGGGTCTTGAGACATTCAATAACCCTTTGGCTTGTGAGGCTGATGGTATGGCGCTACATTAAATAACTCAAATTCATATTTTTTATGCTTTGGATTACCAACTGGAATACCACAATGGACCTGGCCAACCTCAATGCTTTTATTGCCATCGCTGAGACCGGCAGCTTCTCCGGCGCCGGTGAGCGCCTGCACCTGACCCAACCGGCCATCAGCAAACGCATCGCCGGCCTCGAGCAGCAACTGAAGGTGCGCCTGTTCGATCGCCTGGGCCGTGAAGTCGGCTTGACCGAAGCCGGGCGCGCCCTGCTGCCGCGCGCCTATCAGATTCTCAACGTCCTGGACGACACCCGGCGCGCCCTCACCAACCTCACCGGTGAAGTTAGCGGGCGCCTCACATTGGCCACCAGCCACCACATCGGCCTGCATCGCCTGCCGCCGATCCTGCGCACCTTTACCCGGCAATACCCCAACGTGGCGCTGGATATTCAGTTTCTCGACTCGGAAGTGGCCTACGAAGAGATCCTGCATGGCCGCGCCGAAGTGGCGGTGATCACTCTGGCGCCCGAGCCGCACAACCTGGTGCGCGCCACCCCGGTGTGGGACGACCCGCTGGATTTCGTGGTGGCGCCGGAGCACAGCCTGACCCGCAACGGCTCGGTCACCCTGGCGGACATCGCCGGGCACCCGGCGGTTTTCCCCGGCGGCAACACCTTTACCCATCACATTGTCAGCCGCCTGTTCGAGGCCCAGGGCCTCACGCCGAACATCGCGATGAGCACGAACTATCTGGAAACCATCAAAATGATGGTGTCCATCGGCTTGGCGTGGAGCGTATTACCGCGCACCATGCTCGACGATCAGGTGACAAGTATCGCTTTGCCGGGCATACAACTCAGTCGCCAGCTAGGCTATATCGTGCATACCGAAAGGACACTGTCGAACGCTGCGCGGGCTTTTATGAGCCTCTTGGATGCACAGGTCGAGCTGCCAGGGACACCGGCATGAAGCTGTGCGGCCTCAAGGCCTGAATAAAACCGCGCCGAACGCCCATCGAGCCAAGGCTTTTTGATAATGCGCAATCCCGTCGACCCTATGCCACCCCTGCCCCGCATTTACGCCCTGGACCCTGAAGAGGCGGAACAAAGCTGGGACAGCGCCCCGCAACTGCTGGCAGCGCTTAACGCTGCACGGCTGGGTGCATGGTGCTGGGAAATCGATACCGGGCGTATCAGTTGGTCGCGGGGCACCCAGGCGCTGTTCGGCTTCGACCCGCGCCAACCGTTGCCCAAGGATCTGGAGTACCTGGACCTGCTCGCGCCGCAAGACCGCGCCCGGGTGATACGCGCGTTTCACGCGGTGCTGGCCGGCGAGCCGTTCGAGCAGGCCATGCACCACCACATCCAGTGGCCGGATGGCAGCCAGCACTGGCTGGAAATCAACGGCAGCCTGGCGCCGGACAAAACCGGCCGGCGCCGCATGATCGGCGTGATCCGCGAGACCACCCGCCAGCGCGAACGGGAACACGCCCTCAGCCACTCCGAAAAGCGCTTCGCCACGCTGTTTCACTTGTGCCCGAACATGGTCCTGCTCACCCGCCAGTCCGACGGCTTGATCAGCGAAGCCAACCAGTATTTCCAGATCCTCTTCGGCTGGCCGGTCGCCGACGCCATCGGTCGCACCACCCTGGACCTCGGCCTGTGGCTCCACCCTGAACAGCGTGCGCAGTTGGTCAGGGCCACCCAGCGCAAGGGCGAACCCATCACCATGGAAGTGCAATTCTGTGCCAGCAACGGGCAGATCCACGATGGCACGCTCTGCGCGCAGAAGGTCGAGCTGGACGGCGAGGCCTACCTGATCAGCACCTTTCTCGACACCACCGAGCGCAAAAACGCCGAGCAAGCCTTGAAAGACAGCCAGGAGCGCCTGGACCTGGCCCTGGACTCCGCGCAATTGGGCACCTGGGACTGGCACATTCCCACCGGCATGCTCTACGGCTCGGCCCGCGCCGCCCAACTGCACGGCCTGCCGGCGGAAGCGTTCCATGAATCGTTCGAGGCGTTTTTCGAGGGCATGCCCAAGGAAGAGCGCGAGAATATGCGCAACGCCTATCGCACCCTGCGCGAAGGCCCGGCCGGCAACTATCAGCTGACTTACCGTGTACAACTGGAAGACGGCAGCCCGCGCTACCTGGAAAGCCGCGCACGCCTGTACCGCGACGAAAAAGGCGCGCCACTGCGCATGGCCGGCACCCTGCTGGACATCACCGACCAGGTCGAGCGCGAACAACGCCTGAGCGCCTCCGAAGAAAAATTCGCCAGCCTGTTCCAGGCCAGCCCCGACCCGATCTGCGTCACCCGCCTGGACAACGGCGAGTTCATCGAGATCAACCCCGCGTTCACCCAGACCTTTGGCTGGACGGCCGCCGAAGTGATCAACATGAGCGCCGAACAGATCGGCTTGTGGGACGAGTCGAGCCAGCGCCTGCAACGCATCGAACAGGTGATTCGCGACCAGGCGCTGAACAACGTGGCCATCATCGCGCACCACAAAAGCGGCCAGGCCCTGACCTGCGTGATTTCCAGCCGGATGATCAAGGTCGGCGACCAGCCGTGCATCGTCACCACCCTGCGCGACATTACCCAGCAGCAACGCTCCGAGGCCGCGCTGAAGGCCAGCGAAGAAAAATTCGCCAAAGCCTTCCATTCCAGCCCCGACGCGATTTCCATTACCGAACACGACACCGGCCGCTATGTGGAGGTGAACGACGGGTTCTGCCGCTTGACCGGTTTTCGTGCCGAAGATGTCATCGGCCTGACGCTGTACCAGGTCGGCATCTGGGCCGATGAAAACCAGCGCGCGGTGCTGCTGGCCGAACTGCAACTCAAAGGCCGTATCCGCCATTTGGAAATGCTCTGGCACAACAAGCGCGGCGATGTGCTGGCGGTGGAGGTTTCTGTCGAGCCGATCACCCTCAACGAAACCCCTTGCCTGTTGCTGACCGCACGGGATGTGAGCCTGTTGAAAAACGCCCAGGCGCAGATCCGCCACCTGGCCTACCACGACCCGCTGACCAACCTGCCCAACCGCGCACTGCTGATGGACCGCCTGAGCCAGCAGATCGCCCTGCTCAAGCGCCATAACCTGCGCGGTGCATTGCTGTTTCTCGACCTCGACCACTTCAAGCACATCAATGATTCCCTCGGCCACCCGGTGGGCGACACCGTGCTGAAAATCGTCACCGCGCGCCTCGAAGCCAGCGTGCGTATGGAAGATACCGTGGCGCGCCTGGGCGGCGATGAGTTCGTGGTGCTGCTCAGCGGCCTGGATGGCACGCGCACCGAAGTCAGCGCCCAGGTTCAGGAACTGGCCGACACCCTGCGTGAATTGCTCTCCGAACCGATGTTCCTCGACGGCCAACGCCTGCAAGTCACGCCGAGCATCGGTGTGGCGCTGATCCCCGATCATGGCTCGACCCCGGCCGACCTGCTCAAACGTGCCGACATCGCGCTGTACCGCGCCAAGGATTCGGGGCGCAACGCCACGCAGATGTTCCACAACAGCATGCAGAAAACCGCCAGCGAACGCCTGCGCATGGAAACCGACCTGCGCCTGGCCCTGTCACGCGGCGAATTCAGCGTGCATTACCAACCCCAGGTGGACGCGCGCGGCAATAAGATCGTCGGCGCCGAGGCGCTGGTGCGTTGGCAGCATCCGCAACTGGGCGCGCAAGCGCCGTCCGAATTCATCAAGGTGCTGGAAGACAGCGGCCTGATCCTCGAAGTCGGCACCTGGATACTCGATGAAGCGTGCGCCGCCTTCGAGCAATTGATCAAAGAAGGCAAGGTGGACCCGCTGAATTTCAGCCTGTGCGTGAACATCAGCCCCCGGCAGTTCCGCCAGAACGACTTTGTCGAACGGGTCGAGCACAGCCTCAAGCGGCATTCACTGCCTTACTGCCTGCTGAAACTGGAAATCACTGAAGGCATCGTGATCCAGAACCTGGATGACACCATCAGCAAAATGCGTCGCCTGAAAAAGCTCGGTGTGAGTTTTGCGATGGACGACTTCGGCACCGGTTACTCATCGCTCACCTACCTCAAGCGCTTGCCGGTGGATGCGCTGAAGATCGACCAGTCATTCGTGCGCGATGCCACCCACGACCCCAACGACGCCGAAATCATCCGCGCCATTGTGGCCATGGCGCGCAGCTTGAACCTGGAAGTGATCGCCGAAGGCGTCGAAACCCCGGAGCAACTGGCGTTCCTGCAAAAGCTGGGCTGCCACTTGTTCCAGGGCTATTTGCACAGCCGGCCCTTACCGATAGAAGGGTTCAGGCTCTTGCTGGATTGAGGCTCAGACCAGCTTCAGGGCCCGGAACCCCGAACTCATCCAGCGCGATGAGGCCAGGTCGTGCTTTTTTCCATAGAAATCCAGCGCCCCATCGATCACCGCCACCGAATGCCAGTTGTCTGCCAGGGTGCCGATCGCCCCGTTGGCCAACTCTGCGACCGTGCTTTCACGCACGTAGCCAAACAACCCCAGGCGGCGCAGCGCTTCGCCAGGGTACTCGCCATCGTTGAGGGTTTGCAGAGCCGTCGTGTAACTCTGGCGGGCACGAAAATCGTTGTTCTCGATCTGCGCGCGCTTGGCACTGACTGCGTACAAAAAGTGCGCGGCATTCAGCAACTGTCGATTATTGCCATGAAAGTTCGACTCGGCGGCAGCCTGGCGCACTTCCTCGTGGGTCAGTTGCAACCGGAAGGCATCTCGCATGACCACGTCAAACCCCGTCGGCGTGATTTGAACCTGCTTATAGATCGCCCTCGGGTCTTGCCCGAACCGGATCATCGCCGCCTTGATCGCCGAGACCGTGACGCAATTGCCTTCAACCCCCTGGTAAAACCCGCTCCAGATGTCCGCGGGCCGGACGCTCGCGACCACAGGGGCGGCGCCGCGATTGCTCGGCGGCGGCAGTTGATCATCGAACAAGACATACCCATAGCCCCGATCAGCCGTTCGTGGTGTCCCGCCATCATGCCTGACCCCCTCGCGCACCAGCGCCGACCCGCGGTTATGGGTCTCCAGCACCCCTACCGCGCCCTTGCCCGCCATATCGCTCACCGGGACGAACTGCGACAGGCCGAACACCCCCATGCCTTGCAGACAACGCTGGGTGGTCTCGCCCTCGAGCGTCTTTGCCAAGGCGGCTTCGAACGTGGCATAGCCCCCGGTCAGTTGCTTGCGTTTGACAAAGGCGGCAAACATGAAATTGGCATTCTTTACCACGCCGCTGTCCGCCCCCGTGAAGCGGGAAGCCTGCGACGCCTGCTGCAACTCCTGGCGTGACAGGTGCAGCTTGAACTCATCCTTCATCGTGACGTCGTACCCATCGCCCGAGGGTAGCAACTCGTTAAACATCGCGGCTGGACGCTGACCGAACGTCATCATCATCAACTTGATCACCGCCGCGTGGCTGCTGCAATCAAAACTCTCGCCGAAGCGCCGCTCGCTCGTGTGGAATGCCGAAGCGATATCAGCCGGCCTTTCACCTGCGGGTTTCACCGGAAATACGGGAGAAGCCCCGCGCTGCTGGGCCGTTTCGATCATCGAACGGCTAGCTGTGGAGATATACATGCACTGGGTTCCTGACGCTTGTAAAAAATAAGCAGCCGAACGGGCAGCCAGGTTTGGGCTGACTGCCCCGTTCGCAGCCCTTCAATTCAACGGATTCACCAATAGGGCTATGGCACCAGAGCTATGGCATCGCCGTGCGTGGGCGCTTTTCCCTGTCGCCCCCATAGCTCTTCGCGACCGTTGATGACCGCCACCGAATGCCGGGCCCGATTGCACATGCCCAACTGCCCCTTGGCGAGCTCACGCACGGGGACCCTCTTCATGTGCTTGCTCAGCCCCAGCCGCTTCAACCCCTCCCCCGGCCCTCGCTCATCCTCGCCATCATTTAGGCTGCGGATCGCCGCACCGAAACTGCGTGCCGCCCTGCCATCGTTGTTTTCGTCCTGGGCACGCTTGGCGCTGATCGCGAAAAGAAATTGCGCGTCTTTGAGCATCTCTTTGTCAGCCCCGACAAATTTTGCCCCACGCGCACCTTCGGCGAGCTCCCGGTCCGTCAGGTTGACAGTTACGTCATCGCGCATGACCACGTGATAACCACGCTCGGTTTTTTTCACCTCCTTGAAAATATCCGTAGGGCTTTGGCCAAACTGGTACATCGCCGCCTTGATGGCCGATACCGTCACGCAGTTGCCATCCGGCCCTTGGCGAAAGCCGCTCCAGATATTGTCGGGCTTCGCGCCGTTGCGCTTCTTCGAAAGGCCCGCGATCATCGCCGCAGGCTCGGGTTTTGGCGGCGCAGGCGCAGGCACCACAGGCGTAGTGACCTCCGGCCGCGATGGGGATATTCCCGGCACCAGCTTCTCTTTGTTATCAGAGACCAAGTTAATCAGCTGAGTTAAAAACGAAGTAAACAGCGTCATTAACTTATCGAGCGGCTCTGAATTATTCGCCACGCCATGAGTGTTTTCCCGCACGTGCTCCAGTACCCCCTGGCTCGCCGGAGACGGCACACTCAAGAAACCGCTTAATTGCGCAAACTGTTCATTTTTTGCTTTCATGGAATCGACAGGAAGTACCTGACGAACATCCACAACACGCGCAATATTATTAATTGAACAACATGACATACGGGCCTCCACTTGCAGGCACTTCCCGGAACATCAGCCCCAAAGAAGTGCACATCCAGTTCAATACGTATAAAGGAAGTTGCTGACGTCAGGCTCTGAATGCAGGCCGGCGGCTGGTCCGCCAGTCGCGCATATCAGATTGAGGTTCAGCCGGGCCGGGACTGGTTATATCCGGGGTAGGCGTATCTGGTTGTGGTTGTGGTTGTGGCTGTGGCTGTGGCTGTGGCTGTGGCTGTGGTTGTGGTTGTGGTTGTGGCGTGATCGCCGGTACTTCCGGGGTGGCCGGTCGCGGCTTGACCTCAAGCGCATGCACACCCGGCTTGGGTGCCGGCATGACCTCCGGCGTAGGTGTGTGCTTGTGCGTAGGCGTAGGCGTAGGCGCAGGCGTGTGCGTGTGCGTAGGCATGGGCATGGGCGTAGGCGCAGGCGTGTGCGTGTGCGTAGGCGTGTGCACAGGCACCACTTCAACCTTGCGAGCGGCTTCCGGCATCGGCATGACGCGAGGTAAAACCGCTGCCGCATTCGGTTTCGTTTCGCCGCTCAGCGCCTTCGTATCGGGGCAATGACAATGACCGACGTTAACGTTCACTTGCACCTGATTGTCGGCATCCTTGATCACGGAGGCAGCGGATTGATGCATGTGGGGTGACACCGGAAGAGCCGGCTGGCCTCGCCGATCAGCCGTCAATGCGAGGTGTCCAGGCTTCTCCGGCAGCTTGCTCGCATCCACTGGAATGGCAGGCGTTTTATCCGCCCCAGGCAACATGCCGGACACCATGTTCCGCCCCGAAAACATCTCACGCACGGTTTTGACAACCTGCTCCAGCATGTCAAGCAAGCGTGCAAGCCCGCCTGTCTCGATTGTCATGTTGCTGTTCGAAACCTTGAAAGGGTCACGAGGCACGCCAGGGTGAGCCACAGTCGTATTGGCCCCCAATGTGCCGGTTTGCGTGAAGGTTTTCGACACGGATGGCGACAACCGCTCCATGGATGTTGTATCGCCGTTGAACAAAGGTGAATGATTAATCGATAGCGACATCAGTAAGTTCCTTATTGGCACGGCCCGGCTCGGTTAATCAGCGGGGCAGGCGAGGTTTTTTTATCGACTGGAAACAACCCTTGCTGCTTCACAGTCGATACTTTCGTGGAATACGAGGCTATCGAGTTCCAGAAATCGCGACTCATATAAGGAAACCAAATCAAACTTTCGGACTTTTCCCCCTGTTAATTTTTAAAAGACCGCAAACCAAGTAGCCTTAGCCAGATCCGACTGGACACACACGCTAATAAACCACCCTCGGGGCAACTTACCGACACAACCCCAAAACCTGCACGGCATCCGGCTGTGTTATTTCGCCCCGACTTCCTCGCGCAAAAACGCAAAATGCCCCGCATCTTTCGATACGGGGCATTTTCTTCAAACAAACGAGCGGCGCATTCAAGCGCGACGGGTCACCCCTCAGACGCGGCAGGATGGGCCATCCCCAACAACCGGCTCACCTGCTCCAAATCCGTCTCCCGACGCATGGCGGTGAACAGCTCGACGGCCTCCGGGTAATTGCGCGTCAGCATCGCCAACCACTGCTTCAGCCGGCCGGGCGCCTGGCGTTCGGTCAGTTGGGCCACCGACTGGGTCCAGAAATCCTGGAGCATCGGCTGCATCTGCGCCCAGGTCATTGCCACGACGTCTTCGCCGGCGCGTGCCGCCGCGATCTGCCGCGCAAGATCCGGACGCGCAACCAGCCCGCGACCCAGCATGATGTCTTCGGCGCCGCTGACTTCGCGGCAACGCTT
Organism: Pseudomonas sp. GV105; assembly: GCF_003058185.1. NCBI lineage: Bacteria > Pseudomonadati > Pseudomonadota > Gammaproteobacteria > Pseudomonadales > Pseudomonadaceae > Pseudomonas > Pseudomonas sp. GV105. The sequence goes on from NZ_QBUF01000015.1 coordinate 158,748, forward strand.
CCAGTCTTCGACGCTCCAGATATCGCCATTGGCGAACACTGGCACCTTGACCACATCCTGCACGCGTGGAATCCACTCCCAGTGAGCCGGCGGTTTGTAGCCATCGGTCTTGGTCCGCGCATGCACGACGATATGCGCCGCGCCGCCCTCGGCCAGCGCCGTCGCGCATACCAGCGCGCCATCCGGGCTGTCGAAGCCCAGGCGCATCTTGGCGGTCACCGGGATATGCGCCGGCACTGCGCGACGCACATGCTCGACGATGCGGTTGAGCAGCTCCGGCTCCTTGAGCAGCACCGCGCCGCCACGGGACTTGTTGACGGTCTTGGCCGGGCAGCCGAAATTCAGGTCGATCACCTCGGAGCCCAACTCGCAGGCCAGGGCCGCGTTCTCTGCCAGGCACACCGGGTCGGAACCGAGCAACTGCACACGCAGCGGCACGCCAGCGGCGGTGTGGGCACCGTGCAGCAGTTCGGGGGCGAGCTTGTGGAAATAGGCCGGGGTAAGCAGGCGGTCGTTGACACGGATGAACTCGGTCACGCACCAGTCAATACCGCCCACGCGGGTCAACACGTCCCGCAGGATGTTGTCGACCAACCCCTCCATGGGCGCCAAAGCAATTTGCATGGAAAACACTCAACAAAAATCGTGGCGCAGTTTACTGGGTTTCCCGCCGCGACCGTTAACCCCCTGTCAGGGCGGCGCCGTAGCCGTCGAGAAACTCCGCCGGCATGCGCTTGGGCTTGCCGCTGGACAGTTCGATGCAGACAAAGGTGGTTTGTGCGCGCAGCAGGGTCGCGCCGTCGCGAGGGCGTACCAGCTGGAAACGCCGGGTCATTTTCAGGCGCTGGTCCCAGTCGACGATCCAGGTCGCCAGTTGCAGCTCGTCGCCTTCATAGGCGGCCGCCAGGTAGTCGATCTCATGGCGCACCACGGCCATGGCTCGGTCCAGTCGCCGGTACTCGGTGAGGTCCAGCCCCAGGCGCTGGGAATGGCGCCAGGCGCAACGCTCCAGCCAGGACACGTACACCGCGTTATTGGCGTGCCCCAGGCCGTCGATGTCCTCAGCGACGACCTGCAGATCGATGATAAACGGCGTTGCCAAATCCCAGCCCATGCCTTGCTCCTGTCGATTGATGTCGGCAGGGCAGTGTATCAGGCAGTTTGGCGCGCCTGTAAACAGCTGCCCGCCAGCAGCGCCAGCACCGCCTCGACCACCCGCGGATCGGCCAGCACGCGCTGGTGCCCGCCCTGCTCCAGGCGCAACAGGCGACTGTCGAACCAGGCGTCGTGGATAACCTGGGAAGCGCTGACCGGCACGAAGGTATCGTCTTCGGCATGCACGATCAGGCCGGGGAGGTCCATCTGGTAATGGGCCACGTCCAAGTGCTTGAGCGGCATGCCCAGGGTCAGCTCGACTTCCTGGATAAACGCTGAGCGCGCCCGCGACGGCAAACCGACCATCCCGGCAAACCCGCCGAGCACATCAAGGAAGCGCGACGGCGCGGCAATGCTCACCAGCGCTTCGGTACGCAGCCCCAATTGCACCGCCAGCATCGCACTGGCGCCGCCCATGGAGTGGCCGACCACCGCATGCAACGGCGGCAGCTCGGCCGCCGCTTCAAGCATCGCGCGGGCAAACAGCAGTACGTGGGCTTCACGCCCCGGCGAACGGCCATGGGCCGGGCCATCGAGGGCGAATACCGAATAGCCGTTCTGCACCAGCGCAGTGATCAGGCTGGCGAACTGGGTGGGCCGGCCTTCCCAACCGTGCATCAGCAGCACCGCCGGGCCCTGGCCCCAGCGCAACGCCGACAGGCCGAAACGCAAGGTGACGCGCTCTGCGTGCGCCAGCAGCGGCAACTCCCAATCCCGCGGCGGCAGATCCCGCGGGGTCATGAAGACCCGCCGCATGCTGTTGGCCACCGTGTGCGGCGCCAGGCGCCCCAAGGTGCCGTTGACGCCACGAATCCAGGTCAATGCGCCCATTTTTATAACCCCTCTTAACGTATGGCCGACTTGGCGGCACGCAACACACGATCGGACAATTCACCCGGCCCCAGGGCACGCGCCAATGCCAGCCCACCGACCATCAAGGCCATGTCCGCCAGGGCCTTGTCAGTGTCTTCCGGGCTGGCGGCCAGTTGTGCGGCCATCAGTTCCACATGTTCGTTGAGGACATCGCGAAAGGCGTCCGGCAGGCGGCCCATCTCACCCACGGTTGCCGGAATCGGGCAAGCCTTGGCCGTGGAGTCGCGGTGCTTGCGCGACAGGTAGAACGCCGCAACCAGGGCACGACGCTCTTCGCCGGTGAGTTGGGCATCCATGTCGTCGATCGATGCACGGCGCTGGGCCAGCAATTGGCTGAAGGCTTCCAGCATCAGCGCATCCTTGCTTTCAAAGTGCGCGTAGAAGCCGCCGACAGTCAGCCCCGCCGCCCCCATGACCTCGCCAACGCTCGGCTCGGCCGGGCCACGCTGGACCAACGCGGCACTGGCGGCTTGCAGGATACGTTCGCGGGTTTGCGCTTTTTTATCGCTCATCGTGTGCCTCCGACTCTCATGGGTTAAATATTATAACCATAATAATATTTCGCAAGCGAGCGGCACGCCCATTGGTCAGAAGCCCGGAGGGGCAAGGGAAGGGAGAATTGGCCAAACGCCAGACAAACAAAAGGGCCATTCAATAATTGAATGACCCTTAAAAATCCCGCAGAGCGGGTAATCGTGGCGTCCCCTAGGGGACTCGAACCCCTGTTACCGCCGTGAAAGGGCGGTGTCCTAGGCCACTAGACGAAGGGGACACAAACCTTCTATACAACTGATCAGGCTGAGACTGATCGATCCAAGGGCGGCGTGGCCAAAACCTTGAACCTGTAAATTGGTGGAGCTAAACGGGATCGAACCGTTGACCTCTTGCATGCCATGCAAGCGCTCTCCCAGCTGAGCTATAGCCCCGGATTTTTCGCCTCGCGGCGCAGCAGACCTTGCGAACTGCTTGTTGAAACTGGCGTCCCCTAGGGGACTCGAACCCCTGTTACCGCCGTGAAAGGGCGGTGTCCTAGGCCACTAGACGAAGGGGACAAAACCTTCTGTACAACCTGATCAAGCTAGGCCTGATCGATTCAAGGACGGTGTGGCCAGACCTTGAACCTGTAAATTGGTGGAGCTAAACGGGATCGAACCGTTGACCTCTTGCATGCCATGCAAGCGCTCTCCCAGCTGAGCTATAGCCCCTCATCGGTGAGGACGGGGCGAATCTTAATGGCGCTTTGGGAACGTGTCAAATTTATTTTCAACAATTTCCAAAATTTTTTGCCGGGATAACAATCACTTACCAACCAAACCCCGAAAAACCGGGGTTTGGCCGCCACAAGCGCTGACTCAGGCGATCGCGCCCAGCAGCTTCTCCCACTCTTTGTTTTCTTTCTTCGACACACCACCAAGCAAATCAAGGGCTTGGCGCAGACGGAAACGCGTAAGGTCCGGGCCGAGAATTTCCATCGCGTCGAGTACCGACACCGAACTGGCCTGCCCGGTGATCGCGGCAAACATCAACGGCATGGCATCGCGCAATTTCAGCTCGAGGGATTCGACCACGGCCTGGATCGTCGCGGTGATGGCGTCCTTCTCCCACTGGCGCAGGCTTTCGAGCTTCCACAGGATCAGTTGCATCAACTGGCGCACCTGATCGGCGGAGAGTTTCTTCGACTCAAACAGTTTGACGTCCGGGTTCACGCCACCGGCGAAGAAGAAACTGGCCAACGGTGCGACCTGGCTGAACGTCTCCACCCTGCCCTGCACCAGCGGCGCGATCTTCATCATGTACTCGGGGTTCAACGCCCACTGCTGCACGCGGCTGGCGAACTCTTCCACCGGCAGGTCACGCAGCCACTGGCCATTGAGCCACGACAGCTTCTCGATATCGAAGATCGGTCCGCCCAGCGACACGCGGGACAGGTCGAAGTTATCGACCATTTCCTGCAGCGAGAACTTCTCGCGCTCGTCCGGCATCGACCAACCCATGCGGCCCAGGTAGTTGAGCATCGCTTCGGGCATGAAGCCCATGCGCTCGTAGAAGGTCACCGAGGTCGGGTTCTTGCGCTTGGACAGCTTGCTCTTGTCCGGGTTGCGCAGCAGCGGCATGTAGCACAGCTGCGGTTGTTCCCAGCCGAAGTACTCGTAGAGCAGGATCAGCTTCGGCGCCGAGGGCAGCCATTCTTCCCCGCGCAGCACATGGGTGATGCCCATCAGGTGGTCATCGACCACGTTGGCCAGGAAGTACGTCGGCAGGCCGTCGGTCTTCATCAGCACTTGCATGTCCATGCGGTCCCACGGGATCTCGACGTCGCCGCGCAACATGTCCGGCACCACGCACACGCCTTCGCTCGGCACCTTCATGCGGATCACATGGGGCTCGCCGGCCGCCAGGCGCGCGGCCACTTCTTCTTTCGACAGCAGCAGCGCACGGCCGTCGTAGCGCGGGGTTTCGCCACGGGCCTGTTGTTCGGCGCGCATCTGGTCCAGTTCTTCGGCGGTGCAGAAGCAGGGGAACGCATGGCCCATGTCGACCAACTGCTGGGTGTACTGCTTGTAGATGTCGCTGCGCTCGCTCTGGCGATACGGGCCGTGCGGGCCGCCGACGTCCGGGCCTTCCGACCAGGTGATGCCCAACCAGCGCAGGGCATCGAAAATCTGCTGTTCGGACTCGCGGGTCGAACGCAGTTGATCGGTGTCTTCGATCCGCAGGATGAATTCACCGCCGTGCTGCTTGGCAAAGCAGTAGTTGAACAAGGCGATGTAGGCAGTGCCGACGTGGGGGTCCCCGGTAGGCGATGGCGCGATGCGCGTGCGGACGGTGGTCATGGCTGGTCTCGAATGGGCGATATAACTGAAATTGAAACAAGGGGCGAATGGTAACAGCCATGGGCACTTAGGCTCCAGCGTCCTCCGTACCGAGCATGGCATATAGGCCAAGTTTGAGCCTGGAGACTCGCCGTAGCTATTTGCCAGCTGGCTGGCTGGTTATATTCCATTACCTCTTGTTACAGACTCCGCGCCCATGCCTGCCCCACTGAAACGCCGCCTGCTTATCTTCGTATTGATCGTGAGCCTGATCGCCCTGGGTTTCTTCGCCCATTGGTTCTTCAGGGGCCGCTTCTACGAAAGCACCGACAACGCCTACGTGCAGGGTGAGATTACCCGTGTCTCCAGCCAGCTCGGCGCGCGGATTGTCGAGGTGCTGGTGGGCGACAACGAACACGTGCAACAAGGCCAGTTGCTGGTGAGGCTTGAAGACGACGACTTCCACCTCGCCGTGGACCGCGCCAACGCCGCCCTCGCCATGCGCGAAGCCGAGCGCACCCAGGCGCAGAGCAAGTTGACCCAGCAAGCCAGCCTGATCGCCGCCGGCGAAGCCAAAGTCGCGTCCAGCCAGGCCAGCCTGGGCCGCTCGCAGATCGACCTGTCCCGCGCCCAAACCCTGCGCAAACCCGGCTACGTCTCGGAAGAACGGGTGACCACCCTCTCCGCCGACAACCATATCGCCCGCTCCCAAGTGGCCATGGCCCAGGCCGACCTGCAGGGGCAGCGCCAGCAGGTCAACGCGCTGAATGCCGAGATCAAGCGCCTCGACGCGCTGATCGCCAACGCCAGAACCGACCTGGCCCAGGCCGAGCTGAACCTGACCCGCAGCGAAATCCACGCGCCCATCAGCGGCCTGGTCGGCCAACGCGCCGCGCGCAACGGCCAATACGTACAGGCCGGTGCCTACCTGCTGTCGATCGTCCCCGACCAGGACATCTGGATTCAGGCCAACTTCAAGGAAACCCAGATCGGCCACATGCAGCCTGGGCAAAAGGCCGAGCTGACGTTCGATGCTTACGGCGATACGCCGATCGAGGCGCGGGTCGACAGCCTGTTCGCGGCCTCCGGGGCGCAGTTCAGCCTGTTGCCGCCGGACAATGCCACCGGCAACTTCACCAAAGTCGTACAACGGATTCCGGTGAAACTTACGTTTGCTGCGGATAACCCGCTGAAGGGCAAGATCCGCCCCGGCATGTCCGTCACGGTCAAAGTGAACATCAAAGATCAGCCTGATGGCCGGTGATCAACTGCTGCGCCCGGTCGGCGAACCGACCCGGCGCGACTGGATCGCGGTGATGAGCGTGATGCTCGGCGCCTTCATGGCGGTGCTCGACATCCAGATCACCAACTCGTCCCTCAAGGACATCCAGGGCGCGCTGTCGGCCACCCTGGAAGAAGGCTCGTGGATTTCCACCTCCTACCTTGTGGCCGAAATCATCATGATCCCCCTTACCGCCTGGCTGGTGCAGTTGCTCTCGGCACGGCGCCTGGCGGTGTGGGTGTCGGTGGGGTTCCTGATCGCCTCGCTGATGTGCTCCATGGCCTGGAGCCTGGAAAGCATGATCGTGTTCCGCGCCCTGCAGGGGTTTACCGGCGGCGCGCTGATCCCGCTGGCGTTCACCCTGACCCTGATCAAGCTGCCCGAGCACCACCGCGCCAAAGGCATGGCGATGTTTGCCATGACCGCCACCTTCGCGCCGTCCATCGGCCCGACCATCGGCGGCTGGCTCACGGAAAACTGGGGCTGGGAATACATCTTCTACATCAACGTGCCGCCCGGGCTGCTGATGATCGCCGGGCTGCTCTACGGCCTGGAAAAAAAGGCGCCCCACTGGGAGTTGCTCAAAAGCACCGACTACGCCGGCATCGTCAGCCTCGCCATCGGCTTGGGCTGTTTGCAGGTGTTTCTGGAAGAAGGCCACCGCAAGGACTGGCTCGAGTCGAACCTGATCGTCAGCCTGGGCAGCATCGCCCTGCTGAGCCTGATCACCTTCGTGATCGTGCAGCTGTCCAAACCCAACCCGCTGATCAACCTTGGCATCCTGGCCAATCGCAACTTCGGCCTGTCGAGTATTTCCAGCCTGGGGATGGGCGTCGGCTTGTATGGCTCGATCTATCTGTTGCCGTTGTACCTGGCGCAGATCCAGAACTACAACGCGCTGCAGATCGGCGAAGTGATCATGTGGATGGGCATTCCGCAGCTGTTCCTGATCCCGCTGGTGCCCAAGCTGATGAAATACGTGTCGCCCAAATGGCTGTGCGCCGTAGGCTTCGGGCTGTTCGGCCTGGCGAGTTTTTCCTCGGGGGTGCTCAACCCAGACTTTGCCGGCAGCCAATTCAACCAGATCCAGATCATCCGCGCCCTCGGGCAGCCGTTGATCATGGTGACCATCTCGCTGATCGCCACGGCCTACATCCTGCCGCAGGACGCCGGGTCGGCTTCCAGCCTGTTCAACATCCTGCGCAACCTCGGCGGCGCCATCGGTATCGCGCTGCTGGCGACCTTGCTGGATGCGCGCACCAAGACCTATTTCGATTATTTACGCGAAGCGATCGTGCCGACCAACCCGCAGGTGGCGGAGCGGCTGGCGACGCTGACGGAACAGTTCGGCAACCCGACGGCGGCGCTGGGCAAACTCAGTGAGATTACGCACCAGCAGGCGCAGATCATGGCCTACAACGATGCGTTTCACTGCGTGGGGTTCGCGTTGGGCGTAAGCATGCTCGCGATCTTGTTGACCAAGACGTTGCCGGCGGGGCTTAAGGCTGGGGGGAGTCATTGAGACCGTGTCGCGCCTATCGGGAGCAAGCTCCCTCCCACACTTGATCGGGTTCCAACGTTGAAATGCGGTCAAATGTGGGAGGGGGCTTGCCCCCGATGAGGCCAGTACCGCCACCACCGATCAAACCGCCAACAGACGCTCACGCAACTTGCCGATCTCATCGCGGGTTTGCGCCGCCGCTTCGAACTCCAGATCCCGCGCCAGCTGGTACATTTTCTCGCCTATCGGGAGCAAGCTCCCTCCCACATTTGACGGCATTTCAAAGTTGGAACCCGGTCAAATGTGGGAGGGGGCTTGCCCCCGATGAGGCCAGTACCGCCACTACCGATCAAACCGCCAACAGGCGCTCACGTAACTTGCCGATTTCATCGCGGGTTTGCGCCGCCGCTTCGAACTCCAGATCCCGCGCCAGTTGGTACATTTTCGCGTCTATCGGGAGCAAGCTCCCTCCCACATTTGACGGCATTTCAAAGTTGGAACCCGGTCAAATGTGGGAGGGGGCTTGCCCCCGATGAGGCCAGTACCGCCACTACCAATCAAACCGCCAACAGGCGCTCACGCAACTTGCCGATTTCATCGCGGGTTTGCGCCGCCGCTTCGAACTCCAGATCCCGCGCCAGCTGGTACATTTTCGCGCCTATCGGGAGCAAGCTCCCTCCCACATTTGACGGCATTTCAAGCTTGGGCATGCTGGTGATTTTGTTGAGCACGGCGTTGCCGGCGGGGCTTGAGGCTGGGGGAGTCATTGAGACTGTGTCGCGCCTATCGGGAGCAAGCTCCCTCCCACACTTGATCGGGTTCCAACGTTGAAATGCGGTCAAATGTGGGAGGGGGCTTGCCCCCGATGAGGCCAGTACCGCCACCACCGATCAAACCGCCAACAGGCGCTCACGCAACTTGCCGATTTCATCGCGGGTTTGCGCCGCCGCTTCGAACTCCAGATCCCGCGCCAGTTGGTACATTTTCTCTTCCAACTGGCGGATACGCTTGGCGATCTCGCTCGGCGAGCGCAGTTCGTTTTCGTACTTGGCGCTTTCCTCGGCGGCCTTGGCCATGCCTTTGCGCTTCTTGCTGCGCGAGCCGGGCACGGTGGCGCCTTCCATGATATCGGCGACGTCCTTGAACACGCCTTTGGGCGTGATGCCGTTCGCCAGGTTGAAGGCGATCTGCTTGTCGCGACGGCGCTCGGTCTCGCCAATCGCCCGCTCCATGGAGCCGGTGATGCGGTCGGCGTAGAGAATCGCCCGGCCATTGAGGTTACGCGCCGCACGGCCGATGGTCTGGATCAGCGAACGCTCGGAGCGCAGGAAGCCCTCCTTGTCCGCGTCCAGAATCGCCACCAGCGACACTTCCGGCATGTCCAGGCCTTCGCGCAGCAGGTTGATCCCCACCAGCACATCGAAGGTGCCCAGGCGCAGGTCGCGGATGATCTCCACGCGCTCCACGGTGTCGATGTCCGAGTGCAGGTAGCGCACGCGCACGCCGTGGTCGGCCAGGTAGTCGGTCAAGTCTTCGGACATGCGCTTGGTCAGCGTGGTGACCAGCACCCGCTCTTCCAGGGCCACGCGCTTGCTGATTTCCGAGAGCAGGTCGTCGACCTGGGTCAACGCCGGGCGGATTTCGATCTGCGGGTCGACCAGGCCGGTCGGGCGCACCAGTTGCTCGATCACGCGCCCCGCATGCTCAGCCTCATAATTGCCGGGCGTCGCCGAGACGAAGATGGTCTGCGGGCTGATGCGTTCCCATTCGTCGAAGCGCATCGGCCGGTTGTCCAGCGCCGACGGCAGGCGGAAGCCGTATTCCACCAGGGTTTCCTTGCGCGAACGGTCGCCCTTATACATCGCGCCGACTTGCGGCACGCTGACGTGGGATTCGTCGATCACCAGCAGCGCGTCGTCCGGCAGGTAGTCGTAGAGCGTCGGCGGCGGCGCTCCAGATTCACGGCCCGAGAGGTAGCGCGAGTAGTTTTCGATGCCGTTGCAGTAACCCAGTTCCAGGATCATCTCCAGGTCGAAACGGGTGCGTTGTTCCAGGCGCTGGGCTTCCACCAGCTTGTTGTTGGCGCGCAGGTATTCCAGGCGCTCGGCCAGCTCGACCTTGATGCCCTCGACGGCGCCCATCAGGGTTTCGCGCGGCGTGACGTAGTGGCTTTTGGGGTAGAAGGTGAAACGCGGCAGTTTGCGGATCACTTCGCCGGTCAACGGGTCGAACGCCGACAGGCTCTCGACTTCATCGTCGAACAACTCGATGCGGATCGCTTCCAGGTCGGACTCCGCCGGGTAGATGTCGATCACATCGCCGCGCACGCGGAAGGTGGCGCGGGCGAAGTCCATGTCGTTGCGCGTGTATTGCAAGCTCGTCAGCCGACGCAGCAGTTCGCGCTGGTCGAGTTTGTCGCCACGGTCGACGTGCAGCACCATCTTCAGATAGGTTTCCGGGCTGCCGAGACCGTAGATGCACGACACCGTGGTGACGATGATCGCGTCCTTGCGCTCCAGCAGCGCCTTGGTCGCTGACAGACGCATCTGCTCGATGTGGTCGTTGATCGATGCGTCCTTCTCGATAAAGGTATCGGAGGACGGCACATAGGCTTCGGGCTGGTAGTAGTCGTAGTAGGAAACGAAGTACTCCACCGCGTTGTTCGGGAAGAACGCCTTGAACTCGCCATACAACTGCGCGGCCAGGGTTTTGTTCGGTGCCAGTACCAGGGTCGGGCGGTTGATCTGCGCGATCACGTTGGCGATGCTGAACGTCTTGCCCGAACCGGTCACCCCGAGCAGCGTCTGGTGCGACAGGCCCGCTTCGATGCCTTCGACCATCTGGCGAATCGCTTCGGGTTGATCGCCGGCGGGTTCAAAGCGGGTGACGAGCTGGAAATCCGACATAACGTACCTCTTTCAAGTCACCCCCGGCTGCACTCCACCAAGGACGAAAAAAGCTCAGCGACCCGCGAATTTTCATCGCAGGTTGCAGGAAAAAACCATGATAGCTGTAGAAGTGGTGACGAATGTGCCGGGTTTCAAGGCAATCGTCCGACCTGCCGTCTACGCTCAAGGTTGGATTAAGACTGACGGTCGGTAAATAAACCGAAAAACTTGGCCGAAAAGCCGTTTCGGTTGTCGCCCTTGACCGTGATGGCCTCTATACTAGCTCCCCGTTTGTGCACCGCTCTAGTGCATTCGGCTGGAGCGCGACACGTCCCTCCTTTCCCCCAAAGAGCTGCCGCAAAAATGAGCCTGTTCTCCGCTGTCGAAATGGCACCACGCGATCCAATCCTGGGCCTCAACGAAGCATTCAACGCCGATACACGAACCACCAAGGTCAACCTTGGCGTGGGCGTTTACTGCAACGAGGAGGGGAAGATTCCACTCTTGCGTGCCGTTGCCGAAGCGGAAGCCATTCGCGTGGCGCAACACGCCGCCCGTGGCTACCTGCCGATCGACGGGATCGTGGCCTACGACCAGGCTGTGCAAAAGCTGCTGTTTGGCGCTGACTCGCCGCTGCTGAGCGCTGGCCGTGTGATTACCGCACAAGCGGTCGGCGGCACCGGCGCGCTGAAGATCGGTGCAGACTTCCTCAAGCAACTGCTGCCCAATGCCGTGGTTGCCATCAGCGACCCAAGCTGGGAAAACCACCAGGCGCTGTTCGAAAAAGCCGGCTTCCCGGTGCAGACCTACCGCTACTACGACGCCGCCACCCACGACGTGAACCGTGCCGGCCTGCTCGCCGACCTCAACGCCCTGCCGCCGCAATCGATCGTGGTGCTGCACGCCTGCTGCCATAACCCGACCGGCGTCGACCTGAGCCCGGCCGACTGGCAACAAGTTCTGGACGTGGTCAAGGCGAAAAACCTGGTGCCGTTCCTCGACATGGCCTACCAGGGTTTTGGTGATGGCATTTACGAAGACGCCGCCGCGGTGCGCCTGTTCGCGGAATCGGGCCTGACGTTCTTTGTATCGAGCTCGTTCTCCAAGTCGTTCTCCCTGTACGGCGAACGCGTGGGCGCGCTGTCGATCGTCAGCGAATCCAAGGAAGAAAGCGCGCGCATCCTGTCCCAGGTCAAGCGTGTGATCCGCACCAACTACTCCAACCCGCCGACCCACGGCGCGGCGGTCGTGGCCGCAGTGCTGAACAACCCTGAGCTGCGCGCCCAGTGGGAAGCCGAGCTGGCGGAGATGCGCCTGCGCATCCGTGGCATGCGCGAGCAGATGGTCGCCGAACTGGCCAAGGCTGCGCCGGGCCACGACTTCAGCTTCGTCGGTCGCCAGCGTGGGATGTTCTCCTACTCCGGCCTCACCGTTGAGCAAGTCACCCGTCTGCGCACCGAGTTTGGCATCTACGCGCTGGACACCGGGCGTATCTGTGTGGCCGCGTTGAACCAGTCGAACATTGGTGCGGTAACGAAGGCGATTGTTCAGGTTCTATAAACCTGGCGGCGCTGAACGAAGGGAAGCTACGGCTTCCCTTTTTAATGCCTGTCAGAAAACGCCCTGCTCCCCTAGACTGAACCCCGACTGCCCCTTTGCTGTGAGAGCCCTATGAGAAACGACGACCTGGACCTGCGTGCCGACCGCGACGAACTGGACCACTTCACCCCGCGCGCGCCGCAAGCCAAGCGCCAGAAAAGCCTGGTCTTGCAAGTGGCCCTCGGCGTATTCCTCGGCGGGTTGGCCCTGTGGCTCGTGCAATTGGGTGCGACAGCGATAATGGCCAAATTGGCGATGGGTACCCTGCAATTCGGCGGCTGATGATGATTGAAAGGTGGGAGGGGCCTTGCTCCCGATCGCGGGGTATCAGTGATGGGTGTATTGGCTGACCCAGCGCTTTCGCGGGCAAGCCCCCTCCTACATTGGTTTATGGGGTTGCCAGGACGCGTTCCTCCAGTAACCTTACGAAGCTGTTCAGGCTCTGCGACACCGTGCCTCGGCGCCAGATCAACCAAGTGTGCAAGACGCGGAAACTGTCCGTCAGCGGCCACACACTCACCGTGGTAAACCCCGGCATGCTTTCCAACATGCTGCGCGGCATCAGCGCTAGGCCGGCCCCGGCGCTGACGCAGGCAAGCATGCCGTGGTAGGACTCCATCTCGAAAATCCGCCCCGGCACCGCGCCGTCCTGTGCGAACCAGCGCTCGAAGTGGTGGCGGTACGAACAGTTGGAGCGAAAGGTATAGATGCTTTCCCCGTTCACATCCTGCCCGCGGGTGATCGGCGCGTGATGCAGCGGTGCAATCACCACCATCTCCTCCTCGAACACCGCCAGGCCCTCCAGGGTGGCATGCAACACCGGCCCATCGACGAATGCCGCCGCCAGACGCCCCGACAACACGCCTTCGATCATCGTGCCCGAGGGCCCGGTACTCAGGTCCAGCTCGACCTTGGCGTGCTTCTGGTTATATGCCGCCAGCAGTGCGGGAATACGCACCGCTGCGGTGCTTTCCAGCGAACCGAGGGCAAACGCGCCCTGGGGCTCCTCGCCCGCCACCGTCGCACGGGCTTCCTGTACCAGGTCGAGAATACGCCGCGCATAGCCGAGGAAATTCCACCCGGCCGGGGACAGACGCAGGCGGCTCTTCTCGCGGATAAACAGCGCCACGCCAAGATCCTGCTCCAGTTGCTTGATGCGCGTGGTCAGGTTGGACGGCACCCGATGAATCAACTGCGCGGCGGCGCTGATGCTGCCTTGCTCGGCAACGGCCTTGAAGATTTCCAGCTGCACCAGGTCCAAATCATTCTCCAATCGTGAACGTATCGCTTAATATTATTCACTTTCCAGAAAAGATATAGCCCCTTACGCTGATTCCAATCCAAACCTTCAGCAGGACGGTGCCATGAACGCTATCGCTCACCAGACCCACGCCCTCTCGATCAACCCCGCCACCGGCGAAACGGTCGGCAGTTACCCGTATGAAAACGAGAGCAAGCTGGACGCCACCCTCAACCGTGCGACCGCCGCTTTCCGCACCTGGCGCCGCCAGCCGCTCAGCCAGCGCGCAGAGCGGTTGCAGGCCCTGGCCGGCGTGCTGCGTGAGCAAGCCGAAGCCATGGCGCAGATGATCACCCTGGAAATGGGCAAACCCATCACCCAGGCCCGCGCCGAAATCGAGAAATGTGCGCAACTCAGCGAATGGTACGCCGCCCACGGTCCAGCCATGCTCGCCGCGGAACCGACGCTGGTGGACAACGGCAGCGCGCACATCGAATACCGCCCGCTGGGCCCGATCCTCGCGGTGATGCCGTGGAACTTCCCGGTCTGGCAAGTCCTGCGCGGCGCCGTGCCGACGCTGCTCGCCGGCAACACTTACGTGCTCAAACACGCACCGAACGTGATGGGCAGCGCCTACCTGATGAAAGCGGCGTTCCACAAAGCCGGCTTTGCCGAAGGCCTGTTCGAAGTGCTCAACGTGACCCAGGACGGCGTTTCCAAAGCCATCGCCGACCCACGCATCGCCGCCGTCACCCTCACCGGCAGCGTGCGCGCCGGTATGGCCATCGGCGCCCAGGCCGGTGCCGCGCTGAAGAAATGCGTGCTCGAACTGGGCGGCTGCGACCCGTTCATCGTGCTCAACGACGCCGACCTCGACGCCGCCGTCCAGGCCGCGGTGATCGGCCGTTTCCAGAACAGCGGCCAAGTCTGCGCCGCAGCCAAGCGCCTGATCATCGAAGCCGGCGTGGTGGACGCCTTCACCGCCAAGTTCGTCGAAGCCAGCCGCCAACTGGTGATGGGCGACCCGACCTCGACCCACACCTACGTCGGCCCGATGGCCCGCTTCGACCTGCGCGACGAACTGCACGGCCAGGTCCAGGCTACCCTGGCAGAAGGCGCGACCCTGCTGCTGGGCGGCGACAAAGTGCCCGGCGCCGGCAACTACTACGCACCGACCGTACTGGCCGACGTCACCGACCAGATGACCTCGTTCAAACAAGAGCTGTTCGGCCCCGTCGCCTCCATCATCAGCGCCCGCGACGCCGATCACGCCGTGGCCCTGGCCAACGACAGCGAGTTCGGCCTGACCGCGAGCATCTTCACCCGCGACTCGGCGAAAGCACGCGAGATCGCCGACCAGCTGGAAACCGGCGGGATCTTCGTCAACGCCTTCAGCGTGTCCGACCCGCGGGTGGCGTTTGGCGGCGTGAAAAAAAGCGGCTTTGGGCGGGAGTTGTCGCACTTTGGCGTGCGGGAATTCTGCAATGCGCAGACGGTGTGGCTGGATCGCAAATAATCCACAGCAACCCCTGTGGCAAGGGAGCGTGATCCCGCGGGCTGCGCAGCAGGCTCAGCAGCGGATATGCCGGCGCACGCACTGCACCAGCCCGTCCAGCGCCTCTGACTTCACTGGCGCGAGCACACACACCGTGTGCTCGCGTTCACCTTCGGTCACGGTCAGGGTGTAATGCACCTGGCCTGGATTACCGGGTTCCGGCGCGGTGCTTTGCGGCAACTGAAAGAAGTGTGAAGCCTCGATCAGTTGCCGCAACTCTTGCTGGTCCGCCTCGGGCAGCGTCTCCAGTTCCACGGTGTTCGGTCGGGCCAGGCCCGGGAAAAACGCGGGTCCCCCAATTTCCTTGATCGAAATTTGCATGGCTGTTCCTCACCGCCCAGGCGGGTTGTCAGACGTTAATGCCCACTGCTTTCCAGCCTTCCTTCACCGCCTTGTGCTCGGCCTTGCCAGCACCGTACAGCCGACCGGCAATGTCGTAGGTGATGCGCGCGAAACGCAGGAACCCCGCGTTCGGCCGCAACCGCGCATCGCGTAGCGCGTCATACCAGATACGCCCTGCGCGCTCCCAGGCAAACCCGCCGATCTTCGTGGCTACCTGATAGAACGCATGGTTGGGAATACCGGAATTGATATGCACCCCGCCGTTGTCCTCATAGGTCTGCACGAAATCGTCCATATGCCCCGGCTGAGGGTCCTTGCCCAGCAGCTTGTCATCGAACGCGGTGCCCGGCGCTTTCATCGAGCGCAACGCAGTGCCTTTGATTTTCTTGGTAAACAACCCTTTGCCGATCAACCAATCTGCATCTTGCGCCGTTTGCTGCAGCGCGTACTGCTTGATCAGTGAGCCGAACACGTCGGACAGCGACTCGTTCAACGCACCGGATTGATTGAAATACATCAGCTTGGCCTCATCTTCGGTCACACCGTGGGCCAACTCATGGCCAATGACATCAAGGGCTATTGTGAAACGGTTGAATAGTTGCTGATCGCCATCACCAAACACCATCTGGCTCGAGTTCCAGAATGCATTGTTGTAGTTCTGGCCAAAATGAACGGTCGCGTCCAACGCCATACCGGCGTCGTCTATGGAGTTGCGGTCGAAGACCTGATCGAAAAAATCGAATGTGGCGCCCAACCCATCGTAGGCCTCGTCCACCGCCACATCACCACTGACGGGCTGCCCTTCGCCACGGATCAACTTGCCCGGCAGGCTATCGGCGCCCTCGGCACTGTAGATCGAACGCCGTTTTTCGGCGCCCATGGGCAGGGCCATGTGGGCGACCCCTTTGGCGGGTACGGCAACCATGCGCAACGAACGAAACGTGCTGTCTTTGGCGCGTGTGCGTAACGCGACTTCCCGTTGCGCTTTATCGCCGTTGCGGGCGATCTGGTCGAGCATGTATGGCGGGATCAGGCAGAAAATCGGGTTGCGATGCTGGCGAACACACATTGGCTGGCTCCATTTTGGCGTGGGGTGAACGTCCGGGTAACCGTTCAAGAATAGTCCTGCCGTGGCGGCTTGGGCCAAATTGTCATGAAGCTATGCTGCAGTAGTGTTAATCCGAGGACTGCGAGGAACTTACAATGCCCCCACGCGCCACCAAAATCGACCTTTCGCACCGCCCCCGGCTCGCCGATCTGCGCCCGTTGCTCGCGGCCGGCCCCAGCCTCATGGAGGCCAGGGCGGCGACTGCGCGTGTCACCGCGGCCAAGGACCTGCAGGACCGGCGCGGCTACGCTGAAGCGTTTCTCGACCGCTTCGTGGTGCCATGGCCCACGGTGGATGAAGCCCTGCTGGCTGACGTACAGCCGCTGCGCCTGGACTACACGCATTTCTCAGTGACCATGTCGCGCTCGAGGCGACTGGCACTCTACGTGGGCGCCAATATTGATGGCGCACAGCATGTGGATATCATCCGCAGCAACGACGCCTGGGCCTACGACGGCCGCCTGCCCATCAGCGCACAGGTGGGTGATGCGCTCTACACCGACAATGGCCTGGACCGCGGTCACCTGGTGCGCCGACAGGACCCCAACTGGGGTGACGCGGCCAACATCGCCAATGCCGACACCTTCCACTTCACCAACTGCTCACCGCAGATGAGCGGGTTCAACCAGAAGACCTGGCTGGAACTCGAGGACTACATTCTCGATAACACACAACGCTGGAAAGCCCGGGCCACGGTGTTTACCGGCCCGGTGTTGGCGGACGACGATCGCGTCTACCGGGGCATTAAAATCCCCAAAGCGTTCTGGAAAGTGGTCGCCTACCTCAGCGACGACGGCAAGCCCTGCGCCAGCGCCTACATGATCGACCAAAACCGCGAGCTGGGTCAGCTCGACCTCATGTTCGGCCAGCTCAGAACCTACCAGCGCAGCGTGATTCAGATCGAACGCTTGACCGGTATCCGCTTCGCCAACCTGGCCGACTACGATGGTTTCAGCAATGAAGAGCGCGCCACGGGGACGCGAATTGAAGCGCTGATCCAGGGCCCTGAAGATATTCGTCTGTAACCAGGCGACCTAAGGCTATATCGCCCCGCCGTGATCGACTACCATACCGCGCCGGTTCCCAAACGGGACTAATAGGGAATCCGAAGCGCGGTACACCGCGCCAATCGGAACTGCCCCCGCAACTGTAGATGCCGAGCCCGCTCCCCCACTGCCACTGGACCCCGTCCGGGAAGGCTGGAGCGTGGCGACGACGCATCAGTCAGGAGACCTGCCGGCCCAGCAAAATCACTAACCGGCGGGGTGTCCGGGAAGGACATCCTTGCCTGCCTCACCCGCAGCGGTCGAGGGCGTGTTTCCGAACCGTACACCCCCTGTTCCAGGTACGGCTCCAAGGAGATTGCCCAATGCTGCCACGCGTTACCGCCCTGCTCACCGGCCTGGGCCTGTGTGCCCTGGCCCAAGCGGCCCCCACTCAGTACCCGCTGACAGTGGAGAACTGCGGCAGCAGCCTGACCTTCGCGCAAGCGCCCGCCCGCGCCGTGACCATCGGCCAGGCCGCCACCGAAATGCTCTATGCCCTCGGCGTGGGCGATAAAGTGGTCGGCACGTCGCTGTGGTTCAACAACGTGCTGCCACAGTTCAAGGCGCTGAACGACGGCATCGAACGCCTGGCCAATAACGAACCGAGCTTCGAGTCGGTGATCGCCAAGCGCCCGCAACTGGTGGCGGCCGAACTGGAATGGGTGGTCGGCCCGCAAGGCGTGGTGGGCACCCGCGAGCAGTTTCATGAGTTGAAGATCCCCACCTACCTGCTGCCCTCCGACTGCGAAGCCAAGAACAACCGGGTGGGCGCCGACGGCACGCGGCTGGAGCCGTTCCGCATCGACACGATCTACAAGGGCATCCGCCAGTTGGCGGAGATTTTCGACGTGCAGGATCGCGGCCAGCAACTCAACGATGAACTCAAGGCACGCCTGGCCAAGTCCGTCGCCACCGTGCAAGGCAAGGGGCTCAAGCAGGCCAGCGCGCTGGTGTGGTTTTCCAGCGCCGAGATGGCCAGCGATCCCTACGTGGCCGGTCACAAGGGTGTCCCCGAATTCATGCTGCAAACGCTCGGCCTGCGCAACGTGGTGCAGTCCGATGAGGAATGGCCCGCCGTCGGCTGGGAAACCATCGCCAAGGCCAACCCCACCGTGCTGGTGATCGCCCGCATGGACCGCCGCCGCTACCCGGCCGACGATCATGCACAGAAGCTCGCCTTCCTGCGCAGCGACCCGGTGACGCGCAACATGGACGCGGTGAAACACAACCGCATCATCATCCTCGACGCCATGGCCCTGCAGGCCAGCGTGCGGACCTTCGAGGGTCTTGAACAACTGGCTGCGGCCATCGACGGCTACGACCTGCCGAGATGATACGAACCCTACTCGCCCTGGCATTGCTACTGATCGCCGTGCTCGCCGGCGTGGCCATCGGCGAAACCGCCATCGCGCCGCAGGTGGTGTTGCAGGTACTCGCCAACAAACTGTGGGCGGCCGGCTACGTACTGGACCCGATCGATGAAGGCGTGGTGTGGAACTACCGCCTGACCCGCGCCCTGGTCGCCGCCGCATGCGGGGCCGGGCTGGCCACCTGCGGGGTGATTTTGCAGTCGTTGTTGCGCAACCCCCTGGCCGATCCTTACCTGCTGGGCATCAGCGCCGGCGCTTCGACCGGCGCAGTCCTGGTGGTGCTGATGGGCGTCGGCGGCGGCTTGGTTTCGCTGTCGGTCGGTGCGTTCGGCGGAGCGATGGCGGCGTTTGCGCTGGTGGTATTGCTCGCACGGGCCAGCGGTTCGTCCAGCGGCACCGGGCAGATCATCCTCGCAGGCATTGCCGGCTCGCAGCTGTTCAATGCGCTCACCGCGTTCCTGATCACCAAGTCGGCCAGCTCCGAACAGGCACGCGGCATTCTGTTCTGGCTGCTGGGCAACCTCAGCGGCGTGCGTTGGCCGTCGGTGTGGCTGGCGGTGCCGGTGGCGGTCGCCGGGTTGGCGGTGTGCCTGTGGCATCGTCGGGCGCTGGATGCGTTCACCTTCGGGCGCGACTCGGCGGCCTCCCTCGGCATCCCGGTGCGCCGCGTGCAATGGGTGCTGGTGGGCTGCGCGGCATTGGTCACGGCGGTGATGGTGTCGATTGTCGGCTCCATTGGTTTTGTCGGGCTGGTGATTCCCCATGCCGCGCGCCTGCTGCTCGGCACCGGGCACTCGCGCCTGTTGCCGGCCAGCGCATTGGGCGGCGCGCTGTTTTTGATTGCAGCGGATGTACTGTCGCGCACCTTGATCAAGGGCCAGGTGATTCCGGTGGGCGTGGTCACTGCGCTGGTCGGCGCGCCGGTGTTTGCACTGATTCTGATCGGCCGGAGAAACCCTCGATGAGTGCGCCGGTATTGAGCTGCAGCGGGCTGGGCTTCAAGGTGCGGGAAGCCGAGTTGCTGCGGGATATCCACCTGGAGGTGGCGCCCGGCGAAACCCTCGGGATCGTCGGCCCGAACGGCTCGGGTAAATCCACCTTGCTCAAACTGTTGGCCGGGTTGCGTACCCCCGCTCATGGCGAAGTACGCCTGGGTGGCGAGCGCCTGGGCGAACTGCCCCGCCGCACCGTGGCACAACGTCTGGCCGTGGTGGAACAACAGGCCGACACCGACGATGCCATTCGGGTGTTCGACGCTGTCGCATTGGGCCGCACCCCGTGGCTGTCAGCGCTGAGCCCGTGGTCCGAGGCAGACGATCGCATCGTGCGCCAGGCGCTGCACGACGTGGACGCCATGCACTTGAGCAACCGCGCCTGGCGCAGCCTCTCCGGCGGTGAGCGCCAACGCGTACACATCGCCCGCGCCCTGGCGCAACGGCCACAGATTCTGGTGTTGGATGAGCCGACCAACCACCTGGATATTCAGCATCAACTGTCGATTCTCAAGGGCGTGCAGGCGTTACCCGTGACGACCCTGATCGCCCTGCACGATCTCAACCAGGCACTGACCTGTGATCGCCTGGCCGTGCTGGACCGCGGGCGTTTGGTGGCGCTGGGCAAGCCGCAGGACGTGCTGACGCCGCAGCGGCTGCAGGACACCTTCGGGGTGCAGGCGCACTACCTGACGGACCCGTTTGACGGGGCGCAGATTCTGCGACTGCGCGCTTAACGGCAACACCGTTCAAATGTCGGCGCTGTCGAGCACGGCGAGGCGGCGATGGGATCAGCGTGCAGCACCTGCCGAACGGCCGCGTGCGCTGGGCTAATCCTCGACAATCCTCAGCCAAGGCCACCGCGCCTGATAGCTGCGCGCCTTCTGCGCAAACAACTCCGGCTCAGGATTGATCGGGTTGATCCTGAGCAGGCCCTGCTCCATATCAGTCAAACCAAATGGCGCATACACCTCGCCCGTCGCCACATCCAGCCCGATGCACGTCCCGGCCACCAGGTAACGATCAATCCCGGCGCGCGCGGAGTGCAGCTGCGGATACGGTCGGCCAAACCGCTGGCCATACCAAAGGTGAACGCGCGCCTGATTCTTCACTTCAATTTCTACCTCCAAATCCTCGAACAGCCGCTGTGCAGCGCGAATGACCGCGTCTTCGGCCTCCCAGGAAAGGTCCGGGTCGAAGTAAAAAACGTCGTAGTCCTTTACCCCCTGGTCAGCAGGCAGATTCGACTGATGATTCCAAACAGCCTGGAACAGACAGCCCGCGGTCAGCATGCACTGGTTCACACCAAGGGCCGGCAGGCGCGCGGTGATCTCGGCGTTGATGGGGTTGGCCATGGCCAACTCGAGAAAGGTTTCGACGGTCAATGTCATGCTCAATCCTTTGCAGTGGGCACCTGTCCTGGGGAGCCAACAGTACAACAACGCGGGTTACGCTTTCACGTAACGGCCTCTTCTTCACGTCATCAAAATTCGCTAAGGTGCCTCGACACACCGCTCCCCTATTGCCCTCACCGAGACGCCGACCTTGGCCCATTCCCCGACTGATCGCCCCGCCAGCTCCTGGTCGGTGTTTCTGATTTTCCTGCGCTTGGGGCTCACCTCCTTCGGCGGCCCCGTCGCACACCTGGGTTACTTTCGCGACGAGTTCGTCACCCGGCGCCGCTGGCTGAGCGAGCGCAGTTATGGGGATTTGGTCGCGCTGTGCCAATTCCTGCCCGGCCCGGCCAGCAGCCAGGTAGGTATCGCGCTGGGCCTGTCGCGGGCTGGCTACGGTGGGGCGCTGGCGGCATGGTTGGGGTTTACGCTGCCGTCGGCCGTTGTGCTGATCCTGTTCGCCTTGGGCATTGCCCAGCACAGCACGGCGCTCCCGCCGGGTGCGCTGCATGGCCTTAAGGTGGTGGCCGTCGCCGTGGTCGCCCAAGCCGTGTGGGGCATGGCGCGCAATCTGTGTAGCGACGCCGCGCGCATCACCGTGATGCTGATCGCGGCGTGCGTGGCCCTGCTGCAAACCTCGGCGTGGGGCCAGGTCGCCGTGATCAGCGCGGCGGCGCTGGCGGGCCTGCTGCTGTTCAAGCCCACGCCACCGGCCGCGCACGATGCATTACCCGTGACGCTCAGCCGCCGCGCGGGGGCGATGTGGTTGTCGCTGTTTGTGCTGGTGTTGGCCGGCCTGCCGATCCTGGCCCAACTGATCCCCAATCAGGGCCTGGCGATGACCGACGCGTTCTACCGCAGCGGTTCGCTGGTGTTCGGCGGCGGCCACGTGGTGCTGCCACTGCTGCAGGCCGAAGTCGTGCCCACCGGCTGGGTGAGCAACGATGTCTTCCTCGCCGGCTATGGCGCCGCCCAGGCCATGCCCGGCCCCTTGTTCACCTTCGCCGCGTTCCTCGGCGCGTCGATGAGCCAGGCCCCGAGCGGCTGGCTCGGTGGCCTGCTCTGCCTGCTGGCCATCTTCGCCCCGTCGTTTTTACTGGTGCTGGGCGCACTGCCCTTCTGGGAAAGCCTGCGCCGCAGCCCGCGCACCCAGGCCGCCCTTGCGGGCGTGAACGCAGCGGTGGTGGGGCTGTTGCTGGCGGCGCTGTACCAGCCGGTATGGACCAGTGCGATCTTCAGCGCACGGGATTTCGGCCTGGCCCTGGTCGGCCTGGTGGCGTTGATGGTGTGGAAGCTGCCACCGTGGCTGGTGGTTGTCGGAAGCGGCGCGCTCGGATGGTTATTGAGTCTTGCCCTGTAACACGTCCACCGCGCCTTGCTGCTTGACCTGTCCGAAGACCTCGGCGGCTGACGACTAGCCCTTCAACTCACTCGCGCGATTGCTCGCCGCGTCGTCGTAAGCCACATACAACGACTCGGCGATTTGGCTCTTGATGGCTTTGGTGGACTCAAGGCCCAAGACAAAACCTTCGGCTTTGCCGCCGGCACGGTTGAGTTCTTCGTGGGTGGAGGCACCGGTGATGGCGTCGAGGAGTTTGGAGGCGTGAGGGCCGACACCTTTGGGAAGGGAGATTTGGTCGATGGTCATTGCGATGCCTTTATGAAAAATGGACGGTAGCGCGTGGACCACTGCCGGGCTGGCATGGTAGACCTGTTTGTCGAGAAAGGGGCTGCTTTCGGCCCAAAACCGGACATCGAGTGTCTACAGATTCAGTGGCCTTTTCCGATCGCCCAAAACAAAACCCCTGTCTGCGCGAGCAAACAGGGGTTCTGGAATTTAATCTTGACGATGACCTACTCTCACATGGGGAAACCCCACACTACCATCGGCGATGCATCGTTTCACTGCTG
>NZ_QBUF01000016.1:0-148000 GCF_003058185.1 Pseudomonas sp. GV105
GCAATCAGGACATCGTCGTCGAGGTGGATGAGAGCCATTCGGTGGGGCATGACCGCAACAAGAGTATTGGGCACAACGAGACGGTGACGATTGGCGCTAATCGCCTGCGCGTAGTACGCAACAACGACACCCTGCTGGTGGGCGGCGCCAAGTCTGACAGCGCCGCCACGCGCTATACCATCGAAGCTGGAGACAGTATTCGCCTGGTGTGCGGCGACAGTGTGATTGAGCTCACGGCAGACGGAGCCATCAACCTGACCTGTGGCTCGTTCAATCTGTTTTCCTCCGGCAGCGGCAAGATCCAGACCAAAGGCAAACTGGATATCAACCAGGGCAGTGACAAGGGCACATCACCCGGTCAGCAGGGGGTGCGAACCACTATTCATAACGCCGTCGAATCAACATTTGCGGACAAGCCGGGCGCCGGCCAATAACGAGATGCTTGCACCATGAACTACTTGATCAATGAAGCCCAATTCACCTTGCCCGATGCAGCCGTACAGGATGCCTCGATCAATATTCTCAAGTTCGCCCACCTGGGCACCACGCTGGTCGTCAGCCGTAGCCCGCTGGCGGACGGCGAAACGTTGCAAAGTAACTTCGAAGCGCAGCTCAAGACGCTCGAACAACAGGAGAAGTACCTTCGTTACTCGCCAGTGCAAGCCATAAAGGTGGGGGCCGCACTGGATGTCGATGCCTATGAAGTGCAGAACAGTTTCAACAAAGGCAGCGACAGCTTTTACCAGTACCAGTTGGCGCTGCAACTACCGGGCACACGCCGCCTGATCGCGTTGAGTTACGTCAAGACCCAACCCCTCGGGCCCGCCGAAGCGGCTCACTGGGCAACGCTAAAGAGCACGCTTAGTTTCTTCGCCACACCCTGAATCACACGGAGCCAAACGGGACGGATTTATTCAATATTTTTGAGCCAATGAAAACCCGCTTTAAAAAGGCACTGTCACCGCCGCAACCGACCCAGACTCAATTCCCCAAGAATACTTGACCACCCCGATCAACAATTCTTGATCGCCATCAAGCGGTTTTCACCCTCCACCTTCCTATCATGACCCCCGCCAAGCCATGAGGAAGCGACCATGTCAGAGACCTTCACCAAGGGCATGGCCAGGAACATCTATTTCGGAGGAAGCGTGTTCTTCTTCCTGATTTTCCTGGCCTTGACCTACCACACCGAACAAACCTTTCCCGCCCGTAGCAATGTCGACCAGCTCACTGAATCGGTGATCCGCGGCAAGAGCGTCTGGGAGCGTAATAACTGCGTCGGTTGCCACACCCTGTTGGGCGAAGGCGCGTACTTTGCGCCGGAGCTGGGCAATGTGTTCAAGCGTCGTGGGGGTGACGAAGGGTTCAAGCCGTTCCTGCACGCCTGGATGAAAATGCAGCCCCTTGGGGTGCCGGGGCGTCGCGCCATGCCGCAATTCAACCTCAGCGACCAGGAGGTGGACGATATGGCCGAGTTCCTCAAATGGAGCTCGAAGATCGATACCAATAACTGGCCACCCAACAAGGAGGGCTGAGCCATGCGCAGCGCCAATCCCTATCTGAAATTCCAATCCCAGGCCGTGGCCAAACCCTACTTTGTGTTTGCCTTGATCCTGTTCGTCGGCCAGGTGCTGTTTGGCCTGATCATGGGCCTGCAATACGTGGTGGGCGACTTTCTGTTCCCGTTGATCCCCTTCAACGTGGCGCGGATGGTCCATACCAACCTGTTGATCGTCTGGCTGTTGTTCGGCTTCATGGGCGCCGCCTATTACCTGATACCCGAGGAGGCCGACCGCGAACTGCACAGCCCCAAACTGGCGATCTTGCTGTTCTGGGTGTTTGCCGCAGCCGGGGTGTTGACCATCCTCGGTTACCTGTTGGTGCCCTATGCGGCACTGGCCAAGCTGACCCATAACGAACTGCTGCCGACCATGGGCCGCGAGTTCCTCGAGCAACCGACCATTACCAAAATGGGCATCGTGGTGGTGTGCCTGGGCTTTCTCTACAACATCGGCATGACCCTGCTCAAGGGCCGCAAAACCACGGTCAGCATGGTGATGATGACCGGCCTGATCGGCCTCGCGGTGTTCTTCCTGTTCTCCTTCTACAACCCCGGTAACCTCGCACGTGACAAGTTCTACTGGTGGTGGGTGGTGCATCTTTGGGTAGAAGGCGTGTGGGAACTGATCATGGGCTCGATGCTGGCGTTCGTGCTGATCAAGGTCACCGGCGTCGACCGTGAAGTGGTGGAGAAATGGCTGTACGTGATCATCGCCATGGCTTTGATCACCGGGATCATCGGCACTGGGCACCACTTCTTCTGGATCGGCGCACCCGAGGTGTGGCTGTGGGTCGGCTCGATCTTCTCGGCCCTGGAGCCGCTGCCGTTCCTGGCGATGGTGATGTTCGCCTTCACCATGGTCAAGCGTCGGCGGCGCCAGCACCCGAACCGCGCGGCGACCTTGTGGGCCAAGGGCACCACGGTGACAGCGTTCTTCGGCGCCGGGGTCTGGGGCTTCCTGCATACGCTGGCACCGGTCAACTTCTACACCCACGGTACCCAGCTCACGGCGGCCCACGGTCACCTGGCGTTCTTCGGGGCCTACGCGATGATCGTGATGACCCTGATCAGCTACGCCATGCCACGCTTGCGCGGCCTCGGCGAAGCGCCCGATGCGCGTTCGCAGACCATTGAAATCTGGGGCTTCTGGCTGATGGTGCTGTCGATGGTGATGATCACCTTGCTCCTCACCGCAGCCGGTGTGGTGCAGGTGTGGTTGCAGCGCTGGCCGGCGGACGGTGTGGCCTTGCCGTTCATGGCCACGGTCGAGCATTTGACCGTCTTGTTCTGGGCCCGGTTGGCCAGTGGCGTGGTGTTCCTGCTGGGGCTGCTCTGCTACCTGTACAGCTTCCGCCAACGCCAAGCCGTCGCCGGTGCGCCGGCGCCGATTGTGTATTGATCGTCAATCCCTAAGACGGCGGCCCGGCTGGTACAGCGGGCCGTTTTACGTTTGGAGCACGGCTCATGGCCTTTACCCTGGAATTGGAAGAGTGGGTCGGCAGCGTCTGGCACCGCTTCATCACCCGCCGTGCCAATGTCGATTTCCCCGAGGCGCAGGTCGCGCTGACGGACCATCAGCGCAGCCTGGCCCTGTTGTTCCGCGCCCTGGGCGGCGCTGGCGGGATGGCGTTGGAGGCGGCCTGCGAACGCGACCTGTTGCTGCGCCGCAACCTGTTGATGCGTATCGCCGGCACCTGCAAGCAAGCCCCCCTGGCGTCCTGCGACGGTAACCGCTTGCGCTTGCCGGCACGCCTGGCGGTGTTTCCCGACGCGGCGCTGAATCACGAGTTGTACCGCTGGCTGGCGCTGCTCGCGGCCCACGCCGGGCCGATGAGCCACTGGGCGCGCGACAACCAACGCTGGACCTGGCTGCTGTTGCAGCGCTACCCGGCGATGCTGCCGCGCTACCAACGCCTGGTGGAGGCGCACCTGCAACTGCGCCCCGATCCCGCCAGCCTCAAACCCGACGAAGCCGCCCTGGAGCGGGCCTTGCGCAAGGCCCTGCGCGAACCCGGCAGCGTGCGTCACTTGCCGCGCAGTTCACGGGCCGCCTGGCCGTTGCCGTTATGGCTGTACCCGGCGCTGCAGTTGGACACCGCGCAAAATACCGACCTGGAAGAGGAGGGCGACGACCTCTCAGCCCCGCCCGGCGAGCAGCAAGGCGGGCCCAAGCGTGCCACCCGCGTTGACGACGCGAGTCGCGATGGCGGCCTGCTGGTGGTGCGCCTGGAAAACCTGTTCAGTTGGAGCGAACACGTCGACCTCGATCGCTGGTCCGACGATAGCCAGGACCCGGACGCTGCCCGCGTCGCCGAAGACCTCGACCAGTTGAGCCTGTCGCGCCAGCGCGTGCGCAAGAGCGGCGGGCTCAAGCTGCACCTGGATCTGCCGCCCGCCGATGTCGACGACATCCCCTTGGGCGACGGCATCAAGTTGCCCGAGTGGGACTATCGCCGGCAGTGCTTGCAGGAAGGCTTCGTCAACCTGCAATTGATGCAGCCGCGTTGCGACGCCCCGCAACCCTTGCCCGCGCGGTTGCAGGCCCAGGCCCAGCGCTTGCGCCGGCAATTCCAGAGCCTGCGCACCGACCGCCAATGGCAGCGCCAGCAGCCCCAGGGGTCAGAGGTCGACCTGCAGGCCTGGCTGGATTTTCATGTGCAGCGCCAGCAGGGCGCCTGCGCCGAACGCGGGCTGTTCCTTGAACAACGCCACACCCACCGCGACCTGGCGTGCCTGTTGCTGGCCGATCTGTCGATGTCCACCGATGCCCATGTCAACGATGAGCAAAAGGTCATCGATGTGATACGCGACAGCCTGCTGCTGTTTGGTGAAAGCCTGGCCGGGGCAGGGGATCGCTTTGCGTTGTATGGGTTTTCTTCACTGCGGCGGCACCAGGTGCGCTTGCAGGTGCTCAAAACGTTCCAGCAAGCCTATGACGACCGCACGCGCGGCGCGATCCAGGGCCTCAAGCCGGGCTACTACACGCGCATGGGCGCGGCTATCCGTCAGGCTACCCAGTTGCTGGGCGCCTGCCCGCAGCGGCGTAAGTTGCTGTTGTTGATCACCGACGGCAAGCCCAATGACCTGGACCTGTATGAGGGACGTTACGGCGTGGAGGACACGCGCCAGGCGGTGGTCGAAGCGCGGCGCCAGGGCTTGATTCCGTTCTGCATCACCATCGACAAACAGGCCGGCGACTATCTGCCGTACATGTTCGGCGCCCATGGTTTCACCCTGATCCATCGCCCGGAACAATTACCGCAACGCCTGCCGCAGCTGTATCGGCAGTTGACCGAGACTCAGTAAAAGTCCCTGGGCAACCAGAAGAACATCACCACGCAGAACAGCGTCAGGCCCAGGCAGAACCACTGGAAACGCTTCAGTCGGCGCGCCTGGGTGCTGGCGTGGGCCTCGGGCAGCGGTGTGGCGCAATGCTCGCACAGGTCGCGCTCCACGGCATTGCCGTGCTGGCAGACCAGGCAGGTTTTCACTCGAATTGCTCCAGGCGCGGGCGGTCGAGAATTGCGATCTGCCGGCCGTCCTGGGTGATGATTTTCTCGTCGATCAAGCGTCGGATAATCCGCGAAAACGTCTCCGGCTGGATCGACAGGTGCCCGGCAATCAGTTGCTTGGCCATCGGCAGCTCGAAGCTGCAGTCGGTAGTGCTTTGCAAGCGCACCAGTTGCGTGAGCAGGTAGCGCACCACGCGGTGGGTGGCGTTTTTCAGCGACAGGGTTTCGATCTCGTTGACCCGCTGGTGCAGGCGCACGCACAACTTGCCGAGCAGGGCGAAGGTCAGGCGGCTGTTGCTCTGCAGCAAACGCATGTAGGTGGCATTGGACAGCCGGTACAACTGCGTGGGGCACACCGCTTCGGCGCACGCCACGTAGTTGGGCGTATCCATCAGCATCATGGCTTCGGCGAAGGTCTGCCGTTCGCCAATCACCTCGAACACCTTCTCCTGGCCGTCCGGGGTGAGGCGGTAGATTTTCACCGCGCCGGCGATCACGAAGTAGAACGCATCGGCCGGTTCGCCCTGGCGGAACAGCGGTTCGCCTTTGTCGACACTGAGCAATTGGCTGCTGCTCATCAGCTCGTTCAACTGCGCCTCGTCCAGGGGTTCGAACAAGTGGTGGCTGCGCAGGATCTGGTGATGAACACGATGGAGCACCATCTTGACCTCGGGGAATATCGGGAAGGGATACCCAAGGTTAATCCTGTTGGCGTCGGCCGTACTTGATCTACGACAAGGGCAGCGCACAGGCAACGCTGCACGATCGTCGCAGTGAACGCTTGTGAAAGTGCGCTATGCGCGGGCCGCGGCGAGGCTGGGCGCGGCCCGGGCAAACAATATGTCGTTCTCCAGGCGGATGTGTTCGCGCAGGTCGGCATGAAAGGCGCTCAGCTCGCGGTACAGGCTGCGCCAGGTATTACAGGCGTCGGCCGGCGGGGTGATCTGGTTCGTCAGGCTCAACAGCTGCTCCAGGGCCTCGGCGTGTTGGTCGTGCTCGTAGCGCATCACCTGGATCGGCGTCGACGCCTGCGGCCCCATACCCATTTGCAGCATCGGGAACAATACCTGTTCCTCCTTGAGCATATGGCTCTCCAGTTCCTGCTGCATGTCGAGCAGCAGGTCGGCCAGGCCGTTGGGGCATTGCAGGTGCTGACCGTGGACCTGTTCGACGCGGCTCGCCATGCGGACCAGTTCCGGCAATTGCTCGCGATGACGTGCGTGGTAGCGCGCCAGCAGATGGTCGATCAAGTGGTCCTGGGTTTGGGTGTTCCAGTCGCTCACGGTCATCGGGCTTTCCTCATCGGCAATACGGGTATGAACCAGTGATTGCAGGCAGCGTGCCAATTTTAACGCATTGAAAAGTAACGATTTATCCCGGAGTAAGGTAATCATGACCACACGCTTCCAGGGTGCTCTGAACCCCAGGAGGGTCGAAATGACCGCGCCGCTCGACGGCATCCTCGGCCAGAGCGCGGTGTTGCAGGAGTTGCTCGACGAGCTGGCGCTGCTGGCCGAAACGCAGTTGCCGGTGTTGTTACTCGGCGAAACCGGGGTCGGCAAAGAGCTGTTCGCGCGGCGCCTGCATCGTCTGTCGCAACGCGGCAACAAGCCTCTGGTGCAGGTCAACTGTGCGGCGCTGCCGGAGGCGTTGGCCGAAAGCGAGCTGTTCGGTCACGTCAAGGGCGCCTTCTCCGGCGCCACCCACGACCGCGCCGGGCGGTTCGATGCGGCCAACGGCGGCACCTTGTTCCTCGATGAGGTCGGCGAATTGCCCTTGAGCATCCAGGCCAAGCTGCTGCGTACCCTGGAGAATGGCGAGATCCAGCGCCTGGGCGCCGATCGGCCATTGCATGTGGATGTCCGCATCATCGCCGCCACCAATCGCCACCTGCCCGACCGCGTGCGTGACGGCCTGTTTCGCGCCGACCTGTATCACCGGCTGTCGGTGTACCCGCTGCCGATCCCGGCGTTGCGCGAGCGTGGCGAGGATGTGTTGCTGCTGGCGCGGCATTTCGCTGAGCTCAGCCGCGAGCGCCTGGGCTTGCATGACCTGCAACTGTCGCCGACGGCGCAACAGGCGCTGCTCGAGTACGCCTGGCCGGGCAATGTGCGTGAGCTGGAGCATGTGATCAGTCGCGCCGCGTTGAAGCAGCTCAGTCGTGGCGAACCGCGCAGTTCGGTGATCCGCCTGGAACCGCACGCCCTGGGCCTGGACACGGCCGCCGTCGCGGTGGAACGAGCCATGCCCGCGTCATCGATCGAGGCCTTCCAACCCTTGGCGGTGGCGGTGGACGAGTGCCAGCGCTGGAACATTCGCCACGCCCTGGAACACTGCGCCGGCAATTGGGCGAGTGCCGCGCGCTTGCTTGGCGTGGACGCGAGCAACCTGCACAAGCTGGCGCGGCGCCTGAAGCTCAAGTAAGAGGTGCGACAACGCGCCAGCCGTGCGTATGCGCCGCACCCTCATCGGACTCGACTTGATTTCGATCAAGGGCCACTTGCCATCGTCGCCCCACTATCGGGGCCCTCTTCAGCCCGACGCCTCAAGGGACTCCATGACTCGCTCCGCGCGCTTGACACGCCACTGGCTGACGCTGCTGGTGGTGTTGCTCATCACCAGCTTCACCGCCCAGGCCCGGCCTTACGGCGACATCGAACAGCAGCGTATCGAACGCGCTTTCCCCGCCCAGGATGCGGTCTCCGCGCCAGACGGGCCGTTCAAGGTGCGGACCATTTCGACTGCCGGCAAGCCCATCGGCTACGTGTTCCAGAGCCTGGATGTGGTGGCGATCCCGGCGTATTCGGGCAAGCCGATCAACACCCTGGTGATCCTCGACGCCGCCGGGGTGATCCGCGATGCCTACGTGCTGGAACACCACGAGCCGATCCTGTTGATCGGTATTCCCGAGATCAAACTGCACGAATTCACCGCGCACTATTCCGGCGTCGATGTGCGCCAGCGCGTGGTGGTCGGGCGTTCCAGCGATCCGAAGGCGGTGACGGTGGACGCGATTGCCGGTGCGACCGTGACCGCGATGGTGGTCAATGAAGTGGTGATGCGGGCGGCCCATGACGTGGCGGTGTGGCTCAAGCTGATCGACGGCAAGGCCGCGACCGCGCAGAAAGTCGCGCTGATCCGCACCGACCGGTTTGACCCCGCCACCTGGGCACAATTGACCGGCAACGGCGCGATCCGCCGCCTGCATTTGACCCGGGGCCAGGTCGACGCGGCCTTCAAGGACACCGCCGCCGAAGGCGCCGAGGCCGCGGATGAGACCTTCATCGACCTCTATGTGGCCGACATCAACCCGCCGAGCATCGGCCGCAACCTGTTGGGCGAAGAGCACTACCGCAACCTGATGCAGGGGCTCAAACCCGGCGAACAGGCCATCGCCGTGCTCGGCCGTGGGCTGTTTTCGTTCAAGGGTTCGGGTTATGTGCGCGGCGGGATTTTCGACCGGGTGCAGTTGCGCCAGTTCGGCAACGTGATCAGCTTCCGCGACCTCGACCACCAGCGCGTCGACGATGTCTACGCCGAGGGCATCCCGGCCTTCGACGAGATGTCGGTATTCATCGTGCGCCCGCAGGCCGGCTTCGACCCAGGCTCGCCCTGGACCCTGGAACTGCTGGTGCGGCGCCAGACCGGCCCGGTCAGCGGCACGTTCAGCAGCTTCGAATTGCCTTACCAGATGCCCGAACAGTACCTGGAACGGCCGCTGCCCACCGCCGCCGAACAAGCCGCGCTGGATGAGGCCAGCCGCCCACTGTGGTTGAGCATCTGGTACCAGAAACAGGTGCAGGTCATGGTGCTCGGCGTCGCGCTGCTGCTGCTTACCGCGATCCTGTTCCTGCAGGACAGCCTGGCCCGGCGCCCGCGCCTGCTGCACTGGCTGCGCCGCGGCTACCTGGTGTTTACCGTGGGGTTCATCGGCTGGTATGCGCTGGGGCAGTTGTCGGTGGTCAATGTGCTGACCTTCGTGCATGCGCTGGTCCAGGACTTCCGCTGGGAACTGTTCCTCACCGACCCGCTGATCTTCATGCTCTGGGTCTTCACCGCCGCCAGCATCCTGCTGTGGGGGCGCGGGGTGTTCTGCGGCTGGCTGTGCCCGTTCGGGGCCTTGCAGGAACTGCTCAACGAGGCCGCGCGCCGCCTGAAGATCCGCCAGTTCGAATTGCCCTTCGCGGTGCATGAACGGCTGTGGGCGATCAAGTACCTGATCCTGCTGGTGCTGTTCGGCCTCTCCCTGGAATCCATGGCCACCGCCGAACGCTTTGCCGAAGTGGAACCGTTCAAGACCGCCATCACGCTCAAGTTCGACCGCCAGTGGTGGTTCGTGCTCTACGCCGTGGCGTTGCTGGTGATCAACCTGTTCACCCGCAAAGTCTACTGCCGCTACCTCTGTCCCCTCGGCGCCGCCCTGGCGATCCCCAGCAAGTTCCGCCTGTTCGACTGGCTCAAGCGGCGCCAGGAATGCGGTAACCCGTGCCAGCTGTGCGCGAAGGAATGCGAGATCCAGGCGATCCACCCGGACGGCCATATCAACGCCAACGAATGCCACTACTGCCTCGACTGCCAGATGACCTGGCACAACGAAAACAAATGCCCGCCGCTGATCAACAAACGCAAGAAGCGCAACAAGGCGGCGCCCGAACAGATTCCCGTAGTGCAGATAAATCCCAACGCTTGAAGGAGCAACCCATGAACGATACAGACGATAAACATGACGGCCTGACCCGGCGCAGTTTCCTCGGCACCGGTGCGGTGACCGGCGCCGTACTGGCGGGTGCGTCGGCCCTCGGCGGCGCGGTGTTTACCCGTGAATCCTTCGCGGCGGCGGCCAAGGACGCCAAATCGAAAATCCATGTGGAACCCGGCCAGCTCGACGATTACTACGGCTTCTGGAGTGGCGGTCACCAGGGCGAAGTGCGGGTGATGGGCGTCCCGTCGATGCGCGAGCTGATGCGTATCCCGGTGTTCAACGTCGATTCGGCCACCGGTTGGGGCCTGACCAACGAGAGCAAGCGCATCCTCGGCGAGGGCGCCAAGTACTCCAACGGCGATTGCCATCACCCGCACTTGTCCACCACCGACGGCCACTACGACGGCAAGTACCTGTTTATCAATGACAAGGCCAACAGCCGGGTGGCGCGCATCCGCCTGGACATCATGAAGTGCGACAAAATCCTCACCGTACCGAACGTTCAGGCCATCCACGGCCTGCGCCTGCAAAAGGTGCCCTACACCAAGTACGTGTTCTGCAACGCCGAATTCATCATCCCGCACCCCAATGACGGCCGAAACTTCGACCTGCAGGATCGCAACAGCTTCACCATGTTCAACGCCATCGATGCGGAAAAAATGGAGATGGCCTTCCAGGTGATCGTCGACGGCAACCTCGACAACGCCGACATGGACTACACCGGCAAGTACGCAGCGGCCACCTGCTACAACTCGGAAAAGGCCACCGACCTGGCCGGCATGATGCGCAATGAGCGCGATTGGGTGGTGGTGTTCAACATCCCGCGCATCGAAGCGGCGATCAAGGCCGGCAAGTTCATCAATGTGGACGGCGTCAAGGTGCCGGTGGTGGACGGACGCAAATCCGAGGACGGCAAGGACAGCGAGTTCACCCGCTACATTCCGGTGCCGAAAAACCCCCACGGCTGCAACACCTCGCCGGATGGCAAGTACTTCATCGCCAACGGCAAGCTGTCGCCGACCTGCACCATCATCGCCATCGAAAAACTCGACGACCTGTTCAGCGGCAAGATCAGCGACCCGCGCGGTGTGGTGGTCGGTGAACCGGAGCTGGGCCTGGGCCCGCTGCACACCACCTACGACGGACGCGGCTTTGCCTACACCACGCTGTTCATCGACAGCCAGGTGGTCAAGTGGAACATCGCCGAGGCCATCCGTGCCTATGGCGGCGAGAAGGTCAACTACATCAAGCAGAAGCTTGATGTGCAGTACCAGCCCGGTCACAACCATGCGTCGCTGACCGAAACCCGCGACGCCGACGGCCAGTGGCTGGTGGTCTTGAGCAAGTTCTCCAAGGACCGCTTCCTGCCCACCGGCCCGCTGCACCCGGAAAACGACCAGTTGATCGACATCTCCGGCGATGAAATGAAACTGGTCCACGACGGCCCGGCCTTCGCCGAGCCCCATGACTGTGTGATGGCGCGTCGCGACCAGATCAAGACCAAGAAAATCTGGGAGCGCAACGATCCATTCTTCGCCGAAACGGTGGCCATCGCCAAGAAGGACGGGATCAACCTGGAAACCGACAGCAAGGTGATCCGCGACGGCAACAAAGTGCGCGTGTACATGACCTCCATGGCCCCGGCCTACGGGCTTTCGGAGTTCACCGTCAAACAGGGCAATGAAGTCACCGTGACCATCACCAATATCGACATGATCGAAGACGTGACCCACGGCTTTGTCATGGTCAACCACGGCGCGAGCATGGAGATCAGCCCGCAGCAGACCTCGTCGATCACATTCATTGCCGACAAGCCCGGGCTGCATTGGTACTACTGCAGCTGGTTCTGCCATGCCCTGCACATGGAAATGGTCGGGCGGATGAAGGTCGAGCCCGCCTGACACGCTGTTTGAGAAACGACACAAGGCAAATGTGGGAGGGACGGTGCGACGATTCGACTTGCTCCCGATGGCGGTGAATCAGTCACAGATGCATCAACTGACACACCCTCATCGGGAGCAAGTCGAATCGTCGCACCGTCCCTCCCACTTTTAGCCGCATTTCCTTTAAGAGGACATCATCGTGACTCGATCACTCGTCATCCTGGTGATGCTGATAGTGGCTTCGGCGGGAGCGGTCGCCGCCGTTCGCCCCATCACCGACTTACCCCTGCAAGCCGACGGCCCCAACCGTTGGCGCTTGCCTGCCGGCGAGTACCGGGGCTCGTTCCGCATCGACCAACCGCTGCAATTGACCTGCGCCCCCGGCGCCATCTTCCAGGCCGAAGGGCAGGGCAACGGCCTGCTGATCAGCGCGCCGGATGTCAGCGTCCAAGGCTGCACGTTCCTCGATTGGGGCGACGACCTCACGGCCATGAACGCCGCTGTGTTCATCCAGCCCCAGGCGCGCGGCGCGCAAGTGCTGGGCAACCGCCTGCAAGGCCAGGGCTTTGGCATCTGGGTCGATGGTACCCAGGACGTGAGCGTGATCGGCAACCGCATCCAGGGTGACACCTCGGTACGTTCGCAGGACCGTGGCAACGGCATTCACCTGTACGCGGTACACGGTGCCCGCGTCATCGATAACCACGTGCGCGACACCCGCGACGGCATCTACATCGACACCTCCAACGGCAACCTGCTGCAAGGCAACACCCTGGAAGACCTGCGCTACGGCATCCACTACATGTTTGCCAACGACAACCAGGTCCTGGGCAACACCACCCGCCGCACCCGCACCGGCTATGCGTTGATGCAAAGCCGCAAGCTGACGGTGATCGGCAATCGCTCCGAGCAGGACCAGAACTACGGCATCCTGATGAACTACATCACCTATTCGACCTTGCAGGACAACGTCGTCACCGATGTGCGCGACGGCTCCACCGGCGACACCATGATCGCCGGCGGCGAAGGCAAGGCACTGTTCATCTACAACTCGCTGTTCAACCGCATCGAAAACAACCGCTTCGCGCGCAGCGCGGTGGGCATTCACCTGACCGCCGGCTCCGAAGACAACCGCATCGCCGGCAACGCCTTCATCGACAACCAGCGCCAGGTCAAATACGTCGCCAGCCGCTTGCAGGAATGGTCGGCGGACGGCCGGGGCAACTACTGGAGCGACTACCTCGGCTGGGACCGCAACGGCGATGGCCTCGGCGATGTGGCTTACGAGCCGAACGACAACGTCGACCGCCTGCTGTGGTTGTACCCCCAGGTGCGGCTGTTGATGAACAGCCCCGGCATCGAGTTGCTGCGCTGGGTGCAACGTGCGTTTCCGGTGATGAAGTCGCCGGGTGTGATGGACAGCCACCCCCTGATGCAAGCCCCCACTCAGAAGGAACCTGCATGATGAATGTCGTCGAGATCGAAGGCGTCAGCCAGCGCTATGGGCGTGCCACGGTGCTGCACGACCTGAACCTGAGCCTGGCCCCCGGCGAAGTCCTGGGGTTGTTCGGGCACAACGGCGCGGGCAAGACCACGGCGATGAAGCTGGTGCTCGGCCTGCTGCGCGCCAGCGCCGGCGAGGTGCGGGTGTTCGGCCGTGCGCCGAGTGATCCCCACGTGCGTCGCTGGCTCGGTTACCTGCCGGAAAACGTCACGTTCTATGCACAGTTGAGCGGCGTCGAAACCCTGCGTCACTTTGCCCGGCTCAAGGGCGCGCCGATGCATCAGGTCGACAGCCTGCTGGATGACGTCGGCCTGACCGCGGCGGCAGGGCGGCGGGTCAAGACCTATTCCAAGGGCATGCGCCAGCGCCTCGGGTTGGCCCAGGCCTTGCTCGGCGAGCCGCGCCTGTTGCTGCTCGACGAACCCACCGTGGGCCTCGACCCGTTCGCCACCCAGGACTTGTATCGCCTGCTCGACCGCCTGCGTGCGGCCGGCACCAGCACCATCCTGTGCTCCCACGTGCTGCCGGGCGTCGAGGCGCACATCAACCGTGCGGCGATCCTGACCCAGGGCCGCCTGCTGGCCTTGGGCAGCCTGGCGCAGTTGCGCGCCGAGGCCGGCTTGCCGACGCTGATCCGCACCTGCGGCTTGCAGCGCGTCGAATCGCTGCAACAACGCTGGAGCGCCGCCGGCCATGTCACCCGGCGCTGGGGCGTCGAAGGGCTGCAAGTGGCGGCGCACAACGGCAGCAAGGTGCAACTGCTGCGCCAACTGCTGGCCGAGGACAGCCCCAGCGACGTGGAAATCCTGCCGCCGTCCCTTGAAGACATCTACCGGCATTACATGGACAGCGCGATGGTCACGGCACAGGAGGCGGCCTTATGAACCCGATCTGGAACATGGCCCGCAAAGAGTTCTGCGACGGCCTGCGCAACCGTTGGCTGTTGGCGATCAGCCTGTTGTTCGCGGTGCTGGCCATCGGCATCGCCTGGCTGGGCGCCGCCGCCGCCGGGCAACTGGGCTTCACCTCGATCCCGGCGACCATCGCCAGCCTGGCCAGCCTGGCGACGTTCCTGATGCCGCTGATCGCGCTGTTGCTGGCCTACGACGCGATCGTCGGCGAAGACGAGAGCGGCACCTTGTTGCTGTTGCTCACCTATCCGTTGGGGCGCGGGCAGATCTTGCTCGGCAAGTTCGTCGGCCATGGGCTGATCCTCGCGCTGGCCACGGTCCTCGGCTTCGGCTGCGCGATGCTCGCCATTGCGTTGCTGGTCGACGACGTGGACTTCGCCATGCTGCTCTGGGCCTTTGGCCGGTTCATGCTGACCTCGGCCCTGCTTGGCTGGTGCTTTCTCGGGCTGGCTTATGGTCTGAGCAGCCTGTGCGCGGAAAAATCCACCGCCGCCGGGCTGGCGCTCGGCGTGTGGTTCTTCTTCGTGCTGGTCTTCGACCTGGCGCTGCTGGCCTTGCTGGTGCTCAGCAAAGGCCAGTTCAACCCGCAGGGGCTGCCTTGGCTACTGCTGCTCAACCCCACCGACGTGTATCGGTTGATCAACCTCTCGGGTTTCGGTACGGGCACCCAGTCCGTCGGGGTCATGGCCCTGGGTTCAGACCTGGACGTGCCGCCGCTGGCCCTGTGGGCGTGCCTGCTGGCATGGGTGGCCGTGCCGCTGGCACTGGCCTACGGGCTGTTCCGCCGCCGTGCGGCGTGAGGACTTTTTATGACTGCTGGAGTGAGTGAAATGGGTTTCAAGACACGGGTAGTGGCGGCCTTGTTGGTCGGCTTGTTGATGACCGCCTGCGACAAGGCGCCGGAGTCGAGCTTCAGTGACGCGCCGGTGGCGTTTCATCCCAACGACGAGTGCCACGTGTGCGGTATGGTGATCAACGAATTCCCCGGGCCCAAGGGCCAAGTGGTGGAGCGGGGCGGGGTGAAGAAATTCTGTTCTACCGCCGAAATGCTCGGCTGGTGGCTGCAACCGGAAAACCGGCACGACGACGCGAAGCTGTACGTACACGACATGGGCCGCAGCCAATGGAATGCCCCGGACGAC
The DNA here is from genome assembly GCF_003058185.1 of Pseudomonas sp. GV105. Classification (NCBI taxonomy): domain Bacteria; kingdom Pseudomonadati; phylum Pseudomonadota; class Gammaproteobacteria; order Pseudomonadales; family Pseudomonadaceae; genus Pseudomonas; species Pseudomonas sp. GV105. The sequence goes on from NZ_QBUF01000016.1 coordinate 15,216, forward strand.
AAGCACCTGATCGACGCCCGCACTGCGTACTACGTGATCGGCACCGGGCTCAAGGGCGCCATGGGCGTGGTACTGGCTTCGTTTGCCGATGAGGCCAAAGCGCAGAAAGTCGCGGCGGACACCGGTGGTCGGCTGTTGCGTTTCGAGCAGATCGACCTGGCGTTGTTGCAGCAACCGATGCCGATGATGCACAGCGGGCATTGACCGCGAGGGGGTATCAACCGGCTTGATACCCCATCAACTGTTCTGCGTTCAGGATTCGAATGGTGCGTTGGCGCACCTCGATCAACCCGCCTTCCACCAGCCGATGCAGAATCCTCGAAAACGTCTCCGGCTGAATCCCCAGCTTCGACGCCACCAGGCGCTTGGGCACCTGCAACACCACCTCACCGCTGACGTCGTCGCGCTCCTGGAACAGGAAATTGATCACCCGGCGACTGGCATTGGCCAGGGTCAGGGTGTCGATGTCCTGGAGGCGCTGATGCAGGTGAATACTCATGCTCGCCAGAATCGCCAGGCAAATGGCCGGTTGGTCTTCCAGGGCGCGGCGATAGTGTTGGCCTTCGATACTCACCAGCACGCTGTCCTTGAGCGCGGTGCCACTCACCGGGTACGCCTTGGCTTGGGTGAACAGCAGCGCTTCGGCAAACGTCTGGCCGGGGCGGATGACTTCCACCAGATGCTCCTGACCTTCGCCAGTGACCCGGTGCAGCTTGATCTGGCCGCTGACCAGCAGGAAGAACCGATCGGCGGGATCGCCCTGGTGCATGAGCGGGGTGTGATTGGGCAAACGCTTGAGACTGGCCAGGGTGCAGACATCCTGGAAGGTTTTTTCAGGCAGCCGGCTGAACAGGTGATGCCTGCGCAGGGTTAGAACGATGTGGGGATGGGTGAGCATAAGGGCCTCCGCGGTTCATCAGGGTAGGGCGGCCCGGGGTTTGGGGATATGCCTCGAAGGGGGTACCTCTTCCCATGTTCGGTCAGCTTGGGTTAAAGATGTGGCCTTAATGTGGGAGGGAGCTTGCCCCGATGGCGGTGGAGCAGTCATGCATGTAGTGGCTGACACACTGCTATCGGGGGCAAGCCCCCTCCCACATTTGGATCTCTATGGGTCAGATAGACCTCATTCTGTATTTGCTCTTGCTCTTAGGTGCGGCCTTATAGCCAACCTGATCCTGGAAGCCGAATGCGGTCAAAAATGTGGGAGGGGGCTTGCCCCCGATGGCGGTGGAGCAGTCATGCATGTAGTGGCTGACACACTGCTATCGGGGGCAAGCCCCCTCCCACATTTGGATCTCCATGGGTCAGATAGACCTCATTCTGTATTTGCTCTTGCTCTTAGGCGCGGTCTTATAGCCGACCTGATCCTGCAAGCCGAACGCGGTCAAAAATGTGGGAGGGGGCTTGCCCCCGATGGCGGTGGATCACTTATGCATGTAGTGGCTGACACACTGCTATCGGGGGCAAGCCCCCTCCCACATTTGGATCTCCATGGGTCAGATAGACCTCATTCTGTATTTGCTCTTGCTCTTAGGCGCGGCCTTATAGCCAACCTGATCCTGCAAGCCGAACGCGGTCAAAAATGTGGGAGGGGGCTTGCCCCCGATGGCGGTGGATCACTTATGCATGCAGTGGCTGACACACTGCCATCGGGGGCAAGCCCCCTCCCACATTTGGATCTCTATGGGTCAGATAGACCTCATTCTGTATTTGCTCTTGCTCTTAGGCGCGGCCTTATAGCCGACCTGATCCTGCAAGCCGAACGCGGTCAAAATGTGGGAGGGGGCAAGCCCCCGATGGCGGTGGATCAGTCATGCATGTAGTGGCTGGCACACTGCTATCGGGGGCAAGCCCCCTCCCACATTTGGATCTCCATGGGTCAGATAGACCTCATTCTGTATTTGCTCTTGCTCTTAGGTGCGGCCTTATAGCCGACCTGATCCTGCAAGCCGAACGCGGTCAAAAATGTGGGAGGGGGCTTGCCCCCGATGGCGGTGGAGCAGTCATGCATGTAGTGGCTGACACACTGCTATCGGGGGCAAGCCCCCTCCCACATTTGGATCTCCATGGGTCAGATAGACTTCATTCTGTATTTGCTCTTGCTCTTAGGCGCGGTCTTATAGCCAACCTGATCCTGCAAGCCGAACGCGGTCAAAAATATGGGAGGGGGCTTGCCCCCGATGGCGGTGGAGCAGTCATGCATGTAGTGGCTGACACACTGCTATCGGGGGCAATCCCCCTCCCACATTTGGATCTCCATGGGTCAGATAGACCTTGCTCTGCTTTTGATCTGTTCTTGCCCTTGCCCGAGCATTAGTGAGGTGCCGAGTGTTGGGGCAAGAGCGGAGCCACCAGCCGCCGCTACCGAAGAAACGGATATGTACCCAACCCCCCGAAAAACCATCAACCCGCCTGCCGCAAGTGCTCCATCGCCCAAACCGCCGCCTCCACCCGCGACCGCAACCCCAACTTATGCAGCAGATTCTTCACATGCACCTTCACCGTCCCCTCGGTAATCCCCAACTTATGCCCGATCACCTTATTGCTGTAGCCACTGGCAATCGTGCGCAGCACCTGCCGTTCCCGCTCCGTCAAGTCCACCGCCGCATGGGGTTGCGGCGAGCGCAGTGCCTGGGCCAGCACCCGCGTCAACCCGGGGCTGATCACCAGCGCTCCATGCAACGCATCACGGATGAACTCCACCACCAACTCCGGCTCCATGTCTTTGAGCAGATACCCGTTGGCATCCAGGCGCAGTGCATCGCGAATGTCATCCTCGGCATCGGACACGGTAAACAGCAGCACCTTGCCCGCATAGTTCATGGCGCGCAGGCGGCGCAGGGTTTCCAGGCCGTTCATCTGCGGCATGTTGTTGTCCAGCAGCACCAGGTCCGGTTGCAGGGTTTCGATCTGGTCCAGGGCTTCCTGGCCATTGCCGGCTTCGCCGACCACCTGCAGATCGTCTTCGAGTTCGAGTATCTGACGCATGCCATGGCGCATCATCGGGTGATCGTCGACCAGCAAAATGCGGTGGCGGGGGAGTGTGCTCATGGGAGGTTACCTTGTAGAGGTTGCCCGAGAAATTCCGGTTGAAAACGTAAATGCACCCGTGTGCCCTGGGGCTCGCGGGGGCTGATGTCGAGTTGGCCGTGCAGGCTGCGCGCGCGTTCGTCCATGATGGTCAGGCCGTGGTGTTCGCGTTGGTCGACGGCGCCGCAAAAGCCACGGCCGTCGTCCTCGATGCTCAGGCTCACGGTCTCGCCCTCCTGGCGCAGTTGCAGCCAGGCGTTTTGCGCATGGGCGTGGCGCAGGCAGTTGGACAAGGCCTCGCGGGTGATCTGCAGCAAGTGGATCTGTTCGCTGGCCGACAATTGGAAGGCGAGGGCGTCGACGTGCAGGTGGACCTGGAATTCGCCGCGCCGGGAGAACTCTTCGGCGGTTTCCGATAGCTCCTGTACCAACCCGGCATCGTGGATTTGCAGGCGGAAGGTGGTCAGCAGCTCGCGCAGTTGGCGGTAGGCGTTGTTCAGGCCGTCGCGCAGTTCGGCGGTGACGGTGGCCAGGGTTTCCACGGGTTCGCCCCGGCGGATCAGGGTTTGCATGCGGCTGACTTGCAGCTTCATGTACGACAGCGCCTGCGCCAGGGAGTCGTGCAGTTCCCGGGCGATGATGGTGCGCTCGTCGAGCAGCAGCAAACGATGGTCCTGTTCGCGCTGGCGTTTGAGCGACAGCGAAGTGCCGATCAGGTTGGCCAGGGCCTGGATCAATTGCTTTTCCCAGTCTTGCGGAGGGTGGCCATCGTCGAAGTGGGCCTTGAGTTCGCCCAGTTCCGAGCCCTGGTTGCTGATGCTGAATATCTGCGGCGGCGCCACTTTGTGTTTATGGCAACTCGCGCAATCGCCGATGGCGCAGATGTTACGGCTGTCGCCGCCGTGCAAGGCGAGCATCTGCTGGGCCGGTGCGAGGAAGTGGCCTTGCAGGCACAACGACAGGCGCAACCCCGGCAGGCGTTTCTGGAAGCGCCGGATCAATTCGTCCAGGCCCTCGGCATTGGCCAGGCGCGTGGCCAGGCTGCTGCTGCTCTGGTACAGCAGCTCGAGGGCGGCGTTGGCTTGTTGCAGGTTGAGGGTCTTGAGGCGCACCTGGCTTTCCAGGGTGCGGTGGGACGCCTCGATGGTCTCGGCCATGGTGTTGAAGCTCAGGGCCAGTTGCCCCAGCTCATCGTCGGAGCGGTGGTTGACCCGGGTCTTGAAATCGCCGTCGCGAAAGCGCCGGGTGGCCTGTACCAGTTCCTGCAAAGGGTTGACCACGCCGTACTGCAACTCATACAGGCCGATCAACAGGATGATCAACGTGCTGAACAGCGCCAGGCCCTGGATGCCTTGCTGCCAGCTTTGTTTGCGTTCGCTCTGTTGCTGCAACAGGCTGACGAATTGATTCATTTGCTCGACGAATGTCGGCGCGCTGGCCTGGAATTGCGCCGTATCACCGCGCGTCAGGGCCGGGTGCAGCTCGTCGTTCCAGCGTTGCTGGATCTGTTGGTAGCTCTGCAGCAGGGCGCTGTTCGGGCCGTCTTCCAGCACCGCTTTGAGCGAGTCGCTGTCGAGTCGCCTTTGCAGGCTCTGGGTGATGGTGTCGATCTCTTCGGTCGGCGCGGCGGCGGCGAGCCGCCAACTGAGGTGGTAGGTCTCCATACGCACGGAGCCGGCGGTGTTGATTGCGGCGGCGTCGCCCTGGCTGAACCAGGCGATCAGCCCCGCACTCAAGGAACTGGCAAGGGCCAGGATAGCGATCAGGATCACAGCCAAGCCGGCGCGTGCGGGCAGGGAGCTGCGTAGCCAGTTAAACATCACGGCGTAGTCGGAGGGGGGAGAAAGCCTGCATGGCGGCACCTGAAAAGGAAAAACGAGCTGGAAAACGGCGATCCCTGGCGCACTACCTCTAAAGAGTTGCCGGCAAACCCTCCCACGGGAAAACGCCGGCACAAGAGATCAATCCATTGATAAATAAAGACTTTCTCTTGTTATAGGGACTACCTCCTTAGAGGTATATGGGATCAGCATAGCCTTATACCCCCCTGGCCGACGTTGATCTGCGTCAAGTTCCAAGGGGGTGTCGCCCCTAACCTGCGCTCATGAAATCACCTTTCGGAGCGCATACCGTGACTCAACCCCGTATAAGACAAGGCTTGGTGCTGGGCATGAGCACGCTGGCCTTCACCGTCTGCTTTATGGTGTGGATGATGTTCGCCGTGTTGGGCGTGCCCATCAAAGAGCTGCTGCAACTCAACGAAACCCAGTTCGGCCTGCTGGCCGCCACGCCGGTCTTGACCGGTTCCCTGGTGCGCCTGCCACTGGGCTTGCTGACTGACCGCTTCGGCGGGCGCATCGTGTTCTTCCTGTTGATGCTCGCCTGCGTGCTGCCGCTGTACCTGATCACCTACGCCACCGCCTATTGGCAGTTCCTGGTGCTGGGCCTGTTTGTCGGCCTGGCCGGCGGTTCGTTCTCGGTGGGCATCGCCTACGTCGCCAAGTGGTTCGACAAGGACAACCAGGGCTTCGCCATGGGCGTGTTCGGCGCCGGTAACGCCGGGGCCGCGGTCACCAAGTTCCTCGCCCCGGCGCTGATCGCCCTCGGCACCTGGCACCTGGTGCCCAAGGTGTTCGGCGCGATCCTGTTCATCACCGCGCTGTTGTTCTGGTTCCTCACCAGCGAGAACAAGGCCCACCGCAGTGCCGGCGGCGCCACCTTGCGCGAGCAACTGCGGTGCCTGAAAGACCCGGCCGTGTGGCGCTACTGCCAGTACTACTCGATTGTCTTCGGCGGCTACGTCGGCCTGGCATTGTGGATGACCAAGTACTACGTGCAGGAATACGGTTTCAGCCTGCAAAGCGCGGCGCTGCTGGCCGCCTGTTTCTCCCTGCCCGGCGGTGTGCTGCGCGCAGTCGGCGGTTGGATGTCCGACCGCTGGGGCGCCCAGAGCGTGACCTGGTGGGTGTTGTGGGTGAGCTGGGTCTGCCTGTTCCTGCTCAGCTACCCGCAGACTCAATTGCAGGTGCAGACCGTCAACGGTCCCCTGGATTTGCACATCGGCCTCAACCCCACCCTGTTCACCGTGCTGCTGTTCGTGATGGGCATCGCCTTCGCGTTCGGCAAAGCCTCGGTGTTCAAGTACATCGCCAATGACTACCCACAGAACATGGGCGCGGTGTCCGGCATCGTCGGCCTGGCCGGTGGCCTGGGGGGCTTTGTGCTGCCGATTCTGTTTGGCGCCCTGGTGGACCTCACCGGCGTGCGCTCGTCCTGCTTCATGTTGATGTACGGCGTGGTCTGGGTGTCCCTGACCTGGATGTACCTCAGCGAAATCCGCAAACAACCGCTGCTGGGCAACACCGCCCAACGTCTCCAAGGAGAATGAACATGTCCATCGCGCAAAAGCCCGATTCGGGCCCGGTGATTCACGACTGGCGCCCCGAGGACCCCGCGTTCTGGGGGGCCAGCGGCAAAAAAACCGCTACCCGCAACCTGTGGATCTCGATTCCCGCGCTGCTGCTGGCCTTCGCCGTGTGGATGGTGTGGAGCACGGTGATCGTGCGCCTCAACGCCATCGGCTTCAGCTTCACCACCGACCAGCTGTTCTGGCTGGCGGCGTTGCCCGGCCTGTCCGGCGCGACCTTGCGGGTGTTCTATTCGTTCATGGTGCCGATCTTCGGCGGGCGCCGCTGGACTGCCCTGAGCACCGCGTCGCTGTTGCTGCCGGCGCTGTGGATGGGCTTCGCGGTGCAAGACCCCAACACCCCTTACAGCGTGTTCGTGCTGATCGCCTTGTTGTGCGGCTTCGGCGGCGGCAACTTCGCCTCCAGCATGTCCAACATCAGCTTCTTCTACCCTAAGTCGCAGCAAGGCACGGCCCTGGGCCTGAACGCCGGCCTCGGTAACCTGGGCGTGTCGGTGATGCAGTTCTGCGTGCCGCTGGTGATCACCTTCGGGGTGTTCGGCATGGTCGGCGGGCAAGCGCAAACCCTGCCCGACGGTAGCCAGCTGTGGCTGCAGAACGCCGGGTTCATCTGGGTGCCGTTCATCCTCACCGTCACCGTGGCGGCCTGGTTCGGCATGAATGACCTGTCCAGCGCCCGCGCTTCGTTCAGCGAGCAGGCGGTGATCTTCAAACGCAAGCACAACTGGCTGATGTGCTGGTTGTACCTGGCGACCTTCGGTTCGTTCATCGGTTTTTCGGCGGCGTTCCCGCTGCTGATCAAAACCTCGTTTCCGGACGTAGTAGCGTTGAAGTTTGCCTTCCTCGGCCCGCTGGTTGGCGCTCTGGTACGCCCACTGGGCGGCTGGCTGGCGGACAAACTGGGCGGCGCGCGAGTGACCCTGTGGAACTTCGTGCTGATGATCGTGATGGTATTCGGCGTGCTGCACTTCCTGCCGCAGAACGGCCAGGGCGGCAACTTCTACGGCTTCCTCGGCCTGTTCATGTTGCTGTTCATCACCACAGGCGTGGGCAACGGCTCCACCTTCCGCATGATCCCGGTGATCTTCCGCACCCAGCACGAGAAAGCCAGCGCCGGTAAATCCGCCGCCGAGCGCGAGCAGGCCATCAAGAATGCCGGCAAGGAATCCGCTGCCGTACTGGGGTTCAGTTCGGCCATGGGCGCCTTCGGTGCGTTCTTCATTCCCAAGTCCTTCGGCACCTCCATGGCCGCCACCGGTAGCCCGGCGATGGCCTTCTACATGTTTGTCGGTTTCTACCTGAGCTGCATTGTCGTGACCTGGTGGTGGTATGCCCGCAAAGGTTGCGCCACCCCCTGCTAGTCCGACCTGAATTCGCGGGGCAACGCACCCCGCAGCACGCCTGATGAGGAAAGCACCATGAGTCATTTGTTGGATCAACTGCGGTTCTTCAACCGCAAACAAAACGAATTTTCCGACGGCCACGGCGAGACCCGTAAAGAGTCCCGCGACTGGGAAAACGTCTACCGTTCGCGCTGGCAGTACGACAAGATCGTGCGTTCCACCCATGGCGTGAACTGCACCGGCTCCTGCTCGTGGAAGATCTACGTGAAGAACGGCCTGATCACCTGGGAAACCCAGCAGACCGACTACCCGCGCACCCGCAACGACCTGCCCAACCACGAACCCCGTGGCTGCCCGCGCGGTGCGAGCTACAGCTGGTACATCTACAGCGCCAACCGGCTCAAGTACCCGAAGATCCGCAAGCCGCTGCTCAAGCTGTGGCGTGAAGCGCGCCAGACCCTGGCGCCGGTGGAAGCCTGGGCGAGCATTGTCGAGGACAAGGCCAAGGCCGACTCCTATAAAAGCAAGCGCGGCATGGGCGGTTTCATTCGCTCGAACTGGGAGGAGGTGAATGAAATCATCGCCGCCTCCAACGTCTACACCATCAAACAATACGGCCCGGACCGCATCGTCGGCTTCTCGCCGATCCCGGCCATGTCGATGGTCAGCTACGCGGCGGGTTCGCGTTACCTGTCGCTGATCGGCGGCGTGTGCCTGAGCTTCTACGACTGGTACTGCGACCTGCCACCGGCCTCGCCGATGGTGTGGGGCGAGCAGACCGACGTGCCGGAATCGGCCGACTGGTACAACTCCAACTACATCATCGCCTGGGGTTCCAACGTCCCGCAGACCCGTACCCCGGACGCGCACTTCTTCACCGAGGTGCGCTACAAGGGCACCAAGACCGTGGCGATCACCCCCGACTATTCGGAAGTGGCCAAGCTCACCGACCTGTGGCTCAACCCCAAGCAGGGCACCGACGCCGCGTTGGCCCAGGCTTTCAACCATGTGATCTTCAAAGAATTTCACCTGGACAAGCCGAGCGCCTACTTCACCGACTACGCCAAGCGCTTCACCGACTTGCCGGTGCTGGTGATGCTCAAGCCGATGACCGGTTTCGCTCCCGGCGCAGGCTTCCAGCCGGACCGCTTCCTGCGCGCCTCGGACCTCACCGGCAACCTCGGCCAGGACAACAACCCGGAATGGAAAACCATCGCCCTCGACGAGAGCGGCGAACTGGTCTCGCCGCAAGGCTCCATCGGCTATCGCTGGGGCGAGAAGGGCAAGTGGAACATCCTCGCCAAAGAGGGCGGTGAAGGCCGCGCGATCGACCTGAAACTCAGCCTGATCGGTGACGACGTCGCCGAAGTGGCGTTCCCGTACTTCGCCGGCGAAGTCCAGGAGCATTTCCAGCACGTCGCTGGCGAGGCGGTGCAGTACCGCCGCGTGCCGGTGCATAACGTGACCCTGGCCGACGGCAGCGTGGCCAAGGTGGCGACCGTGTTCGACCTGTCGGCGGCCAACCTGGCCATCGACCGTGGCCTGGGCGGCCACAACGTGGCCAAGGACTACGACGACGCCAGCGTGCCGGGCACCCCGGCGTGGCAGGAAGCGATCACCGGCGTCAGCCGCGAGAAAGCCATCCAGATCGCCCGTGAGTTTGCCGACAACGCCGACAAGACCAAGGGTCGCTCAATGATCATCGTCGGCGCGGCGATGAATCACTGGTACCACATGGACATGAACTACCGCGGGCTGATCAACATGCTCATGCTCTGCGGTTGCGTCGGCCAGACCGGCGGCGGCTGGGCCCACTACGTCGGCCAGGAAAAACTGCGCCCGCAGTGCGGCTGGCTGCCCCTGGCCTTCGGCCTGGACTGGAACCGCCCGCCGCGCCAGATGAACGGCACCAGCTTCTTCTACGGCCACAGCTCGCAATGGCGCCACGAGAAAATGAGCATGCACGATGTGCTCTCGCCTCTGGCCGACAAGTCGCAGTTCCCCGAACACGCCCTGGACTACAACATCCGCGCCGAACGCGCCGGCTGGTTGCCCAGCGCGCCGCAGCTCAACACCAACCCGCTGCACATCTGCCGTGAGGCGGCCGCAGCCGGCATGACGCCGAAAGACTACGTGGTCAAATCCTGGCAGGACGGCAGCCTGCGCTTTGCCTGCGAACAGCCGGACAGCCCGGTGAACTTCCCGCGCAACATGTTCATCTGGCGCTCCAACCTGCTCGGTTCGTCGGGCAAGGGTCATGAGTACATGCTCAAGTACCTGTTGGGCACCAAGAATGGCGTGATGAACGAAGACATCGGCCACAGCACCGAATGCAAGCCCACCGAGGCCGAATGGGTCGAGGACGGCGCCATCGGCAAGCTCGATCTGGTGACCACGCTGGACTTCCGCATGTCCTCCACCTGCGTGTATTCCGACATCGTCTTGCCGACCGCCACCTGGTACGAAAAAGACGACATGAACACCTCGGACATGCACCCGTTCATCCACCCGTTGTCGGCGGCTATCGACCCGGCGTGGGAATCGCGTTCCGACTGGGAAATCTACAAAGGCATCGCCAAGGCGTTCTCGGCCATGTCGGTCGGTCACCTGGGTGTGGAACAAGACCTGGTCACCGTACCGCTGATGCACGACAGCGTCGGCGAACTGGCCCAACCGTTTGGCGGCACCGACTGGAAAAGCGCACGCGTGGCCCCGGTACCCGGCAAAAACGCGCCGAACATCGCAGTGGTGGAGCGCGACTACCCGAACATCTACAAACAGTTCTCGTCGCTGGGCCCGATGCTGGAAAAACTCGGCAACGGCGGCAAGGGCATCAACTGGAACACCGATGAAGAAGTCGAGTTTCTCGGCGAACTGAACCATCACGAAAACGATGCCGGGATCAGCCATGGCCGGCCGAAAATCGACACCGCTATCGACGCGGCCGAGGTGATCCTGTCCCTGGCTCCGGAAACCAACGGCAAGGTCGCCTTGAAAGCCTGGGCCGCGCTGTCGGAATTCACCGGCATCGACCACAGCCACCTGGCGATTTCCAAGGCCCATGAAGCGATCCGCTTCCGCGATATCCAGGCGCAGCCGCGCAAGATCATCTCCAGCCCGACCTGGTCCGGCCTGGAAGACGAACACGTGAGCTACAACGCCGGCTACACCAACGTCCATGAAAACATCCCATGGCGCACCATCACCGGCCGCCAGCAGTTCTACCAGGATCACCCGTGGATGCAGGCGTTCGGCGAGCAGTTGATGAGCTACCGGCCACCGGTCAACACCAAGACCATCGAAGGCGTGAAGGGCAAGCGCAGCAATGGCGAAACCGAGATCGTGCTGAACTGGATCACTCCGCACCAGAAGTGGGGCATCCACAGCACCTACAGCGACAACTTGCTGATGCTCACCTTGAGCCGCGGCGGGCCGATTGTGTGGCTCTCGGAGATCGACGCCAAGCGCGCCGGGATTGAGGACAACGACTGGATCGAGTGCTTCAACGTCAACGGCGCACTGACCGCCCGTGCGGTGGTCAGCCAGCGCGTCAAGGAAGGCATGGTGATGATGTACCACGCTCAGGAACGCATCGTGAACGTGCCGGGTTCGGAAACCACCAAGACCCGCGGCGGCCACCACAACTCGGTGACCCGCGTGGTGCTCAAACCGACCCACATGATCGGCGGCTATGCCCAGCAAGCCTACGGTTTCAACTACTACGGTACGGTCGGTTGCAACCGCGACGAGTTTGTCGTGGTGCGCAAAATGGCCAAGGTCGACTGGCTCGATGGTTCCACCGGCGATGACTTGCCGCGCCCATTGCCGACTGATATCGAGGAGAACTGAGATGAAGATTCGCTCACAGATCGGCATGGTCCTGAACCTGGACAAATGCATCGGCTGCCACACCTGTTCCATCACCTGCAAAAACGTCTGGACCAGCCGTGAAGGCATGGAATACGCCTGGTTCAACAACGTCGAGTCCAAGCCCGGCATCGGTTACCCGAAAGAATGGGAAAACCAGGACAAGTGGAAGGGCGGCTGGGTGCGCAACGCCAACGGCTCGATCAACCCGCGCATCGGCGGCAAGTTCCGCGTGTTGGCGAACATTTTCGCCAACCCTGACCTGCCGAGCCTGGACGACTACTACGAGCCGTTCGACTTCGACTACCAGCACCTGCACACCGCGCCTTTGGGCGAGCACCAACCGACCGCGCGTCCGCGCTCGCTGGTGTCCGGCAAGCGCATGCAGAAAATCGAGTGGGGCCCGAACTGGGAAGAAATCCTCGGCACCGAGTTCGCCAAGCGCCGCAAGGACAAGAACTTCGACCAGATCCAGGCCGACATTTATGGCGAGTACGAAAACACCTTCATGATGTACCTGCCGCGCCTGTGCGAGCACTGCCTCAACCCGGCGTGCGCGGCCTCGTGCCCGAGCGGTGCGATCTACAAGCGTGAAGAAGACGGCATCGTGCTGATCGACCAGGAAAAGTGCCGCGGCTGGCGCATGTGCATCAGCGGCTGCCCGTACAAGAAGATCTACTTCAACTGGAAGAGCGGTAAATCCGAGAAGTGCATCTTCTGCTACCCGCGCATCGAAGCCGGCATGCCCACCGTGTGTGCTGAAACCTGCGTCGGCCGGATTCGCTACCTCGGTGTGCTGCTCTACGACGCCGACCGCATCAGCGAAGTGGCGAGCACCGCCAACGAGCAAGACCTGTACGAGAAACAGCTGGAAATCTTCCTCGACCCGAATGACCCGGCGGTGATTCGCCAGGCCCTGGCCGATGGCGTGCCGCAGTCGGTGATCGACTCGGCCCAGCGCTCGCCGGTCTACAAAATGGCCGTCGATTGGAAACTCGCACTGCCGCTGCACCCGGAATACCGCACCTTGCCGATGGTCTGGTACGTACCGCCACTGTCGCCGATCCAGAACGCTGCCGCCGCCGGCACCGTGGGCATGAACGGGGTGATCCCGGATGTCGACAGCCTGCGCATTCCGCTGCGTTACCTGGCCAACCTGCTCACCGCTGGCGATGAAAAGCCGGTCAAGCGTGCGCTCAAACGCCTGTTGGCGATGCGTGCCTACAAACGCTCCCAGCAAGTCGACGGCGTGCAGGACCTGCAAGTGCTCGAAGACGTCGGCCTGAGCGTGGAACAGGTGGAAGAGATGTACCGCTACCTGGCGATCGCCAACTACGAAGACCGCTTTGTGGTGCCGAGCGCGCACCGTGAAGACGCCATGAGCGACGCGTTCGCCGAACGCTCCGGCTGTGGCTTCAGCTTCGGCAGCGGTTGCAGCGGCAGCTCCGACACCAACATGTTCGGTGCCAAGAAGGCCAACCGTCGCGACGTGTTGAAAACCGTACAGATCTGGGAGGACTGAGCATGCGTATTCTCAAAGTGATTTCGTTGCTGCTGGACTACCCCACCGAAACCCTGGTGAGCGGCCGCGACGAACTGGAACAGGCGATCATCGAGTCGCGGGAGATCAGCCCCAAGCAGCGCGGCGCGTTGTTCGAGTTGCTCGAGCTGATCTGCGCCAATGACCTGATGGACGGCCAGGAACACTACGGCGCGCTGTTCGGCCGTGGGCGCTCGCTGTCGTTGCTGTTGTTCGAACACGTCCACGGCGAGTCCCGCGACCGTGGCCAGGCCATGGTCGACATGATGGCCCAGTACGAAGAGGCCGGGTTTGCCATCGGCGTCAAGGAGCTGCCGGACTATATCCCGCTGTACCTGGAGTTCCTCTCGACCCGCGAAGACATCGAGGCCCGCGAGGGCCTGGCGGATGTGGCGCACCTGCTGGCGCTGCTCGCCGCACGTCTGGACGAGCGCGAGAGCGCCTATGCCAGTTGCTTCCGTGCGTTGCTGCAGATCTCGGGTGCCGAGCCGCACCAGGCCGTGGCCGAACTGCGCGCGCAGGTCGCCGCCGAGCCGCGTGACGACTCCCTCGAAGCCCTGGACAAGATCTGGGAAGAGGAAGCGGTGGACTTTATGCAGGCCGAACAACAAGACCGTTGCAGCTCGATGCCCAGCGCACCGGGCAAAGCCCGCGAAGAAAGCGCGGTGCCGTTGCACTGGGTGGATTTTCAGCAAGAAGGGCAGGCCGCAGTGCCGGCCACGGAGGTGGGTAATGTCTAAGTGGAATTTGCTGGTATTCGGGGTGTACCCCTATGTCGCCCTGGCGATCTGCCTGTTGGGCAGTTGGGCGCGGTTCGACCTGTCGCAGTACACCTGGAAGGCTGGCTCCAGCCAGATGCTCAACAACCGTGGCATGCGCGTGGCGAGCAACTTCTTCCACATTGGCGTGCTGTTCGTGCTGGCCGGGCACTTTGTCGGCCTGCTGACCCCGGCGTCGGTCTATCACCATGTGATCAGCACTGAGCACAAGCAGTTGCTGGCGATGGTCTCCGGTGGCGTCTTCGGCCTGCTGTGCCTGGTGGGTTTGCTGATGCTGGTCAAGCGCCGCCTGGGCGACCCGCGTGTGCGGGCCACGTCGAGCCCGTCGGACATCCTGATCCTGCTGGTGCTGCTCGCGCAGTTGGTGCTCGGTTTGCTGACCATCGTCGCGTCCACCGGGCATATGGACGGTTCGGTCATGGTGATGCTCGCCGACTGGGCGCAGAACGTGGTGCTGTTGCGGCCAGTGGACGCGGCGGCGTCGATCGAGCCGGTCAGCCTGATCTACAAGGCGCATGTGGCGCTGGGCTTGACCCTGTTCGTGCTGTTCCCGTTTACCCGCTTGGTGCATATGGTCAGCGCGCCGATCTGGTACCTGGGGCGTCGTTATCAAATCGTGCGGCAGAAGTATTGAGGAGAGCGTCATGACAACTGGATGCGGATGTGGTGGCGGTAATGGCGGCAGCGGCGGTTGCGGCTCGTCGGTCAAAGAACCGGTGGTGGCCGAGGTTGCGGCCCCGGCTCTGTTCGAGGAACTGAAGACGCCTGAGTTGATCGCCAGCAGTGAACAGGAATGGCCGATCATCAGCGTCAACGGCGTGCCCGTCACGCCGGAGGCCATGGCCCTGGAGTTGCAATATCACCCGGCCGAAAGCCGCGAGGAGGCGGTGTATCTGGCCGCCCGTGCGCTGGTGATCCGCGAGCTGTTGCAGCAGCGGATCGCCGAGCTGGGCCTGGCGGTGGAGATCGCCGCCGGCGAGAACGAAGAAGAAGCCGCCACGCGCTTGCTGCTCGAGCGTGAGGTCAAGGTGCCTGAGTGCGACGAGGCCACCTGTGTGCGCTACTTCGAGAACAACCGCGGGCGCTTTCACAGCGCGCCGTTGCTGGCGGTGCGGCACATTCTGCTCGAGTGCGCGCCGGACGACGCCGAGGCGCGCCATCTGGCGCACGGCCAGGCGGAAGTGCTGCTGCAGAACCTGAACGAGCAGCCCGGCCAATTCGCCGAGCTGGCCCTGCAGTATTCGGCGTGCCCGTCCAAGGCCCAGGGCGGTTCGCTGGGCCAGGTGAGCAAGGGCCAGACCGTGCCCGAGCTGGAGCGTCAGTTGTTCACCCTCGCGCCGGGCCTGGCCGGCAAGCCGCTGGAGAGTCGTTATGGTTGGCATGTGATCTATGTCGATCAGCGTATCGAAGGCCAACCGCTGCCGTATGAAGCGGTGGCGGTGGCGATCCGCACCCAGTTGCAGCAAGGCGTGTGGCAAAAGGCATTGGTGCAGTACCTGCAAACCCTGATCGGCGCGGCGGACATTCGTGGCATCGCGCTGCAGGGCGCCGACTCGCCGCTGGTGCAGTGACATGAGCCTGGTGGATGGGGTGGGCCGTTCGATCGATTACCTGCGCTTGTCGGTGACCGACCGTTGTGATTTCCGCTGTGTGTACTGCATGGCGAAAAACATGACGTTCCTGCCGCGCCAGCAGGTGCTGACCCTGGAAGAGCTGGAACGCCTGGCCGCGCTGTTCGTCGGCCAGGGCGTGCGCAAGATCCGCCTGACCGGCGGCGAGCCGTTGATCCGCCCGGGCATTGTCGGGTTGTGCCGCAATATCGCGGCACTGCCGGGCTTGCGCGAACTGGTGATGACCAGCAACGGCTCGCAGTTGGCGCGCCTCGCGCAGCCGCTGGTGGACGCCGGGGTCAAGCGCATGAACATCAGCCTCGACAGCCTGGATGCGCAGCGCTTTCGCGCGATCACCCGCAACGGTGATCTGCGCCAGGTGCTGGACGGTATCGAGGCGGCGCGAGAGGCCGGGTTCGAGCGGGTCAAGCTCAACTGCGTGGTGATGAAAGGGCGCAACTTCGATGAAGTGCCGGCGCTGGTGCAGTACGCGATCGACCAAGGCATCGACATCAGCTTTATCGAGGAAATGCCCCTGGGCGACGTGGGCCGCTCCCGCGGCGAGACGTTCTGTGCCAGTGATGAAGTACGCAGCGTGATCGCCCGTCACCATGCCTTGCTCGACAGCACCGAAAACAGCGGCGGCCCGGCGCGCTATGTGCGCCTGGCGCGGCATCCGGGCACGCGCATCGGCTTTATCTCGCCCAACTCCCACAACTTCTGCGGCAGTTGCAACCGCGTGCGGATGACCGTCGAAGGGCAGTTGCTGCTGTGCCTGGGGCAGGACAACGCGGTGGACTTCCGCGCTTTGCTGCGGCGTTACCCGTTGGACGACGCGCCGTTGATCGAGGCGTTGCACAAGGGATTGCGGGGTAAGCCGCTGCGCCATGATTTCACCGGGGCAGGGGAGGTGCAGGTGGTGCGCTTCATGAATATGAGCGGCGGTTGAATGTGGCAGGGGACTTGCTGTAGCAGGGAACTTACTGTGGGAGGAGGCTTACTGTGGGAGGGGGCTTGCCCCCGATAGCAGTGTGTCAGCCAATACATGCATGACTGATCCACCGCTATCGGGAACAAGCCGAATCGTCGCACCGCCCCTCCCACATTTTGATCTTCGTTCAGACTTGACCTTGATCAATGGCAGCCCAAACGCTTGACCGTAATATCACTGCATATTGTGTTTCAAAGATTTATTAAATCTATATGTAGTGTCTGGAGCCTTCCAATGCAAAGCATGCTCAGCCCGCTGGTCAGTAACCGCCTGCACAAACGCGACGGTAGCCTCGTTGCCTTCGACGCCGAAAAAATCCGTCAGGCGCTGATCGCCGCCGGCAATGCCACCGGCGAGTATCGGGAGGCCGAGGTCGACCTGTTGCTCGGTGCGGTACTGGCGCGGCTGCGCGGCATCGAACGGCTGGATGTGGAGCAGATCCAGGACAGCGTCGAGCGGGTGTTGATGGACGCCGGTTACTTCCTGTCGATGCGCGCGTATATCGTCTACCGCGAACAGCACGGTCGCTTGCGCCGTGACCGCAAGACCCTGGTGGAAGTCGCCACCTCGATGAACGAATACCTCGACCGTGAAGACTGGCGCGTGCAGGCGAATGCCAACCAGGGGTATTCCCTCGGCGGGCTGGTGCTGAACGTGTCGGGCAAGGTCACTGCCAATTACTGGCTGGACGAGGTCTACAGCCAGCAGATCGGCCGCGCACACCGTGAGGCGGATCTGCATATCCACGACCTCGACATGCTCGCCGGCTACTGCGCCGGTTGGTCGCTGCGTTCGTTGCTGCACGAAGGCCTCAATGGCGTGCCGGGTCGCGTCGAAGCGGGGCCGCCCAAGCATTTGAGCAGTGCCCTGGGGCAGATGGTCAACTTCCTCGGCACCCTGCAAAACGAATGGGCCGGTGCCCAGGCGTTCAGCTCGTTCGACACCTATCTTGCGCCTTATGTGCGCAAAGACCAGTTGAGCTACCCCGAGGTGCGCCAGGCGGTGCAGGAGTTCATCTACAACCTCAACGTGCCGTCGCGCTGGGGCACCCAGACGCCATTCACCAACCTGACCTTCGATTGGGTCTGCCCGGAAGACTTGCGCGAGCAGGTGCCGGTGATCGGTGGTAAGGAAATGCCGTTTGCCTATGGCGACCTGCAAACGGAAATGGAGCTGATCAACCGCGCCTACATCGAAGTGATGCAGGCCGGGGATGCCAAGGGGCGGGTGTTCACCTTCCCGATTCCGACCTACAACATCACCCATGATTTCCCCTGGGACAGCGAGAACGCCGACCGCCTGTTCGAGATGACCGCGCGCTATGGCCTGCCGTATTTCCAGAACTTCCTCAATTCGGACATGCAACCCAACCAGGTGCGCTCCATGTGCTGTCGCCTGCAACTGGACGTGCGTGAGCTGCTCAAACGCGGCGGCGGGCTGTTCGGTTCGGCGGAGCAGACCGGCTCGCTGGGCGTGGTGACAATCAACTGCGCGCGCCTCGGTTACCTGTTCAAGGGCGACACCAGCGGCTTGCTGCAACGCCTGGACAGCCTGATGGAAATGGCCATGGAAAGCCTGGAGGTCAAGCGCAAGGTGATCCAGCACCACATGGACGCCGGGTTGTACCCCTACACCAAGCGTTACCTGGGGACGTTGCGCAACCACTTCTCCACCATCGGCCTCAACGGCATGCACGAGATGCTGCGCAATTTCACGGATGACACGCAGGGCACGCACACCGAAGAAGGCCGCGCGTTCGCCCTGCGCCTGCTCGACCATGTGCGCGCCACCTTGCTGCGCTTCCAGGAAGAAACCGGTCACCTCTACAACCTCGAAGCCACACCGGCGGAAGGCACCACCTACCGCTTCGCCAAGGAAGACCGCAAGCGCTACCCGGACATCCTGCAAGCCGGCAGCCTGGATGCGCCGTACTACACCAACTCGTCGCAACTGCCGGTGGGCTTCACCGAAGACCCCTTCGAAGCCCTCGAGCTGCAAGACGAACTGCAATGCAAATACACCGGCGGCACCGTGCTGCACCTGTATATGGCCGAACAGATTTCCTCGGCGCAGGCCTGCAAGCAATTGGTGCGCAAAGCGCTGGGGCGTTTCCGCCTGCCGTACCTGACCGTGACCCCGACCTTCTCGATCTGTCCGGTACACGGCTACCTCGCCGGCGAACACGAGTTCTGCCCCAAGTGCGATGAGATCCTCGCGCTTGCCGCCCAGTCTTGAACCTGTTTTTCAACCCGCAAGGAGATTCACCATGCAAACATCCCAGCCACAACGTCAGCGCTGCGAAGTCTGGACCCGGGTGATGGGTTACCACCGGCCGGTGTCCGCGTTCAACCCCGGCAAACAGTCCGAACACAAGGAGCGTGTTCACTTTACCGAAGCGGCTTGCGCGGCCGGGCGCCAATGAGTCGAATGCTACGGGTTGGGGGCATGGTGCCCCTGACCACCCTCGACTACCCCGGCATGCTCGCTTGTGTGCTGTTCTGCCAGGGTTGTGCCTGGCGCTGTCGTTACTGCCATAACCCGGACCTGATTGCACCGCGCGGTAGCGCGGAGATCGATTGGCGCCGGGTTTTGCTGTTTTTGCAGCGCCGCCAGGACCTGTTGGACGCAGTGGTGTTCAGCGGCGGTGAGCCGACCTTGCAGGAAGGTTTGCCAGCGGCGATGGACGAGGTACGCGCCATGGGCTTTCGCGTGGGCCTGCACAGTGCGGGGATCAAACCGGCAGGCTTTGCCAATGCGCTGCGCCATGCCGACTGGGTGGGCTTCGATGTGAAGGCCCTGGTCGAGGACTATCAACTGGTCACCCAGGTCAAAGGCAGCGGCGTCGCCAATTGGCGCAGTTTGGAGACCTTGCTGGCCAGTGGCGTGGACTACGAGTGCCGCACCACGGTGCATTGGCATCTGATTGATACGTCGCGCCTGCTGCGCCTGGCCCAGCGTTTGCAAGCCAGTGGTGTCAAGCGCTTCGCCGTGCAGATGGTCCGCACGGCAAGCATGCTCGATGAGCAACTGCCGATTGCCCCGGCACAGATGGCATTGCCGGAGTTATGGGGCTGCATGCGCGAGTTGTTTCCGGCTTTTGTATTACGAGGGTGACCGATCGCCCTCCCAGGATTTTTAAAGATGCTGCCCGTTTCGGGCAGGTATTCATCAAGGAATGTTTAGAATGACGCAGTTAACCACGGCACAACGCATTGTCATCGGCTTCGCGATTGCGCCGCTGGCTCTGGTCGGTTTGGTGTTTTACGCCTTGCATGACCTGGCAACCCTCAAGCAACAGTCCGAACAGATCGTGCAGCAGGACTGGCCGAAAATCGCACCGATCATGGTGATCGCCACCGGCGTGCGCGATAACGGGCGCAACACCCGCGACCTGCTGATCGACCAGGATAACCAGCAGGCCCAAGAGGCCATTGGCACCACCCGGCAGCGCATTACCCAGGCGTTCGCCACCCTGGAGCCACTGTTCGATACCGCCGAAGGCAAGGCGGCCTATGCCGCGTTGAAAACCCATCGGGAAACCTACGTCGCGGCCTTTACCCAGGTGCAGGCGCTGATCAAGCAGGGCGCCCGCGAGCAGGGCCTGGCCCAGCTCAAACAGCAGGTGGTGCCGGCCGAGCTTGAGGTGTTCAAGAGCCTCGATGCGTTGATGGCCATGCAAGGCCGACTGTTCGTCGAGCGCGAGCAGGCTGCGCAAATTCTCTACGACGATGCGCGCCGCACGATGATCGGGCTGTTGCTGCTATGCGTGAGCCTGGTCGTGGCGGCCGCCGTGATCGTCACGCGCAGCGTCACCCGGCCTTTGGGCGGCGAGCCGGACGAGGTGGCGCGGGTGCTCAGCCATATCGCCCAGGGCGACCTGACCATCGAGGTGCCGCTGGGCAACAGTGCCGACGGCAGCGTGATGCGCAACCTGCACCAGATGCAGCAGAACCTCAACCAGATGGTCCGGCAGATCGCCGCCTCGGTGGATGGCGTGGCCAGTTCGTCGGAAGAGTTGAGCGCGGTCAGCAGCCAGACCAGCAGCAGCCTGCAGTTGCAGGGCCAGGAAATCGAACAGGCCGCCACCGCGGTGAACGAAATGACCGCCGCCGTCGATGAAGTCGCGCGCAACGCGGTGAGCACCAGCGAAGCCTCGCGCCTGTCGGAACAGACCGCCCAGCTTGGGCGGGCGCAGGTGCAGGAAACCGTGGCCTCGATCAACACCCTGGCCACCGGCGTGGTGGAAACCTCCGAACGCATCCAGCAACTCGCCGGCCGCGTGCAAGACATCAGCGGCGTGCTGGATGTGATCCGCAGCATCGCCGACCAGACCAATCTGCTGGCCCTCAACGCCGCGATCGAAGCGGCCCGTGCCGGCGATGCCGGGCGCGGTTTTGCGGTGGTTGCCGATGAAGTGCGCGCCCTGGCCCATCGTACCCAGACCTCGACCCAGGAGATCGAGCAGATGATCGGCAACATCCGCCAGGACACCGAACACGCCGTGGCCGCCATGCACAGCAGCAGCGAACGGGTGCAGGCGACCTTGGGCGTGGCGCAACGCTCGGGGGAGGCGCTGGATGAAATCACCCGCTCGATTTCGCAGATCAATGAGCGCAACTTGATGATTGCCAGCGCCACCGAAGAACAGGCACTGGTGGCGCGGGAAGTGGATCGCAACCTGGTGGGGATTCGGAACCTGTCGCAACAGGTATTGCAAGGGGCCTTGCATACCGAAACGGCGGGGCATGATCTGGCGGGGATGGCGGGGGAACTGCATCAGACGGTGGCGCGGTTTAAGGTTTAGGTGGTGTGGCGATGCGTTTCTTCGGTAATGGCCAACCCGAAAAGTAACCAACGCGCGGCGGCCTTATAGCCAACCTGATCCTGCAAGCCGAACTCGGTCAGAAATGTGGGAGGGGGCTTGCCCCCGATGGCAGTGTGTCAGTCACTACATGCATGACTGATCCACCGCTATCGGGGGCAAGCCCCCTCTCACATTTTGATCTCCATGGATCAGATAGAGCTCGTTCTGCTCTGGCTCTTGCTCTTGGGCGCGGCCTTATATCCGACCTGATCCTGCAAGCCGAACTCGGTCAGAAATGTGGGAGGGGGCTTGCCCCCGATGGCAGTATGTCAGTCACTACATGCATGACTGATCCACCGCTATCGGGGGCAAGCCCCCTCCCACATTTTGATCCCCATGGATCAGATAGAACTCGTTCTGCTCTTGCTCTTGCTCTTGGGCGCGGCCTTATATCCGACCTGATCCTGCAAGCCGAACTCGGTCAGAAATGTGGGAGGGGGCTTGCCCCCGATGGCAGTATGTCAGTCACTACATGCATGACTGATCCACCGCTATCGGGGGCAAGCCCCCTCCCACATTTTGATCTCCATGGATCAGATAGAACTCATTCTGCTCTGGCTCTGGCTCTGGCTCTGGCTCTGGCTCTGGCTCTGGCTCTGGCTCTGGCTTTTGATCTTGATCTTAGGCGCCCCGCACACCCGTCAACCATGTGTCCGGTCCGTACAGGCTTTTCCAAAGTGACCCGCTGTAAGAGCGGAACCAATAGCTGCCGTAACCTAAACAACGGATATGTACTCAACCCCACCCCCAAAACTGCAACCACCATCCACCCCCCACCAACCCAACACTCAACCCCACACACAACCACCCACCCCAACGCCGCAGCCCCCCAACCCCCCGAAGCTGCCGCCACCCCAACCACAAGCACCACCCAACCGCCGCCATCAACAACACTGCCCGCGCCGATTGCACCCAAGCCAACCCCAACCCCTCATACCGCAACAACTTCACCGTGGTCGCCGACAACCCCAGGAACAAACCCGCACCACCGAGGGGCGTCAGCGTCAGCGCCAAGGGCCGAAACAGTGCACGATCACCCGCCACCCACGCGGCCAACCGCAGCAGCAGCCAACAGCCGCCCCCCAATACCAACGAACTCCCCCCCAGATACAACACAATGCACAAGCCATCCAACCAACTGAAGCTGTCATTGAGCTGCGGATAATGAGTGAGCAACCACCACGGCGCGTTGTCTTGCAGCGGCCACAGCCAGTCATGGCTGACCAGCCACGTCGCCAGGGTTTGTTTGAGCGCGATAAACCACGGACTGACGGTCCATTGAAACGCCCCCATCGCCAGGCCGATCACACCAAACAGCAACAGCCGCGCGTCCCACACCGAGCCTTGCTGATGGGGCGCCTGCAGGATCTCCTGATTGCACGAGCGGGCGATCAGTTGCACCGCGCCGCGTTGCCCGCTGCAGCGGCCACAGGCATGGCACTCGCTGGCCCCTTGCAGGCGGCGGATATCCAGCAGTGGCGCGCAGTTGGGCAGCGGCAGGCGCGGTGCGTCGTTGGCTTTCCAGCGTTGCTCATCCACCGCGAAATGCACCGGCGCCAGGCGGGCGAGCAGGGCGAAGACGCCGCTGACCGGGCACAGGTACCGACACCACACGCGCTTGCCGCGCACGAACAACAGGCCGACGATCACCGCGCCGAGGGTCGAGCCGCCGAGAATCAACAGGGCCGCCTGGGCGTAGTCATACACGCTGATCAATT
This sequence comes from Pseudomonas sp. GV105, assembly GCF_003058185.1. Taxonomy (NCBI): domain Bacteria; kingdom Pseudomonadati; phylum Pseudomonadota; class Gammaproteobacteria; order Pseudomonadales; family Pseudomonadaceae; genus Pseudomonas; species Pseudomonas sp. GV105. The sequence goes on from NZ_QBUF01000016.1 coordinate 38,385, forward strand.
GGCCATAGAGGGTGGTCAGGCAAAAGCCCAGCGTCGGCCAGCCGCCCCAGCGCAGCCAGCGCGGAATACCGAGGCCGCGCCCGTGCTGGCTGGCCCATTCGCTCAGGGAACCTTCCGGGCAGAGCACGCCGCACCACAGGCGCCCGAACAACACCATCGACAGCAACACGAACGGCCACCAGAGGCCCCAGAAGATGAATTGCGCGAGCAGCGTCAGGTTGTTCACCAGGCGCGCCTGGCTGTCCGGCAACGGCAGCAGCGCCGGCAGCACCAGCAGCACGGCGTAGACCAGCACCACCGCCCATTGCACGGCACGGATCAAGCGCCCATGGCGGCGCATGCCATCGCCCAGACGCTGCAGCCAGCTCATGCCGCGTGCCGCGAACGGCGCAGGCCGTTGCCCACCCACAGCCAATAACCGAGCAGCACCAGCACGGTCACCAGGCTCGGCGCGGCGCGGTAGCCGACAAAGTCAGCCAACATCGCGCCCAGGCCGTGGCTGTCGCTGAGCAGGGTGCTGCTGTCCCAGCGGCTTTCACCGAAGCTCGAATAGACCCACTCGGGCATGTCCATCGCCAGCAATTGCCCGCTGATACGGTCCACGGCCGCCACCAGCAAAGCCCCGCCGAGCAGCAGCAACAGCGCTTCGCTGAGGGCGAAAAACAGCGACCAGGAAATGAAGCGCCGCGTACTGCGCAACAACAGCACCGTGAGCCCCGCCAACACCAGGCCCAGCACGCCGCCGATCGCGAACAGGTTCAGCGCCGGGCCCTGCAGACGCGCGCCGGCACCGTACAGAAACACCACGGTTTCACTGCCTTCGCGGCTCACCGCCAACAGCGTCAGTAGCAACACGCCCCAACCGCCCTGGCGCGCCAGGCGTTCATCGGCTTCGCGTACCAGGGTGTTTTTGAGTGTGGCCGCGTGGCGATGCATCCAGAACACCATCTGCACCATCAGGCCGCTGGCCAATAACGTCAGCGCCGCTTGCAGCCATTCGCCCTGTGGGCCGGTCATGGCCTCACCGGCCCACAGCATCAAGCCGGCCAGGCCGGCCGAGCAGAACAAGCCCAGGACCACCCCGGCCCACAGGAAACGCCCCAGGCGCGAGTGCGCAGTCTGGCGGCTGATCCAGACTTGCAGAATGCCGATCACCAGCAGCGCCTCGACGCTTTCGCGCCAGACAATAAACATCGATTGATTCATCAACGGCTCCCGGGGCTATTGGGCGAGGATGCTGCCTTCGGGCAACTGTGGGTTGAACTCGTCAAAGAACGGATACAACCCCGGCGTGAGCGGGTGGATCACGACGAAGGTGGTCACGCCGGGCGACAAGACTTTCTCCACGCGCAGCGGCGTGCTCTCGAATTCGGCCGGGCCTTGGCCGAGGTTGTGCAGCACGATCTTGAAGCGCTCGCCGGCCTTGACCGTGAGTTGCGGCGGGATGAAGTGGCCGTCCTGCAAGGTCAGTTCATAGGTCGGCAACGGCGCCGCCAGGGCCGCGCCGCTCAGCAGCAAGCTGCCCAGCAGCAAGGCGCGACGCATCAGTAACCGCCTTTCTTGCCGATGCCGGCATAGACGAATTCGTAGTGGACTTCGCAGCGTTCGAACCACGGTGCGACCCCGGTTTCCTTGTCGGTATGGCGGCCCAGGGACTGGTGGCCGCTGGGCGGCAATACGCTGAAGGTCAGGGTGTATTTGCCCGGGCCTTGCAGCTTGACGTTGTCGCCGTAGTGCGGCCCGTCATTGGCGACCATGGCGTGGAAATCACCGGTGATCGGCGTGTCGCTGCCTTGCTTTTTCAACGTAAAGGACAGGTTCAGGTACGGCACGAAACTGCCTTCCTGGAAGCCTTGGGCATTGTCCGCCGTGGCGCGCACATCGGCTTCAAGGTGGACGTCGGAGTCGGCCGTGGCGCGCATCATGCCGGCAGGTGCCATCTCGATCGGTTGCAGGTACACCGCGCCGATTTCCAGGCCTGGGCAGTGCTGCGGCTCGCCGATCGGGTACTCCTTGGCGAACGCCGCAGAGGTGGACAACAGCAGGACCAGGGACACAGTAGAAGGAATACGCATGGAGGCTTCCTGACGGGTGAGGGGGAAAGAACCCGAGTCTAGGAAGGTTGATCGTAAATAATAATGATTCTTGTCAAGTTTCTGCGATATTTCATGTTGGCCAATCTTGACCGCAGTCAAGGCCATGCCCCCTCGAGCAGGTTAGGTTGACTCTATTGTTCGCCGGTAGGGAACCTCATCATGGCCAAGCCTTTTCCGCTGCACCCCAAGCACCCCGAACGCATCTGCTGGGGCTGCGACCGTTATTGCGCCACGACCGATCTGGCCTGTGGCAACGGCGCCGACCGTACCATGCACCCGGCCGAGATGATCGGCGATGACTGGTACGAGCACGGCGACTGGGGACTCACCCCCGAGCCACCTGCCACGGACGAGCCGTCAGCGGCTTGATCAATCAACGCAATGGCTGGTTGTACGGCGGATGGGCGGTTACTCTTCCTACTCAGTTCAGGGAGAGGTGACGCAGATGTCGTTGATCACAACCATCGAAGACTTACGCAAGCTGGCGCAAAAACGTGTTCCAAGGATGTTTTACGACTACGCCGATTCCGGCTCTTGGACTGAAAGCACTTACCGGGCGAATGAAAGCGATTTTGCCCAGATCAAATTCCGCCAACGGGTGGCGCGCAATATCGATAAACGTTCGATCCGCGCCACCATGATCGGCCAGGACATGGCCATGCCAGTCGCCCTGGCGCCCACCGGTCTGGCCGGGATGCAGCATGCCGATGGTGAGATTCTCACCGCCCGTGCCGCTGCTGCCTTTGGCCTGCGCTACACCTTGTCGACCATGAGCATCTGCTCCCTGGAAGACATCGCCGAACAGGTCGGCCAGCCGTTCTGGTTTCAACTCTATGTGATGCGCGACCGCGCTTTTATCGAGCAATTGATCGAGCGCGCCAAGGCCGCCGGTGTCGATGCGTTGGTGTTGACCCTGGACCTGCAGATCCTCGGCCAACGTCACAAGGACCTGATCAACGGCCTGTCGGCGCCGCCCAGACTGACCCTGCCGAATATCCTCAACATGATGACCAAGCCGCGCTGGGTGATGGGCATGCTCGGCACCAAGCGTCATGGCTTCGGCAATATCGTCGGGCATGTCAAAGGTGTGGCGGACATGAGTTCGCTGTCGGCATGGACCGCCCAACAGTTCGACCCGCGCCTGAGTTGGGACGATGTGGAATGGATCAAGAAATGCTGGGGCGGCAAGTTGATCATCAAGGGCATCCTCGATGTGGAAGATGCGCGCCTGGCGGCGAATGCCGGCGCCGATGCGTTGGTGGTGAGCAACCACGGCGGTCGTCAGTTGGATGGCGCGCCATCGAGCATCAGCCAATTGCCGGCGATCGTCGAGGCGGTGGGCGAGCGTATTGAAGTGTGGCTCGACGGCGGTATCCGTTCCGGCCAGGACGTGCTCAAGGCCGTGGCATTGGGCGCCAAAGGCACCCTGATCGGTCGCCCGCATTTGTACGGCCTGGGCGCGATGGGTGAAGCGGGGGTGACCAAGGCGCTGGAGATCATCGCCCGCGAGTTGGACGTGTCGATGGCGCTGTGCGGGTATAACGATATACGCGATGTGAATCGCGAAATTTTGCTGCCTGGCACCTTTCCCCAAGGCGCGGGCTGAGCAAAAAAATCGTAAAAAAATAAAAAGAGTTGTCCACGAAAACCGTGGGTATCTCTGTGGATAACTTTGCGAGGGCCCGGCAGGGGTTGGCGATTCAACCCAAGATCAATATTTGATCAACTTCTGGCGCGGGCCAGCATAGGCTGGGTTTGCGCTTGACAGCCCCGCGCGAACCCAGTGCCGAAAACACATTTTATGAGTCGTTGGCGCGCCCGGTTGAGTGGGTGACAACCTGTGTCGGCATCTTCGCTTGCATCAGGTTGTCCAGCGCTTTGCGATAGCTGCGCCCGGCCAGGCTCATGCTGTTGTTGTGGCTGGCGCCGGGCACCAGCAACAGGCGCTTGGGTTCCTGGGCGGCGGCAAATAATTGCTCGCTGAACCGTGGGGGAACGTAGCGGTCGTCCAAGCCGTGGACCACCAGCAGCGGCATATGGATGTCGGCAATCTTGTCGATGGAATCGAATTTCTGCGACAGCAGCCAGCGCACCGGCAAGGCGGTATCCGCCACGGCGGTGGCCACATCCGCCAGGGAAGTGAACGTGGATTCGATCACCAGCCCGCGCACGGGCAAGGGGACCTGCCGGCCCAGTTCAGCGGCCAGGTCGATCGCCACCGCGCCGCCCAGGGAATGCCCGTAGATCAGGCGTTTGCTCGGGTCGGGTTGCAACAGCTGGAAGCGTTCCCAGGCGATGCGTGCGTCCTCGTACACCGTGGTTTCCGAAGGCAGGTCGCCCTGGCTTTGGCCGAAGCCGCGGTAGTCGATGGCCAGCACCGAGTAGCCCAGCGCGTGCAATTGCTCGATGCGGAACAGCTGCCCGGTGAGGTTCCAGCGCACGCCATGCAGGTACAGGATGGCCGGCGCGTCCTTCTTGTCCGCCGGCCACCACCAGCCATGAATGTTCTGTCCCGACTTGAAACTGGCGGGCGTGAGTTCGAACTCCTGCACCGCCTTGGGCAAGCCGCTGTACCAGCTCGCGGTGCCCGGTTCGATGCGAAACACCAGCTCGCGCTCCTTGTGTTGCAGCACGGCGCAACCCACCGGCAACCCGAGGATCAGGATGGCCATGCACAGCAGGGGAAACCAGCGCAGGCCCAGGCGGGAGAGGAAACGAGAAGGCATAAAGGGTCCAGGGCAAAGACGAAGCACGGGTTTTACCAGATGGCCTACGGAGGCAGGAATTATTTCGACGGCCGTCAGTGGGGATTGCTTGCAAAGTATTGCGGCATTCAAGCGTCGTCCGCTCAGGCGAGCGCCACCACCTGCACGCGATTGCGTCCATAGGCCTTGGCCTGGTACAGCGCCTGGTCGGCTTGGGACAGTAAGTATGAGAGGTCGTGGCCTGCCGCCGTGGTGGTGACGATGCCGATGCTCACGCTCAAGAACCCCGGCGTCAGCAGGTCCAGTTCGGCAAACCCGCGGCGGATGCGCTCGGCCACTTCAAACGCCCCGGCCGCATCGCTGTCGGCCAGCAGGCAGGCGAACTCTTCACCGCCGATACGCGCAAACACATCACCGCTGCGCAGCATGGCCCGAGTCATCTGGCTGAAGGCGATCAGCGCCTGGTCGCCCATGGGGTGGCCGAAGCTGTCGTTCAGGCGCTTGAAGTGGTCCAGGTCGCACAGCAGCAGGGCCGCGCTGCGCTGGCGACGGCTGCAGTCGGCCAGCAGTTTTTCGCCCTTGAGCATAAAGGCGCGGCGGTTGCCGGCGCCGGTCAGCGCATCGCTGAAGGCGGCGGCCTTGAAGCGCAACTCGGCACGCTCCTTGACCATCGCCAGCGTGATGTAGGCAATGCCGATGGCATACAGCATCGATTCAAACAGCATGAACGAGAAAAACGGCACGCCTTCACCCCCCGAGGCCTGGGCGTTTTTCAGCGGCAGGCCGGCGTCGGTGATTGCGCGTATGCCATAGAACGCGGTGTGCCAAAGGATCAGCGCCAGCGCGGGAGCGTAGGCGACTTCCAGGGTCGCGCGGTTGCGCCACAGCTCCAGGGCCGACAGCACGCCATAACCGGCCGCCAGCAGCGAATACAGGGTGACCCGCGCCGACAGCGAACCATAGAACTGCGGCAACAGGCACATCAACAGCCACACGCCACACCCGGCAAAGATCCCCGGCAGGCTCGGCTTGCGCTGCACGAAAGCGCGCATGGCGGTCCAGTTCATCGCGGCGCTGAGCAACAGCACGACATTGCCGAGGATCAACGCGACAAAGTCCAGGCCCACGCCGCGCACCGCGATCAGCCCGGTGCCCAGGGTGGCGAGCAGCAGCATGATGCCGAGATAGCCCAGGGTCGGTTCACGGCCACGGCTCCAGGCATGCACGGTGAGCAGGCCCATCAGGCAGAACACGAACACGGCGACTATCAGTAGCGTCGGGATATGCAGCGACATTGCCTTGCCCTTGCAGAGACTTTTTATGGGGCCCGATTGTAGCGGTATGCGACTGGCTTGACGTTGGCGTTGCTGGCGCGACATGCTCCTGCTCCTTTGAGCAAAGGCCCGACCATGGACAACAGCCCCGTTCGCATCACCGCCGAAGAGACACTCTCGGAGAATTGGTACCTGCTGAAAAAATACAGCTTCGACCTGCGCCGCCGCGACGGCAGCTGGCAGGCCCAGACCCGCGAAGTGTACGACCGGGGCAACGGCGCGACCATCCTGCTGTACAACCGTGCCCAGCGCACTGTGCTGCTGATCCGACAGTTCCGCATGCCCACCTTCGTCAACGACTACCCCGGTTACCTGATCGAAGCCGCGGCCGGGTTGCTGGACAACGCCAGCCCCGAGGAACGCATTCGCCTGGAAGCCGAAGAAGAGACGGGCTATCGCGTGGGGCATGTGGAGAAGATCTATGCGGCATTCATGAGCCCGGGATCGGTGACGGAGCGGATTCACTTTTTCCTCGGCGAATACCAACCGGAGGATCGGGTGGGAATGGGCGGCGGGATCGAAGAGGAAGGCGAGGACATCGAGGTGCTGGAACTGGGGTTCGAGCGGGCGTTGGCGATGGTGGCGAGCGGTGAGATCGTGGATGGGAAGACCATCATGCTGTTGCAGCATCTGGAATTGCGGATGTTGAAAGAGGGATGGTGAGAGTGGGGCGTGTCGATATCCGTTTTCTCAAAAGTAGCCAAAGCTAGGCCCGGTGTGCCTCAGATCAAAAGCAAAGCGGCCTTGTAGCCGACCTGACTCGGCGAGCCGAACTCGGTCAAAAATGTGGGAGGGGGCTTGCCCCCGATGGCAGTGGATCAGCCATGCATGTATTGGCTGACAGACCGCCATCGGGGGCAAGCCCCCTCCCACATTTTGATCTCCATGGATCAGATAGAACTCGTTCTGCTCTGGCTCTGGCTCTTGGGCGCGGCCTTATAGCCAACCTGATCCTGCAAGCCGAACTCGGTCAGAAATGTGGGAGGGGGCTTGCCCCCGATGGCAGTGGATCAGCCATGCATGTATTGGCTGACAGACCGCCATCGGGGGCAAGCCCCCTCCTACATTTTGATCTCCATGGATCAGATAGAACTCGTTCTGCTCTGGCTCTGGTTTTTGATCTTGATCTTAGGCGCCCCGTCAAACCACGCTGGCCGGAGTGAGGGCATGCCGAGCCTAGGCGAGGCACCGAGTGGTGGGGCAAGAGCCCTTTGGTTACTTTGGGGCTTTTTTTCCAAAGTGACCCGCTGTAAGAGCGGAACCAATAGCTGCCGTTACCTAAATAACGGATATACACACAACCCCAACCCCGACCCCCGACTACCGGCTCTTGTCAGAAATTTCCCACAAGAGTACAAATGTACTCCATGACAACCCTAACCCCCCGCCGCACCGCCATCCTGACCTTCATCCGCGACCGCATCGCGCAACAAGGCCAATCTCCCAGCCTCGCCGAGATCGCCGAGGCATTCGGCTTCGCCTCCCGCAGCGTCGCCCGTAAACACGTTGTGGCCCTGACCGAAGCCGGCTTCATCGAAGTCAACCCCAACCAGGCCCGTGGCATTCGCCTGCTCAACCCGCCAGCGCGGCCCGAATGGCTGGACGTCCCGGTCCTGGGCCGTGTCGCCGCCGGTTTGCCCATCGGCGCCGATGCCGAAGTCCACAGCCGCCTGCAACTCGACCCGGCCACTTTCGCGAAAACCCCGGACTATCTGTTGCGGGTGCAGGGCGACTCAATGATCGAAGACGGCATCCTCGACGGCGATTTGGTGGGCGTGCGCCGCAGTGCCGAAGCCGTGAACGGGCAGATTGTGGTGGCGCGCCTGGACGGTGAAGTCACCATCAAACGTTTCGAACGCAATGGCGACAGCGTGCGGCTGCTGCCGCGCAACCCCGCGTATCAACCCATCGTGGTCGGGCCCGATCAGGACCTGGCCATCGAAGGCGTGTTCTGCGGCCTGGTGAGGCAAGGCTGATGGGCGCCGTCGTTGCCCTGGACGCGCTGTTCAATGGCGGGCGCGTGTGGAAGGGCCGGCCCGCCGCGCCACCGGCCAGTGTCCACCCCACGGGGCTGGCGGCGCTGGATGCGGTGCTGCCCACGGGCGGCTGGCCGGAGTCGGCCCTCAGCGAAATCCTCATGGTCAAGGACGGCGTGGGCGAACTGCAACTGGTGTTGCCGACCCTGGCGCGTTTGTCGGCGGCGGGAGAGCGCATAGTGCTGGTGGCGCCGCCCTACACGCCGTACCCCCACGCCTGGCAGAACGCCGGGGTGGATTTGCGTCAGCTCACGGTGGTCCGGGCCGAGGAGCGGGATGCGTTGTGGGCGGTCGAGCAGTGCCTGCGTTCGGGCAGTTGCGGTGCGGTGTTGTGCTGGCCGCGCAAGGCCGATGATCGTGCCTTGCGGCGCTTGCAGGTGGCGGCGGAAACCGGGCAGACCCTGGCGTTTGCCTGGCGCGCCCTGAGTGACGCGCTCAACGCCTCGCCGGCCGCTCTGCGCCTGGCGGTCGACGCCCGGCCCGCGCAAGTGCGGGTGCTCAAGTGCCGGGGCGGGCTGGCCCACCCGGCGCCGATTGCGCTGGCCGGGCACTGAGGTTGGCATGCGCTGGGTGTGTATTGTCTTCCCGCAATTGGCGCTGGACGCGGTGCAGCGTATGCATCCGACGCCGCACGAGCCGCTGGCGCTGCTGGCCGGCACGCCGCAGCGGCGCGTCCTGCAAACCGTCAACGCGGCCGCGCATGCCTTGGGCCTGCGCTCCGGTCAATCGCTGACGGCGGCGCATGCGCTGGTCAAAACCTTTGCCTGCGCCGAATACGACCCCGTGGAGATCGAACGCTGGCAGCAGTTTCTGGCGGCCTGGGCCTACCAGTTCAGTTCCCAGGTCAGCGTGTTTTACCCGCGCGCCTTGCTGTTTGAGATCGAGTCGAGCCTGGGCCTGTTCGGGCCCTGGCCGCGCTTCGAGGCCCGCCTGCGCAAAGAGCTGAGCGAGCTGGGCTTTCGTCATCGCATCGTCGCCGCGCCCAACCCGGCGGCGGCGCGGGTGCTGGCGAACCGCTACGATGGCCTGGCCGTGGCCGATGATCACGCGTTGATGCAGGCCTTGGCGCCACTGCCCATCGACCGCGCCGGCCTGGACCCGCAGGCCGCTATCGCCTTGTCGCGGATGGGCTTGCGCAGCCTGGCCCAGGTGCAGGCGTTGCCCCGGCACACCCTGGCGCGGCGCTTCGATGCGGCGTTGCTCAAGCATCTGGATGCCCTGAGCGGGCAGCGGCCGTTGGCGCTGGGCTTCTATCAGCCGCCGGACCGCTTCGATGTACGCATCGAGCTGAACTACGACGTGCAATCCCACCAGGCCCTGTTATTCCCGCTGCGCCGCCTGACCGGCGACCTGTCCGCCTTCCTCTGTGGCCGCGACAGTGGCGTCCAGCGTTTCGCCCTGCACCTGGAGCACGCCCAGGCCCCCGACAGCGTGATCCCGGTCGGCCTGCTCAGCGCCGAGCGTGAAGCGCCGATGCTGTTCGAACTGGCCCGCGGGCGTCTGGAGCAGGTGCAAGTGACGTCCCCCGTGCGCGGTGTTCGCCTGGTGGCCCAGGACCTGCCGGTGTTCGTGCCGCAACGCCAGGACCTGTTCGACGACCGCCCGCAACAGACCCTGCCCTGGGCGCAACTGCGCGAACGCCTGCGCGCCCGGCTTGGCGATGAGGCGGTACACGGCCTGCGCTTTCACGCCGACCACCGCCCCGAATGTGCCTGGCAAGCGGCGACCGATAAAAACCCGTGCCCCACTTTGAACAACGTGCAACGCCCCGGCTGGCTGCTCGCCGAGCCGACCTTGCTGGCCGAGGCGGGCGTGCAGATCCTGAAGGGCCCGGAGCGCATCGAATCGGGCTGGTGGGATGGCGCCGATATCCGCCGCGACTATTACCTGATCCAGACCCGCGCCGGCCAGCAAGGCTGGGCCTACCGCACCGTGGGGCAATGCGACGGGTTGTGGCTGCAAGGCTGGTTCGCATGAGTTACGCCGAGCTGCATTGCCTGTCCAACTTCAGCTTCCAGCGCGGCGCCTCCACGGCGCTGGAGTTGTTCGAGCGGGCCAAGCGCGAGGGCTACAGCGCCCTGGCGATCACTGACGAATGCACCCTGGCCGGCATCGTGCGCGCCTGGCAGGCGGCGAAAGCGGTGGGTTTGCCGCTGATCATCGGCAGTGAGATGCGCGTCGAAAACGGCCCGAAACTGCTACTGCTGGTGGAAGACCTCAGCGGCTACCAGCACCTGTGCCGCTTGATCACCCTGGCCCGACGACGGGCGGAGAAGGGCCGTTATCGCCTGCTGCCAGAAGACTTCGACCAACCGCTGCCCGGCCTGTTGGCGCTCTGGATTGCCGAAGACAACGACACCCAGGCCTCGATCCAATGGCTGCGCCGTACCTTCGCCGAGCGCCTGTGGCTGGCGGTGCATCTGCATTGCGGGCAGGACGATGCGCGTCACCTGGAGCAACGCCTGGCACTGGCCGCCAGCCTGCAGCTCCCGGCGGTGGCCTGCGGCGATGTGCATATGCATGCCCGCGGCCGCCGCGCCCTGCAAGACACCATGACCGCCATCCGCCATCACGTACCGGTGGCCGAAGCCGGCACGCGCCTGCATCCCAATGGCGAGCGGCATCTGCGCAGCCTGTCGGCGTTACAGGCGTTGTATCCGCCGTCGTTGCTCGACGAAACACTGGCCATCGCGCGCCGTTGCACCTTCGACCTCAGCCAACTGCGCTACCACTATCCGCGTGAGCTGGTGCCCGCCGGCCATGACGCCCGATCCTGGCTGCGCGCCGTCACCGAAGAAGGCATCGCCCGGCGCTGGCCGCAAGGGGTCGACGCCAAGACCTTGCAGCAGATCGACCGCGAGCTGGAACTGATCAGCGAGCTGGGCTATGAAAGCTATTTCCTCACGGTGCATGACATCGTGCGCTTTGCCCGCAGCCGTTCGATCCTGTGCCAGGGCCGGGGTTCGGCGGCCAACTCGGCGGTGTGTTTTGCCTTGGGCATCACCGAGATCAACCCGAGCCTGATGAACATGCTGTTCGAGCGCTTCCTGTCCCGGGAGCGTAACGAGCCGCCGGACATCGACGTCGACTTCGAGCACGAACGCCGCGAAGAGGTGCTGCAATACGTATTCCAGCGCTACGGCCGCACCCGCGCAGCACTGACGGCGGTGGTCAGCAGCTACCACGGTGCCGGCGCGGTGCGCGATGTGGCCAAGGCCCTGGGTTTGCCGCCGGACCAAGTCAATGCCCTGGCCGAGTGCTGCGGGCGCTGGAGTGACCAAGCGCCACCCCTGGAACGCCTGCGCGAGGGCGGTTTCGACCCCGACAGCCCGGTGCTGCGCCGCATACTCGCGCTGACCCAGCAACTGATCGGCTTCCCCCGGCACCTGTCCCAGCACCCCGGCGGCTTCGTGATTTCCGAACACCCGCTGGACACCCTGGTGCCGGTGGAAAATGCGGCGATGGCCGAGCGCACCATCATCCAGTGGGACAAGGACGACCTCGACGCCGTCGGCCTGCTCAAGGTGGATATCCTCGCCCTGGGCATGCTCAGCGCGATCCGCCGCTGTTTCGACCTGCTGCGTCGCCACCGTGGCCACGACCTGTGCCTGGCGACGATCCCCAAGGAAGACCCGGCCACCTACGCAATGATCAGCAAGGCCGACACCCTCGGCGTGTTCCAGATCGAGTCGCGGGCGCAGATGTCGATGTTGCCCAGGCTCAAGCCGCAGACCTTTTACGACCTGGTGATTGAAGTCGCCATCGTGCGCCCGGGGCCGATCCAGGGCGGCATGGTGCATCCGTACCTGCGGCGGCGGAACAAAGAGGAGCCCACCACCTATCCGTCGCCGCAGCTTGAAGCGGTGCTCGAACGCACCCTCGGCGTGCCGTTGTTCCAGGAACAGGTGATGCAGATCGCCATGGTTGCTGCCGATTACAGCCCTGGCGAAGCTGATCAGTTGCGCCGTTCCATGGCGGCCTGGAAGCGTCACGGCGGCCTTGAACCGCACCAGCAACGCTTGCGCACCGGCATGCTCAAAAACGGCTACAGCGAAGCCTTCGCCGCGCAGATCTTCGAGCAGATCAAGGGTTTTGGCAGCTATGGCTTTCCGGAATCCCACGCCGCCAGTTTTGCCTTGTTGACCTACGCCAGTTGCTGGCTCAAATGCCATGAACCGGCGGCCTTCGCCTGTGCGTTGATCAACAGTTGGCCCATGGGGTTCTACAGCCCGGACCAGATCCTGCAGGACGCGCGGCGCCATCGTTTGCAGATCCGCCCGGTGGATGTGCAGGCCAGTGACTGGGATTGCAGCCTGGAACCCATCACCGGCGCGCAACCGGCGATTCGCCTGGGGTTGCGCATGATCGCGGGGTTTCGCGAAGAGGATGGGCGACGGATCGAAGCGGCGCGCGAGCACCGTGCATTCAGCGACATTGCCGACCTCGACCGACGCGCCGGGCTGGATCCCCGCGCCCAAGCCTTGCTGGCGGATGCCGGAGCCTTGCGGGCGTTGGCCGGCAACCGGCACACGGCGCGCTGGGAAGTGGCGGGGGTACACAAACAACTCGGGCTGTTCGCCGGCCTGCCCAGCCCCGACGAAGCGCGGGTGGAGTTGCCGACACCCACGGTGGGCGAAGACCTGCAGGCCGATTACGCCACGCTCGGCACCACCCTGGGCCCGCATCCATTGGCGTTGTTGCGCGATGAATTGCGCAAACGGCGCTGCCGCAGTTCCCGTGAGCTGATGGCGGTGGAGCATGGCCGCACTGTCAGCGTCGCCGGCCTGGTGACCGGTCGCCAGCGCCCCGGCACCGCCAGCGGTGTGACCTTTGTCACCTTGGAGGATGAATTCGGCAACCTGAATGTGGTGGTCTGGCGCGACCTGGCAGAACGTCAGCGCCAGGCCCTGGTCGGCTCGCGCCTGCTCAAGGTGGACGGGCGCTGGGAGGCGGTGGGCGAGGTGCGGCACCTGATCGCCGGGCGCCTCACCGACCTGTCGCCGTTGCTGCAAGGCATCGCTGTGCGCAGCCGGGATTTTCACTGAGCGCAGTTGCCCCGGCCTGCGTGGATAAGCTATATGCAATGAAACGAAATCCCGCACCTGCTGAGCCCGACATTCATCTGCTGAGCAAGCCCTATAACCCCGAAACCCAGACGCATCGGGTGCGCCGCGTGCTTGCCGCGCCACAAGGTTGACCATGACTTCATCGCGCAACATCCCTCAGATCACCACCCAACACCTTGGGTTCGTCCGGGTTCGCGGCGCTCGCGAACATAACTTGCGTAACGTCGATGTGGATATCCCGCGGGATGCCCTGGTGGTGTTTACCGGCGTGTCGGGTTCCGGCAAGTCGTCCCTGGCTTTTTCCACGGTGTATGCCGAGGCCCAGCGGCGCTATTTCGAATCGGTGGCGCCCTATGCGCGACGCCTGATCGATCAGGTCGGCGTGCCCGATGTGGACTCCATCGAAGGCCTGCCGCCTGCCGTGGCCCTGCAACAACAGCGCGGCACGCCGAGTGCGCGTTCGTCGGTGGGCAGTGTCACGACGTTGTCCAGCCTGATCCGCATGCTCTATTCGCGCGCCGGCAGTTATCCGCCGGGGCAGGCGATGCTGTATGCCGAGGATTTTTCGCCGAACCTGCCCCAGGGCGCCTGCCCGCAATGCCACGGCCTGGGCCGCGTGTATGAGGTGACCGAGGCGCTGATGGTGCCCGATCCCTCGCTGACCATCCGCCAGCGTGCGGTCGCGTCCTGGCCCTTGGCGTGGCAAGGCCAGAACCTGCGCGACATCCTGGTGACCCTGGGCTATGACGTCGACATCCCGTGGCGTGATTTGCCGAAAAAGCAGCGCGACTGGATCCTGTTTACCGAAGAAACCCCGACCGTGCCGGTGTACGCCGGTTTCACCCCGGAGCAGACCCGCGAGGCGCTGAAACGCAAGCTGGAGCCGAGCTACCAGGGCACGTTCAGCGGCGCGCGGCGCTATATCCTGCACACCTTCAGCCACACCCAAAGTGCGCTGATGAAAAAGCGTGTCGCGCAGTTCATGCAGGGCAGCGCCTGCCCGTTGTGCGACGGCAAGCGGCTGACCCAGGCGGCGTTGTCGGTGAAGTTTGCCGGGGTGGACATCGGCGAACTCTCGCAACTGTCGCTGACTCAATTGGCCGAGCTGCTGCGGCCGGTGGCGGCGGGGCAGGACACGATGAAACTGTCGCTGGAAAAGCGCCTGGCTGCCCAGCGCATCGCCGAGGATCTGCTCGAGCGGGTCAGCACCCTGACCGAGCTGGGGCTGGGCTATCTGTCCCTGGAGCGCAGCACGCCGACCTTGTCGTCCGGCGAGTTGCAGCGCTTGCGCCTGGCTACGCAACTGGGCTCGCAGTTGTTTGGCGTGATCTATGTGTTGGATGAGCCGTCGGCGGGGCTGCACCCGGCGGATGGCGAGGCACTGTTCACTGCGCTGGCGCGTTTGAAAGCCGCCGGCAATTCGTTGTTTGTGGTGGAGCACGACCTGGAAACCATGCGCCGCGCCGACTGGCTGATCGACGTCGGCCCGGCGGCCGGTGAACACGGCGGGCAAGTGCTGTACAGCGGACCGCCGGCGGGTTTGGCGCAGGTTGAAGCGTCGCAGACCCGTGAGTATCTGTTTGCCGAACGGCGCCCGGCCAATCCCCGGCGCCGCGAACCGACCGGCTGGCTGAGCCTGGAGGGCGTCACACGTAATAATCTCAAGGATTTGAGTGTCGATTTCCCGCTGGGTTGCTTCACTGCGGTGACCGGTATTTCCGGCTCGGGCAAATCCAGCCTGGTCAGCCAGGCGCTGCTGGAGTTGGTGGGCAGCGGCCTCGGCCGCGTGCCGGAAAGCGACGACGAACCGAGCCTGGAAGACGATGCCCCGCCCACCAGCGGCGGGTGCATCAGCGCCGGGCTGGAACGGATTCACCGGCTGGTGCAGGTGGACCAGAAACCCATCGGCCGCACCCCGCGCTCCAACCTGGCGACCTACACCGGGCTGTTCGACAACGTGCGCAAACTGTTCGCTGCCACACCGGCCGCGAAGCAGCGTGATTACGATGCGGGGCAGTTTTCTTTCAATGTCGCCAAGGGCCGCTGCGCGAATTGCGAGGGCGAAGGGTTCGTCAGCGTTGAGTTGCTGTTCATGCCCAGCGTGTACGCGCCGTGCCCGACCTGCCACGGGGCGCGCTACAACCCCGAGACCCTGGCGATCCAATGGCAAGGTTTGAACATTGCCCAAGTGCTCGGTTTGACCGTCGAGCAGGCGGTGGCGGTGTTCGCCGAGCAGCCGGGGGTGCTGCGGTCGTTGCTGGTGCTGCGCGACATCGGCCTGGGCTATCTGCGCCTCGGCCAACCGGCGACGGAACTGTCCGGGGGCGAAGCGCAGCGCATCAAGCTGGCCACCGAACTGCAACGCAATGCCCGGGGCGCCACCTTGTATGTGCTGGACGAGCCGACGACCGGCCTGCACCCACGGGATGTGGACCGCTTGCTCCGCCAGCTGAACCATCTGGTCGACGCCGGGCATACGGTGGTTGTGGTGGAGCATGAAATGCGCGTGGTGGCCCAGAGTGACTGGGTGATCGATATCGGGCCGGGCGCTGGGGACCTGGGCGGCAAGGTGGTTGCCAGCGGCACGCCGCGACAGGTGGCGAAGAGCAAGAAAAGCCGCACCGCGCCGTTTCTCGCCCGAGAGCTGGTCTGACCATCAATGGGGCGCACTTCAGTGGTTCAGGTACTCATGCAGTGACTGATGCACCGCTATCGGGGGCAAGCCCCCTCCCACATGGGAGAGTGGGGCTCACCGCCGGCACCCGAGCATGAGCAAATGCCACTAACCCCGCCGATCAACCAAGGGAATGCGGTCAATGTGGGAGGGGGCTTGCCCCCGATAGCGGAGTGTCAGTCACCGTTGTGATCAATGTTCCTGCCGTTGGATCTGTTGCTTGGCCAGCTTCACCACATTCTCCACGGTAAACCCGAACTTCTCCTGCAACTTGGCCAGGGGCGCCGATGCGCCAAAGCTGTTCATCACCACTTTGGCGCCGGTCTGTCCGACATAGCGGTCCCAGCCCAAGGGGCCGGCCTGTTCCACCACCACCCGCGCGGTCACCGCTGGCGGCAGTACGCTGTCGCGGTAGGCGGTGGGCTGCTCTTCGAACAGCTCCCAGCTGGGCATCGAGACCACCTGCGCGGCAATGCCTTCGCCTTTGAGCTGTTCATACGCCGCCACCGCCAGGCTGACTTCGCTGCCGGTTGCCAGCAGGATGACCTCGGGGTGTGCGGCGCCGGCCAGCACATAGGCTCCCTGGGCGGCACCGGACGCGGCTGCGTACTGCGTGCGGTCCAGAGTCGGCAGCGGTTGGCGCGACAACACCATGCAGCTCGGCCGGTGAGTCTGGGCCAGGGCAACCTTCCACAGTTCCAGGGTTTCATTCGCGTCGCCGGGACGCAGGGTCAGCAACCCCGGCGTGGCGCGCAGTTGGCTCAGGTGTTCGATCGGCTGGTGTGTCGGGCCGTCTTCGCCGACGCCGATCGAGTCATGGGTAAACACGAACACCACCGGCAATTCCATGATTGCCGCGAGGCGGATCGGCGGCTTCATGTAGTCGCTGAACACCAGGAACGTCGAGGTGTACGGGCGCAGGTAGGACAGCGCCATGCCATTGGCGATCGCCCCCATGGCATGTTCACGGATGCCGAAGTGCAGGTTGCGTCCGCTGTAGTCGTCGGCACTGAAACGTCCGGCGCCGTCGAAGGTCAGGTTGGTTTTGGTCGACGGCGACAAATCCGCCGAGCCGCCCAGCAGCCAGGGAATCTGCCGGGCGAAGGCATTCAGCACCGCGCCGCCGGCGGCACGGCTGGCCACGCCCTTGGCGTCGGGGTCGAAGCTGGGCAGTTCAGCCTGCCATTGCTCGGGCATGTTCCCGGCGCGCATGCGTTGCAGTTCGTCGGCCAGTTGCGGGTCGAGGGACGCCAGGGTTTGCTGCCACTGTCGGTACAACGGCTCGGCGCGCGCGTGCAATGCATCACGCAACACCGTGCGCGCCTCCTCGGGCACCAGAAAGCTGGCGTCTTCCGGCCAGCCATACGCGGCCTTGGTCAGGCGGATCTCCGCCTCGCCCAGTGGCTCGCCATGGGCGGCGGCGGTGTTGTGTTTGTGCGGCGAGCCGTAGCCGATCACGCTGTCGACCACGATCAGGGTCGGCGCACCGGTATTGCGCTGGAAGGTTTCCAGCGCCGTGCTCAGAGCACTCAGATCGTTGGCATCGGTCACATGCAAGGTGTGCCAGCCATAGGCCTGGAAGCGCTGGATCACGTCCTCGCTGAAGGCCAGTTCGGTGTGGCCTTCGATGCTGATGGTGTTGTTGTCATAGATCCAGCACAGGTTGTCCAACCGCAAATGCCCGGCCAGGGAGGCGGCTTCGCTGCTGATGCCTTCCATCATGTCGCCGTCGCCGCACAGGGTGTAGACGTTGTAGTCGAACAGCACCTGGCCGTCGCGGTTGAAGCGCTCGCCCAGCCAGCGCCCGGCCATGGCCATGCCGACGCTGTTGGCGCACCCCTGGCCGAGGGGGCCGGTGGTGGTTTCTACGCCGGTGGTCATGCGGTACTCGGGGTGGCCTGGGGTCTTGGAACCCATCTGCCGGAACTGCTGGATATCGTCCAGGCTGATCGCCGGCAGCCCCGAGCGCTGGCCCTGGGCATCGATCTCGACCACGCCGGCCAGGTGCAGCAACGAATACAGCAGCATCGATGCATGCCCCACCGACAACACAAAACGGTCGCGGTTGGGCCAGTCGGGATGCTCCGGGTGATAACGCAGGAAGCGACTCCACAGCGTATACCCCACCGGCGCCAGGCCCATGGGCGTGCCGGGGTGGCCGGAATTGGCCTTCTGCACGGCATCCATGGCCAGGGTGCGCAGGGTGTTGATGCATTGGGTGTCGACAGCGGTGGCGGCGTGATTCATGAAACCGGTCTCCCTCGGGTAGCGATCTACAGTGGAGGGCAGGGCGCGGCAAAGGTTTGATTCCATCGCCGGTGTAGCGACGAACGGAACTGGTTTGCCCGCAAACATGACAAGACCCCCTGGAATGGGCTAGCTTCAAGGGCGTAATCATTGATCAACTTGCGGAGGTAGGCCATGCCAGTGAAACACGACCTGTATCAGGACTTGGGTTTGAGCAAGGACGAAGTCGATGGACACCGGGCGAAAAATCCGCGTCTGAACGCGCTGTTTGATAAATACAACGCCGTCGACGAACTGGTGGTGAGCGCTGAAAAGGCGGCCGGCAGCGATGAGGAACTGAAGAAGTTAAAGGAAAAACGCTTGTTGGTTAAAGATGAGATCAAGGGTTTGCTGGAGTAAAGCGCGCGATCCATTCACCCCGC
Organism: Pseudomonas sp. GV105; assembly: GCF_003058185.1. Classification (NCBI taxonomy): domain Bacteria; kingdom Pseudomonadati; phylum Pseudomonadota; class Gammaproteobacteria; order Pseudomonadales; family Pseudomonadaceae; genus Pseudomonas; species Pseudomonas sp. GV105. Next base: position 56,965 of record NZ_QBUF01000016.1, read on the forward strand.
AGGGAGCGCGTCAGTCGCTCCCTTGCACATTTTTTCAGATTTGGCTGAACGACATCCTTCCCTCCGATACTTATGATGTCCGCCGTCCACCCGGCTCTGGGGGGTTATAGGGCGCGAGGATTGCGCTGCTGAGCCGGGCGGGCAGTTTGTTTCAGGCCAGTAGCGTGTGAGTGCATTCATCCATCGAGCGTTGTTGCGTCTCGGCATACAGCGCCAACTCATCAAGGGTCTTGCGCCCCAGTGCCTGTTCGAATTCGGCCTGGTTCGAGTTGGCTGTGTAGTGACTTTGCGCTGCATCCCCCAGGTTCGACTGGAAAATCCCCGCGGCACTCACCGGCAGAAAATCCTCATACACCAGCGGTTCTACATCGACGTGACCGGCGGCGATCAGCGCGTCCAGCGTGCGCGGTTGGTCGGCTTGGCCGCGTGCCGCGAGGCCTTTGTCGGTGGCGAAGTAGCGGAAGTAGGCCAGGCCTTGTTCGCGCATTTGTGTGTGGTCGTCCGGGAAGGCCTGGAAGTGCTGTTCCATCAAGTGCATGTAATGCGCGGCGTTGGCTTCGTTGGGGAAGGCGCCGAGTGCGTCGCGGGCGGCATTCAGCAGTTGGTCGTACAGCGTGCGGCCTTTGGGTGTGAGGGCGACGCCGCGTTGTTCGATTTCGCCGAAACGCGCGCTGTGGCTGCCTTGGGCGTCGGTGAAGGCGATGGTTTCGTCGAGGGCCTTGAAGCTGGTCTGGCGCAGCAGGATCGGGCAGTGGCGGCGCGGCGGGCCTTCGATCACGGCTTTGGGGGTGATGCCTTTGCCGGGCATGGCGGCCTGGACCTGGTCGATATCCAGGGTGCGCGGGGTCAGGTGGTTGATGTGCGGGCCCTTGAAGGCCACCACGTCGGCGATCAGGCGATGCTGGTCGCTCAGTTGCCGGTACTGCGCGGCGGTGACGGTGGCGGTGTGGTGCCAGCGGAAGGTTTCCAGGGCCTGGCGGATGAATGCCTCGGCGTCGTCAGCGTTGAGGCCGCCATCGCGTTCCGCTTGTTCGATCAGGGCGAGGGCGCCGGAGGTGAAGATCGAACGCTTGGCCAGGGCGGCTTCGGCGAAGGCGCGCAGTTCGGGGTTCTCGATCAGTTCCAGGCGCAGCAACGAGGTGAATACGCGGAACGGGCTGGTTTGCAGCGCGCATTCATGCACGGCGCGAAATGCGGTGGAATGCACTGGCACGCCGGCCGGGGTCAGGTCGTAGTAGCCCACCGGTTGCATGCCCATCACCGCGAACAGGCGGCGGATGGTCGCCAGTTCGGCGGCGGTACCCAGGCGAATGGCGCCGTGGCGTTCCATGTCCAGGCGCTGGATTTCGCCGGTCCGTTGCAGCTGTTGCGCCAGGCTCGGGTCGGCGTCGAGCACGCGGCGGTTGATGTCGGCCACCAGCTCCATCAGCGCGCCGTACAGGGGCACTTCATCGCGGTACATGTCGGACATGGCCTTGGAAAAGCCTTTGCGGATGTCGTCGGGGCTGATAAACGCGGTGCTGGGCATAGAAAAATTCCTGGCTGCGGTAAGAGTAATGAATGCCGTTACCCCCGATTCTGTTGGGCGCCGCAGGCCCGCGCAAACGAAGATTCCTCTGGACTTCATTCTGCAAACGAATGAGTGGGGTAAAACCGTCTTCATGTGCATCCCGCCGGGAATGGGTTCTACACTGGCCTTACGCGATGGCTGAGGGAGGATTGGATGAGCGCCACTATTGTGCAAACCACTGAAGGCCAGCGCCTGGCCGCCGATTCCGCCGAGTGCTGGCGTGAGTGGGGCCCGTACCTGAGCGAACGCCAATGGGGCACGGTGCGCGAGGACTACAGCGCCGACGGCGATGCCTGGCGTTACTTCCCGCACGAACAGGCGCGCAGCCGCGCTTACCGCTGGGGCGAGGATGGCCTGGCCGGGTTCAGTGACAAGGCGCAACGCTGGTGCCTGGGCCTGGCGCTGTGGAACGAGCATGACGCGATCATCAAGGAGCGCCTGTTCGGCCTGAACAACGCCGAGGGCAACCACGGTGAGGACGTCAAGGAACTGTACTTTTTCGTCGACGGTGTGCCGAGTCATGCCTACATGCGTATGCTCTACAAATATCCCCACGCGGCGTTTCCCTACGCCGACCTGATCGCCGAAAACGCCCAGCGCGGGCTGGCGGACGCCGAGTACGAAATCCTCGATACCGGCGTGTTCGAAGACAACCGGTATTGCGACGTCAGCGTCGAATACGCCAAGCACCAGCCCGACGATATCTTCATGCGCGTCAGCGTCCACAACCGCTCCGACCAGCCGACACGCCTGCAAGTGCTGCCGCAGGTGTGGGCGCGCAATGATTGGAGCTGGACCGTCGGCGCGCCGAAACCGCAGTTGCGGCTGGACGGCGAGCGCGTGCTGGCGCGGCATCATGAATTGCCGGACCGCCACCTCAGCGCCTGGGGCCAGGACGGCGTCGAATGGCTGTTCTGCGAAAATGAAAGCAACGCCCCCAAGCTGGACGGGCAACCGGCGCCGGGGCCGTTCAAGGATGGGATCAACGATTACGTGGTGGCGGGGCAGGAAACCGCGATTCGCCGCGACAGCGGCACCAAGGCGGCCGCGCGTTTCATCCTGGAGTTGGCGGGCCTGGAGCGCAAAGTCGTGTATCTGCGCTTTGCGCCCAAGGACGCGCCCGAGGTCAATGCGCGCAAGCTGTTTGAACAGCGCCGCCAGGAAGCCGATGACTTCTACGCCGCGTTGCAACAGGGTATCGCCGATGCCGATGCGCGCAATGTGCAGCGCCAGGCCCTGGCCGGTTTGCTGTGGTCCAAGCAGCTCTATTATTTCGACGTGAACCAATGGCTCGACGGCGACCCGACCCAACCCGCGCCGCCGCCCGAACGCCTGCAACGGCGCAATAGCCATTGGCGGCACCTGTCCAACTTCGACATCCTCTCCATGCCCGACACCTGGGAATACCCGTGGTACGCCTCCTGGGACCAGGGCTTTCAGGCGGTGGCCATGGCGCTGATCGATCCGGGGTATGCCAAGCAACAACTGTTGCTGCTGGTGAAGGACCGCTTCATGCACCCCAACGGCCAGTTGCCGGCCTATGAATGGCGCTTCGACGACGCCAACCCGCCGGTGCATGCCTGGGCCTGTTGGCGGGTGTATCAGCAGGACAAGGCGTTGACCGGCGTCGGCGACATGGATTTCCTGGAGCGGATCTTCCACAAGTTGCTGTTGAATTTCTCCTGGTGGGTCAACCGCAAGGATGCCGAAGGGCGCAACCTGTTTCAGGGTGGGTTCCTCGGCCTGGACAATATCGCCTTGTTCGACCGCTCGGCCGCGCTGCCGCCGGGCTACCAACTGGATCAGGCCGACGGCACGGCGTGGGTGGCGGCGTATGCGCTGGACCTGATGCGTATCGCGCTGGAACTGGCCAAGCGCAATGTCGTGTACGTCGATATCGCGGTGAAGTTTTTCGAGCACTTCCTGTATATCGCTGGCGCGATCAACCGTGTCGACGACAGCGCCGAGGGCCTGTGGGACGAACAGGACCTGTTCTTCTACGACGTACTGCACCGTCCCGACGGTCAGAACGAACCGGTGCGCCTGCGTTCCATCGTCGGCCTGATGCCGCTGTTCGCCGTGCTGGTGCTGGAACAGCGCGAGCATGAGGGCCTCGAAGGCTTGCGTGAGCGGTTGTTGGGCTTCATGCACCACCGGCCGGACCTGGCCAAGCTGGTCTCGCGCTGGAACGAACCGGGGCAGGGCAATCGCCTGTTGCTGGCGTTATTGCGCGGCGAGCGCACCAAGGACTTGCTGCGGCGCATGCTGGATGACGATGAGTTTCTTTCGGCGTTTGGCGTGCGCTCAATGTCCAAGGCCTTTGCCGAGCAGCCCCTGGCGCTGAAGATGAACGGCGACACGTTGTGCGCGCGCTACCAACCCGGTGAGTCCGATTCGCGTCTGTACGGCGGCAATTCCAACTGGCGCGGGCCGTTGTGGATGCCGGTGAATTACATGCTGATCGAATCGTTGCGCGAGTTTCATCGGTACTACGCGGATAACTTCTCGGTGGAGTACCCGACGGGCAGTGGTTATCTGTCGTCTCTGGAGGAAGTCGCCGACAGCCTCAGCCAGCGTCTGAGCCGATTGGTCCTCAGGGATGACAATGGCCTGCGTCCGTCGATGGCCGGGTATGCGCAGTTGGAGGCGGACCCGGCCAGTCGTGATCTGGTGTTGTTCCATGAGTATTTCCATGGGGAGACCGGGCGCGGGTTGGGGGCGTCACACCAGACGGGGTGGAGTGCGTTGGTGGCGTTGCTGTTGCATGTACCGTCCATGCCTTGAATCGGGTAAATTCGCCGCCCCGACTTTTACAGGGATGTAGAACATGGCGAACGCTGCCATCCCCCACCAGATTTGGAGCAGTTCAAGAAAGTCGACGCCGCTGATCGCCGGCCGAGAAACGACAAATCCCGCCATTGGCGGGATTTGTCGTTTCAATGCGTGCGTTACAGCCAGCGTTCTCAGGAAGGGAACAGATCGCTCAGCTTCATCGCCAGCATCATGTCGCCTTCGGTGCGCAGGTTGCCGTTCATGAAGGCCTGCATGCCGTCGGTTTCGCCGCTGACGATGCCTTTCAGTGTTTCGCCGTTCATGACCAGGGTCACCAGGGCGTCTGGGTTTTCGCCTTTCTGCAGTTCACAGGTGCCGTCTTTGACGATCAGCGAGAAGTGTTCGCTGTCATCGATACAGAAACCGAATACCAGGTCCAGGCCGGCAGCAGCGGCTGGGTTGAATTTGGCTTTCATTGCTTCTACGGCTTTAGCTACGTCAGTCATGGTTTCGATCCTTTAGGGTAGAGTCCAGCGACCTTGGGGTCACGGTTGGCCGCACTTCATCGGAAAGTGATGAGCTGCGGCGCCTTCAACAGTTGCAAGTGGGTATGACTGTTGAAGGAAGCCAGTGCCACCTCGCGACCGCGGAATTTCAGCTGGTTGAGCGAGGTGTTAACAATTTGCCAGTTCAGTTCGAAGGCCTGGGCGACCGGCATCCGGGTAATCAGGTGGAGCAGGGCAGTAATAGTGCCGCCGGAGGTGAACACGGCGATCTTGTGCGTGTTGTCGGCCGCTTCCAGCAGACGCTGCAGGCCACCCTGGACGCGCTCGACAAACCCCAGCCAGCTTTCCAGCCCCGGCGTATCGTAAGTGCCGGCCACCCAGCGCTCGATGATCAGGGCGAAGATGCGCTGGAACTCGCTGCGGTTCTGCGCGGCGTTGCGCAGGATGTCCAGGGCGTCGGGTTCGCGGGTGAGCAGGTCGGGGAGCAGGGCGCGGATGATCGCGTCGGCGTCGAATTCGTTGAAGGCGCTGTCGACTTCCAGGGCTGGAACCGCCAGGCCGAGGGCGCTGTATTGATCGAACGCGGCCGTGGCGGTGTGCTGCTGGCGGCGCAGGTCGCCGGCGACGCAGCGGTCGAACGTCACGCCCATGTCTGCCAGGTGGCGACCGAGGATTTGCGCTTGTTCCACGCCGACGGGCGACAGGACGTCATAGTCGTCTGCACCGAAGGAGGCCTGGCCATGTCGAATCAGATAGATGCTGCCCACGTCCGTTTTCCCGGTACGTTGAAAGTCTGGCGAGGTTATGAGGATGCCTGCGAGCTGTCAATGAAAAAACATACGCTTGTTTTAAAAGCGTGTTAGAGCGCCTGCCTGCTGGCGGTTTGAGCACTGGCTCCCCGGCGGTCCCGTCGGTATGCTTGGGCGATCCGCGCCTGGCGCCGTGCATTGTTAAGGAGACACATGGATTTTTTGGCTGAATACGCGAGCTTTCTGGCGAAGACCGTCACCCTGGTGGTCGCGATTCTGGTGGTACTGATCAGCTTCGCGGCACTGCGCAGCAAAGGTCGTCGCAAATCGGCTGGCCAGTTGCAGGTCAGCAAGCTGAATGATTTCTACAAAGGCCTGCGCGAGCGCCTTGAATCGACCGTGCTCGACAAGGATCAGCTCAAGGCCCTGCGCAAGTCTGAAAGCAAAGCCGAAAAGAAGAACAGCAAAAAGAAACCCGAGGCCAAGCCACGGGTGTTCGTGCTCGACTTCGACGGCGACATCAAGGCCTCTGCCACCGAGAGCCTGCGTCATGAAATCACTGGCTTGCTGAGCCTGGCCACGCCCAAGGACGAAGTGGTGCTGCGCCTGGAAAGCGGCGGCGGCATGGTTCACAGCTACGGGTTGGCGTCGTCGCAACTGGCGCGGATTCGCCAGGCGGGCGTGCCGTTGACCGTGTGCATCGACAAGGTCGCGGCCAGCGGCGGCTACATGATGGCGTGCATTGGCGAGAAGATCATCAGCGCACCGTTCGCGATCCTCGGTTCCATCGGGGTGGTGGCGCAGTTGCCCAACGTCAACCGCCTGTTGAAAAAGCACGATATCGACTTTGAAGTGCTGACCGCCGGCGAATACAAACGCACCCTCACCGTGTTTGGCGAAAACACCGAGAAGGGCCGGGAGAAGTTCCAGGAAGACCTGGACATCACCCACCAGTTGTTCAAGAACTTCGTGTCGCGCTATCGCCCGCAGCTGGCGATCGACGAAGTGGCGACCGGGGAAGTGTGGCTGGGTGTTGCAGCCCTCGACAAGCAACTGGTCGACGAGCTGCAAACCAGCGACGAATACCTGGCCACCAAGGCCAAGACCGCCGAGGTATTCCACCTGCATTACTCTGAGCGCAAGAGCCTGCAAGAGCGCGTGGGCCTGGCGGCCAGCGGTTCGGTGGACCGCGTGCTGCTGACCTGGTGGAGCCGGTTGACCCAGCAGCGGTTCTGGTAAGCCTTTTTGGGGTATAGGTAATACCTGTGGGAGGGAGCTTGCTCCCTCCCACATTTAGTTCGGTGTGGGTATCGGCTTGCGCATCAGCCTCCCCACCACCAACGCTCCGAGCAATCCCAATAACCCTGCCACCCACAACACCCCGCTGAACCCGTCCACAAATGCCTGCCGCGCCAGCGGTTGCAGCCTCACCCGCGCCGCCTCGGGCACCAGGTTCAGCGCCGCCGGCATATCACCCGCCACCACCCGCGAAGCGATTCCCGCCACCTGCGCCTGCCATTGCGGGTCGATACTTGCGCGCAACAACTGTTCGCTGTGGCTGCTCAGCAGTGCCCCATACACGCCAATCGCCAACATGATCGCGCTGAAGCGCATGGTGGTGCTCATGCCCGAGGCCATCCCCGCACGCTCCCGTGGCACGCAGGCCATGATGTTTTTCTGCGTATCACCGTTGAGCAAACCGGCACCGGCCCCGGTGACTGCAATCGCCAGGGCGAAGGGCAGGTAGCCGCCGACATTCAGCGCCCAGGCGCTCAACAGGTTGCCGCAGCCGACGAGGGTCAAACCGCTGGCCATCATGGTCGCCGGCGCCAAGCGTCGCGCCAGGCGTGCGCCGATCCGTGGGCCAATCAGCATTGTCAGCGCGAACGGCAGCATGCCCAGGCCCGAGGCAATCGCCGAAAAGCCCAGGCCGTTCTGCAGGTAAAACGGCAGCAACGTCATCATCACCTGGGCGCAGCCGGCGTAGGCGAACATGCCCAGCAGGGCGCCGATAAAGCGCGGGTGACGGAACAGTTGCAGGTCGACCATCGGCCGCTGCTGCAGCCGCTCGACCAGCACGAACACGCCCAGGAGCAACCCGCCACCGAGCAGGCGCGCGTAGGTCAGCGGGTTGTCCCAGCCGATGCGGTTGGCCTCGATCAACCCCCAGATCAAACACAGCAGGCTGGCGCTGAACGCCAGGCTGCCCCACGGGTCGAGCCGCGCAGCCAGGGTATCGCGGGACTCGGGGATGGCGTGCAGCACCAGCGCCATCAACCCCAGGCCCACCGGCAGGTTGAGGTAGAAAATCCAGCGCCAGCCCAGGTACTCGGTGATCAAGCCGCCGAGGGGCGGTGCGGCGGTCATTGCCACGCCCATGCACGCGCCCCAGAACGCCCAGGCCTTGGCCCGTTCCACTTCGTCGTGGAAGGTGTGGCCAATGGAGGCGAGCGCCGAGGTGAGCAGCAGCGCGGCGCCGACGCCTTTGACGGCGCGCGCGATATCCAGCCACAGCGCGCTGGGCGCGGCGCCGCAGCCGAGGGAGGCGAGGATGAAAATACCCAGGCCCCAGATCAGGCTCCTCTTGCGGCCGAAGCGGTCGGCGACGCTGCCGGCGGGCAACAACAGCGCGGCGAAGGCGAGCATATAGGCGCTGACCACCCACTCGATATCCGCGAAGTTGGCCCCCAGGTCGCGGGCGATACTCGGCAGGGTGACGGCGACGATATTGGTGTCGAGCACGATCAGCGAGCAGACGCCGGAAGCGGTCAGCAGTGTCAGGCGTGGACTGACCCGGCTCATGCTGTAATTACCCTACAGGCAATATGGAAAAGGCAGTTGACGGACATCGCAAGGGCTCTCTACTGTTGAAGTACCTTGAGCTTATCCCCGCACGCTGCTGCCTTTGTTAGCCACGGCGAAGCACTTCATTACCTTTGAGCTAATCCTCGTATGGACATCCGCCATTTTCGCTACTTCCTGGCCGTGGCCCGACAGCGCAACTTCACTCGCGCCGCCGAGCAGTTGGGCATCGCCCCGCCGACCTTGAGCCGGCAGATCCAGGACATGGAAACCAGCCTGGGCACGCGCTTGTTTATCCGTCAGCAGCGCGAAGTCAGCCTGACCGAAGCCGGCGCCGCGTTGCTGGTCGAGGCTGAAGCCACCGTGCGTCAATTCGAATTTGCCCAGCGCAGTGCCCAGCGTGCCGGGCGTGGCGAGACCGGCCACATCGAATTGGGCTACGTGGCTTCGGCGGTGTATTCCGGGTTGTTGCAGCGACAAATGCACGGGTTCAGCCAGGCGTTTCCCGACGTCAGCGTGAACGTGCGCGAATGTGCGATGGCGACCTTGCCCGGCGCGGTGGCGGATGGGCGCTACGACATAGGCTACATCCGTTCGCCGATGACGTTGCCCGACGGCGTGGAGGCGGTACGCCTGCACCGCGAAGGTTTCGTGCTGGCGCTGCCCCAGGATTCCTGGTTACTGGGCTTGAAGGGCATCTGTTGCGAGCATCTGCAAAACGAGACGTTTATCCTGCCGGAGCAGATCAGCGGCACGTTGCACGTCGCCGCCCAAGGCGGTTATGCGCCGCGCCTGGGGCCGCAGCCGGGCGGGTTGGTCGCGGTGGTGGCATTGGTGTCGTTGGGGCAGGGCGTGGCCGTGGTGCCGGCATCGGTGGTCGGGCATGTGAGTCTGCCGGGCGTGGTCTATCGCAGTATCCAGGGCAGTGAGGCGGCGTCGTGGCTGTCGTTGATTCACCGGCGCTTCGAGCAAGCGCCGGCGGTGGCGCGGTATATCCAGCAGGTCAAACAAGCGCCAGCCTGAAGCGTTACACCAGCCGCGGCTGCACGGAATCGGCCAGGCGGGTGAGGATCAGGCAGCACGACACCGCGCCGGCATCCAGCACGCCCAGTGAGCGTTCGCCCAGGCGGCTGGCGCGGCCGATCTTGGCCACCAGGTCCTTGGTCGAGTCGCGCCCCTGTGAGGCGGCGGTTTTCATCGCGTCGAGCGCATCGCCGAAGGACGCCCCCTGCGCATGGGCCCGCTCGAACGCTTCGACCGCCGGGATCAAGGTGTCCATCAGGCACTTGTCACCCACGCCGGCCTCGGTGATGTCCTGCAACGAGGTCAGGCCGCCGCGCAGCAGGTGAGCGAAGGTGGCCGCGTCGATGTCTTCGCAGCCGCGCACTTCATCGGCCATGCCGATAAACAGGCTGCCGTACAACGGCCCCATGGAGCCGCCGATGCCTTCCATCAGGCTCAGGGTCAGTTCGTCCAGGGCTTCGGCCAGGCTCAGTTGGCGGCCTTCGATCGCACGCCCGCAATGGGCGAACCCCTTGGCCATGTTGATGCCGTGGTCGCCGTCGCCAATCGCGCCGTCGATTTCGCTGAGGTACTCACGGTTGGCCACGATCACGCTGACCAGGTCGGCGACGATGGCGCTGCCGTCGCGGGTGGAAAAATGCTCGCTCATGGTTCACTCCGCCTGGGTCATGCCGATGGAACGGCAGGGTTGGTCGATCAGGGTTTTCAGCTCGGTGTCGAGGCCGAGCAGGGTCAGGGTCACGCCCATCATTTCCAGGGACGTGAAGTAGTTGCCCACGTAGCAACGGTGGATTTTCAAACCCTTGGCGGTGAGTTGGCGTTCCACCTCGGCGTAGAAAATATACAGCTCCATCACCGGCGTGGCGCCGAGGCCGGAGACCAGCACCACCACGCTGTCGTCCTGGCTGAAGTCGCGGTCGGCGAGGATCGGCGCGAGCATGCGCTCGGCCATGGCGGCGGCGGGTTCGATCGGGATGACTTCGATGCCCGGTTCGCCGTGATGGCCGATGCCCAGTTCCATCTGGCCGTCCGCAATCTCGAAGTTCGGCTTGCCCACGGCGGCAATGGTGCAGGGGGTGAGGCCGATGCCGATCGAGCGGCAATGGTCGACGGCTTTCTGGGTGACGCGGATCACACCGTCCAGGTCGTAGTGCTGGGCAGCGGCGGCACCGCCGATCTTCCACATGAAGATTTCCCCGGCCACGCCGCGCCGCTTGGCGATCTCGGCCTTGGGCGCGGACGCCACGTCGTCGTTGGCGACCACGGTGCGGATACGCATGTCTTTGCTGGCGGCCATTTTCATCGCCAGCTTCACGTTCATGTTGTCGCCGGCATAGTTGCCGTACAGGCAGGCCACGCCAGCGCCGTGGTCGGCGGCGCGGAACGCATCGAAGAAGCTCTTGGCGGTGGGCGAGGAAAAAATCTCGCCGACGGCCACGGCGTCGACCAGGCCGGGACCGACGTAGCCGAGGAAGGCCGGCTCATGGCCCGAGCCGCCGCCGGTGACGATGCCGACGCGGCCTTGGCCCGACGGTTTGGCTTTGACGATGACCCGTGGATTGGTTTCGTACTGGCGCAATTGCGGATGCGCGACCAGGATGCCGCGCAGCATGTCCTCGACCACGTGGTCCGGATCGTTGATGACTCGATTCATAACGCGGGTTCCTGTGTTCTTGTTTTAAGGGGTCACAGCTGTTTAGTGTGGTGTGCTTAGGGTTCGAGGACGACCTTGAGTGATTTGTCGCCTCGTTCCATCACCGCAAACGCTTCCTTGAAGTCCGCCAGGGCGAACTTGTGGGTCACCACGTCACGCATGTCGATCTTGCGGTTGCCGATAAAGTCGATGGCGCGCGGGTACATGTACGGCCCCAGGTGCGAGCCGAGGATGTCCAGTTCCTTGCGGTCGCCGATGATCGACCAATCCACCGTGGCCTCGTCGTTGAACACGCTGAACTCAACGAAACGCCCGAGTTTGCGCAGCATCGCCAGGCCCTGGTTGACGGCCTTGTGATGACCGGTGGCTTCGATATAGATGTCGCAGCCGTAGCCGTCGGTGATTGCGCGGATCTTCGCCAGCACGTCCACCTCGGCCGGGTTCCACACTTCGTCGGCGCCCATGCGCAGGGCGAGGGCGGCGCGTTCGGGTTTCATGTCGAGCACGATCAGCTTTTTCGGATTGCGCATGCGTACCGCGCCGATGATCCCCAGGCCCAGCGTACCGGCGCCGGCGACCACCACCACGTCGTCGAAATCCACATTGGCGCGCTCCGCCGCGTGCAGCGAGCAGGCCAGCGGTTCGATCAGGATCGCCTCGTCCGGCGCAATCGAGTCCGGCACCTTATGGATGATGCCTTCCTTGGTGAAGATCATGTACTGCGCCATGGCGCCCTGCACATTGTTCTGGAAGCCATACAGGTCGTGTTTCTGGCACATCCAGTACTGGCCGTGGTTGCAGAAGCGGCAACCCCAGCACGGCACGATCTGTTCCGAGATCACCCGGTCGCCGACCTTCACCCCGCGCTTTTCCGCGCCGGGGCCGAGGGCTACCACGCGGCAGACGAATTCGTGGCCGGGGATCATCGGCGGCTTGACGTAGCGCGGTTGCTCGGCGTCGCCCCAGAACGACGGGGCGCCGCGATAGGTCTTGATGTCGCCCATGCAAATGCCGCACAGCTCGACCTTGGTGAGGATTTCATCGGGGCCGGGGGTGGGCACGTCGACGGTTTCCAGGCGGTAGTCTTCCGGGCCATGGCAGACCACGGCCTGCATGGTTTTCGGGATGATCGGGGTGAGTTGCTCGGGCGTGCGTTCGGTAACGGTGGACATGACAAAACCTCACGACAAATAGATGAATTATTGAATGCTGTAGCCGCCGTCGATCACCATGTTGGCGCCGGTGACCATTTGTGCCGCGTCGCTGAGCAGGTACAGCGCCAGCCCGGCGATTTCTTCCGGCTGGGCAAAGCGGCCCGCCGGGATCTGCAATTTGGCCCGTTCGCCGACTTCGCCGGCCCAGGCCTGCTTGCCCAGCGCGGTCTCGACGATGGTGGGGGAGATGGCGTTGACGTTGATCTGTGGCGCCCATTCCATGGCCAATACCTTGGTCATGCCGACGATGGCCGCTTTGCTCGCGCAATACGCGACATGCCGGTCCAGGCCGATCACCGCGGCCTGGGAGGCCAGGTTGACGATGCGCCCGCCGCCCTGGGCGAGCATGTGCCGGGCGCAGGCCTGGGCGACGAAGAAGCTGGCCTTGAGGTTGATGTCGAGGGTGGTGTCCCAGGCGCTTTCGCTGACGTCGATGGCCTTGTCCAGCAAGGCCACGCCGGCGCTGTTGATCAGGTAATCGAGGCGTTGGAAGTGGGCGAAAACCCGGTCGACGCTGTGTTGCGCCTGGTCGATCTGGCTGAGGTCGACGGCAATGCCCAGATGCTCGGCGCCGAGGCTGGCGGCCACGGCCACCACCGCCGGGTCGCGGTCCAGCAGCGCCACCCGCGCGCCGCGTTCGACCAGCAGGCTGGCGCAGGCCAGGCCGATGCCGGCGGCACCGCCGGTGATCACCGCGCAACGGCCGGTGAGGTCGAAGGCTTGGTTCCAGAATCCAGACATGAATGACTCCTCTTTTAATAGCACTGGAGATTCAATGTGGGAGGGGGCTTGCCCCCGATGGCGGTGTGTCAGTCACCTGATCTATCACTGGTGCACCGCTATCGGGGGCAAGCCCCCTCCCACATTTGCTCCCACACTTGAGTGTGTTTCAAGCCAGTAGTTACTTGCCGCCGCTGACTTGTTGGTACAGCGCGTCGGCATTGGCGTTGGTCACCGGCACCCACGGCAGGATGTAGGTCTTGGCGGTGCCGTCGGCCCATTTCACGTCCTTGGCATAACGTTCCCAGATCACCGATTGCGGTTTGTAGTCCTTGCCGGCGAGGGCGCGCAATGCCACGTCCAATGCGCCTTGGGACTGGGCCTGGGCGTCCTGGAGGAAGGTGGTGACTTCGTCTTTCTTCGCCGCCTGGATCGCATCCGGCATGCCGTCGATCGAGGTGACGGGCACGTCCTTGGAGGTCAGGCCGTGGGACTTCAGGGCCTGCACGGCGCCCAGGGCCATGTCGTCGTTCTGCGCGATCACGCCGTTGATGCCTTTGGGGTGGGCGTTGAGCCAGTCTTCAGTCAGCGCCAGGGCTTGGGCGCGGTCCCAGTTGGCGGTTTTTTTCTCGATGATCTTGATGCCGGGGTGTTTGCCCAGCACTTCCAGCTCGCCTTTTTCCCGGTCGATCTGCGCCGACTGGCCAATCGGGCCCTGGATGATCACCACGTTACCCTTGCCGTTGAGCTTGTCGACCATGGCCTGGGCCTGCAGGCGGCCGCCTTCGACGTCGTCGTTGCCCACATACGGCACGGCGGCGTCGGCCACTTTGGTGTTGGAGGCGATCACCACCACGTCGTTGCTCATGGCCTGCTTCACGCTGCCGACGCCGGCCTTGGTGTCGATGGGCACGAACAGGATCGCGTCGTAGTGTTGGGTCACCATGTTTTCGATCTGGTTGTTCTGCGTCAGGGCGTCGTAATTGCCGTCGAACACGGTCAATTGCACGGTGCCGTCCTTGACCGCCGGGTGTTCCTTGAGCTCGCGGACCCAGTTCTGCATGAACTGGCCCTTGAGGCCGTAGACGGCTGCGCCGACCTTGTAGGTCTTGCCGTCGGCGGCCACGGCGATACTGCTGGCGAGCAGGGAGAGGGCCGCCACGGCGGCCAAGGTGGTACCAAGTTTCATGAGGGGAACTCCGTTATTGTTGTAGTTGGGTCGTTCTCTAGCGTTTTTTCTTGCGCCACACGTCGATCAGTACTGCGAACACGATGATCAGGCCCTTGGCGACCTGCTGGTAATAGGACGACACACCGAGCAGGTTCAGCCCGTTGTTGATCACGCCGATCAACAGCGCGCCGAACAGCGTGCCGACAATGCTGCCGGTGCCGCCCGACAAGCTGGTGCCGCCGATCACCACGGCGGCAATCGCGTCCAGCTCATAGGACACCCCAGCCTGGGGCAGGGCGGAAGTGGTGCGCGCCGACAACACCACGCCGGCCAGCCCGGCGAGCAGGCCCGAGACCACGTACACTGAAAACATCACCTTGCGCACGCCGATGCCGGAGGTGCGCGCGCTCTTTTCATTGCCGCCCACCGCGTACACATAGCGGCCGTAAGTGGTGTAGCGCAGCACCATCCAGAAGATCAGCGCGACCACGGCAAAGATGATGATGGGGATGCCGATCGGGCCGATCTTGCCGATGCCCAGCGCCAGGTAGGCATCCGGCAGGTCGGTGATCGGGCTGCCGTCGTTGAGGATGAAGGTCATGCCGCGCGCAATGCTGAGCATGCCGAGGGTGGCCACGAACGGCGGGATCGACAGGTTGGCGACCATGAAGCCATTCACCACGCCGAGCATCGCCCCGGCGAACATCCCGGCGCTCACCGCCGCCAGCAGGCCGTAGCCCTGGGTCGCGACCATCGCGCTGCACAGTCCGGCAAACGCCAGGATCGAACCCACGGACAGGTCGATGCCCTTGGTCAGGATCACGTAGGTCATGCCCACGGCGAGGATGCCGTTGATGGAGGTCTGGCGCAGGATGTCCATCCAGTTGCGCCAGGTCATGAAGTATTCGCTGGAAAACGCCATCACCACGCACAGCAGGATAAACACCAGCGGCAGGCCGAAGCGGTCGAGGGACAGGCGCAGGCGGTTGCGCGGCGCGGCGGTGATGGAGGTGGCTGGGGTGGACAGGGTTTTGGCATTCATGAGGCAAGACTCAACAAGGCTTCCTGGGAAAGGGCGGTGTCGGTGCTGATGGTCACCAGCCGGCCGCCTTTGAATACGGCGATGCGATCGCTCAAATGCAGCAGTTCCGGGGCTTCCGACGACACCACGATGGCGGCGCCGCCGGCACGCACGAACTGGTCGAGCAGGTGGTAGATCTCCTGCTTGGCGCCTTCGTCGATGCCGCGAGTGGGCTCGTCGCACAGCAGGCACACCGGTTCGGTCGACAGGCATTTGGCGAGCACGACTTTCTGCTGGTTGCCGCCGCTCATGGAGGCCACCGGCAGTTCCAGGGAGGCGGTCTTGATCTGCAGGCGCTTGACCATGTCCTGGGCCAAGCGGGTTTCCTTGCGCGCGTTGATCAGCGACCAACTCGACAGGCGTTTGTAGGCCGACAGGGCGATGTTCGACAGAATGCTGCCGGTCAGCACCAGGCCGCTGTCTTTGCGGTCTTCGGTGACCAGCGACATGCCGGCGTCGATGGTTGCCTTGGGCTGCCCGATCGGCATGGGCTTGCCTTGCAGGGTGACGTTGCCGGAATCGGCCACCGTCAGCCCGTAGATGCAATTGAGGAACTCGCTGCGCCCCGAACCCATCAGGCCATAGATGCCAAGGATCTCGCCCTGGCGCAGTTGCAGGCTGATGTCGTGGAACTCGCCTTTACGGCTCAGATTGTCGACCTGCAGGCAGGTGGCGGCGGCGCATTCGCGGCCGACCTTGTGGTCGATGCGCGTCAGTTCCTGGCCGACGATGCCGCGCACCAAATGGTCGCGGTCGATATCTGCCATGCGCCCGCTTTCCACGAAGGCGCCGTCGCGGAAGATGCTGTAGTCATCGGCAATCTGCGCCAGTTCGCTCAAGCGGTGCGACACATACACGATGCCGGCGCCACGGGCGGTGAGGCGGCGGATCGCCTTGAACAGGGTCTGCGCTTCGTGTTCGCCGATGGCCGAGGTGGGTTCGTCCATGATCATCACCTGGCAGTCATGGCTGAACGCCTTGGCGATTTCCACCAGTTGGATCTGCGCCACGCTGAGGCGGTGCATCGGGCTGCTGGCGTCGACGTCGAACTCCAGGCTTTCGAGCAGCTCGCGGGTGCGCCGGTTCAGGGCCTTGTTGTCGACGATGCAGCCGGCGCGGCGTGGTTCGCGGCCCAGCCAGATATTTTCGGCGACGGTCATGTAGGGGATGGGTTCCAGCTCTTGGGTGATCATTGCGATCCCCGATGCCAGGGCTTCACTCGGGCGGTTGAACTGCACCGCTGTGCCGTTGAGCAGGATGGTGCCGGCGTCGCGCGGGGTGATGCCCATCAGGATGCTCAGGAACGTCGACTTGCCCGCGCCATTACCGCCGCACAGGGCGTGGACGCTGCCGGCACGCAGAGAGAGGCGCCCGTCACGCAGGGCAGGGATACCGGCGTAAGCCTTGGCGACGTGTTCAGCCTGGAGCAGTAATGGCGTGGCCATCGGCGTGTCCTCGTGCTGTGAATTCTTATTAGGTCGCACAGTCATGTTTCGCTGTGAGCATATGTGTATCAAATGAAATTCTGATCAGTCAATCTCTTTCATGTAAAAGCTGGGATTCTGATGTTTTTCGCCAATAACGCCTTTCTAGACCGCTTTGACTGCCGGGTCAGTTAAATCATGCTTGACAGAGAGGGGGTGATGCCCGCGAAATGACTGAACGATATTTCACTGAGTGATCATCTGATCAGTCATAAGTACGACCTCGGCAGCGGAGCCAGACGCCATGAACACACCTTTCCCGGTGGCTATCGGATGCGATGAAGCGGGTTTTGAGCTCAAAGAGCTGTTAAAGCGCCATATCGAGACGCTGGGCTACCCGGTGACCGACTTCGGCACCCATTCCACCGCGCCGGTGCTCTACCCGGACATCGCGCTGGCCGTGGCCAATGCCATCAATGCCGGGCAGCAGCGCCTGGGCGTGCTGGTGTGCGGCACCGGGATCGGCATGGCCATCTCGGCGAACAAGGTGTTGGGGATTCGCGCGGCGCAGGCCCATGACACGTACTCGGCGGAGCGCGCGCGCAAGAGCAACGATGCGCAGATCCTGTCCATCGGCGCACGGGTGATCGGCGCCGAGCTGGCCAAGAGCATCGTCACTGCGTTCCTGGCCTCGGAGTTCGAGGCGGCGCGTTCCGGGGCCAAGGTCGCGCGCATCAATGCGATCGAGCGCGATGGGCATCAGTAGTGGACGTGGCGGGGCAAGAGTCGGGAGAATGTGCCTTTGACGCCGAAACGGAAGCCCGTCCCCATGAGTGACAGTAGCCAGCGCATTGCCAGCGATATCGATCAGATGACCGAAGTGGCGATGCTCTATTACCTCGAAAACGTCACTCAGGAAGCCATTGCCAAGCGCTTTGACCTGTCGCGGGCAAAAGTCAGCCGCCTGCTCAAACGTGCGCGCGATGAAGGCATTGTCGAAGTGCGTGTGTTGCAGCACCCGGCGATGAACAATGAGCTGGAACGCGCCTTGGTGGAGCGCTTCAAGCTCGACCGTGCCCTGATCGCCGTCGACCACAGCGACCCCGACACCCAGCGCTCGGCCGTCGCCAGCCTGGTGGCCAATTACCTGAACAAGACTTTGAGCGACGGCATGATCGTCGCCGTGGGCATGGGCCGTAACGTTGGCGCGGTGGCCGATAACGTGTTCCTGCCGGTGACGCGCAATTGCACATTTGTCTGCGCCATCGGCGGTTCGCTCAAGGCTGGCGAATACATGAACCCCGACCATATCTGCCGGCGCCTGGCCCTGCGCTTTGGCGGCGAGAGTGAAAGCCTGTACGCGCCGGCCCTGGTGGCCAACCCGGAACTGCGCGGCGTGCTGATCAATAACGACACGGTGCGCTCGACCCTCGATCGGGCGCGGCGTGCCGACATTGCGCTGATCGGCATCGGCGACATGAGCGAGAACAGCAACATGGTACGCATGGGCTGGTTCTCGCCCCAGGAGATTGCCCAGGCGCGGTTGTCCGGCACGGTGGGCGACATGATGGGGTATGACTTTATCGATATCCACGGGCAGCCGGCGGTCAACGCCATCCAGGGGCGGGTGATCGGGCTGACGGTGCAGGAGTTGTTCCGGATTCCGGATGTGGTGGCGATTGCCAGCGAGAACACCAAGGCGGCGGCCACGTTGGGGGCGTTGCGGTCGGGGGTGATCAACACCCTTGCGACCACGGTCACGAATGCTCATACCATATTGGCGCTGGATGAAGCGACCCGTAAAGCCTGACACGCCACCGGTCAAGGTGTGGGAGGGCGGTGCGACGATTTGACTTGCTTCCGATAGTGGTTTTTCAGTTACTCATATGCTGGCTGATACACCGTCATCGGGGGCAAGCCCCCTCCCACATGGGGTGTTAGGGGGGGGGGGGACAGGTTTTGTAATGGTTTTGTGTTGTAGGGAATTTGTATTTCGAATGTAGGATTGAGGTCCTTTTGTTATTTCAGGACTTGCATGAACGCCCTTTCGGAGCCCCCCAGTCGTCTTTCTCCAAGACAACCGCTGTCGCTGTTCCCGCTGAAGCACCCCGTATTCCAATGGTTAACCCTTTCCCGGTCCCCTGACCGCGCTTTGCCGTGCCCGGCATTCTGAACACCGATAAAGAGACTCTATAAATGGAATGGTTAGCGGACCCTACGGCCTGGCTTGGCCTGTTGACGTTGATTGTGTTGGAACTGGTGCTGGGCATCGACAACCTGGTGTTTATCGCGATCCTGGCGGACAAGTTGCCGCCGGAGCAGCGCGACCGTGCGCGGTTGATCGGCTTGTCCCTGGCCTTGCTGATGCGCCTGGGCTTGCTGGCGAGTATTTCCTGGTTGGTGACCCTCACCCAGCCGTTGTTCGAGGTGTTCGACAAGAGCTTCTCCGGGCGTGACCTGATCATGCTGTTCGGCGGTGTGTTCCTGTTGTTCAAGGCCACCATGGAATTGCATGAACGCCTTGAAGGCCATGTGGCGCAACGCTCGGGCAATGTGGCTTATGCGATGTTCTGGCCGATCGTCGCGCAGATCGTGGTGCTCGACGCGGTGTTCTCCCTCGACGCGGTGATTACCGCCGTGGGCATGGTCGATGAGTTGGCGGTGATGATGATCGCGGTGATTATTTCCATCGGCCTGATGATCGTCGCGAGCAAGCCGCTGACCCGCTTCGTCAACGCGCACCCGACGGTGATCATGCTGTGCCTGGGCTTCTTGATGATGATCGGTTTCGCCCTGACCGCCGAAGGCCTGGGCTTCCACATTCCGAAGGGCTACCTGTATGCGGCGATTGGTTTCTCGATCCTGATCGAGGTGTTCAACCAGATTGCCCGGGCCCGGCGCAAGAAGTCGGCGCAAGGCGTGTTGCCCGTGCGTGAGCGCACCGCCCATGCGGTGATGCGCTTGCTCGGCGGTCGCAGTCTGGCGCAGGAAGAGCTGGGCGAAGAGGTGGCTGACCTGCTGGGTGAGCCGGATGTGACTCAGGGCCCGCTGTTCGACCGACGTGAGCGCGTAATGATCAGCGGCGTGCTGCAACTGGCCGCGCGGCCGATCCGCAGCTTGATGACGCCACGGGCCAAGGTCGACTTTATCGATTTGGCGGACGATCGCGATACTATCCGCCTGAAACTGATGCGTTCGTCCTACTCGCGCCTGCCGTTGATCCGCAACGGTGCTGTCGATGAGCCATTAGGTTTTGTGCATAAGAAGGAATTGCTCAAGGATTACCTGGCCGGCAACGAACCGGACCTTGAGCAACTGGCGCGCCGGGCGATCAACTTGCTGGCGAGTTGCTCGATCCTCAACGCCCTGGAACAGATGCGCCAGGCCTCGACCCACATCGCCTTCGTGATCAATGAGTGCGGTGAGTTCATCGGCGTGTTGAGCATGACCGATATTCTTGAGTCCATTGCCGGCGAGTTGCCGGACGCCACGGTTCATGCAGGTTTTCCGGGGGGCGGTGCCACAGGCGTGGCCGGATAGGCTTGGGTGTACCGCTTGAAGGCGCTTTCCAGCGCGTCTTCGGCAAGGCCGGGGAGGGCGTCGAGCAGTACCTGGTCGCGGTAGATCAGCAGCATTGGAATGCGGTCGACACGCGGATGCTTGGGCGTGTTGACGCAGTCAAGGATCAAGACTTTGGCCTGGTCCTTGTAACGCTCGCTGATTCGCATGAAGCGCGGCATCGCGTCACTGCACGCGGTGCAGTCATGTGACATGAACACGATAAACACAGGCTGCGGGGTATTCAGTTCCCGTTCAAACGCAGCCTTGTCCTCAACCACCGCGTTGACATAGTTCACGAGGGCTTCTCCCTGTTGCACCTGCGCTTACGCTAGGTGGGAAGAACGCCTGCGTCTACTGTCAAACTTCACAGGTCGCTCGCACGCCCGTCAGAACCCGTTCAAGTGCGCGCACTGCCACGGTGCGCGGTAACGCCAGGCTGGTGCACCCAGGTGAGCCTGTCACCACAGTGTGGGGCCTTGGGTAGCAGAGGGATTGCACCTGCTGGCGATACGCCTTGTGCCGCATGAATGTTTATATCGCTGATTTAAAACGAGTTTATTCACAACCTATTTTCCCACTCGTGCGTATGGCACACTTTCTGCTGTCTATTCCGTTGTTACATACTAAGTTCCGGTATAGCGGAATACACAATTCCTGGAGTGCTTGTCATGCATCATCGACCTTCCGTGTTCAAAGCGTGTGTTTTTCTCTTCGCCGCATCGGCTTCCCTCGCAAGCACTGTGCAGGCGGCGGGTAGCAAGCTCGATGATGTGCTCAAGCGTGGGCATCTGATCGTGGGTACAGGCAGTACCAATGCGCCGTGGCACTTCCAGGGAGCGGATGGCAAGTTGCAGGGGTTTGATATCGACATCGGCCGCATCGTGGCCAAGGGCTTGTTCAATGACCCGAGCAAGGTCGAGTTTGTGGTGCAGTCCTCCGACGCGCGGATTCCCAACCTGCTGACCGACAAAGTCGACATGAGTTGCCAGTTCATTACCGTCACCGCCAGCCGTGCGCAGCAGGTGGCGTTTACCCTGCCGTACTACCGCGAAGGCGTCGGCCTGCTGCTGCCGAACAACAGCAAATACAAGGAAATCGAGGACCTGCAGGCTGCTGGCGACGGCGTCACCGTGGCCGTGCTGCAAAACGTCTACGCCGAAGAACTGGTCCACCAGGCGCTGCCCAAGGCCAAGGTCGACCAGTACGACAGCGTCGACCTGATGTACCAGGCGGTGAACTCCGGCCGCGCCGATGCCGCCGCCACCGATCAGTCTTCGGTCAAGTACCTGATGGTGCAGAACCCTGGGCGCTACCGCAGCCCGGCGTATGCCTGGAGCCCGCAAACCTACGCGTGCGCGGTCAAGCGTGGCGACCAGGACTGGCTGAACTTCGTCAACACCGCACTGCACGAAGCCATGACCGGTGTGGAATTCCCCACCTACAAGGCCTCGTTCAAGCAATGGTTCGGTGTCGACCTGCCGGAGCCGGCGATTGGTTTCCCCGTCGAGTTCAAGTGATTCGTGAAAACCGGGGCGCCGCGAACGGCGCCCCCATCAGGTACTGTCGACCATGAACTATCAGTTGAACTTTGCCGCCGTGTGGCGCGACTTCGACACCTTGCTGGCGGGGCTGTGGCTGGGCCTCGAACTGGCGCTGCTGTCGATCGCCATCGGTTGCGTGATCGGCCTGCTGATGGCGTTTGCCATGCTGTCCAAACACCGCGCGCTGCGCCTGTTGGCCTCGGTGTATGTGACGGTGGTGCGCAATACGCCGATCCTGGTGCTGATCCTGTTGATCTACTTCGCCTTGCCCAGCCTGGGTATCCGCCTGGACAAGATCCCGTCGTTCATCATCACCCTGTCGCTGTACGCCGGCGCCTACCTGACCGAAGTGTTCCGCGCCGGGCTGCTGAATATTCCCAAGGGCTTGCGCGAAGCCGGGTTGGCCATCGGCCTGGGCGAGTGGCGGATCCGCGCCTATATCACCGTGCCGGTGATGCTGCGCAACGTGCTGCCAGCGCTGTCGAACAACTTCATTTCGCTGTTCAAGGACACCTCGCTGGCCGCCGCGATCGCGGTGCCGGAGCTGACCTATTACGCCCGCAAGATCAACGTCGAAAGCTACCGGGTGATTGAAACCTGGCTGGTCACGACCGCGCTCTACGTGGCCGCCTGTTACCTGATCGCCATGCTGCTGCGTTACCTGGAGCAGCGTCTGGCAATCCGTCGTTAGAAGAGGCTCGCATGTACCAATCCCCCAGCTGGCTGCATGAGTTGTGGATCGCCCGGGACACCCTCTGGGCCGGGTTCCAGGCCAGCGTCTATGTCTCGGCGCTGGCGATTATCTTCGGCACCCTGATCGGCATCGTCGCCGGGTTGATCCTGACCTACGGCAGATTCTGGATGCGCCTGCCGTTTCGCCTGTATGTCGACCTGATCCGTGGCACGCCGGTGTTTGTGCTGGTGCTGGCATGTTTCTACATGCTGCCGGCGCTCGGTTGGCAGATCAGCGCGTTCCAGGCCGGTGCGGTCGGGCTGACGCTGTTCTGCGGCTCCCATGTCGCCGAGATCGTGCGCGGTGCGCTGCAGGCCATTCCCCGCGGGCAAATGGAAGCGGGCAAGGCGATTGGCCTGACGTTCCACCAGTCCCTGGGCTACGTGCTGTTGCCCCAGGCGCTGCGGCAGATTTTGCCGACCTGGGTCAATTCCTCCACGGAAATCGTCAAGGCCTCGACCCTGCTGTCGGTGATCGGTGTCGCCGAGTTGCTGCTCAGCACCCAGCAGGTGATCGCGCGCACCTTCATGACCCTGGAGTTCTACCTGTTCGCGGGTGTTCTGTTTTTTGTCATCAACTACGCCATCGAGTTATTCGGGCGCTACATTGAAAAGCGGGTGGCCTTGCCATGAACCAACCTCAAACGACCCAACCGCTGCTGGACATTCGCGGCCTGCGCAAACAATACGGCACGGTGGAAGTGCTCAAGGGCGTCGACCTGTCCATGCAGCGCGGCAACGTGGTGACGTTGATCGGCTCCAGCGGCTCGGGCAAGACCACGCTGCTGCGCTGCGTCAACCTGCTCGAAGAGTTCCAGGGCGGGCAGATCAGCCTGGATGGCGAGTCCATTGGCTACAGCGACATCGCCGGCAAGCGCGTGCGCCACCCGGAGCGGGTGATCGCCCAGCACCGCGCCATGACCGGCATGGCCTTCCAGCAGTTCAACCTGTTCCCGCACCTGACGGCGCTGCAGAACGTCACCCTGGGCTTGTTGAAAGTTAAGAAAATGCCTAAGGACGAAGCCGTGGCCTTGGCGGAAAAATGGTTGGACCGTGTAGGGCTCCTGGAACGCCGCAATCACTTCCCCGGCCAGTTGTCCGGCGGCCAGCAACAGCGCGTGGCCATCGCCCGTGCGATTGCGATGAACCCCAGCCTGATGCTGTTCGACGAAGTCACCTCGGCCCTCGACCCGGAACTGGTGGGCGAAGTACTCAGTGTGATCAAGGGCCTGGCGGAAGAGGGCATGACCATGTTGCTGGTGACCCATGAGATGCGCTTTGCCTACGAAGTCTCGGACAAAATCGTCTTCATGAATCAGGGGCGCATTGAAGAACAGGGCTCGGCGAAGGACATCTTCGAACGCCCGCAGTCGCCGCGCCTGGCGGAATTCCTGAAGAACATTCGTTTTTAACTGTCAGTCAAGGAGCACTATTTATGAGCATTACTCGTTACGGCACCGGCAGCACCGCCGGCGGCGGCCAGCCTCGGCCTTTCGCCCGCGCGGTGGAAGCGGACGGCTGGCTCTACGTCTCGGGCCAGGTGCCAGCGGTGGACGGTGAAATCATCAGCGGCGGTATCGTCGAGCAAACCCGCCAGACGATGCGCAACGTGGTGGCGATTCTCGAAGAGGCTGGCTACGCCTTGAACGACGTGGTGCGCGTCGGCGTGTGGCTGGAAGACCCACGGGATTTCTGGAGCTTCAACAAAGTCTTCGGCGAATACTTCAGCCCCGAACACGCCCCGGCACGTGCCTGCGTGCAGGCCAACATGATGGTGGATTGCAAGGTCGAGATCGATTGCGTGGCCTACAAGAAAAAGGGCTAAATGCCCCACTCTCAACACCACATCAAATCCAATGTGGGAGGGGGCTTGCCCCCGATAGCGGTGTATCAGCAACAGATGTGTCCACTGGCACACCGCCATCGGGGGCAAGCCCCCTCCCACAAGGGATCACTGTGCAGCACATACCTTTCAGCGGACCGAAACTTCCATGACCGAAGACACCATCAAACGCCGCGCCAAAGGCCTGGACCGTGCATTCGACATCCTCGATTTCCTCAAGGAAGTCGGCCAGCCCCTGCGCCCGAATGATATCGCCAGCGGCATCGGCAGCCCCAAGTCCACGGTCTACGAGTTGGTCGCCTCCTTACTGGAACGCCGCATCCTGGAAACCGTGGGCAAGGACGGGCACGTCTACCTCGGCCGTCAGCTGTACTTCCTCGGCCAGGCGCACCTGCGCCATTTCGACCTGACCCGCGAGGCCGACCACGCCTTGCAGGCAATCGTCAGCCAGACCCACGAAACCGCGCAGATGTGCCTGCTCAACGGGCGCAAATACACGGTGGCGCTGATGCGTGAAGGCGAGCGGCATTTCCGGATTTCCTCGGACATCGGCGAAAACGCACCGATCCCGTGGACCGCGTCCGGGCGCCTGTTGCTGGGGCATTTGAGCGACCAGCAGATCGTCGAGCTGATCGACCCCGACGATTTCATCCTGCCGGACGGCCAGCGCTTGCCGCTGGAGACCTTCCTCGCACAGATCCGTCAGGCCAGCGTCGATGGCTTCTTTTCCTTCGACAGCGTGGCCGACACCTTTACCCATTGCTTTGCCGCCCCGGTCCGGGACGCGCAGGGCGTCAGCATTGCGACCCTGTGCATCGTCGCGCCCCGCGCCGATGCCAGTAAAAACTACAACGACTACCGCCGGGTGTTGATCGAAAGCGCCAACAACCTGGCCCGTCGCATCAACGAATAGGAGCAGTTCATGCCTGCCATCAACGCCGTTGCAAAGGGCGCCGCCGCTGTCGGCGCCCATCTGGTCCGTGACGTCAGCCTGCCGGCCCTGGTGCTGCACCGCGACGCCCTCGAACACAACATCCGCTGGATGCAGGCCTTTGTCAGCAACAGCGGCGCCGAGCTTGCGCCCCATGGCAAAACCAGCATGATGCCGGCCCTGTTCCAGCGCCAGATCGCCGCTGGTGCCTGGGGCATCACCCTGGCCAGCGCGGTACAGACCCGCGCCGCCTATGCCGGCGGTGTGCGCCGTGTGTTGATGGCCAACCAACTGGTGGGCGCGCCGAACATGGCGTTGATCGCCGACTTGCTGGCCGACGCAGATTTCGACTTCCACTGCCTGGTCGACCACCCGGACAACGTCGCCGACCTGGGCCTGTTCTTCGCCGCCCGTGGCCTGCGCCTGAACGTGATGATCGAGTACGGCGTGGTCGGCGGCCGTTGCGGTTGCCGCAGCGAGCAAGAGGTGCGTGACCTGGCCACGGCGATCAAGGCCCAGCCGGCGCTGGCCCTGACCGGTATCGAAGGCTACGAAGGCGTGATCCACGGCGAACACGCCATCACTGGCATCCGCGACTTCGCCGCGAGCCTGGTGCGCCTGGCGGTGGACCTGCAGAACAACGGCTCGTTCGACCTGGCCAAGCCCATCGTCACCGCGTCGGGGTCGGCCTGGTATGACCTGATCGCCGAGTCCTTCGAGGCGCAAAACGCCGCCGGGCGTTTCCTCAGCGTGCTGCGTCCCGGCAGCTACGTGGCCCATGACCATGGCATCTACAAAGATGCGCAATGCTGCGTGCTCGACCGGCGCAGCGACCTCAGCGAAGGCCTGCGCCCGGCGTTGGAAGTCTGGGCCCACGTGCAATCGTTGCCTGAGCCTGGCTTCGCGGTGGTCGCCCTGGGCAAGCGCGATGTGGCCTACGACGCCGGTTTGCCGGTGCCGCTCAAGCGCTACAAGGCCGGGATCGTGCCGGCGCAAGGCGATGATGTGAGCGCGTGCAAGGTCACCGCGGTGATGGACCAGCATGCGTTCATGAGCGTCGCGCCGGGGGTTGAGCTGCGCATCGGCGACATTATTTCCTTCGGCACTTCCCACCCGTGCCTGACGTTCGACAAGTGGCAGGTCGGTTGCCTGGTGGATGAGCAACTGCAGGTGATCGAGTCACTGCATACCTGCTTCTAGACCGCGTCGCCTCCATCGCGGGCAAACCCGCTGCGCCCTTTGGATGTGTGAACACATTCAAAGGTAGGAGCGGGCTCGCCCGCGAAGGGGCCATCAGCCGCACCGGAGACAACAGGCATGAACACCACACCCCGCATCGCCCTCATCGGCGAATGCATGATCGAACTGCAACACCGCGCCGACGGTAGCCTGCACCAGAGCTTCGGCGGCGACACCCTGAACGCCGCGGTGTACCTACACCGCGAGTTGGGGGCGCTCGGCCACGTCGACTACGTCACCGCCCTGGGCGATGACAGCTTCAGCGACGCCATGTGCCAACAGTGGACCGACGAAGGCCTGGGCCTGAGCATGGTCCAGCGCCTGCCCGGGCGGTTGCCGGGGTTGTACTGCATCCAGACCGACGCCAACGGCGAGCGCAAATTCCTCTACTGGCGCAACGAAGCGGCCGTGCGCGACTGCTTCACCACGCCCGCCGCCGCACCGATCCTGGCAGCGTTGCCGGGCTATGACGTGGTGTATTTCAGCGGCATCACCCTGGCGGTGCTCGGTGAAGTCGGGCGCGAGCGCTTGTTGCAGGCCTTGATCGAAACCCGTCGGCGCGGCGGCCGGGTGGTGTTCGACAACAACTACCGGCCGCGTTTGTGGGCGAGTATCGAGGCGGCGCGTGCGGCCTATCACAAAGTGTTGGCCGAGGTGGATATGGCCTTGCTGACCGAGGATGACGAGCGCGCGTTGTTTGGTCATGCCGACAGTGAGCAGGTGTTCGCAGCGTATCCGGCAGTCGCGGAAGTCGTGCTCAAGCGCGGCGCCGAGGACTGTTTGCTCCGTTGCGCAGGCCAGCGTTTTGCGGTGCCGGCGTTGCCGGTCGAGACGGTGGTGGACACCACGGCGGCGGGGGACTCGTTCAGCGCGGCGTACCTGGCCAGTCGGCTCAAGGGCGGCTCGCCGCAAGAGGCGGCCTTGGCCGGGCATCGGTTGGCGAGCCGGGTGATCCAAGTGCCGGGGGCGTTGATTCCTAGATAGTCGGTGAATGGCCGCCTGCGGCGGATCGGGGGCAAGCCCCCTCCCACAGTGAGCGCAATGCGGTCAACTGTGGGAGGGGGCTTGCCCCCGATAGCGCCCTAAAGCCAACCCCTCAATCCCGATAAAACACCTGCACCAAGTGATACCCAAACTTGCTCTTGACCGGCCCATGCACCACCCGCAGCGGCTTCTTGAAGATCACCGCATCAATCGCGCCGACCATCTGCCCCGGCCGGATCTCGCCCAGATCGCCGCCGCGCTTGCCGGACGGGCAGGTGGAGTACTTCTTGGCCAGCACGTCGAACGCTTCGCCCTTGGCGATGCGCTGCTTGAGCTGTTCGGCTTCTTCACTGGTTTTCACCAGGATATGGCGGGCTTGGGCTTTCATGGTTCTCTACCGGGGTGTGCGACGGCGCGCGATTATGCCTGAACTGGATCGTCGACGCTGATCATGCTGCGGATTTTGGTGGCGAGCACGTCGATGGAAAACGGCTTGGCCACCATGTCCATGCCGTCTTCCAGAAAGCCTTGGCGTTCGGCGGCTTTTTCCGCATAACCGGTCATGAACAGGATGCGCAGGCCCGGGCGGTGCTGACGGGCGATTTCCGCCAGTTGCCGGCCGTTCATGCCCGGCAGACCGACGTCGGTCACCAGCAAATCCACGCGCAAGTCCGATTCCAGCAGCGGCAAGGCGGTGCGTGCATCCGCGGCCTGGTGCGCGGTGTAGCCCAGTTCATCGAGGACATTGACCACCAGCATGCGTACCGCCGGGTCGTCCTCGACCACCACCACAGCCTCTCCGGCCAGGGCCACGGGCGCGGCCTCACTGAGGCTGGCCGGCAAGCTGCTTGCCAGGGAAGTGCCGTGCAGGCGCGGCAGATACAAGCGCACGCAGGTGCCCTGGCCCGGTTCGCTGTGGAGGGTCACATGGCCGCCGGATTGCTGGGCGAAGCCATAGATCATCGACAGCCCCAGGCCGGTGCCCTGGCCGATGGGCTTGGTGGTGAAAAACGGATCGAAGGCTTTGGCCAGGATTTTCGGCGCCATGCCGGTGCCGTTGTCGCGCACGCCGAGCATCACGTAATCACCGGCTTTGACCGGTTCCGGGGTGGTGATGTCGGTGCCGTCGAGGTAGCTGTTGGCGGTTTCGATCAGCAGTTCGCCGCCATCGGGCATGGCATCCCGCGCGTTGATCACCAGGTTGAGCAGGGCGTTCTCCAACTGGCTGGCGTCGCTGTTCACCGGCCAGATATCGTGGCCCAGTTGCACCTTGAGCGTGATGTGCGCGCCCTTGGTGCGCTGGAACAAGTCTTCCAGCGAGGCCACCAACTGGTTCGGGTCGAGCGGGCGGCGGTCCAGTGACTGGCGCCGCGAGAACGCCAGCAGGCGGTGGGTGAGGGCGGCGGCGCGATGGGCGGAGGCCACGGCGGCGTCGGCAAAGCGGCCGATGTCGTCGCTGCGCCCGGCGGCGATGTAGCGTTGCATCAGGTCCAGGCTGCCGATGATGCCGGTGAGCATATTGTTGAAGTCATGGGCGATGCCGCCGGTGAGTTGGCCCACCGCTTCCATCTTCTGCGCGTGGCGCAGGGCGTCTTCGGCGCGTTCGCGTTCGACCATCTCGTTTTGCAGGCGCTGGTTGGCCTCGGCCAGTGCCAGGGTGCGCTGGGCCACACGCTCTTCGAGGTTTTCGTTGAGGTGGCGCAGGCGTTGCTCGGTGCTTTGCTGGGCTTTGAGGCTGGCTTCGGAGCGCTGTTGCAGTTCCTGGGTGAACTGGCGGCGTTCGTTGGTTTCGATGGCGGTGACGAGGATGCCGGCGACGCTGCCGCGTTCATCGCGGATCGGGCTGTAGGTCAGGTCGAGCCAGATCTCGGTGTCGCGCTGGTTGCGTTGCAGCACAAAGCGCTGCTCGCTGAAGGCGCGCACCTGGCCGCTGAAGACCGCGTCATAGATCGGCGCGGTGAAACTGTGCAATTCCGGCCAGGTCTGGTGCGCCGGCTGGCCCATCGCGTCGGGGTGCTTGTTGCCCGCCAGCAGGGCGAAGGCGTCGTTGTAGAGTTGGATGAGTTCGCGGCCCCACAACAGCTGCATCGGCATCGGCGAGTGGACGACGATATCCACGGCGGTACGCAGGCTTTGCGGCCAATCATTGGCCTCACCGAGGGGGTTTTTGGCCCAGTCCAGCCGCGCAATCAATGCGGCGGCTTCGCTACCGGTGGATGTTTCCTTCATAAAAAGCCCTGAGCGTAACGCTTTGAAAAATGACAACAGCGATTATCCGGTGGGATAACGGTGGGTGACTACCCCCGAAAAATAGCATGCATTGGGCTTTTTTCTGCAAATGAGTGCGTTTTCGCTGAAACCTTTCATCTTAAAGCGCCAGCTCAGGTCGGTCGCGAAACTGTGCCAGGGCCTCCGGGTTGGCCAGCGCGTCGGTGTTTTTCACCGGTTCGCCGTGTACCACATTGCGCACCGCCAGTTCGACGATCTTACCGCTGATGGTGCGCGGGATATCGCTGACAGCGAGGATCTTCGCCGGTACATGGCGTGGTGTGGTATTGGCGCGGATCACCTGGCGGATCTGCTGTTCGAGGGCGTCATCCAGCTCGACGCCATCGTCGAGTCGCACGAACAGCACGACTCGCACATCGTCTTGCCAGCGTTGGCCAATGGCCAGGCTTTCCAGCACTTGCGGGACTTTTTCCACCTGCCGATAGATCTCGGCGGTGCCGATCCGCACGCCGCCAGGGTTGAGCACCGCGTCGGAGCGCCCGTGAATCAGCAGGCTGCCGTTGGGCCGCTGTTCGGCGTAGTCGCCCTGGGCCCACACGCCGGGGAATTGGCTGAAATAGGAGGCGCGCAGTTTTTTCTGCTGCGGGTCGTTCCACAGGCCGATGGGCATGGCGGGGAAGTGCCGGGTACACACCAGTTCGCCTTTTTCACCGAGCAACGGCCGCCCCTGGTCGTCCCACACCTCGATGGCCATCGCCAGGCTCTTGCACTGCATTTCGCCGCGGCGTACCGGCAGCACCGGGTTGCCGATGACGAAGCAGGAGACGATATCGGTGCCGCCAGACATCGATGACAGGCACACCTCGGCCTTGATCTCGCGGTACACGTAGTCGTAGCTCTGCGGCGACAGCGGCGAGCCAGTCGAAATCAGGCCCTTGAGGCTGCTCAGGTCATGGCTCAGGCGCGGCTGCAGGCCGGCTTTTTCCAGGGTGGCGAGGAACTTGGGGCTGGTGCCGAACACGCTGATCCGTTCCGCGTCGATCAGGTCGATCAAGCGCTCGGGGCCAGGGTGAAACGGCGAGCCGTCGTACAGCACGGCGGTGGCGCCGAGCGCGAGTACCGAAACCAGCCAGTTCCACATCATCCAGCCGCAGGTGGTGTAGTAGAACAGGCAATCCTCGCGGGACAGGTCCGCATGCAGGCCGTGCTCCTTGAGGTGGGTGAGCAGCACGCCGCCGGTGCCGTGGATGATGCATTTGGGCACGCCGGTGGTGCCGCTGGAATAGAGGATATACAGCGGATGGTCGAACGGCACCGCGACGAACTCAGGCGCGCCGCCCGGTTGGTAGAAGTCACTCCACAGCGCGACATTGGCGTCGCTCCGATAGTCCTCGACCCGCGCCTGGGGCCGGGCATACGGCACGACGATCAGGTGCTGCAGGGACGGCAGGCGTTCGAGGATCTCGTTGAGCTTGGCGCTCTGGTCGATGGTTTTGCCGGCGTAGCGGTAACCGGCGCAGGCGATCAGCACCTTGGGCTCGATCTGGCCGAAACGGTCGATCACGCCTTGGGTGCCGAAGTCCGGCGATGAGCACGACCAGATCGCGCCCAGGCTGGTGGTGGCCAGCATGCCGACCAGGGTTTGCCAGGTGTTGGGCATGCACGCGGCAACCCGATCGCCCAGCCCGACCCCGGCCGCCCGCAGGCTGCGTTGCAGGCCGGCGACGTGGGCGGCCAGTTCGGCGTAGCTCAGTTGCTCGCGCTGGCCGTCTTCGCTGATGGCGACCACGGCGGGGTGAGCGTCGCGACGGCGCAGCAGGTGCTCGGCAAAGTTCAGGGTTGCGCCGGGGAACCACTCGGCGCTGGGCATCGCGGCGCCTTCGATCAATACCGCGCTGGGCGGGCTGCGAAACTGCACGTCGAAAAACGCCACAATCGCCTGCCAGAAGTCGGCGCGCTGGTCGATGCTCCACTGGTGCAACGCCGGGTAGTCGTCGAGCTGCACGCTGTAGCGCTGATTGATAAAGCGCCGGAACTGGTCCATCCGGGTGTGGCGGATGCGTTCGGCGGAGGGTTGCCAGAGGATCTCGGACATAAGCACGTCTCTTATTCTTGTACAGGTCTTCCAAACAGTGGAGTTCGAATGTGGGAGGGGCGGTGCGACGATTCGACTTGCCCCCGATGGCGGAGTATCAGCTAGCACATGCGGTACTGACCCACTGCCATCGGGGGCAAGTCGAATCGTCGCACCGCCCCTCCCACATTGGATTTTCTGTGTTTGGTCTATTGAGCCAGCCAACCACCATCGATGTTCCATGCCGCGCCGCGCACTTGGGCACCGGCCTCGCTGCACAAAAACAATACCAGCTCACCCAGTTGCGGCGGGGTGACGAACTCCAGCGACGGCTGCTTCTCTGCCAGTAAATCATGTTGCGCCTGCTGCGGGTCGACGCCGTTGGCCGCGCGATCATCGATCTGCTTCTGCACCAGCGGCGTCAGCACCCAGCCGGGGCAGATCGCGTTGCAGGTCACGTTGCTGGTGGCGGTTTCCAGGCCAACCACTTTGGTCAGGCCGATCACGCCATGCTTGGCCGCGACGTAGGCGGCCTTGCCCACCGAACCCACCAGGCCATGCACCGAGGCGATATTGACGATGCGCCCCCAGCCTTTGGCCTTCATGCCCGGCAGGCTCAGGCGCGTGCTGTGGAACACCGACGACAGGTTGATCGCGATGATCGCATCCCAGCGCTCCACCGGAAACTCGTCCACCGCTGCCACATGCTGGATGCCGGCATTGTTGACCAGAATATCCACGCCGCCGAATTCGCGCTCGGCGTAGGCGAACATGTCGGCGATCTGCGCCGGGTCGCTGACGTCCGCCGGGTGATGCCCGACCTTGCCGCCGAACGCCTGTACCTGGGCGATCACCGCGCTGGCGTCGCCGAAGCCGTTGAGGATCAGGTTGGCGCCGGCCTCGGCCAGGCTCAGCGCTATGCCCAGGCCGATACCGCTGGTGGAGCCGGTGACCAGGGCGGTCTTGCCGTTCAAGTTCGTCATGAAAACCTCACACAATGCCGGTGGCGTAGAAAGTACCGATCACCACGAACACCGCGAGGGTCTTGATGATCGTGATGCCGAAGATGTCCTTGTAGGCTTCGCGGTGGGTCAGCCCGGTGACCGCCAGCAAGGTGATCACCGCGCCGTTGTGGGGCAGGGTGTCCATGCCGCCGCTGGCCATGGCCGCGACCCGGTGCAGCACTTCGAGGGGAATATTCGCCGCATGGGCCGCCGCAATGAAACTCTCGGACATCGCCGCCAGGGCGATGCTCATTCCGCCGGACGCCGAGCCAGTGATACCGGCCAGCAGCGTCACGGTAATCGCTTCGTTGACCAGCGGGTTGGGGATGCCCTTGAGCCAGTCCGCCAGCACCAGAAAGCCCGGCAGCGAGGCGATCACCGCACCGAAGCCGTATTCCGAGGCGGTGTTCATCGCCGCCAGCAGCGCACCGCTGACCGCGCTCTTACTGCCTTCGGCGAGCTTGCTTTTGATCGCCGACCAGCCGAACACCAGCACCATGACGATGCCCACCAGCAACGCCGCCTGCACCGCCCAGATCGCGGTGAGTTTGGCGATTTCGGTGGTCACCGGCGCGCTCATGCCCGGCAGGCTGAGGCTGTGGGTCTTGCCGTACCACTGCGGGATCCAGTGGGTGAACAGCAGGTTCATCACGCCCACCAGGAGCAGCGGCGACAGCGCGATCCAGGGGTTGGGCAGGCTCAGGTTCTCGGCGGTTTCCGGCTCGTTGCGCAGTTCGGTGCCGTAGCCTTCACCGGCCCGTTGCGCCTTGTTGCGCTGGCGCGCCAGGTAGAGCATGCCGCTGCAGAACACGAAGATCGTGCCGATCAGCCCCAGCCACGGCGCAGCCCAGGCGGTGGTGTTGAAGAACGTGCTGGGGATGATGTTCTGGATCTGCGGCGTGCCGGGCAGCGCGTCCATGGTGAACGAGAACGCGCCGAGGGCGATGGTCGCCGGGATCAGGCGCTTGGGGATGTCGCTCTGGCGGAACATCTCCGCCGCGAACGGGTACACCGCAAACACCACCACGAACAGCGACACGCCGCCGTAGGTGAGCAGGGCGCAGACCAGCACGATCACCAGCATCGCCTGGCGCGTGCCGAGCAAGCGGATTGCGGCCGCCACGATCGAGCGCGAGAAACCCGACAGCTCGATCAGCTTGCCGAACACGGCACCGAGCAGGAACACCGGAAAATACAGTTTGATGAAACCGACCATTTTCTCCATGAACACCCCGGTAAACGCCGGGGCGACCGCGGACGGGTCGGTGAGCAGGACAGCGCCGAGGGCGGCGATGGGGGCAAACAAGATGACGCTGTAGCCACGGTAGGCAGCCAGCATCAGCAGCGCGAGGGCTGCCAAGGCAATGATCACACTCATGGTGTGTCTCCATCAGATTGTTATTTTTGTGGGGTGATGCGTTGGAGGAGGGCTATAGCGAGATGCGTGCCATGTTCATAACCTATTGAAATAAATAGATATTATTGTATCCATGAACAAGCTTTTCAGATCTGGTCTCAATTCAGAGACAAAAACACATCAAAGGTGGGAGGGGGCTTGCCCCCGATAGCGGTGGGTCTGTAAAGAATAGGCTGACTGAGGCACTGCCATCGGGGGCAAGCCCCCTCCCACAAGGATTGTCTTTGTTTTGAGAATTTTGTCTCTTTATTGAGATGTGGCCAGGCCCAGCGCGACCATTTTCTTGTACAAGGTCGACCGGCCCAGCCCCAAGCGCTGGGCCGCGGCCACCACATTCCCGCCGCAGACCTTGAGCGCCGCGGTGATCAGCTGCCGATCGAAGCGCTCCCGCGCCGCCGCGAATGTCTCGCCTTCGAACGTCTCGCCTTCGAACGTTTCCATCGCCTCCCGCGCCACCGGGCTGAACGTGCCGATCGCGGCGCGAAT
This sequence comes from Pseudomonas sp. GV105, assembly GCF_003058185.1. Taxonomy (NCBI): domain Bacteria; kingdom Pseudomonadati; phylum Pseudomonadota; class Gammaproteobacteria; order Pseudomonadales; family Pseudomonadaceae; genus Pseudomonas; species Pseudomonas sp. GV105. Next base: position 91,692 of record NZ_QBUF01000016.1, read on the forward strand.
CTCAGCCGCGCCCAACACCCGGTCATCGCTCAACAACGCCGCGCGTTCCAGCACGTTGCGCAGTTCGCGGATATTCCCCGGCCATGCATGCCGCGCCAACAACGCCAGGGCCTCGCGGTCCAGTTCGTGGTGGCTGCGCAGGTCTTCGAGGATCGCTTCGCTCAGCGCCGGAATATCTTCCAGGCGTTCGCGCAACGGCGGCACCTGGATCGGCAGCACATTCAGCCGGTAATACAGGTCGGCGCGAAACTCGCCGCGTTTGATCGCCGCTTCCAGGTCCATGGACGTGGCGGCGATCACCCGCACGTCGCTGTGCCGCATCTCGTTGGAGCCGACCGGTTCGTATTCCTTCTCCTGCAACACCCGTAACAGCTTGCTTTGCAGCGGCAGGGGCATGTCGCCGATTTCATCGAGAAACAGCGTGCCGCCCTGGGCGATCTGCAACTTGCCGGGGCGGCCTTTGCGGTCGGCGCCGGTAAACGCGCCGGGCGCGGTGCCGAAGAACTCGGCTTCGAGCAGGTCATGGGGAATGGCCGCGCTGTTGATGCTGACAAATGCCTTGTGCGCCCGCGTCGAGGCGCCGTGGATCGCCTGGGCCAGCAACTCCTTGCCGGTGCCGGTCTCGCCGAGCAGCAACACCGGCGACTCGGCACTCGCACTGCGCCGTGCGCGGCGTTTGACTTCGAGGCTGGTGGCGCTGGTGCCGATAAAGTGCGCAAAGGTGTACTTGCTCTGGCGTGAACGCAGCAGCGAGCGGGTGGACGCCAGTTCTTGCTGCATGCTCAGGTAACGCTCGATCAGCGGCGACAGGTTGCGCAGCTCATCGAACAGCGCAAAGCCGATGGCGCCGATCACCGCGCCGGCGTCGTTGTGGATCGGCAGGCGCATCACCACCAACGGGCCTTTGGGCGTGTCCTGGATATCCAGCAGGATCGGCTGGTCGTTGCGCACCACCTGGCGCAACAGGCTGTTGGCGATGACCTGTTCGCAGGGTTGGCCGATGGCTTCGTCGGCGCTCTTGAGGCCGAAGCGCTTGGCGTAGCGCTCGTTCATCCACACGATGTTCGCGTCGCGGTCGACAATCACCGTGCCTTCGCTGGACTGCTCGATGATCTCGAACAGCGACTGGATGGCCAGGCCGCGAACCTGTTGGTAGTCCTTGAGGCTGGTGTTCATGCGTGCAGAATCCTGTAGGAGCGAGCTTGCTCGCGAAAAACGTTAACGATGACGCGGGCCTGCTGGTTGAACGCGGTGTCCTTGCGCTTTTCGCGAGCAAGCTCGCTCCTACAAGGGGATGTGTGCGGCGGCCAGCAGTTCCTGGGTGTACGGGTGTTGCGGCGATTCAAACACATCATGGCTGGCGCCGCGCTCCACCACCTTGCCGTCCTTGATCACGATCATGTCGTGGGCCATGGCGCGCACCACGGCCAGGTCATGGCTGATGAACAGGTAGGTCAGGCCGTACTTGTCCTGCAGCTCACGCAGCAACGCCACCACTTGCTTCTGCACCGTGCGGTCGAGGGCCGAGGTGGGTTCGTCGAGCAGCATCAGCGCCGGCTTGAGCACCAGCGCGCGGGCGATGGCGATGCGTTGGCGCTGGCCACCGGAAAACTCGTGGGGGTAACGATACCGGCTGGCCGGGTCGAGGCCGACGTCCTTGAGCACCTGGATCACCTGCGCGTCACACTCGGCGAGGCTGCACGGTGCGTGGACTTCCAGGCCTTCGCTGATGATCTGCTGCACCGACATGCGCGGGCTGAGGCTGCCGTAAGGGTCCTGGAACACCACCTGCATCTGTTTGCGCCACGGGCGCATCTGTTTGTGGTTGAGCGCGTCGAGGGCGACGCCCTGGAAGCGGATGCTGCCGGTGGAGTCCAGCAGGCGCAGGATCGCCTGGCCCAGGGTGGATTTACCCGAGCCCGACTCGCCGACGATGCCCAGCGTCTTGCCGCGTTGCACGCTGAGGCTGATGCCGTCCACCGCGCGCAGGTAGGTCTTGCGCTGAAACAGGCCGCCGCCGAGGGGGAATTGCACGCTCAGGTCGTCGACCTGCAACACCGTTTCGCGCGTTTCGCCGCACAGCACCTCGCCCGCCGGTTCAGCGTCGAGCAGCAAGCGGCTGTAGGGGTGTTGTGGCGCGTTGAACAAGGTTTCGCAGTCGGCCTGTTCGACGATCTCGCCGGTATGCATCACGCACACGCGCTGCGCCATGCTGCGCACCAGGTTGAGGTCGTGGCTGATCAGCAGCAGCGACATGCCCAGGCGTTGCTGCAAGGATTTGAGCAGCAACAGGATCTTGCGCTGCACGGTCACATCCAACGCGGTGGTGGGCTCGTCGGCGATCAGCAGTTCCGGCTCGCAGGCCAGGGCCATGGCGATCATCACGCGTTGGCGCTGGCCGCCGGAGAGTTGGTGCGGATAGGCCTTGAGCCGTTCCTGGGGGTTCTGGAGGCCGACCAGTTCGAGCAGTTCAATGATGCGCGCCTGTGCTGCTTTGCCGCCCATACCTTTGTGCAACAGCAGGGTTTCGCCGATCTGCTTTTCGATGCTGTGCAGCGGGTTGAGGGAGGTCATCGGCTCCTGGAAGATCATGGCGATGCGGTCGCCACGCAGCTTTTGCAGGGTGGCCGCCGATGCGCCGATCAACTCTTGGCCGCGATAGCGCACGGAGCCGCTGGTTTGCGTGCCGGCTTCGGGCAGTAGTTGCAGAATCGAAAGGGCCGTCACCGACTTGCCCGAGCCCGACTCGCCGACCAGCGCCAGGCACTCGCCGGGGCGCACATCCAGGCTCAGGTTGCGCACCACGGTCTGGCCGCTGAAGGCGACGCAGAGGTCGCGGATCTCGATCAGGTTGTCGCTCATACAGACTCACTCATGCACGGGGGTCGAAGGCATCGCGCAACGCCTCGCCGATAAATACCAGCAGCGACAGAATCAGCGCCAAGGTGAAAAACGCCGTCAGGCCCAGCCATGGCGCTTGCAGGTTCTGCTTGCCCTGGGCGATCAACTCACCCAGCGACGCGCTGCCCGCCGGCATGCCGAAACCGAGGAAATCCAGGGCGCTCAAGGTGGAAATCGCCCCGGTCAAAATAAACGGCAGGTAGCTCAGGGTGGCCGTCATGGCATTGGGCAGGATGTGTCGGCGCATGATCTTGGCGTCGCTCAAACCCAGGGCCCGCGCCGCCTTGACGTACTCCAGGTTGCGCCCGCGCAGGAACTCGGCGCGCACCACGTCCACCAGGGCCAGCCAGGAAAACAGCGCCATGATCCCCAGCAGCCACCAGAAGTTCGGTTCGACAAAGCCGGACAGGATGATCAGCAGGTACAGCACCGGCAACCCGGACCACACTTCCAGCACCCGCTGACCGATCAGGTCGACCCAGCCGCCGTAGTAACCCTGCAACGCGCCCGCGGCGATGCCGATGCTCGCACTGATCGCGGTGAGCGCCAGGGCAAACAGGATCGACACCCGCGCGCCGAAGATCACCCGCGCCACCACGTCGCGCGACTGGTCGTCGGTGCCCAGCCAGTTCACCGCCGAGGGCGGGCTGGGGGCCGGGCGGGTCAGTTCGTAGTTGGGCGTGTCGTCGCTGAACGGCACTGGCGGGAACAGCATCCAGCCGCCGTCCTGCTTGATCAGCTTCTGCACGTAGTCGCTGCGATAGTCGGCCTGGAACGGCAATTGCCCGCCAAACTGCTGCTCGGTGTAGCGCTTGAACACCGGAAAATACAGCTCGTTCTTGAAGCTCAACACCAAGGGCTTGTCATTGGCGATCAACTCGCCACCCAGGGTCAGGATGAAGAGGCCGATAAACAGCCACAGTGACCACCAGCCGCGGCGGTTCTTCTTGAACCGCTCGAAACGCCGACGGGCCACGGGAGATAGATTGAACATCAGGCGTTCCTCGCGGCGAAGTCGATACGCGGGTCCACCAGGGTGTAGCAGAGGTCGCCGATCAGTTTTATCAAGAGGCCGAACAGGGTGAAGATAAACAGCGAACCGAACACCACCGGGTAGTCGCGGGACACCGCGGCTTCGTAGCTCATGCGCCCGAGACCGTCGAGGGAAAAGATCACCTCGATCAGCAGCGAGCCGGCAAAGAACACGCTGATAAACGCCTGGGGAATCCCCGAGATCACCAGCAGCATCGCATTGCGGAACACATGCCCGTACAGCACCTGCCGTTCGCTCAAGCCTTTGGCGCGGGCGGTGACCACGTATTGGCGCGTGATCTCATTGAGGAACGAGTTTTTCGTCAGGATGGTCAGGGTGGCGAACCCGCCGATCACCAGCGCCGTGACCGGCAAGACCAGGTGCCAGAAATAGTCGGCGACCTTGCCCACCGTGCTCAGTTCGTCGAAGTTTTCCGAGACCAGGCCGCGCACCGGGAACCAGTTCAGCGAGGTGCCGCCAGCGAACACCACGATCAGGAACATCGCAAACAGGAACGCCGGCATCGCATAGCCGATCACGATGGCTGTGCTGCTCCACACATCGAAGTTGCTGCCATGGCGCACCGCCTTGCGGATCCCCAGGGGAATTGACACCAGGTAGGTGATCAGCGTGGCCCACAGGCCGAGGGAGATGGTCACCGGCATCTTTTCCAGGATCAGGTCGGTGACGGTCGCGCCGCGAAAGAAGCTGTTGCCGAAGTCCAGCCGGGCGTAGCTCTTGAGCATCAGCCACAGGCGCTCCGGCGCCGGCTTGTCGAAGCCGTATTGTTTTTCGATGTCCTTGATCAGTTTCGGGTCCAGGCCACGGCTGGCCCGCGAGCCGCTGCCGAGGCCTTCGCCGGCGGAACCGCCGATGCCGCCGCCGCCGATCCCTTGCAGGTGGGCGATCGCCTGTTCCACCGGCCCGCCGGGCGCGGCCTGCACGATCACGAAATTGACCAGCAGGATGATCACCAGCGTCGGGATGATCAACAGCAGGCGCCGCACGATATAGGCAAACATCAGCGCATCCCTCCGCGTTTTTTAAGCTCCGCGCTCATTTGTGCGTTCGTCAGTGGCGTGGGGCTGATTTCCCACCAGGTTTCCAGGGCTTCGTCATTCTTCGCCTCGATCGCCGGGCGGCCGAAGCGGTTCCACCACGCGGCGGACGTGCCGGGCGGGTAGTAATTGGGGATCCACAGGTAGTTCCATTGCAGCACCCGGTCCAGGGCGTGGGCGTAGGTGAGCATCTGCGCCTGGGTGTTGGCTTTCACCAGGCCCTTGATCAGGCTGTCGACGGCCGGGTCCTTGAGCACCATGTAGTTGTTGGCGCCCGGGTCGAACGCGGCGCTGGAGCCGAAGTAGTTGTACAACTCCATCCCCGGCGAGGTGGTGACCGGGAAGCCGGTGACGATCATGTCGTAGTCCCGCGTCATCAGCCGGTTGACATACTGCGAGGAGTCGATGCGACGGATGATCAGGGTGATGCCGATCTGCGCCAGGTTGCGCTTGTACGGCAGCAACAGACGCTCGAGGCCGGGTTGGGCATAGAGGAAGGTGAATTCCAGCGGCTCGCCCTCGGCGTTGACCAGCTTGTCGCCGTCGGGGTTCCAGCCGGCTTCTTCCAGCAGGGCCAAGGCTTGCAGTTGCTTGTCGCGGATCATGCCGCTGCCGTCGGTGACCGGGGCTTTGAAGACCTGGCTGAACACCTCGTCGGGCACCTGGCCGCGCAGAGGTTCGAGGATCGCCAGCTCTTCCGGGGTCGGCAATTCGCTCGCGGCCAGCGGGCTATTGGAGAAGTAGCTCTGCTGGCGGATGTACAGGTTGCGCATCATCTGCCGGTTGGCCCATTCGAAATCCCACAGCATCGCCAGGGCCTGGCGCACTCGGCGGTCCTGGAACATCGGTTTCTGCACGTTGAACACATAGCCCTGGGCCGGTTGCGGCATCTCTTTGGCCAGGTGCGCGCGTTGCAGGCGCCCGTCGTCCAGTGCCGGGCCGTTGTAGCCGATGGAGTAACCGGTGGCGGAGAACTCGCGGTTGAAGTCATACGCGCCGCCACGCAGCACCTGGCGCGCCACTTCGGTGTCGCCGAAATATTCCAGGCTCAGGTGATTGAAGTTGTACAGACCGCGGCTGACCGGCAAGTCCTTGCCCCACCAATCAGGGTTGCGGGTAAAGGTGATGGTGCTGCCCGCGTCGATCTTGCTGATTTTGTACGGGCCGCTGCCCAGCGGCGCTTCGTAGCCGCCGCCGTTGGCGAAGTCGCGGGTTTTCCACCAGTGCTCGGGGAACACCGGCAGGGTGGCGATATCCAGCGCCAGGGTGCGGTTTTCATCGCTGGAAAAATCGAAGCGCACCTGGCGTTCGCCTTCGACTTCGACGTGTTTGACGTCGGCGAACAGCGTGCGAAAGCGCAGGCTGCCCTGGGTCATCAGCAAATCGAAGCTGTAGCGCACGTCTTCGGCGGTGATCGGTGTGCCATCGGCAAAACGGGCCTTGGGGTTGAGGTAGAAGCGCAGCGACAGGCCGTCGTCCGCGCGTTCCATCTTCTCGGCGACCAGGCCGTAGACCGTGTACGGCTCGTCCAGGGAGCGCAGGGCCAGGGGCGAGTAGAGCCAGCCGTCGATCTGGGACACGCCGATGCCTTTGTCGATATAGGGCAGCACATGGTCGAAGCGCCCGATCTCGATGGCCGAACGCCGCAGGCTGCCGCCCTTGGGCGCGTTGGGGTTGGCATAGTCGAAATGGCTGAAGCCGGCGCCATATTTGGCCGGTTCGCCATACACAGTCAGGTAGGTTTGCGGGGCCGCGATCACAGCGGTGCTGGCCAGCAGCAGGGCCAGGGTGGAGCTGAATAGAGTCGAAAAAGCCAGTCGCATTATCTGCCTTGAGCGCCGGGTGAAGGAGAATAGGGATTTGTACGCTAACGGCCTGAGCATCGCCAGTCATCCCATGCACAACGGCCCACCAAAAGGCGGGCCGTTGTTTCAAGCATCAGCGTGGACTGAATCAGTCCTGACGGCTGGTGACTTCCAGCAGGTGATAACCGAACTGGGTTTTCACCGGGCCTTGCACGGTGTTGACCGGGGCGCTGAACACGACGGTGTCGAATTCTTTAACCATCTGGCCTGGACCGAACGAGCCCAGGTCGCCGCCTTGACGGCTGGATGGGCAGCTGGAATTGGCTTTGGCGACTTCTGCGAAATCGGCGCCGCCTTCGATCTGGGCCTTGAGTTCGTTGCACTTGTCTTCGGTGGCAACGAGGATGTGACGGGCGGTGGCTTTGGCCATGGGAATTAACTCCTTGAGTAAAAACGCTGAGCGTACCGGATTCGGGCGGTTATTTCCTGGCAAAGTTCCCCTGTCCGTGGCGGGCGTGCTTGATCTACGACAAGGGCAAAGCGCAGGCTGCAGCGCAAGATTGTCGCATTCATCTGTTTAGGAGCCGTGCTATGCAAGTGCTCGATCGACGCAAGGCCATGGCCATTCCCCCATTGTTTCGCCTGGCATTCCGCCCGTTTTTCCTCGGTGCCTGCCTGTTGGCGGTGCTGGTCATTCCTCTGTGGCTGTTCGCCCTGGGCGGCGCCACCGGTACTTGGCAACCGGCCGGTGGCTGGCTGGCCTGGCACCGGCATGAGCTGCTGTTCGGCTTTGGCGTGGCGATCATCGCCGGCTTTTTGCTGACCGCGGTGCAGACCTGGACCGGCCGCCCCGGCCTCAGCGGCGCGCCCCTGGCGTTGCTCGCCGGGTTATGGCTGGCGGCGCGCCTGGGTTGGTTGCTGAACCTGCCGTGGCCGCTGCTGGCGGTGCTGGAACTGAGTTTTCCGCTGGCGGTGGCCGGGGTGATGGGCTGGACGCTGTGGAAGGTCAGGCAAACCCGTAACTACCCGATTGTACTGGTGCTGGGCTTGCTCGCCGTGGCAGACGCGTTGGCGTTGTATGGGTTGCTGACCCATGACGAAGGCGTGGAGCGCCAGGCGGTGCTCACGGGGTTGTGGCTGGTGGCGGCGATGATGGGGCTGATCGGCGGTCGGGTGATTCCATTCTTCACCCAACGTGGCCTGGGCCGGGTCGATGCGGTCAAGCCGTGGCCGTGGCTGGACCGTGTGTTGCTGGGCGGTTCGATCCTGGTGGCGTTGCTTTACGCCAGCGGGCTGGCGGTGTTCCCCAGCCGGTGGAGCGGCGCACTGTTCGCTGTGCTCGGCCTGGGCCACTTGCTGCGCCTGGCGCGCTGGCATGACCGTGGCCTGTGGCGCGTGCCGCTGCTGTGGTCGCTGCACCTGGCCTACGCATGGTTGGCCGTGGCCTGCCTGGGCATGGCGCTGTGGCATTTCGGTGCGCCGCTCAACCCGAGCCTGGCCGTGCATGCGCTGACGATCGGCGCCATGGCCGGGCTGATCCTGGCGATGGTGGCGCGGGTCAGCCTGGGCCATACCGGTCGGCCGTTGCAGCCGCCGGGCGGGATGACCCTGGCGTTCGCCCTGTTGAACCTGGCGGCTGTGTGCCGGGTGGCACTGGTGTTGATCTGGCCCGTGGCGGCCTTGTGGCTGGCGGGGCTGTGCTGGTCGGTCGGCCTGGGCTTGTACCTGTGGCGGTATGGCCCGATGTTGTGGCGGGCGCGGGTCGACGGGCACCCCGGTTAGGAGCATTGCATGCTGTATTCGTGGTTGTTGATCGTGCATCTGCTGGCGGCGATCGCCTTTATCGGCACGCTGTTCTTTGAAGTGGTGATCTGGCACAGCGCCCGCGAGGAGCTGGCGTGGTCGGCGCGTTTCACCGCAGAACACGCGATCGCCCGGCGTTCGCGGCGGGTGCTGCATGGCGTGGTGGTGCTGCTGTATGGTGCGGGTATCGGCCTGGCCTGGCATTACCGCGGTCTGCCATGGAACAGTCATTTCGGACTGTTCCTGAGCCTGAAAATCTTCCTCGCCCTGAGCATCATCGGGCACTACCTGCTGCTGGCCTACTGGCTGACCCGCGAGCGCCTGAGCCCCAAGCGTGCGCTGTGGATACGGCGCAGCATTCTCGCGCACATGGTGGTGATCGTGGTGCTGGCGAAGTCATTGTGGTGAGCCGCCTGCGGCGCCATGACGCGGCGGATTGTTGATCGCGGTCAAGGGCTAAAACCTGCGCAGTTCCCACACTGTGGCGAATTCTCTGGAGGTTCGTCCCATGCCCCTGTCCCTCGCGCAACTGCGCCGCAACTACACCCTCTACGGCCTGCGGGACGACGGCGAGCAAGACGATCCGCTGGTGTTGTTCGGCCAGTGGCTGAGCCAGGCGCGCAAGACCGAAGCGCCTCCCGCCGAGGCCAACAGCATGGCCCTGGCCACGGTCGACAGCGAAGGGTACGCCCATTGCCGCATCCTGCTGCTCAAGGGCTTCAGCGCCGAAGGTTTTGTGTTTTTTGGCAATTACCAGAGCGCCAAGGGCGAGGAACTGGCGAGCAACCCCCATGCCGCGATGACGTTTTTCTGGCCCGGCCTGGAGCGTCAGGTGCGTATTGAAGGCGCGGTCGAGCGTCTCGATCCGGCGCTGTCGGACGCCTATTTCCTCGACCGCCCGGCCGCCAGCCAACTCGGTGCCTGGGCCTCGCCGCAGAGTCAGCCGCTGACCCACCGCAGCGAGCTGGAAGGTTTGCTGCGTGAGGTCACGGAGCGGTTCGCCGGCCAGCAACCGCCACGGCCCGAGCACTGGGGCGGGTACTGCCTGCAACCGCGCCGCATCGAGTTCTGGCAAGGCCGCCCCGACCGCCTGCATGACCGCCTCGACTACCGCCTGCGAGACGGCGCCTGGCAGCGCACACGGCTGGCGCCCTGACGAGGTACCTCCTTCGAGGAATAGGCCCTGCGCCCGTTGCGGCGCAGGCTGAGCGCATCTTTTTATCTGCCTGGAGCCTTGATCATGGCCCATTTGACCCAACGCAGTTTTGTCTCCCTGAACATCGCCGTACTGACCATCAGCGACACCCGCACCTTTGACACCGATACCTCCGGGCAGACCCTGGTAGAGCGCCTTGAAGGTGCCGGCCATGTGCTGATCGACCGTGGCCTGGTGATGGACGATATCTACCAGATCCGCGCCCGCGTTTCGCAGTGGATCGCCGACCCTCAGGTGCAAGTGATCCTGATGACCGGCGGCACCGGCTTCACCGCTCGCGACAACACGCCGCAAGCGGTGTTGCCGCTGCTGGATAAACAAGTGGACGGGTTCGGCGAGCTGTTCCGCCAGGTGTCCCTGGCGGAAATCGGCATGTCCACCTTGCAGTCCCGCGCCCTGGCGGGCATGAGCAATGGCGTGCTGGTGTGCTGCATGCCCGGTTCGCCCGGCGCGTGCCGTACTGCCTGGGACCAGATTCTGCTCAGTCAATTGGACAGCCGCACCGGCCCGTGCAACTTCGTTGCGCACCTCAAGCCTCAGTTCGAACAAGCGCTCAGCGCCTGCGAGGCGCGGTCATGAACACCCGCGTGTGCGACAGCGGGCAATTGATGCCGGTGGACGAGGCGATCGAGCAACTGCTGGCGCAGGCGCCACCTGCGCCGCCCACCGAAGTCATCCCCCTCGGCCAGGCCGCGGGTCGGGTGATCGCCGAAGAATTGTTTTCACCTCTCGACCTGCCGTGCTGGGACAACAGCGCCATGGACGGCTACGCCCTGCGCGCCGCCGATGTGCCGGAGCAGGGCGGCTACTTGGTGCTGGCCGGGCGGATTGCTGCCGGGCACAGCAGCGATGAGCTTTTACAGGCCGGGCAGACAGTACGGATTTTCACCGGTGCGCCGCTGCCGCCCGGCGCCGACAGCGTGGTGCCCCAGGAGCGTTGCCGCGTCTACGGCCAGCGTATCTGGTGCCCGCCGCTGCGCCTGGGCGAACACGTGCGCAAGCGCGGTGAAGAAATGCAGCGCGGGCAACGCCTGTTGCGTGTCGGCCAGCGCCTGCGCGCCCAGGAAGTCGGCCTGCTGGCGTCGGCCGGCATTCCGTGGGTCAAGGTTTATCGCCCCCTGCGCGTGTGCCTGCTGAGCAGCGGCGATGAACTGCGCGAGCCGGGCGAGTCGCTGGCGCCGGGGCAGATCTACAACAGCAACCGCCACCTGGTGACCGCGTTATTGCGCGGTTGGGGCGTGGAGGTGCTCGACTACGGGGTGATGGCCGACGCGTTGGCCGCCAGCCGCGACGCGTTGATCCTCGCGTCGTCCGAATGCGACCTGCTGCTGACCACCGGCGGCGTGTCGGTGGGCGAGGAGGATCATCTCAAACAAGCCATCCAGGAACTCGGTCGCGTGGATTTCTGGCGCCTGGCGATCCAGCCCGGCAAGCCCCTGGCGTTTGGCGAAGTGGCGGGCAAACCGTGGATCGGACTGCCCGGCAACCCGTCTGCCGCGCTGATCACTGCGTTGGTGGTGGTGCGCCCGTTCCTGTTGCGCGCCCAGGGCGTCGAGCGCGTGTTGCCGGTACCGGTCCAGGTGCCGGCCGGTTTTGAATGGCCTACCCCCAACAAGCGCCGCCAGTACCTGCGCGCGCGCTTGAGCCCCGGCGCGGATGGGCAATTGCGCGCCGTCCTGCACCCCCAGCAAAGCTCGGCGATGCTCACTGCCGCCTGCTGGGCCGATGGCCTGGTGATTGTCGAGCGCGAGCAACTGCTGCTCAAGGATGCACCGGTGCCTTTCTTGTCTTTCGCCGAGTTTCAATGAGGAGTCTCCATGCAACTGGTCTGCCCGGCAGGCAACCTGCCTGCGCTGAAAGCCGCGGTGCGCCAAGGCGCCGATGCGGTGTATGTCGGTTTTCGCGATGACACCAATGCCCGGCATTTCGCCGGGCTGAACATGGACGACAAGCAGTTCGACGCCGCCGTCGCCCATATCCGCCAGCACCAGCGCAAGCTGTATGTGGCGGTCAATACCTACCCGCAACCGAAGATCTGGTCACGTTGGCAACGCGCCGTCGACCGTGCGGCCGATCATGGCGTGGATGCGCTGATCGCCGGCGACCCGGGTGTGCTCGGCTATGCTGCCGCGCACCATCCGCAGATGGCGTTGCACTTGTCGGTGCAGGGCTCGGCCACCCATGCGGCGGCGCTGAAGTTCTACGTCGAACGTTATGGCATCCGCCGCGCGGTGCTGCCGCGGGTGCTGTCGCTGGCCCAGGTCAAACAGGTGGCGGCGAGCAGCGTGGTGCCGATCGAAGTGTTCGGCTTCGGCAGCCTGTGCATCATGGCCGAAGGGCGTTGCCACTTGTCGTCGTATATCACCGGTGAGTCGCCCAACCTGTGCGGCGTGTGCTCGCCGGCCAAGGCGGTGCGCTGGAGCGACGACGCCGATGGCCTCAGCGCGCGCCTCAGTGAAGTGCTGATCGACCGCTACACCCCGGAGGAACCGGCCGGCTACCCGACCTTGTGCAAAGGCCGCTTCCTGGTCGGCGGCAAGCGCTTCCATGCCCTCGAAGAACCGACCAGCCTCGACACCCTGGACCTGTTGCCCGAACTCAGCGCCATCGGCGTGGAGGCGGTGAAGATCGAAGGCCGGCAACGCAGCCCGGCCTATGTGGAACAAGTCACCCGAGTCTGGCGCGCCGCCCTCGACGCCCACCGCAGCGCCCCGGCCAATTTTGTGGTCAAGGACCAGTGGCGCCAGGTGCTGGCCGGACTTTCCGAAGGCAGCCAGACCACCCTGGGTGCTTACCATCGCGCATGGCAATGAGGAAACACAGATGAAGCTCAGCCTGGGACCGGTGCTGTTTTATTGGGATAAGGAACACTTGGGGCGCTTCTATTCAGACATGGCCGGCTTGCCCCTGGACGTGATTTACCTGGGGGAAACCGTGTGCTCCAAACGTCGCGCGTTTTCCCTGGATCAATGGTTGGGCCTGGGCCGCGAGTTGCAGTCGTGCAGCTCGGCGCAGATCGTGCTGTCGAGCCTGACCTTGATCGAAGCCGCCTCTGAACTGTCGAGCCTGCGCCGCCTGTGCGACAACGGCGAGGTGCTGGTCGAGGCCAACGACATGGGCGCGGTGCAGTTGCTGATCGAGCGCAAGTTGCCTTTTGTCGGCGGCCCGGCGCTCAATCTGTACAACGGCCACGCCCTGGCGCAATTGCTCGATGCGGGCATGCAGCGCTGGGTGCCGCCGGTGGAGTGCTCGCAAAGCCTGATCGCCGATGTGCTGGAACAGGTGCGCGAACTCGGCCGGCCGCTGCCCGAAGTGGAGATCTTCGCCTATGGGCATTTGCCCCTGGCGTACTCGGCCCGTTGCTTCACCGCCCGCGCGGAAAACCGGCCCAAGGACGATTGCCAGTTCTGTTGCATCAACTACCCCGACGGCATGGCCCTGACCAGCCAGGAAGGGCAACCGTTGTTCACCTTGAACGGGATTCAGACGATGTCGGCCGATGTCACCAACCTGCTCGCCGATTACCCCGGCCTGGTCGCGTGTGGCGCTGACCTGTTGCGCCTGAGCCCACGCGCCGAAGGGATGGTCGGCGTGGTCCAGGCGTTCGACCAGGTGCGCCAGGGCGCGATGCCGCCGTTGTGCGTCGACGGTTGCAACGGTTATTGGCATGGCCAGGCCGGCATGCTGCGGGTCGAGGAGGTGGGCCTGTGTTGAGTCGCAAACAATGGCTGCTCAAGGGCGCCGATCGCTTGTTGCCGCTGGTGCGCCACGTGCCGTTCCGGGTGCAGCGCCTGGCCTTGCAGCAAGGCCTCAACCGCTGCCTGGCCGAGCCGTTGCGCGACGGCGGCTTCGACCTGCTGCGCGGGCGCTGGATGTGCCTGCGCATCCCCGACCTTGGGCTGTGCTGGTACCTGACGCTGGCGCGGGATGGCTTGCGCATCGCTGAAAAAGCCGAGGCCCAGGTGACCATCAGTGGTAACTGGCGCGAGTTCTTGTTGCTGGCCAGTCGCCAGGAAGATCCGGACACCTTGTTCTTCCGGCGTCGCTTGGTGATTGAAGGCGACACGGAGTTGGGGCTGGGCTTGAAGAACCTGATCGACAGCCTGGACCCGGACGTATTGCCGGGCTGGTTGTGGCGCAACCTGGAGCGGGCCGGGCGCGGGCTGGCGGCTTGAGGCGAACGACCTATCCTTTCGCGCTGAACGGATAGGTCACGGCCCTGGGCTAAGGCGTCGGCACCAGAAACGCCGCCTCCAGCAACTGCCGGGTATAGGCATGCTGTGGGTTGGCGAAAATCGCCGGCGCGTCGCCCTGTTCCACCACCTGCCCATGCTTGACCACCATCAACTGGTGACTCAACGCTTTGACCACCGCCAGGTCATGGCTGATGAACAGATAGGTCAGGTTGTACTTGGCCTGCAAACCGCGCAGTAATTCCACCACTTGGCGCTGCACCGTGCGGTCGAGCGCCGAGGTCGGTTCGTCGAGCAGGATCAGGCGCGGCTTGAGCACCAGGGCGCGGGCAATGGCGATGCGTTGGCGCTGGCCGCCGGAGAACTCGTGGGGGTAGCGATGCCGCGACTGCGGGTCGAGGCCGACTTCCTTGAGCGCTGCGATGATCGCCGCTTCCTGCTCCGCTGGGCTGCCCATCTTGTGAATGCGCAGGCCTTCGCCGACGATCTCGCTGACGCACATGCGCGGGCTGAGGCTGCCGAATGGGTCCTGGAACACCACCTGCATTTCCCGGCGCAACGGGCGCACCTGTTGCTGGCTCAGGCGGTCGAGTTGCTGGCCTTCGAAGCGAATCCCGCCTTTGCTCGCGATCAGGCGCAGGATCGCCAAGCCGAGGGTGGACTTGCCCGAGCCGCTTTCGCCGACGATGCCCAGGGTTTGCCCCTGGGGCAGGCTGAAGTTGATGCCGTCCACCGCCTTGACGTAATCGACGGTGTTGCGCAAAAAGCCTTTCTTGATCGCAAACCAGACTTTCAAGTCGTCCACTTCCAGCAACGGTGGCCCGACGGCGGTGGCGGCCGGCCCGCCGCTGGGTTCGGCGGCGAGCAGCTCCTGGGTGTAAGGGTGCTGCGGCGACTGGAACAAGGTTTCGCAATCGGCTTGCTCGACGATGCAACCCTGTTGCATCACGCACACACGGTGGGCAATGCGCCGCACCAGGTTCAAGTCGTGGCTGATCAGCAGCAACGCCATGCCCAGGCGCGCCTGCAGCTCCTTGAGCAGCTCGAGGATCTTCAACTGCACCGTCACGTCGAGGGCGGTGGTCGGTTCGTCGGCAATCAACAGCTCCGGCTCGTTGGCCAGGGCCATGGCGATCATCACTCGTTGGCGCTGGCCGCCGGACAGTTCGTGGGGCAGCGCCTTGAGGCGTTTATGCGGCTCGGGAATGCCCACCAGTTCGAGCAACTCGAGGGTGCGCCGGGTCGCGACTTTGCCGGTCAGCCCTTTGTGCAGGCCGAGCACTTCGTTGATCTGCTTCTCGATGCAGTGCAGCGGGTTCAACGAGGTCATCGGCTCCTGGAAGATCATCGCAATGCGGTTGCCGCGAATATGCCGGATGGTTTTTTCGTTGAGGGTCAGCAGGTCCTGGCCGACGTATTCGATGGTGCCGGCGGGGTGCCGCGCCAAGGGGTAGGGCAGCAGGCGCAGGATTGAGTGGGCGGTCACCGATTTGCCGGAGCCGCTTTCGCCGACCAGCGCCAGGGTTTCGCCGCGCTTGATGTCGAAGCTGACGTGGTTCACCACGCGGTGGTGATGCTCGCCGGTGACGAACTCGACGCAGAGGTCGCGGACTTCGATCAGATTGTCCTGATTCATCTCATTTCCTCGGGTCGAAGGCATCGCGAGCGGACTCGCCGATAAACACCAGCAAACTCAACATGATCGCCAGCACGGCAAAGGCACTCATGCCCAGCCACGGCGCTTGCAGGTTGGATTTGCCCTGGGCCACCAGTTCCCCCAGCGACGGCGAACCCGCCGGCAGGCCGAAGCCGAGGAAGTCCAGGGCGGTCAGGGTGCCGATGGCGCCGGTGAGGATGAACGGCATGAAGGTCATGGTCGAGACCATGGCATTGGGCAGGATATGGCGGAACATGATCGCGCCGTTCTGCATGCCCAGCGCCCTGGCCGCGCGCACGTATTCCAGGTTGCGCCCACGCAGGAACTCGGCGCGGACCACGTCCACCAGGCTCATCCACGAGAACAGCAGCATGATCCCCAGCAGCCACCAGAAGTTGGGCTGCACGAAACTGGCGAGGATGATCAGCAGGTACAGCACCGGCAAGCCCGACCAGATCTCCAGGAAGCGTTGCCCGGCCAGGTCGACCCAGCCGCCATAGAAGCCCTGCAGGGCCCCGGCGATCACGCCGATGATCGAGCTGAGCACGGTCAGGGTCAGGGCAAACAGCACCGACACGCGAAAGCCATAGATCACCCGCGCCAAGACGTCGCGGCCCTGGTCATCGGTGCCCAGCAGGTTGACCGAAGACGGCGGCGCGGGGGCCGGTACCTTCAGGTCGTAGTTGATGCTCTGATAGCTGAACGGGATCGGCGCCCACAGCGTCCACGCGCCCTTGGCCTTGAGCAGCTCCTGGATATACGGGCTCTTGTAGTTGGCCTCCAGGGGGAACTCGCCGCCGAAGGTGGTTTCCGGGTAGCGTTTGAGCGCCGGGAAATACCAGTCGCCGTCGTAATGCACCACCAGCGGTTTGTCGTTGGCGATCAGCTCGGCGCCCAGGCTCAGGCCGAACAGGATCAGGAACAGCCACAGCGACCACCAGCCGCGTTTGTTTGCCTTGAACCGCTCGAACCGGCGGCGATTGAGGGGGGACAGATTCATCTCAATGCTCCCGGCTGGCGAAGTCGATACGCGGATCGACCAGGGTGTAGGTGAGGTCACCGATCAGTTTCACCACCAGCCCGAGCAGGGTGAAGATAAACAGCGTGCCGAACACCACCGGGTAGTCGCGGTTGATCGCGGCTTCAAAGCTCATCAGGCCGAGGCCGTCGAGGGAGAAGATCACTTCCACCAGCAGCGAGCCGGTGAAGAAGATCCCGATGAACGCCGAGGGGAAACCGGCGATCACCAGCAGCATGGCGTTGCGGAACACATGGCCGTAGAGCACGCGGTGGTTGGTCAGGCCCTTGGCCTTGGCGGTAACCACGTACTGTTTGTTGATCTCGTCGAGAAAGCTGTTTTTGGTCAGCAGCGTCATGGTCGCGAAGTTGCCGATCACCAGCGCGGTGATGGGCAAGGCCAGGTGCCAGAAGTAGTCGAGGATCTTGCCGCCCCAGCTCAGCTCATCGAAATTGTTGGAGGTCAGCCCGCGCAAGGGGAACCAGTCGAAGTAACTGCCGCCGGCAAACACCACGATCAGCAGGATCGCGAACAGGAACGCCGGGATCGCGTAGCCGACGATGATCGCCGAGCTGGTCCATACGTCGAAGTGGCTGCCGTGTCGCGTGGCCTTGGCGATCCCCAGCGGGATCGAGACCAGGTACATGATCAGCGTGCTCCACAGCCCGAGGGAGATCGACACCGGCATCTTTTCCTTGATCAGGTCGATGACCTTGGCGTCGCGAAAGAAGCTGTCGCCGAAATCCAGCCGGGCGTAGTTCTTGACCATGATCCACAAGCGTTCCGGTGCCGACTTGTCGAAACCGTACATGGTTTCGATTTCCTTGATCAGCGCCGGGTCCAGGCCTTGGGCGCCACGGTAGCTGGAGCCGGCCACCGCGACTTCGGCGCCGCCGCCGGCAATGCGGCTGGTGGCGCCTTCGAAGCCTTCGAGCTTGGCGATCATCTGCTCCACCGGGCCACCCGGGGCGGCCTGGATGATGACGAAGTTGATCAGCAGAATCCCGAACAGCGTGGGGATGATCAGCAACAGGCGGCGAATGATATAGGCCAGCATTTAATCGCCTCCGCTCGCCGGGTCGGCGCTCGTGTCCAGGGTGGTGGCAGGTTTGACGTCGGGTTTGGCCCACCAGGTGGCGGTGCCGACGTCATAACGCGGTGGCACTTTGGGATGACCGAGATGGTCCCAGTACGCCACGCGGAAGGTCTTGATGTGCCAGTTGGGGATCACGTAGTAGCCAAATTGCAACACGCGATCCAGGGCCTTGGCATGGGCGATCAGGCTTTGGCGCGAGTCGGCGTCGATCAGTTCTTCGACCAGTTGGTCGACGGCCGGGTCCTTGAGACCCATGTAGTTGCGGCTGCCGGGCTTGTCGGCACTGGAGGATTTCCAGAATTCGCGTTGTTCATTACCCGGCGAGGTGGACTGCGGGAAGCTGCCCACCAGCATGTCGAAATCCCGCGAGCGCAGGCGATTGACGAATTGCGAGACGTCGACCCGGCGAATCACCAGGTCGATGCCCAGGTCTGCCAGGTTGCGCTTGAAGGGCAGCAGGATGCGTTCGAACTCGGTCTGCGCCAGCAAAAATTCAATGCTCACCGGTTTGCCGGTGGCGTCGACCATCTTGTCGTCGACGATGCGCCAGCCGGCTTCCTGCAACAGCTGGTAGGCCTCGCGCTGCTGGGTGCGGATCATGCCGCTGCCGTCGGTCTTGGATGGTTCGAAGGCCTGGGTGAAGACTTCGGCGGGGATCTTGTCGCGCAGCGGTTCGAGGATCGCCAGTTCGTCCGGGCCGGGCAGGCCGGTGGCGGCCATCTCCGAGTTCTCGAAGTAGCTGCGGGTGCGGGTGTAGGCGCCGTTGAACAGCTGCTTGTTGCTCCATTCGAAATCCAGCAACAGGCTGATGGCCTTGCGCACGCGCACGTCCTGGAACATCGGCTTGCGTGTGTTGAACACGAAACCCTGCATGCCGGTGGGGTTGCCGTTGGGGATCTCTTCCTTGACCAGGCGCCCCTCGGCCACCGCCGGAATGTTGTAGGCGTTGGCCCAGTTCTTCGCGCTGAACTCCAGCCAGTAGTCGAACTGCCCGGCCTTCAACGCTTCCAGGGCTACCGTGTTGTCACGGTAATAGTCGGTGATGCGCTGATCGAAGTTGTAGAAACCTTGGGTGATCGGCAGGTCTTTGGCCCAGTAGTCCTTGACCCGCTCGTAGCGGATCATGCGCCCGGCCTTGACCTCGGCGACCTTGTACGGCCCGCTGCCCAGCGGGATTTCCAGGTTGCCCTTGGTGAAGTCGCGGGTGGCCCACCAATGCTTGGGCAATACCGGCAGTTGCCCGAGGATCAGCGGCAATTCGCGGTTGTTGGTGCGCTTGAACTTGAACAGCACCCGCAGCGGGTCTTCGGCGACCACTTCGTCGACGTCGGCGTAGTAAGTGCGGTAGAGCGGCGAGCCTTCCTTCATCAGCATCTGGAAGGTGAACACCACGTCTTCGGCGTGGATCGGGTGGCCATCGTGGAAGCGTGCTTCGGGGCGCAGGTAGAAGCGCACCCAGCTGTTGTCCGGGGCTTTTTCGATCTTGCCGGCCACCAGGCCGTATTCGGTGATGGGTTCGTCCAGGCTCTGCATGGCCAGGGTGTCGTAGATCAGGCTGATATTGTCCGCCGGCACGCCCTTGCTGATGTAGGGGTTGAGGCTGTCGAAACCGCCCATGCTCGACTCGCGAAAGGTGCCGCCTTTGGGCGCGTCGGGGTTGACGTAGTCGAAGTGCTTGAAGCTGGCGGGGTACTTGGGCGGCTCGTTGTAGAGGGTCAGCGCATGTTGCGGGGCGGCGTTGGCCGCCGTGCAGAGCAACAGACTGCCGAGCAGTGCTGTACGCAAAGACATCATTGGGCTTTCTCCGAAGCTTTCAGCCACCACGCGCTCAGGCCCAGGCTGTAGGGCGGCGTGGTGACAAAGGCGAACCGGTTGCGGTAGGCCAGGCGATGATAGTTGAGGTACCAGTTGGGAATGCTGTAATGCTGCCACAGCAGGACCCGGTCCAGGGCCCGGCCGGCGGCCAGTTGTTCGTCGCGGGTTTGTGCCGCCAGCAGTTGCTCGAGCAGACGGTCGACCACCGGGTTGGCGATGCCGGCGTAGTTCTTGCTGCCCTTGATCGCCGCCTGGCTGGAGTGGAAGTACTGCCACTGCTCAAGGCCGGGGCTGAGGGTCTGGTTGAGGGTCATCAGGATCATGTCGAAATCGAACTGATCGAGGCGCTGTTTGTACTGCGCCCGGTCGACCGTGCGCAGGTGCGCGTCGATACCGATACTGTTCAGGTTTTCCACGTAGGGCTGCAGGATGCGCTCCAGGTTCGGGTTGACCAGCAGGATCTCGAAGCGCAGCGGCTGCCCGTCCTTGTTGAGCAGGCGCTGCCCGGACAGCTTCCAGCCGCCTTCGCCGAGCAGGGCCAGGGCACGGCGCAAGGTGTCGCGAGGGATGCCGTGCCCGTCGGTCTGGGGCAGGCTGAACGGTTGGGTATAGAGATTGGCCGGCAGTTGGTCGCGGTAGGGCGAGAGCATCAACCATTCATGGCCGACCGGGACGCCGGTCGCCGAAAATTCGCTGTTGGGGTAATAGCTCAAGGTGCGTTTATAGGCGTTGCTGAACAGGGTGCGGTTGGTCCATTCAAAGTCGAACATCAGCCCCAGGGCTTCACGCACCTTGGCCTGGCTGAACGTCGGGCGCCGCGTGTTCATGAACAGGCCCTGGCTTTGGGTCGGGATCTGGTGGGCGATCTGCGCCTTGATCACGTCGCCGCGGCTGACCGCCGGGAAGTCATAACCATTCGCCCAGTTTTTGGCCTGATGCTCGATATAGATATCGAACTCGCCGGCCTTGAAGGCTTCGAAGGCGACGTCGCTGTCGCGGTAGAACTCCACTTCGACCTTGTCGTAGTTATAGAAACCCTGGTTGACCGGCAGGTCCTTGCCCCAATAATCCTTGACCCGCTCGAACACCAGTTGCCGGCCCGGGGTGACCTTGCTGAGGCGATAGGGCCCGCTGCCCAGCGGTGGTTCGAAGGTGGTGGCCTTGAAGTCGCGGTTTTTCCAGTAATGCTGGGGCAGCACTGGCAGTTCGCCCAGGCGCAGGATCAGCAACGGGTTGCCGGCGCGCTTGAACACAAAACGGATACGGTGGCGGTTGAGGATGTCGACCCGCGCGACTTCCTGCAGGTTGGTGCGGTACTGCGGATGACCTTCGGTCAGCAGGGTGCGATAGGAAAACGCCACGTCATACGCGGTGATCGGCTTGCCATCGTGAAAGCGTGCTTCCGGGCGCAGGTTGAACACCACCCAGCTGCGGTCCTCGCTGTACTCCACCGATTGGGCAATCAGCCCGTAGCTGGAGGTCGGCTCATCGCCGGACGGCGCGTACTGGCCGGTGCCGACCATCAACGGTTCGTTCAGCTCATTGACGCCGTATTGCAGGAAGTTCGGTGTGGAAACCGGGCTCGAACCCTTGAAGGTATAAGGGTTGAGGGTGTCGAACGTGCCAAACGCCATGACCCGCAACGTCCCGCCTTTCGGCGCTGCAGGGTTTACCCAATCGAAGTGGGTGAATTTGGTCGGGTACTTGAGCGTGCCGAACTGCGCATAACCGTGGCTTTCGGTAATCGTCGCGTGCGCAGCAAAGCTCAAGGCCAGACTTATTAGTAGAAGGAGGGGACGCGTCAAGTCAGAGATCCGATCCAGGCAGCTTGGGCTTTATGATCGGTACAGTAACAGCTTGTTCCCGTTGGAAAAAGGCTGTTGGGAAGGGTGGCAGGAGGCTGGCGAGGTATTGAGCGGCGTAGAGATCAAATGTGGGAGCTGGCTTGCCTGCGATGGCATCACCCTGATGTAACTGATACACCTCGGTGTCTGCATCGCAGGCAAGCCAGCTCCCACAGGAGCGCGCTTGCCTGCGGTTTATCTTGGCCCGGAAACCACCAGCATCTGCCCAGGCTTGAGCGCCATGCCAGTGCGTGGGTTCCAGCGCTTGAGATGTTGCATCTCGACGTTGAAACGCTTGGCGACGATATACAGCGAGTCGCCTTTCTTGACCTTGTACTGCACTGGCTTCTTGCTGTCGGCCTTGGCCACCAGCTTGCGCGTGTCCTGCATCACCAGGGTCTGGCCGACCTTGAGTGCCTGGCCGTTGAGCTTGTTCCAGCGCTGCAGGTCATGCACGTCGACCTTGTTGGTCTTGGCGATCAGCGTCAGGTTGTCGCCGTTGCGCACTTTGTAGCTACGGCTGCGGCCGGCCACGGATTTGCTCTCGACTTCGTCGAAAACCGGCTTTTTAGGGCGTAATGCCAGTAATTCTTCAGGCTTCATCGCCGAAAGGCTGCTGGTCAGCAGTTGCGCCTTGGAGCTGGGCACCAGCAAATGCTGGGGGCCGTCCAGGGTGGTGCGTTGCTTCAGGGCCGGGTTGAGCTGGAACAGTTCGTCTTCGTCGATCTCGGCCAGCGCGGCGACCCGTGACAGGTCCATGCTTTGCTTGACTTCAACCACTTCGAAGTACGGCGTGTTGGCAATCGGGTTCAGGTTGACGCCGTAGGCATCCGGGGCCAGCACCACCTGGGACAGCGCCAGGAACTTGGGCACGTAGTCCTTGGTTTCCTGGGGCAGGGGCAGGTTCCAGTAGTCGGTCGGCAGGCCGAGCTTCTCGTTGCGCTCGATCGCCCGGCTTACCGTGCCTTCGCCAGCGTTATACGCGGCCAGGGCCAGCAGCCAGTCGCCGTTGAACATGTCATGCAGACGTGTCAGATAGTCCAGGGCGGCGGTGGTGGACGCGGTGATATCGCGACGACCGTCGTAGGCGCGGGTCTGGCGCAGGTTGAAGTAACGCCCGGTGGAGGGAATGAACTGCCACAAGCCGACGGCATCGCTGCGCGAATAGGCCATTGGGTTGTAGGCACTTTCAATCACTGGCAGCAGCGCCAGCTCCAGGGGCATGTTGCGTTCTTCAAGGCGTTCGACGATGTAATGAATGTAGAGGCTGCCGCGTTCGCCGGCGTTCTCCAGGAAGGACGGGTTGCTGGCGAACCACAGGCGTTGTTGCTCGATACGCGGGTTGACGCCGAGACCGTCTTGCAATTGAAAGCCCCGACGCATGCGTTCCCAGACATCCTGGGGCGCTTCGGGGCTCGGCTTCTCTGAGAGCCAAATAGGTTTTTGCTTGATCTTGGCAGCAAGATTCGGTTTGGGTTGCACGGTGGATTGTGCAGCGAAATTTGTCGATTGGCAGCCCGCCAGAGTTGCGGAGACAGCCACCGCCACGGCTTGAGCCAGGCGGGTCAATGCGTCTGAATGATTGGATTTACGAGTAGATGACGACATTGGCTGGAAGTAAGTTCCGGGCAAAAATGTCGGGCGATTCTAGAAAGCGCTTTGGTTCCGGTCAACCATTCAGAAATTACGTATCAGATTGCGTCACGTTAGAACTTATCTTTCCAAGCCCTCAAGCTAGCAAATACCTCGTCCCCAGAGCGGTTGTCGCGGCCGTTCCGTTCGTCCGCTTTTTGTTTAACGGATGTTTCAGCGGTACGCAGAAACGGGTTGGTGCGTTTTTCCAGGGCCAGGTTGGACGGCAGCGTGATCTCGCCACGGGCGCGCAGTCGGTTGACGTTTTCCACCCGTTCGGCGATATCGGCGTTGTCCGGTTCCACTGCCTGGGCAAACCTGAGATTGCTCTGTGTATATTCATGGGTGCAGTACACCCGCGTGTCGGCGGGCAGGGCGGCCAGGCGTTGCAGCGAGGCATGCATTTGCGCCGGCGTGCCTTCGAACAGGCGGCCGCAACCGGCGGCGAAGAGCGTGTCGCCGCAAAACAGCACGCCTGGGTGGTAAAAGGCGATATGGCCGAGGGTGTGGCCGGGGACGGCGTACACCGCGAAGTCCCAACCCAGCACGCTGATGCGCTGGTTGTCCTGCAGGGCAACGTCCCGCGCCGGGATCGTTTCGTGGGCCGGGCCGTAGACCGTGGCGCCGCTCACGCGTTTCAGCGCTTCGACGCCGCCCACATGATCATGGTGATGGTGGGTGACGAGGATGTCGCTGAGCGTCCACCCCGGGTTCTGCTTGAGCCAGGCCAGCACGGGGGCGGCATCGCCGGGGTCGACCACGGCGCAGCGGCGGGACTGGGGTTCCTGTAACAACCAGATGTAGTTATCGGTGAAGGCGGGCAGGGCACTGATCTGTATCATTCTTCGATTCGCCAAGCTGAACACATTGGTGCATCTTAGAACGTCTAGGCGAGTTGGAGAATGCAATGACTGATAAAGCGTTCGCCCAGGCCGATCCTGAATGGCTGGCCCTGATCAGCGCGGCCCGTGACTGGCTGTCCGGGCCGATCGGGCAATTTTTGCTGGATGAAGAACGGCGCATGCTCGAAGACGAGCTGGGCCGGTTCTTTGGCGGTTACCTGGTGCATTACGGCCCGTCGGCCCAGACGCCGCCGTCCGCGCCGCAGGTGCAACGCAATGTGCGCCTGGGCGCGCCGTTGCCGGGGGTGGAGATCGTCTGCGAAGAGCAGGCCTGGCCGTTGAGCGAGCACGCCGCCGATGTGGTGGTGCTGCAGCATGGCCTGGATTTCTGCCTGTCACCCCATGGTTTGTTGCGCGAAGCCGCCAGCAGCGTGCGCCCAGGTGGCCATTTGCTGATTGTCGGTATCAACCCCTGGAGCAGCTGGGGCCTGCGCCATGTGTTCGCCCATGACGGCCTGCGCCAGGCCCGTTGCATTTCGCCGTCGCGGGTGGGGGACTGGCTGAACCTGCTGGGCTTCGCGCTGGAGAAACGCCGCTTCGGGTGCTATCGTCCGCCGCTGGCGTCGACCAAGTGGCAGGCCCGTCTGGCCGGCTGGGAGCGTCGGGCGGGGGCTTGGCAGCTGTCGGGTGGCGGCTTCTATTTACTGGTCGCACGCAAGATCGTGGTCGGGCTGCGGCCGGTGCGTCAGGTGCTACGCCAACCCATGGGCAAACTGGTGCCGATGCCGATGGCCAAGGTCAACCGCAAGCAAAGCCAACCGTAGAACCCTCTTTTTGATTTCAGGCCGGATCAGTCGGCCTCGGGATACTGCCGGCCTAAGCCCGGCAACCCGTTTTGATGGATGTAACCGATGACCGATAGCGTTGAACTCTTCACCGATGGCGCCTGTAAAGGCAACCCTGGCCCCGGCGGCTGGGGCGCCTTGCTGGTGTGCAAGGGCGTGGAGAAGGAACTGTGGGGCGGCGAAGCCAACACCACCAACAACCGCATGGAGCTGATGGGCGCCATTCGCGGCCTCGAAGAGCTCAAGCGGCGTTGCGACGTGCTGCTGGTGACCGACTCGCAATATGTGATGAAGGGCATCAACGAGTGGATGGTCAACTGGAAGAAACGCGGCTGGAAGACGGCGGCCAAAGAGCCGGTCAAGAACGCCGACCTGTGGCAACTGCTCGATGAGCAATGCAACCGCCATAACATCACCTGGAAATGGGTGCGCGGGCACATCGGCCACCATGGCAACGAGCGTGCCGACCAGTTGGCCAACCGTGGCGTCGACGAAGTGCGGGGCTACAAGCAGGGCTGATGCCGGCTGACGTGTTAAGATTGCGCCCCTTGAAATACACCACACCGTTGAGAGCTGAACCCTGATGGCCATCCGATCTGTTGTACTCGATACCGAAACCACCGGCATGCCGGTGACCGATGGTCACCGGATCATTGAAATCGGCTGTGTCGAACTCATGGGCCGTCGCCTCACCGGTCGTCACTTCCACGTCTACCTGCAACCGGACCGCGAAAGTGACGAGGGCGCGATCGGCGTCCACGGTATCACCGACGAATTCCTCAAAGGCAAGCCGCGCTTCGCGGAAGTCGCCGACGAGTTCTTCGAGTTCATCAACGGCGCGCAGTTGATCATCCATAACGCGGCGTTCGACGTCGGCTTCATCAATAACGAATTTGCCCTGATGGGGCAGACGGATCGCGCGGATATTTCCCGGCACTGCTCGATCCTCGACACCCTGATGATGGCCCGTGAGCGTCACCCGGGCCAGCGCAACAGCCTGGATGCCTTGTGCAAACGCTATGGCGTCGACAACTCCGGCCGTGAGCTGCACGGCGCGTTGCTCGACTCCGAGATCCTGGCCGACGTTTACCTGACCATGACCGGCGGGCAGACCAGCCTGTCCCTGGCCGGCAATGCCTCCGACGGTGCCGGTTCGGCGGAAGGTTCGGGCAATCGCCCTTCGGAAATTCGTCGCCTGCCGGCGGATCGCAAACCGACGCCGATCATCCGCGCCAGCGCGCAGGACCTCGCCGAGCATGCGGCGCGGCTTGAAGCGATTGCCAAGTCGGCGGGCGCGCCGGCGTTGTGGACCCAACTGACCCAGCAATAATCTGGCTGAGCGCAATCCAACAATGTGGGAGGGAGCAAGCTCCCTCCCACATTGGTAAGTCGCTGCTTTCAAAATCTTCATTCGCTACATCCGCTCACAGCTTCTACCCTGAGTGCATCATCCTCAGGACTCAAAGCCCCCATGTACAAAGACCTGAAGTTCCCCATCCTTATCGTGCATCGCGACATCAAGGCCGACACCGTTGCCGGCGACCGGGTTCGGGGTATCGCTCAAGAGTTGGAACAAGAGGGCTTCAGTATCTTTTCTGCGGTGGACTACGCCGAAGGCCGGCTGGTGGCCTCGACCCACCATGGCCTGGCCTGCATGCTGATCGCCGCCGAAGGTGCTGGGGAAAACACCCACCTGCTGCAAAACATGGTCGAACTGATCCGCCTGGCGCGACTGAGGGCGCCCAACCTGCCGATTTTCGCCCTGGGTGAACAAGTCACCCTGGAAAACGCCCCGGCTGATGCGATGAGCGAACTCAACCAACTGCGCGGCATTCTTTACCTGTTCGAAGACACCGTGCCGTTTCTCGCCAGGCAAGTCGCCCGAGCCGCGCGCACGTACCTCGATGGCCTGCTGCCGCCCTTCTTCAAAGCCCTGGTGCAACACACCGCCGACTCCAATTATTCCTGGCACACCCCCGGTCACGGTGGCGGCGTGGCCTATCGCAAAAGCCCGGTGGGGCAGGCGTTTCATCAGTTCTTCGGGGAAAACACGCTGCGCTCCGACCTGTCCGTGTCTGTGCCGGAGCTGGGCTCGCTGCTCGATCACACCGGGCCGCTGGCCGAAGCCGAAGCGCGTGCTGCGCGGAATTTCGGTGCCGATCACACCTTCTTTGTGATCAATGGCACCTCGACCGCCAACAAGATCGTCTGGCACTCGATGGTCGCTCGAGATGATCTGGTGCTGGTCGACCGCAACTGCCACAAATCGGTGTTGCACTCGATCATCATGACCGGCGCGATCCCGCTGTATTTGTGCCCGGAGCGCAACGAGCTAGGCATTATCGGCCCGATTCCCCTCAGTGAATTCAGCCCTGCGTCGATCCGCGCCAAGATCGAGGCCAGCCCATTGACCCGCGGGCGGCCGGCGAAAGTGAAGCTGGCGGTGGTCACCAACTCCACCTACGACGGCCTATGCTACAACGCCGAGCTGATCAAGCAGCAATTGGGCAACAGTGTCGAGGTGCTGCACTTCGACGAGGCCTGGTACGCCTACGCGGCGTTCCACGAGTTCTTTGCCGGGCGCTATGGCATGGGCACGTCGCGCACGCCGGACAGCCCGCTGGTGTTCACCACGCATTCCACGCACAAGTTGCTGGCGGCATTCAGCCAGGCCTCGATGATCCATGTGCAGGACGGCGGCGCGCGGCAGTTGGACCGCGATCGGTTCAACGAAGCGTTCATGATGCATATCTCCACCTCGCCGCAATACAGCATCATCGCCTCGCTGGACGTGGCGTCGGCGATGATGGAAGGCCCGGCGGGGCGCTCGCTGCTGCAGGAAATGTTCGACGAAGCCTTGAGCTTCCGCCGTGCCCTGGCCAACCTGCGCCAGCACATCGCCGCCGAAGACTGGTGGTTTTCCATCTGGCAGCCGCCGTCCGTGGCCGGCATCGACCGGGTCGCCACGGCGGATTGGCTGTTGCAGCCCGAGGATGACTGGCATGGCTTTGGCGACGTGGCCGAAGATTACGTGCTGCTGGACCCCATCAAAGTCACGTTGGTGATGCCCGGGCTCACTGCCGGCGGCGCGTTGAGCGACTGCGGAATTCCCGCTGCGGTGGTCAGCAAATTCCTCTGGGAGCGTGGCCTGGTGGTGGAAAAAACCGGCCTGTATTCGTTCCTCGTGCTGTTTTCCATGGGCATCACCAAGGGCAAATGGAGTACCTTGCTCACCGAATTACTGGAATTCAAACGCAACTACGACGCCAATGTCAGCCTTGCCAGTTGCCTGCCTTCGGTATTTGCCCAGGGCCCGGTGCGTTATCAAGGCCTGGGGCTGCGCGATCTGTGCGACCAATTACATAGCTGTTACCGTAGCAACGCCACCGCCAAACACCTCAAGCGGATGTACACCGTGTTGCCCGACATCGCGATGAAACCGGCCGACGCCTATGACCAATTGGTCAGGGGCGACGTCGAGGCGGTGTCCATCGATGCCTTGGCTGGGCGCATCGCCGCGGTGATGCTGGTGCCTTATCCGCCGGGCATTCCGTTGATCATGCCGGGTGAGCGCTTTACCGAGTCAACGCGTTCGATCATCGACTACCTGGCCTTTGCCCGCACGTTCGATAGCAGTTTCCCCGGCTTTGTCGCGGATGTTCATGGGTTGCAACACGAAGACGACGGCAGTGGTCGTTGTTACACCGTCGATTGCATCAAGGGATAAGGATGTTTATGCAAGCTGTAATGAACCCGAAGTATCCAGGGCTCAGTGTGCGGGTCGCCGACGAGGGCTTCGACGCCTACGTGTGGGGCAATGATTTCAGTTTTGAGGTCAGCGCCTATGGCGTGCCGGAGCTGGGCAAGCGGGTCGAACAGTGGCTCGTGGAGCGCATCCTGCCGTACCGCAAGTGCTACGGCATCGACCCGGAGGAGTTCGCCAGCTTTCGCGATGCGCCCGACAGCGCGATCTTCATGGCCTTTCTGGACGACAGACCGGTCGGGCATGTCGTGGTCAGTACCAATTGGAATGGCTTCGCGCACGTCGATGAGCTGGCCGTGGCGTTGCCCGCGCGCCGTCACGGCGTGGCCAAGGCGCTGCTGGACGTGGCGCAGTTCTGGAGTCGCAAGAAAAACCTGCCGGGCATGATGTTGGAGACCCAGAACAACAACCTCGGCGCCTGCCGCCTGTATGAGCGTTGTGGGTATGTGGTGGGCGGGATCGACCACCTGCGCTATCGCGGGATCGACCCGCAAACCCGTGAGGTGGCGATTTTCTGGTATCGCTTGTTCAAGGCGGAAATCGAAGCGGTCTGACGCGTTCAGCTCGCGAGCAGGCCTTCGGCTTTCTGCGTGACAATCTCCAGCAGTGCATTCAGTGCCGGTGAGGTCACGCCCTCCCTGAGGGTCAGCGCATACAGGCTGACCATGATCGGCGGCGATACCGGGCACGCGTCCAGCCCGGCCTCCCGGGCGCCGAACGCGGTGAACGGATCGACGATCGCCAGGCCTTCGCCGGCCTCCACCATGCTGCGCATCATCTGGTAAGTCTGCACCCGCGTCTGCACCACCGGCAGCGGGCGCAGGGCTTGCAGTTTGGCGTCGAGCAGGCGACTGAGCGGGTCCTGGCCCTCCAGCCCGATCATCGACTGCCCGGCCAGGTCCTGCAGGGCGATGTACTTCTGCTTGGGTTTGAGCCAGCCATGGGGCGCGAGCAGTTGCAGTTTGCCCTGGGCCAATACGCTGCTTTGGATTTGCGGATGTTCTGGGTCATGCAGGCTCAGGCCCACGTCGGCCTCGTGCAGCAACAGGCTCCTGACAATCTCGCGGGTCGGCTGGCTCGACAGGTTGCACGGCGTGTCCTGGAAGCGTCGGCGCAGCACGGCGATGCTTTGCGGCAGCAGTTGATTGGCCAGGGGCGGCGTACACAGGGCACGCAGGGTTGGCGCGTGATGGTGCTTCAGGCGGCTGGCCAAGCGTTGTACCGGCTCCAGCGCTTCATACACATGGGCGATTTGCGCCTGTAACTCCAGGGTTTCCCGTGTTGGCTGCAGGCGTCCGCGCACGCTGGCGAACAACATAAAGCCCAATTGCTGCTCGGCGTCCTTGAGCGTCGCGTCCACATCGCCCACAGAAAGCTGCAACCATTCGGCGGCCGTGCCGAGGTGTCCGGTCTGCAAGATGGCCTGAATCACTTCGATATGACGTAAACGCATGGCCGGAGTCTAGGGTCAGCAGGGCCGGGATTCAATGGCCTGGAAAAAAACAGCGGGAGCGTTGATTCGCATCGACTTACGTTAGCCTTGCGCAACTGCAACAAGCAGGGCATATAACGAGCGTATCAACCGAGCGACAAGGGAGCTCAGAATGTCTGCACCAGTCATAGTCGGCAACCGGCGCACCCACGGCGGCTTTACGCGGTGGGCGGTGCTGGTGGTACTCGTCGTCATCGGCGTGTTGGCCCTGGCATTGTGGCCGCGGCTGTTTGGCGAGATGACCCTGACGGAAATCGCTACGGCCAAGGCCCAGGTCGCCGAGCTGGGCAAGGCCGTCGAGCACTTCCATCAAGACACTGGCCGCTATCCGACCGATGAGGAAGGCCTGGAGGGGTTGATCAAGCCGCCTGCCGCCGACGCGAATTGGAAAGGCCCCTATGTCAACGAGGAGCTGCTGACCGATCCGTGGGGTGTTGCTTATCAGTATCACTTTCCGCCGAGCCAACCCCAGGTTCCGTTCGACCTGTTCTCCTTCGGCAAGGATCGGACGTTGGGCGGTGTCGGGGATAACAAGGATATTACCTACGGCGACAACTGATTCATCTGGCATTACCCATCGACCTGTTTAGAATGGTTGGTCTGATCATCAACGACCAATGCCGGTTACCCGGTACTTACAACAAAAACAGGTCTGGTCTCAAATGCCGATGCCCGCGAACTTCTTCGGGGTAACGGCCAGGCAACTGCTGGTCCTGGTGACCGTGGGAGGCGTGGCCGCTTATCTCTTGAGCAATCCCGACGACACTACGTCCGAAAACCTCGCACTCGATGCGTTCATCCGTTCCCAGGAACAGGTGGGCGCGCAGGTGGGTGCGGTGTTGGGCATCACGCTGGTCAGGCAGGTGGTGGCGTATCCCGCGTATGGTACGCCGGGCTACAAGCGCTTGATGTATGACGTCGAGGGCGAGAAGGGGCGACTGATGGTCACGCTCAAACAGGTTGAGGGAGACCCGGGGATTGAAGTGACGGAGGTTCGCCGCCCGTGATCGCCCGGCCCAGTCAATGCCGTCAATGGCCAGGACTGAGCAGGTACGCTCGGGGGCTCAAGCTTATTGCGCGCGGACGGTTTCCGATTCGCGGACGATAATGGTCCCGGACTGAATCAATTTGAATTCATCGCCTTCCAGTTTTTCTACACGGTCGCCAATGGCCAGCTTGTAGGTTGTGGTGGGCGCCGAGCCAGCCAGGCCGTCTAGCGGCGGGGTGGATTCCTGGAACTCATGCACCGAATACACGCGTCCTTCTGCGTCTCTGGCATGGAACTGTCCGACAAGTACTGCTGCCATCTGTTTAGAACCTCTGGAGATAAACACTCGATTTGCGGTTCTGTAGACCGTCATGGAGCGGGGTAGTTTACCTATGGAAAAAAAATACTATTCGTTGATGTTTTCAGACGCTTCCTACGCGGGTGGTCGCGAGGCAGACGCCGGGGGAATTATCAAAACCTTCTGGTGAACGCGTCGCGAAGGCTCTATAACTACAAGCTCCTTTAGTCAGACGTCGGGAAACCTCAATGAGCAAGGTCTACACGATTGCCGTCCTGGTGGGCAGCTTGAGAAAAGAGTCGATCAACCGCAAGGTCGCCCTGGCATTGGCCGAACTGGCCCCCGCCAACCTCACATTGAACATTGTCGAAATTGGCGATTTGCCGCTCTACAACGAGGACATCGACGGGGCATCACCGCCCGCAGCCTACAGTACTTTCCGTCAACAAGTGCGTTCATCCGACGCAGTGCTGTTCGTGACCCCCGAATACAACCGCTCCGTGCCCGCCCCGCTGAAGAATGCCATCGATGTGGGCTCGCGCCCTTACGGGCAAAGCGCCTGGAGCGGCAAGCCGGGGGCGATTATCAGTGTGTCGCCGGGGGCTGTCGGCGGCTTTGGCGCCAACCACCATCTGCGCCAGTCCCTGGTGTTCCTCGACGTGCCGTGCATGCAGCAGCCGGAAGCCTACCTGGGCGGCGCGGGCAGTGTGTTCGACGAGGCGGGCAAGCTGTCGGAGAAAACCAAGCCGTTCCTGCAGGCGTTTATCGATGCCTACGGCAAGTGGGTAGAAAAACAGCACGGCTGATCGCCGATGTGGAAACGGGCTGGCTCGCGATGGCGATGTATCAGTTGAAGATGCATGCACTGAAGCCGCGCAATCGCGAGCAAGCCCGTCAGCCTGTGTTCACGTCAGCGTAACCAGTTGGTGCGCGCCAGCTCGATCACTTCATCCCCGCGCCCGCTCATCACTGCCTTGAGCATGTACAGACTGAAACCCTTGGCCTGTTCCAGCTTGATACTGGGTGGCATCACCAGCTCCTGGGTCGCCGTCACCACGTCCACCAGCACCGGGCCGTCATGGGCCAGGGCGCGGCGCAGGGCCGGTTCGAGGTCTTCGGATTGCTCCACGCGAATGCCCAGGATGCCCATGGCGTTGGACATGGCGGCGAAGTCCGGGTTTTTCAGCTCGGTGCCGGCCTCAAGGTAGCCGGCGGCTTTCATTTCCATGGCGACAAAACCGAGTGATGCGTTATCGAACACGATGACCTTCACCGGCAGTTTCAGCTGCGCCAACGAAATGAAATCCCCCATCAACATGGTAAAACCGCCGTCGCCGGACATTGAGATCACCTGTCGCCCGGGGAAAGCCGCCTGGGCACCGATGGCCTGGGGCAGGGCGTTGGCCATCGAGCCGTGGTTGAACGAGCCGATCAGGCGCCGTTTGCCGTTCATTTTCAGGTAGCGCGCCGCCCACACGGTGGGCGAGCCGACGTCGGCGGTGAAGATCGCATCGTCGTCGGCCAGTTCGCTGAGCAGGCGCGCCACGTATTGCGGGTGAATCGGCCGGTTGGCCTTCGACGCTTGCGCCAGGTCATCGAGGCCCTGGCGGGCTTTCTCGTAGTGTTTCAAGGACGTTTCGAGGAAGCTGCGGTCGGCCTTGCGGGTCAGGCGCGGTAGCAGTGCATCGATCGTCTCGCTCACGTCAGCGGCGATGCCCAGGTCCAGGGTGGCGCGCCGGCCCAGTGCCTGGGGGTTGCGATCGATCTGGATGATCTTCGCGTCGGTGGGGTAGAACTGGCGGTACGGAAAGTCGGTGCCGAGCATGATCAGCGTGTCGCAATTGAGCATGGCGTGGTAACCGGAGCTGAAACCGATCAGGCCGGTCATGCCCACGTCGAACGGGTTGTCCCATTCCACGTGCTCCTTGCCGCGCAAAGCGTGTACCACCGGCGCGCCCAAGGCATCGGCCAGGGCCACCACTTGGGCATGGGCGCCAGCGCATCCGCTGCCGCACAGCAAGGTGACTTTCTGGCTGCTGTCGAGGATTTCGCTGAGGCGTTGCAGGTCCTGTTCCGCCGGCAGGGTGCGCGGCGCATGCAGGGCCGGCCAGGGTTTGAGCGTGTCTTCCACTTCCAGCAGCGACACATCCCCGGGGATCACCACCACCGCCACGCCGCGATTGAGGATTGCTGCGCGCATGGCGCGATGCAGCACTTGGGGCATCTGCTCGGGGTTGGTCACCAGTTCGATGAAGTGGCTGCACTCTTTGAACAGTTCCTGGGGGTGGGTTTCCTGGAAGTAGTTCAAGCCGATTTCGGAAGACGGGATTTGTGCGGCGATGGCCAACACCGGTACATGGTTGCGATGGCAGTCGAACAGGCCGTTGATCAAATGCAGATTGCCCGGCCCGCAACTGCCGGCGCACACCGCCAACTCGCCGGTGGCGGCGGCTTCGGCACCGGCGGCGAACGCGGCGACCTCTTCGTGGCGCACATGCATCCACTCGATGCTGTCCATGGTGCGCAGTGCGTCGGTGAGGCCATTGAGGCTGTCGCCGGTCAGGCCCCAGATGCGCTTGATGCCCGCCTGTTCAAGGGTGGTTGCCAATTGCTGGGCCAGGTTGATTTTCGCCATGAAGAACTCCAATCGTCAGTGAGGTTAAAAGTGGCTGATCAATAGAGGACAGTTCGATCACGGCGAATGCTCCGTGCTTAATGTGAAGATTGCGTCATGGTTGCGCGGTATTGGCGAGTGCGCCGGGCGATAAACCATTGATCGCGGACCAGTGCCATGCACGGCGCAACGTTGGGATTGGGGCGATGGCCGCGGCTCAGGCAACGCATCTGGTGACGCACCACGGCGAGGGCGGCGAGGGGCTTGCGCTTCCAACTGATCGATGTGAGTTGCGGGTTGGGGTCGCGACCTTCGCGCCAGTGTTTGATCAGTTGCGGTTCCAGGGTCAGGGCGGTGGCGATACCGGCCATGGCGATGCCGCTGTCGAGGACTTGCTGCACCACCGGCAAGCGGCGAATGCCACCGGTGACCATCGCCGGCATGTTTGCGAGGGTCGCCAGTTCGCGGGCCATTTCCAGGAAATACGCTTCGCGGGCCAGGGTCCGCCCGTCCCGGGCTTCGCCCTGCATGGCCGGTGCTTCGTAGCTGCCGCCGGACAGCTCCAGCAGGTCGATGGGCAGGGCATTGAGCAGCTCAATCACGGCACGCGCATCGTCCGCGTCGAAGCCGCCGCGCTGGAAGTCTGCCGAGTTGAGTTTCACCCCCACGCAAAACGAGGGGCTGACACTGGCGCGAACGGCCTTGATCACTTCCATCAGCAAGCGTGCGCGGTTCGGCAGCGAGCCGCCCCAGTGATCGGTGCGCCGGTTGCTCAAGGGCGAGAGAAACTGGCTGAGCAAGTAGCCATGCGCTGCGTGGATCTGCACGCCTGTAAACCCGGCTTTCTCGGCCAGGCGCGCGCTGGTGGCAAAGCGCGTGATCACGTTCTGGATCTCGTCTTCGGACATAGCCCTGGGCTTGGCGAACATCTTCGAAAAAATACCCAGGTCGAGGGCCACGGCGGACGGCGCCAAGGCTTGCTGGCGCAGGTTGGCCGGCGTCTGGCGCCCCGGATGATTGAGCTGCACCCAGAAGTGCCCGCCGTTGTTGCGTCCGACGGCCGCCCATTCGCGAAAGCTGTCCAGTGACCGCTCGTCCTCCAGCGCAACGCCGCCGGGGCCGGTCATGGCGCGGCGGTCGATCATCACGTTACCGGTCAGCAGCAAGCCGGGCTCGCCATCCGCCCAGGCCTGGTACAACTGCTTCAATTCACGGGACGGCGCTTGTTGGGCGTCGGCCATGTTCTCCTCCATCGCAGCCTTGGCGATACGGTTGACAAGGACTTGGCCGTTGGGCAGTTGCAAGGGTTCGAAAGGTGACATGGTTGACTCCTGAAGGGGGGAGGCCTCAGGCTAAGCTTAAAGTTAACTTTAATGTCAAGCGGGCATGGCGATGAATATTGGTGAACTGGCGAAACAGAGCGGGCTGGCGGCGTCGCGTATTCGGTTTTATGAGGCCGAAGGGTTGATCAGCCAGGTGGGCAGGCAGGCCAACGGCTATCGGCGTTATGCCCCCGAGGCCCTGCAAACCCTGCAACTGATCCAGAACGCCCAACAGGCCGGGTTTACCTTGCAGGAACTCAAGGCGCTGATGCCGGCGCCGGGCGAGCACAAGCGCGAGGCGCTGATTGAGGCGTTGGAGCGTAAGGTGCAGCAGATCGAAGGGATGCAGGCGCAACTGGCGCACAGCAAGGCGCAGTTGCTGGGCGTGATCGCGGCGGTGCGCGCGCAGCCGGAGGGGGTGCCGTGTTCCATGGAGCAGAAGCAGGTGCTGGCGTCGATCAAAATCGATGTATAAAAAAGCCCTGGCATGCCAGGGCTTTTCACGATGCTAACGCTTAACGGCGACGGAACAGCGGCAGCGGCTCGTCCGTTGCAGCCTGGTACGTCACGGAAAAGTCCTTGAGGCTTTCCAGCGCTTCATACGGGTCTTTGTCGGGGCGCAAGGCGAAGGCATCGAACCCGCAGCGGTGCAGGTAGAACAGTTGGTCGCGCAGCACGTCGCCAATCGCGCGCAATTCGCCTTTGTAACCGTAGCGGTCACGCAGCAGGCGCGCATTGGAGTAGTTGCGCCCGTCGGTGAAGGCCGGGAAGTTCAGGGCGATGACCTGGAAGTGAGCCACGTCGTCACCGATCTCTTCGGCTTCTTCATCGGCGTCCAGCCACACGCCCAGGCCGCCGTCACGGGCCTTGAGCGCATGACCGTGCTCGCGCCACAGCGCCAGCGGCACGATCAGGTCGTCGCAGTTGGAGATGCCGTCGAAGGTCGCGTCCTTGGGCAGCAGGTGCCAGGTTTCGTCGACGACTTCGTTGTTCTTAATGATTCGCTGCATAGACGCGCTCCTTGAACAGGTCAATGCCGATGCGCTGGTAGGTGTCGATGAAACGCTCATCTTCGGTGCGCTGCTCGATGTACACATCGATCAGTTTGCCGATCACCTCGGGCATGGCTTCCTGGGCGAAGGATGGGCCGAGGATCTTGCCCAGGCTCGCATCGCGGCTGGCGCTGCCACCCAGGGACACTTGGTAGAATTCTTCGCCTTTCTTGTCCACGCCCAGGATGCCGATGTGGCCGACGTGGTGGTGACCACAGGCGTTCATGCAACCGGAAATGTTCAGGTCCAGCTCGCCGATGTCGAACAGGTAGTCCAGGTCGTCGAAACGGCGCTGGATCGATTCGGCAATCGGGATCGACTTGGCGTTGGCCAGGGAGCAGAAGTCGCCGCCCGGGCAGCAGATGATGTCGGTCAGCAGGCCGATGTTCGGCGTGGCGAAACCCCCTTCGCGCAGTTCGCCCCACAGGGTGAACAGTTGGCTCTGCTCAACGTCCGCGAGAATGATGTTCTGCTCGTGGGAGGTGCGCAGTTGACCGAAGCTGTAGCGCTCGGCCAGGTCGGCCACGGCGTCCAGCTGCTTGTCGGTGATATCGCCGGGGGCGACGCCGGTAGGCTTGAGCGACAGGGTCACGGCGACATAGCCCGGCTTTTTGTGCGCCAGGGTGTTGCGCACACGCCAGCGGGCGAAACCTGGGTGCTGCTGGTCGAGCACGGCGAGTTCGGCGTCCTGATTGCCCAGGGCTTTGTACTCGGGGTCGACGAAGTGTTTGGCCACGCGGTGGACTTCGGCGTCGGTCAGGGTGGTCTGGCCGCCGCGCAGGTGTTCCATCTCGGCGTCGACTTTCTGCGCGAACACCTCAGGGGTCAGCGCCTTGACCAGGATCTTGATCCGCGCCTTGTATTTGTTGTCGCGACGGCCATAGCGGTTGTAGACCCGCAGGATCGCGTCGAGGTAGCTCAGCAGGTCCTGCCACGGCAGGAACTCGTTGATAAACGCGCCGACCACCGGGGTACGCCCCAGGCCGCCGCCTACCAGTACACGGAAGCCCAACTCGCCGGCGGCGTTGTAGACCGGCTCCAGGCCGATGTCGTGTACTTCGATCGCCGCACGGTCCGATGTCGAGCCATTGATGGCGATCTTGAACTTGCGCGGCAGGTAAGCGAATTCTGGGTGGAACGTGGTCCATTGGCGGACGATTTCACACCAGGGGCGCGGGTCGATCAGTTCGTCGGCGGCAACCCCGGCGAATTGGTCGGTGGTCACGTTGCGCAGGCAGTTACCGCTGGTCTGAATGGCGTGCATCTGCACGGTGGCCAGCTCAGCCAGGATGTCCGGCACGTCTTCCAGCGCCGGCCAGTTGAACTGCACGTTCTGGCGGGTACTGATGTGGGCGTAGCCCTTGTCGAAGTCGCGGGCAATCTTGGCCATCATGCGCGTCTGGCGCGAAGTCAGTTGGCCATAGGGCACGGCCACCCGCAGCATCGGCGCAAAGCGCTGAACATAAAGGCCATTTTGCAGGCGCAGAGGGCGGAACTCTTCTTCGCTCAGTTCACCTGCTAGGTAGCGTCGGGTCTGATCACGGAACTGCTTGACGCGGTCCTCGATGATGCGCTGATCGTATTCGTCGTATACGTACATATAGGTCCTGTTCTCGGCAAATCTGCGCGCACGGCCGCGCACTCCCAACGGAGCCGGGGCACGATACCAGTTTGCGTTTATGCGCAAAAGTGATGTTTGAATATATGCAAAGAACCAAATCGACTAATGGGAGCGATTGTCGGTATACACGCATTTGTCATGCGGGCAATCATCGACTTTACTGTGGGCGAGTCTGAATGCAATCACCTATAAAACCGACAAGAGGCGATGCGATGAGCCATCCGACAAAAGCCCGTAAACCCGACAGTACCGTGGATGCCTGGGCCATTCTATTTCTGATCATTCTCGTGGTAGGGACGGCGGTGTTCTGGGTCGGCCACCAGTAAACAGCGTTGACTGAGCCTCGAATGACTGTCCGATTGCCAGTATCATGGCGGTCAATGTTCAAGGCTTGAATAACCATGGTGAAGGTTCTGTTTACGTGTGTGTGGTTGCTGGGGCCAGCATTTTGTGGCGTGGCCCAGGCAGCGTCGGTGGTGTTTCTCAACCCGGGCATGTCGACGGAAACCTTTTGGGTCAGTTACGCGCAATTCATGCAGGCCGCGGCCAAGGACCTCGGCCTGGATTTGCGCGTGCGCTATGGCGAGCGCGATCTTCACACCACATTGGTCCAGGCCCGGGAGGAACTGCAAGGCCGCGAGCGGCCGGATTATCTGGTGCTGGTCAATGAGCAGTATGTCGCCCCGCAGATTCTGCGCATGGCCCAGGGCAGTGGGGTCAAATTACTGGTGGTGAACAGCGCGCTGACCGCCGACCAGGTGCAGTTGTTGGGCGCCCGCACGGGCATCGATCTGATCGGCAGCCTGGTCGCCGACGACGAAGAGGCCGGCTACCTGATGCTCAAGGACATGTTGCGCCAGCACGGCCGTGTTGCGCCCGGCGAATCCCTCGACCTGCTGGCCTTCTCCGGCATCAAGACCACTCCCGTTGCCCTGTTGCGAGAGCAGGGCATGCGCCGGGCGCTGGCCGAACACCCCGAGGTGCGCCTGCGTCAGTTGGTTTATGGCGAGTGGAGCCGTGAGCGCGCCTTCGAGCAAGCGACGCAGCTGTTCAAGCGTTACCCGCACACGGCGCTGGTGTGGTCGGCCAACGATCAGATGGCACTGGGTGCCATGCAGGCGTTTCGGGACAGCGGGCGCGTGCCTGGCAAGGACGCGCTGTTCAGTGCGGTCAACAGTTCGCCGGAGATCTTGCAGGCGCGTCTGAACGGGCAGTTGTCGTCCCTGGTCGCCGGGCATTTCACCGTGGGCGGGTGGGCGATGGTGCTGATCAATGATGATGCCAAGGGCGTGGACATCGGCGCTCACGGCGGGCGCGACCGCCAGGAGGCGCTATTCCAACTGATCGATTCCGCCCAGGCGCGGCGCTTGCTGGGGCCCATGCCGACGGTAAATTTCCGCGCACTGTCCGCCCTGGGCAAGCCTGCGTCCTATGGTTACCCCTTCAGCATGCGTCTGTTGCTGCACTAGACCCCGGCCAGCAGCAACACCAGCTTGACGATGCCGAACAGCGTCAAGGCAAACACCACTGTGAACAGAATGCCCAGGACCACAAAGTGGCTGGGCTTGCCATGGGTAAAGTCGCGGGCGCGGTTCTTGCCGCTCTGCACGCCAAAGGCGGCGGCGACGACGCTGTGCAGCATCTGCCACAGGGTAGGCGGTTTGTTGTTGGCTGGATCGTCCATACGTGCCTCGACACAAGATGTGTGAGGCAAGCATAGACAATCTGCGCGTGCTTAGTTGTCGTAACCCAGGTTCGGTGCCAACCAGCGCTCGGTCACGGCCAGGTCCTGGCCTTTGCGTGCGGTGTAGCTCGCCACCTGGTCTTTGTCGACCTTGCCCACGGCGAAGTATTGCGCCTGCGGGTGGGCGAAGTACCAGCCGCTGACCGCAGCCGCCGGGAACATCGCGTAGTGCTCGGTGAGGAACACGCCGCTGCGGCCGGCATGCATCTCGCGGGCCTCGGGGTCCAGCAGTTGGAACAGGGTGCCTTTCTCGGTGTGGTCGGGGCACGCCGGGTAGCCGGGGGCAGGGCGGATGCCGCTGTACTGTTCCTTGATCAGCGCGTCGTTGTCCAGTTGCTCGTCCTTGGCATAACCCCAGTAATCTTTGCGCACCTGTTGGTGCAGCCATTCGGCGCAGGCTTCGGCCAGGCGGTCGGCCAGGGCCTTGACCATGATCGAGTTGTAGTCGTCGCCCGCGTCCTGGTAAGCCTTGGCCACTTCCTCGGCGCCGATGCCCGCGGTGGTGATAAACCCTCCCACGTAGTCGGTGATGCCGCTGTCTTTGGGCGCGACGAAGTCGGCCAGGGAGAAGTTCGGCTTGCCGTCGGTCTTGATGATCTGCTGGCGCAGGTGGTGCAAGGTTGCCAGGGGCTGCCCGTCGTCGCCGTAGACTTCCAGGTCATCATCGTTCACCTGGTTGGCCGGCCAGAAACCAAATACCGCGCGAGCGCTGATCAGCTTCTCGTCGATCAGCTTGGCGAGCATTTCCTGGGCGTCGGCATACAGCGCCGTGGCGGCTTCACCCACCACTTCATCGGTGAGGATGCGCGGGAACTTGCCGGCCAGGTCCCAGGAGATGAAGAACGGAGTCCAGTCGATGTATTCGGCGAGCACCTTGAGGTCGATGTTGTCCAGCACCTTGGCGCCGGTAAAGGTCGGCGTGACCGGCGTGTAAGTGCTCCAGTCGAACTGCGGCTTCTTGGCGATCGCCGCCGGGTAGCTCAGGCGTTCGGTGCGTGCGCTGCGGTTCGAGGTGCGCTCGCGCACTTCGATGTATTCCAGGCGGGTCTTCTCGACGAAACCGGCCTTCAATTCCTTGGACAGCAACTGCGTGGCCACGCCCACCGCGCGCGAGGCGTCGGTCACGTAGATCACTGCATCATTGCTGTACTTGGGTTCGATCTTCACCGCCGTGTGCGCCTTGGAGGTGGTGGCGCCACCGATCATCAGCGGCAGGTGGAAGTCCTGGCGCTGCATTTCGCGGGCGACGTGGACCATCTCATCGAGGGACGGGGTGATCAGGCCGGACAGCCCGATGATGTCGCACTTCTGTTCCTTGGCCACCTGCAGGATCTTCTCCGCCGGCACCATCACGCCCAGATCGACGATGTCATAGCCGTTGCATCCCAGCACCACGCCGACGATGTTCTTGCCGATGTCATGCACGTCGCCCTTCACCGTGGCCATGAGGATCTTGCCCTTGGCTTCCGGCTTGTCGCCTTTTTCCAGTTCGATGAACGGGATCAAGTGGGCCACGGCTTGTTTCATCACCCGCGCCGATTTCACCACCTGTGGCAGGAACATTTTGCCCGCGCCAAACAGGTCGCCGACGATGTTCATGCCGGACATCAGCGGGCCTTCGATCACTTCGATCGGGCGCGCGAACGACTGCCGGGACTCTTCGGTGTCTTCGACGATGTGCGTGGTGATGCCCTTGACCAGTGCGTGTTCCAGGCGCTTGTTGACCGGCCAGCCGCGCCATTCCTCGGTTTCGGCTTCCTTGACGCTGCCGTCGCCCTTGTACTTGTCGGCGATGGCGAGCAGGGCGTCGGTGCCGTCCGGGGTGCGGTTGAGCACCACGTCTTCCACCGCGTCGCGCAGTTCGGCGGGGATCTGGTCGTAGATCTCCAGCTGGCCGGCGTTGACGATGCCCATGGTCAGGCCGTTGCGGATCGCATACAGCAGGAACACCGAGTGGATCGCCTCGCGCACCGGGTTGTTGCCGCGGAACGAGAACGACACGTTGGACACGCCGCCGGACGTCAGCGCATACGGCAGCTCGTCGCGGATGTAGGCGCAGGCGTTGATGAAGTCGACGGCGTAGTTGTTGTGCTCTTCGATACCGGTGGCGACCGCGAAGATGTTCGGGTCGAAGATGATGTCTTCCGGCGGGAAGCCGACTTCATTGACCAGGATGTCGTAGGAGCGTTTGCAGATCTCTTTCTTGCGCGCTTCGGTGTCGGCCTGGCCGGCTTCGTCGAAGGCCATCACCACCACGGCGGCGCCGTAGCGTTTGCACAGCTTGGCGTGATGGATGAACTGCTCGACGCCTTCCTTCATGCTGATGGAGTTGACGATGCCCTTGCCCTGGATGCACTTGAGGCCGGCTTCGATCACTTCCCACTTGGAGGAGTCGATCATGATCGGCACGCGGGAGATGTCCGGCTCGCCGGCAATCAGATTGAGGAAGGTCACCATGGCCTTCTTCGAATCGAGCATGCCTTCGTCCATGTTGATGTCGATCACCTGGGCGCCGGCTTCCACCTGCTGCAGGGCGACTTCGAGGGCTTCGGTGTAGTTGTCTTCGCGGATCAGCCGGGCGAAACGGGCGGAGCCGGTGATGTTGGTACGTTCGCCGACGTTGACGAACAACGACTGGCGATCAATGGTGAACGGCTCCAGGCCCGACAGGCGGCAGGCCTTGGGGATGTCCGGGATCTGGCGCGGCGCGTAACCGGCCACGGCCTTGGCGATGGCTTCGATATGCCCCGGCGTGGTGCCACAGCAGCCGCCGACGATGTTCAGGAAGCCGCTTTGGGCGAATTCCTCGATGACTTTGGCGGTTTGCGCCGGCAATTCGTCGTATTCGCCGAATTCGTTGGGCAGGCCGGCGTTAGGGTGCGCGGACACATAAGTGTTGGCCTTGTTCGACAGCTCTTCGAGGTACGGACGCAACTCGCTGGCGCCCAGGGCGCAGTTGAGGCCCACGGAAATCGGCTTGGCGTGGCTGACCGAGTTCCAGAACGCTTCGGTGGTCTGGCCCGACAGGGTACGGCCGGAGGCGTCGGTGATGGTGCCGGAGATCATGATCGGCAATTCGAAGCCCAGCTCTTCGAATACACCCTGCACGGCAAAGATCGCGGCCTTGGCGTTGAGGGTGTCGAAAATGGTTTCGATGAGGATCAGGTCCGCGCCGCCTTCGATCAGGCCCTTGGTGGCCTCGGTGTAGTTCTCCACCAGTTCATCGAAGGTCACGTTGCGGTAGCCGGGGTTGTTCACATCCGGCGACAGCGAGCAGGTACGGCTGGTCGGGCCGAGCACGCCGGCGACGAAGCGTGGCTTGTCCGGCGTCTCCAGGGTCTTGGCGTCGGCCACCTTGCGCGCGACGCGGGCACCTTCTACGTTCAACTCGTAGGCGAGCGACTCCATGCCGTAATCGGCCTGGGACACTTGGGTGGCGTTGAAGGTGTTGGTTTCGAGGATGTCGGCGCCGGCATCCAGGTACGCCTTCTCGATGGAGGCGATGACGTCCGGACGGCTGAGCAGCAACAGGTCGTTGTTACCCTTGACGTCGCTCGGCCAGTCGGCAAACCGTTTGCCGCGGTAGTCCTGTTCTTCCAGCTTATAGCTCTGGATCATCGTGCCCATGCCGCCGTCGAGGATCAGGATGCGTTCCTTGAGGGCTTGGTGAAGGGCTTGCAGACGAGCGCTACGATCGGACATGGGACTACTCTGTTCAGGCATTACGGAGGGCGTGGATCATAGCAAACCTGTGTGGATTTGGAGCATGTGCAGGTTTTGCATGAATATCGTTCATGTTGGTGCGCGTGTTAGATCGGTAGAATCCGCGGGATTTTCCATTTTGGCTTCATATCGGGACCAGGCTCATGCCGTATCGCATCATCATCAGCTTCGTTCTGTTGCTGATTGGCAGCACTACACAGGCCCAAGATCCCGCTCCGGCGCTTTCCTACACCCGTGATATCCAACCGATCTTCACTGAGAAGTGCGTGGCGTGCCATGCCTGCTACGACTCGGCCTGCCAGTTGAACCTGGGCAGTGGCGAGGGCGCGGCGCGGGGGGCGACCAAGGTGCTGGTCTACGATGGTGATCGCAGTCAGGCGACCAAGCCGACGCGTCTGTTCTACGACGCGTTCGGCAAGGCTGCCTGGCGGCACGAAGGCTTCACTTCCGTGCTCGACGCCCAAGGCAGCCAGGCTGCGTTGATGGCGCGCATGCTCGAACTGGGCCACAGCCGCGCGCCGTTGCAGCCCAACGGCAAGCTGCCGGACGACATCGTGCTGGGCCTGAACCGCGAGAACATGTGCCCGCGGCCAGAGGAGTTCGACACTTACGCCGACGTGCACCCCAATGAAGGCATGCCGCTGGCCGTGACCGGCTTGAGCGACCAGCAGTACCAGACCCTGCGACGCTGGCTGGCCTCCGGTGCGCCGATTGACCAGCAGGGCGTGGCGCCAAGTGCCCAGGAAGCCGCGCAAGTGCTGCAGTGGGAAAACCTGCTCAACGCCCCCGGCGCCCGCGAAAGCCTGGTCGCCCGCTGGCTGTTTGAACACCTGTTTATCGCACATCTGTATTTCGAAGGCGGTGAGCCGGGGCATTTCTTCCAGTGGGTCCGCTCGCGCACCCCC
The DNA here is from genome assembly GCF_003058185.1 of Pseudomonas sp. GV105. Lineage (NCBI taxonomy): Bacteria > Pseudomonadati > Pseudomonadota > Gammaproteobacteria > Pseudomonadales > Pseudomonadaceae > Pseudomonas > Pseudomonas sp. GV105. Next base: position 135,972 of record NZ_QBUF01000016.1, read on the forward strand.
AGTGGGCAGCCGATCGACCTGATCAATACCCGTCGCCCCAACGACGATCCCGGTACCCGGATCTACTACCGGCTGTGGCCGATACAAGGGGTGATCGTCCATAAGACCCACATCACGTACCCACTCAGCGCGGCGAAAATGGAACGGGTCAAAGCCTTGTTCTACAGCGGCGACTGGCAGGTCAGCGCCTTGCCGGGCTACGGTCCGGGCCGTCGTGCCAACCCGTTCGAGACGTTCGAGGCGATTCCGGCCCAGGCGCGCTACCAGTTCATGCTCGATAATGCCGAGTACTTTGTCCGCACTTTCATCCGCGGCCCGGTGTGCCGGGGCCAGATCGCCACGGACGTGATCCGCGACAACTTCTGGGCGCTGTTCCAGGCCCCCGAACACGACCTGTACATCACCGATCCGCTCTATCGCGGCCGGGCCACGCCGTTGCTGGCAATGCCCGGGCAGAACGACGACGTGGGCAGCGTGCTCAGCCTGTGGCTCAAGTACCGTGACAAGCGCAACGAGTACGAAGCGCTGCGTCGCTACCGCTATGGCGAGTTGCCGGCGCCCGGTTGGTCGACGCTGTGGGCCGGCAACGACAATGCGTTGTTGAGCATCTTCCGTCACTTCGACAGCGCGTCGGTCAATAAAGGCCTGATCGGTGAAGTCCCGCAGACGATGTGGTTGTTCGATTATCCGTTGCTGGAGCGCACCTACTACCAATTGGTGGTCAACTTCGACGTGTTCGGCAACGTCTCCCATCAGGCCCAGACCCGCTTGTACTTCGACCTGATCCGCAATGGCGCCGAACAGAACTTCCTGCGCCTGATGCCGGCCAATTCGCGGGACGATTTCCTCGACGATTGGTATCAGAACGGCGGCAAGGTCAAGTTGTGGATGGACTATGAGTCGATCGACGACGATAAACCCACCGGCCTGAAACTGAATGAAAAAGACCCGAAGCGCGATTTCGTCAACCAGTTGCTGGCGCGTTATGGCGACCTCAATGCCAGCCCAGACCCGATCAATCGCTGTGTCGGCGCCTACTGCTCGCGGCCGGGCCTCGAACCGGTGCTGCGCGATGCCGAGCAGGCCCTGAGTCGCCTGACGTCACGCCCGGCGGCGGGGCTCAAGGTCATCGACCAATTGCCGGAAGCGACCATGCTGCGCATCGAAACCCGCACCGGTCATCGTGAGGTCTACAGCCTGCTGCGCAACCGTGCCCACAGTAATGTCGCGTTCATGCTGGGTGAGGCTTCTCGCTATCAACCGGGCCTGGACACGTTGACGGTCTACCCCGGCGTGCTGAGCAGTTATCCGAACTTCATGTTCAATATCCCGGCCGAGCAAGTGCCGGCGTTCGTCGCGGCCATGGAAAGTGCCCGCGACGCCCAGCACTTCGAGAAGATCGTCGATCGTTGGGGTGTGCGTCGCAGTCATCCGCAGTTCTGGGAGTACTTCCACGATCTGTCGACCTACATCCGCGAAACCACGCCGTTGGAAGAGGGTGTGCTGGATATGAACCGCTATGAAAACCTCTGACGGCGATGGCGAGGCTTTTCCGACAAAATTACTGGGGCTTTGTATCTGCGTAATATTTTGGCGTAAACTGCCAGCAAGCCTGTGAGGAGTTTCCATGACTGCCATAACCATTACCGACGCCGCCCACGATTACCTGGCTGACCTGCTGTCCAAGCAGAACACCCCGGGTATCGGCATCCGCGTCTTTATCACCCAGCCTGGCACCCAGTACGCCGAGACGTGCATCGCCTACTGCAAGCCGGGCGAAGAGAAGCCGGAAGACACCGCGCTGGGGCTGAAAAGCTTCACCGCGTATATCGATGCCTTCAGCGAAGCGTTCCTCGACGACGCGGTGGTCGACTACGCCACTGACCGCATGGGCGGCCAATTGACCATCAAGGCGCCGAACGCCAAGGTGCCGAACGTCAATGCCGACAGCCCGGTCAACGAGCGCATCAATTACTACCTGCAAACCGAGATCAACCCTGGGCTGGCCAGCCACGGTGGGCAGGTCAGCTTGATCGACGTGGTGGATGACGGTATCGCCGTATTGAAGTTCGGCGGTGGCTGCCAGGGCTGCGGCCAGGCGGATGTGACCCTGCGTGAAGGCATCGAGCGTACCTTGCTGGAGCGCATTCCGGAGCTCAAGGGCGTCCGCGATGTGACTGACCATACGCAGAAAGAAAACGCCTACTACTGAGTCAGGTGTTCGCTGCGAGCAAAAAAACGGCGCCCCGTGAGCGCCGTTTTTTTATGCTTAAAATTCAGCTGCTTACGCGACCTACCTAACGCTGAACATTAAGTGTGGGAGGGAGCTTGCTCCCGATAGCGGTGTATCTGTCGATTGATAAGTCGACTGACCCGCCGCTATCGGGAGCAAGCTCCCTCCCACATTTTTTTGTGTTTATTTAATTAAATCAGTGTTTTATGTTTGTTTTTTGATGTTTTTGATTAGGGGCGGTACAGGTGTGCATGCCCGGCCCGATACAGCGACGACGCGCTGAAACTGTCACTGGCCAGCACCCGACCCACCACAATCAGCGCCGTGCGCCTGAAGCCTTTGGCCGCGACTTTTTCGGCAATGTCCGCCAAGGTGCCGACAGCCCAATCCTGATCCGGCCAGGTCGCGCGGTGTACCACGGCAATCGGGCAATCCGAGCCATAGTGCGGCAGCAGTTCGGCGACGATCTTCTCCAGGTGATTGACCCCCAGATGAATCGCCATGGTCGTGCCGTGGCGGGCCAGGCTGTCGAAGTCTTCACCGGCGGGCATGCGGGTTTTATCGGCGTAGCGGGTGAGGATCACGCTCTGGGCGATGTCCGGCAGGGTCAGTTCAGTCTCCAGCAGCGCCGCGCAGGCGGCCACGGCGGTGACGCCGGGAATGATCTGGAACGCAATGCCCAACTCGCGCAACAGGCGGATCTGTTCGCCAATTGCGCCGTACAGGCTTGGATCGCCGGAGTGGACCCGCGCCACATCCTGGCCCTTGGCATCGGCGGCCTTGATCAGCTCGATGATCTGTTCCAGGTGCAGTTCGGCGCTGTTGACCACTTGTTCGGCCTGATGCCCCTCCAGTACCGCCGCCGGCACCAGCGACCCTGCATAGATGATCACCGGGCAACTGCGGATCAGCCGCTGGCCTTTGACGGTGATCAATTCCGGGTCGCCGGGGCCGGCGCCGATGAAGTAGACGGTCATGGACAAATCCTGTGAAAAAACGCGCGAGCATGAAGAACGCTCATGATCGGAAGCGGCGATTATCGCGGTTTCAGTCGGCGCAGGCCAATGCCAAGGTGGCCTGGGCGGATTTTTTGCGCGGGACCAACAGGCGCGCAGGGGCGCCGCCGAGTTGTTCGGCCAGGGCCAGGGCGGCGCTTTCGGCGATGCCGTAACAACCGGTATGGGCAAAGGCGACGGCAGACCTGTGGCTCAGGCGGTCGTCATACATCGCCAGGTGCGCCGCGCTGAAGCAGTGCAGCGGCAGGTTCAGCCATTGGGCCAGGGCCAGCAAGCCCGGTTCATTCTGCTTGCGATCAAGGCTGGCCAGGGCGGTGATGCGATGGCGCTCGATACCGCCCTCGGCGAGGGCGGCGTTCAGCAGGTCCAGCAGGGCTTGAAACTCGCAGCCGCGCTGGCAGCCCAGGCCGACCACGAGGGTCATGCGATGTATCGATCGTTGCGGTTGCGGCGAAACAGCCAGGCGCTGATCAGCCCCAACGCCAGCCAGAACGCGACGTTGGTCAGTTGCGAGGCGATCTTGAACTGCGCTTCCAGGGCCTCAGGGGCCAGCATCGAATGCACTTCAGGTTGCGGAGCGCCAATCACATGAGGCACCACGAGGATTGCCGCGCCCAGCGCTTTGAGCAGCCAGTTGCCACCGAATACCAGCAGCGCGATACCGGCCGCGGTTGAGGCCGCCGTGCCGATCCACCAGATCTGCCGTTGTGCCAGGTCGGCCGCGGCAGTGCCCGGCAATTCCGGCGGCAGGCCCAGGGTTGGCGCCAGCACGAAGGTTGCGTAACCGGCCAGGCCCCACAGCAGGCCTTGAGCCGTGCGAGTCGGCGCGCGCAGGGTGTAGAGCCCGGCGAGCATCAAGGCGAAACCGACCGCCACCACCAGATTGCCGCCGGTGGTCGACAGCACGCGCTGCCAGCCGTCTTCCGGCTCCCAGGCTTCGGCGTCATGGGTGTGTGCAGCGGTGCCAGCGGCGTGCTCGTGTGCCACTTGTGTCGCGGCTGGGGCTTTTTCAAAGGTTTCCGCCTGCATGATCAGCGGGGCGACCCAGAAACTTTGCAGCAAGGTCAACAACAGGGCGGCCAGCAGCCCACTGAAACCTGCGGTTTGCGCAATACGCTTGATCATGTCGGCAGGTCTCAATGGCACGGGAACGCGGCGCTGTGGCGGGTATCGTGGGCGGCGTTGTGTACCGCTTCGATATGCGAGAACCCGGCGAAATACACCAGGCACGCGCCGAGGATCGACGCGCCGATGGCGGCGCCCAGGCGTTGGCTCAGGGTGGCGGTGCTGCTGGTGGTAGACGAGGTGCTGCTGATGATCGACATGGCGCGTCCCTTCAGGGGTTCAGGGTGACACGAGCGCATGCAAAACCCGCGAGCCAGGCACGCAGGGTTCAAACAGCGCCCGCCCACCGCGGGTTTGTTAGATGATTTTTTTCGGGCCGGTCTCCGGGCTTGCGAGGGGACTCTTGAACTGAGTCCTGAAAGCATCGCCTTCCCATGCACAAAGCACAGTGGCCGTGACGCTTCGCTCGCTTACCGTTGCGGGGGCAGCACCGGACTGGTCATATCGGTATGACGCACCGGTTTCCCGTTTCACCCTGTGAAGGGCACCCGAAACAAGGTGTGTAGGAAAGCATGCAGGGCGACGGTAGTCAAATTGACTGAGCCCCTGTAGCCTTGCACCCTCGAGGTTCTTCGGCCCAGGCCGGAGCTAAGAAGGGAACGCGGTTCAAGCCGCGGCTGCCCCCGCAACTGTGAAGGGTTTATCTGACTGCCACGCCACTGCCATCAAGGCGGGAAGGCGCAGCCAGCGCCGGTCGCAAGACCCGCAAGCCCCAAGCCAGGAGACCTGCCTCGCAACTGATTTTTCAATTCAACCGGGCGGGGTGATCCGGTGACGAAATCTGCTGCTGCGCGTCGCGCAGGGCCTATCGTCCCGTATGCCCGCCCCCAAGGGCATCCGATGAAAACACTGGCCAAACTCCCCGTCACCATCGTTACCGGCTTTCTCGGCTCGGGCAAAACCACCTTGCTGCGCCATATGCTCGATAACGCCCAGGGCCGTCGCATCGCGGTGATCGTCAACGAGTTCGGCGAGCTGGGCATCGACGGTGAAATCCTCAAGCAGTGCTCCATCGGTTGCACCGAGGAAGAAGCCAACGGCCGCGTGTATGAACTGGCCAACGGCTGCCTGTGCTGCACCGTACAGGAAGAGTTCTTCCCGGTGATGCGCGAACTGGTTGCCCGTCGCGGCGACCTTGACCATATCCTCATCGAAACCTCCGGCCTGGCCCTGCCAAAACCCTTGGTCCAGGCGTTCCAGTGGCCGGAAATCCGCAACGCCTGCACGGTCGATGCGGTGATCACCGTGGTCGACAGCCCCGCCGTGGCGGCCGGCACCTTCGCCGCCTTCCCGGATCAGGTCGACGCCCAGCGCAAACTCGACCCGAACCTGGACCACGAATCACCGCTGCATGAACTGTTCGCCGACCAACTGGCCAGCGCCGACCTGGTGATCCTCAACAAGTGCGACCTGATCAGCCCCGACGACCTGGCCCGCGTGCGCCTGGAAGTCGCCGAAGAGTTGCCGCCGGCGGTGAAGATCATCGAAGCCAGCAGCGGTCGGGTACCGCTGGACGTGCTGATCGGCCTGGGCGCCGGCTCCGAAGAGCACATCGACGGTCGCCATAGCCATCACGATCATCATCACGAAGGTGAAGACGATCATGATCATGATCACGATGCGTTCGACTCCATTTCCATCGACTTGCCCCAGTCCGACGAAGCCCTGCTGCTCGACGCCCTGAGCCAATTGGTGGTGCAGCACGGCATCCTGCGCGTCAAAGGCTTCGCGGCGATCCCGAACAAGCCGATGCGCCTGCTGATCCAGGGCGTGGGTACACGCTTCGACAAACACTTCGACCGCGCCTGGAGCGCCGATGAAGCGCGCATCACGCGCCTAGTGCTGATCGGCCAGGACCTCGACGCGGCGGGCCTCGAAGCGCAATTGCGCGCCGCCCTCAGCGTTTAACCCATGCACCTGCTCAGGACCCAGCCCGGCGGTTTCGTCGCGGACGACAACATTGCCGACCTTGGGCAAACCCCCGCCGAGCTGGTGATCCTGTGCAGCGGCGACTCCAGCCTGGCGCTGCTGGCCGAAGCGGCCCAGCAGTTGCCCGAGGATTACCCGAGCCTGCGCCTGGCCAACCCGATGCAGGTGCAGAACCATGCATCGGTGGACCTGTACGTCGATGAAGTGCTGCGCCACGCCAAGGTCATCCTGATTTCCCTGCACGGCGGCATCGGCTATTGGCGTTACGGCGTCGAGCGCCTGGTGGCGTTGGCCGAGCGCGGGGTCACGCTGATCCTGGTGCCGGGGGATGACCGCCCCGACCCGGAACTCAGCGGCCTCAGCACCGTGGATGCCGCAGCGCGTGACCGCCTGTGGCAGTTCCTGCGCCAGGGCGGCCTGGGTAATGCGCTGGATTTTTATCGTTGCCTGGCCAGCGCCTACCTGGGCCGCGACTATGCCTGGGCCGAGCCGCAAACCCTGGCGCGCAGCGCGATTTATCACCCGCGTAAAGCCCATGCGTGCCTCAACGACTGGCAGTTGGATTGGAGTCCTGAGTTCCCGGTGGCGGCGGTGCTGTTCTACCGCTCCCATCTGCAAGCGGCCAATACCGGTTTTATCGATGTGTTCTGCCAGCGTCTGCAGGCGGCGGGCCTGAATCCGTTGCCGATGGCAGTGGCCAGTCTGAAGGAGCCTGGCTGCCTGACGGTGGTCGAGGACTGGCTGGATGAGGTCGGGGCGGCGGTGATTCTCAACACCACCGGCTTTGCCCAGTCCAGCCCCGAAGCGCCGCATTTGCGCCCGTTTCGCCGCAATATCCCGGTGATCCAGGCGATTTGCGCCCAGGACAACCAACCCGCCTGGCAGGCCAGCGAACAAGGCCTCGGCCCGCGCGACCTGGCGATGCACATCGCCTTGCCGGAACTGGACGGGCGCATCATCAGCCGACCGATCAGCTTCAAGGACCTGGCCTGGCGCAGTGAGCGCAGCCAGTCGGACGTGGTGTGCTACCGCGCAGCGCCGGAGCGCATGGACTTTGTCGCTGAACTGGCGCGCCGTTGGGTCGAACTGGCGCGGGTGCCGAATGCCGACAAGCGCATCGCCCTGATCCTGGCCAATTACCCGACGCGCGACGGCCGCATCGGCAACGGCGTCGGCCTGGACACGCCGGCGGCGGCGCTGAATATCCTGCGGGCCTTGCAGGCCGAGGGTTATCCGCTGCCCGAAATCCTGCCGGAAAGCGGCACCGCGCTGATCCACGAACTGCTCGGTGGCGTCACCAACGACCTGGACAACCTCGACCTGCGCCCGTGCCACCAAAGCCTGGGCCTGGACGACTACGAGGCGATGTTCAAGCGCCTGCCCGAAGCCAACCGCCAGGCGGTGTTGGAACGCTGGGGCACGCCGCACAACGACCCGATGTGCCGCGACGGCCGCCTGATGATCGCCGGCCTGCGCCTGGGCTTGACGTTTATCGGCATCCAGCCGGCCCGCGGTTATCAGGTGGACGCCAGCGCGGTGTACCACGACCCGGACCTGGTGCCGCCTCACGCTTACCTGGCGTTCTATTTCTGGTTGCGCCACACCTACGGCGCTCACGGCGTGATCCACGTCGGCAAGCACGGCAACCTGGAATGGCTGCCGGGCAAGGGCGTCGGGCTGTCGGAAAATTGCTGGCCCGACGCGCTGCTCGGGCCGCTGCCGAATATCTATCCGTTTATCGTCAACGACCCGGGTGAGGGCGCCCAGGCCAAGCGGCGCACCCAGGCGGTGATCATCGATCACTTGATGCCGCCGCTGACCCGTGCCGAAACCTACGGGCCGCTGCGCGACCTGGAGCTGTTGGCGGACGAATACTACGAAGCGCAATTGCTCGACCCGCGCCGCGCCCGCGAGCTGCAAAAGGACATCCTCAAGCTGGTGCGCGAAACCCGTATCGACCAGGAGCTTGAACTGGACAGCGAGGCCGACGCGGCGATCTGGCTGCCGCGCCTGGATACCTACCTGTGTGACCTGAAGGAATCGCAGATCCGCGACGGCCTGCATGTCTTCGGCGAGTCGCCCCAGGGCCGCTTGCGTATCGACACCTTGCTCGCGTTGCTGCGTATCCCGCGTGGCGACGGCCGAGGCGCGCAATCGAGCCTGTTACGGGTGTTGGCCAAGGCCTTCGAGCTGGGTTTCGACCCGCTGGACTGCGCCCTGGCCGAACCCTGGACCGGACGCCGCCCGGAGGTTTTGCAAAGGATCGATCTACAGCTGTGGCGCACCGCTGGTGATACCCGCGAGCGCCTGGAACTGTACGCTGCACTGTTGATCGAGCAGGCGCTGGCGGGGCCGCTGGAACAGCTGGAAGAGCCCGGTTGGGAGGACGTCAAATCCGTCATCGAAAGTCTGCGCAGTGTCGTGGCGCCACGCCTGGATGGGTGCGGCCCGGCGGAAATGCGCGGCCTGCTCGATGCCCTGGGCGGCCGCTTCGTGCCGGCGGGCCCAAGCGGCGCGCCGAGCCGGGGGCGTCTGGATGTGCTGCCCACCGGGCGTAATTTTTTCAGCGTCGACGTGCGCAACCTGCCAACCACCACTGCCTGGCGCATCGGTTTCCAGTCGGCCAACCTGATTCTCGAGCGGCACCTGCAAGACGACGGCGACCACCTGCGCCAGCTCGGCCTGTCGGTGTGGGGCACCGCGACCATGCGTACCGGCGGCGACGATATCGCCCAGGCCATGGCCCTGATGGGGGTACGCCCGGTGTGGGCCACGGGCAGCCAGCGAGTGGACGACTTCGAAATCCTGCCGATCAGCCTGCTGGACCGCCCGCGTGTCGACGTGACTTTGCGCGTGTCCGGGTTCTTCCGGGATGCCTTCGCCAACCTGATCCGCCTGTTCGATGCGGCGGTACAGGCGGTGGCGGCGCTGGACGAGCCTGACGATATGAACCCGCTGGCCGCCAAGGTCCGTTGCGAGCGCCAGGCGTTGCTTGAGTCCGGCCTGGACGAGGCCGCGGCGGCGAAACAGGCGGGCTGGCGTATTTTCGGGGCCAAGCCGGGTGCCTATGGCGCGGGCGTGCAGGGCGCGATCGACGGTCGCTTGTGGCAAAGCCGCGAGGACTTGGCCGAGGTCTACCTGAATTGGGGTGGCTACGCCTATGGTGGCGCCGACGAGGGCACCGCCGCCCGCGGGCAATTCGCCCAACGCCTGAGCCAGGTGCAGGCGGTGCTGCAAAACCAGGACAATCGCGAGCACGACCTGCTCGATTCCAACGATTACTACCAATTCCAGGGCGGCATGCTCGCCGCCGTGGAAACCCTGAGCGGCGACAAGGCCGCCAGCTACCATGGCGACCACAGCCAGCCGGACGTGCCGAAGATCCGCACCTTGAAGGAAGAGCTGAACCGGGTGATCCGTGCCCGCGCCGCCAACCCCAAGTGGATCGAAGGCGTGAAGCGTCATGGCTATAAAGGTGCGTTCGAGATGGCGGCAACCGTGGACAATCTGTTCGCCTTCGACGCCACCACCGCGCTGATCGACGATCACCAATACGCCTTGCTCGCCGACGCCTACCTGCTCGACCCCGACACCCGCGCCTTTGTGCAACAGCACAACCCTGATGCCCTGCGGGACATGACCGAGCGCCTGCTCGAAGCCCAGCAGCGTGGCATGTGGCAAGCGCCGGGGGCGTATCGCGAGGCGTTGGAAAACCTGTTGCTGGATATAGAAGAAGACAGCTGATGACTGATATTCCCCATTTCCCGCTGTCGGCCGTGGTCGGTGCCGACGACCTGAAACTCGCGCTGTGCCTGACCGCCATCGACCCGAAGATCGGCGGCGTGCTGATCGAAGGCCCGCGCGGCATGGCCAAGTCCACCCTGGCACGTGGCTTGGCGGACCTGTTGGCCAGCGGTCAATTCGTCACCTTGCCGTTGGGCGCCACCGAAGAGCGCCTGGTCGGCACCTTGGATCTGGATGCAGCATTGGGCGAAGGCCGCGCGCAGTTTTCACCCGGCGTGCTGGCCAAGGCGGATGGTGGGGTGTTGTATGTCGACGAGGTCAACTTGCTGCCCGATCATTTGGTGGACCTGCTGCTGGACGTGGCCGCCAGCGGCACCAACCTGATCGAGCGCGACGGCATCTCCCACCGGCATGCGGCGCGCTTTGTGCTGATCGGCACGATGAACCCGGAGGAGGGTGAGTTGCGTCCGCAGTTGCTCGACCGCTTCGGCTTCAATGTGGCCTTGAGCGGGCAAACCGTGCCGACCGAGCGTGGGCAGATCATCCGCCGGCGCCTCGACTTCGACAGCGACCCCGTGGCCTTCTGCGCGTTGTGGGCCGAACCGCAGGCCGCCCTGCGCGAGCGTTGCACCCGGGCGCGGGCCTGTCTCGAGGCCATTGCATTGGATGACGAGGCGCTGGCACAGATCACCCAACGCTGCTTTGCCGCGGGCGTGGATGGTTTGCGCGCCGACCTTGTCTGGTTGCGTGGCGCAAGAGCGCATGCAGCCTGGCGCGGCGCGACCGCCATCGCCGAGGAAGATATCGAAGCCGTGGCCGAGTTTGCCTTGCGCCATCGTCGCCAGGCGCAGTCCCCGCCGCCCAGCCCGCCCAACCGTGAGGGCCAGGCGCCTCAAGCGTCCGACACTTCACCCGGCCAAGGCCAGTGGGGCGATATGCCCGCACCGGCCTTGCCCACGGGCGCTCGCCGAGACGTGCCCGCCTGGCCAAAAAAGCCTTAGGCATCCGCCCCCGACCTGACGCGGGGGCGGATGCCCGGCCCAAGGCGGGGCGACTGGATAAAGGCAGGCACGGCAAGTCGCGCGACGCGCAGCAGGGCTCGATCAATTGGCCGGGCACCTTGCTCGGCGGGCGGCCGCAGTCTCGTGAGGACCTGCGTTTCCACCTGCGCAGCCGCTCGGCCCAGGAGTTATGGTTGGTGATTGTCGACGCGTCGGCATCGACGCGGCGGCATCGTGCATTGACCGATGCCAAAGGGTTATTGGCGCAACTGTTGGATGACGCCTACCGCCAGCGGGCGCGCATGGCATTGCTGACGGCGAGCGGGCAGTCGCCGAAGTGGCAGGTGCAGGGCCTGAAAGCCGCGAAAAGCCTGGCTGGCTGGCTCGATCAGCTCGGCGCGGGTGGCGGTACGCCGCTGTTGGCAGCGCTGGGCGAGGCGGCGCAATGGCTGGTGGCACGCAGAACGCGTTTCCCCACCGAACAGCAGCGGTTGCTGGTGCTGACTGACGGACGAGTCAAGGAGATTGCCGCGTTGCCATCGCTGGATTGCCCGGGGTTATTGGTCGATATCGAGCGCGGGCCGATTCGGTTGGGGAGGGCGCGAGAACTGGCTCAGCGCCTGTGCTTGGATTATCGACATATCGATAGTTTTTAGGCTCTAAAACCAGATCGGGAAGTGTCGCTCTTGTAAAGTCGAATCTTCCGACATTAATCACCGATAACAAATCTTTACTCTCTGGGCTTTCGCGTCCAGGAGTAAAGGGAATGACTTCCAGCGTACTGCCGAGGGTTCTTTTCGATCATGGCCGGCACACCCTGAGTGTGCGCAACATCGAAGCCCGTCTCGACGTGTTGGCCTTTGAAGGCCGCGAACACCTGAGCCAACCCTTCACCTATCGCGTGGAATTCACCAGCACCGAACGTGACCTCGCCGCCGAAACCCTGCTTGGCCAGGACGCCCGTTTCAGCCTGCACGCCGC
>NZ_QBUF01000017.1:0-133342 GCF_003058185.1 Pseudomonas sp. GV105
ACCGGCGGGAACACGGCCATGGTCACGTTGTGACGGTGCATTTGCGCGTAGGTGTATTCCGGCAGCCACAGGCTGTCATCGCGGATCAGCACGCTCGCGCCGTTGATCAGCGGGTGCATCCAGCCTTCGTGGGAGCCGTCGAAAGCGAAGGACATGAAGTGCAATTCGCAATCGGCCGGGCCGGTTTCGTAGCGTTCGCCGGTGGCGATGATATGCGCCACCAGCGGACCGTGGGCCACCGCCACGCCTTTCGGCATGCCCGTAGAGCCCGAGGTGTAGATCACGTAGGCGAGGTTGTCGCCGTCGAGATCAACCGACGGCGCAGTGTCGCTGAAGCCGCTCCAGGTTTCGGTGCGGTCGATGGCGAGCGTATCCAGGCCTTCGGCAATCGGCAGTTGCTGCTGCACGGCGGTATGGGTCAACAGCAGCTTGGCGCGGCTGTCCTGCATCATGTACAGCAGGCGATCACGCGGGTATTCGACGTCCAGCGGCACATACACGCCGCCAGCTTTCAGCACCGCAAGGAACGCCACCATGATCTCCGCACTGCGCGGCATGGCAATCGCCACGCGCACTTCCGGGCCAACACCCCGGGCGATCAACGCGTGGGCCAACTGGTTGGCCTGGCGGTCCAGCTCGCCGTAGGTCAGGGTTTGTGCGTCGAACTTGATCGCGACTGCCTGCGGGTTTTCCCGCGCACGCTCGGCGACCAACTCGTGTACCAGGCGCTGGGCCGGGAAGCCGGCGTCGGATTGATTCCACAACTGCAGGATGTGCCGCTGTTCATCCTCATCCAGCAGGTTCAACTGGCCGAGGGTCTGCTGCGGATCGGCGACCATCGCCTGCAACAGGTTCTGCCAGTGGCCGGCCATGCGTGCGATGGTCGCCGGGGCGAACAGGTCGGTGGCGTAGCTCAGGGACGCACGCAACAGCGTCTGGCTTTCCTCGACGTCCAGCGCCAGGTCGAATTGGGCGACGCCTTCATCCCAACTCAGGACCTCGACGTCAAGCTCGGTGAGGCGCTGCCAATGGCTATCGACCGACGTCACGCGGTGGTTGAACAACACCTGGAACAGCGGGCTGAGGCTCAGGCTGCGCTCGGGCTGCAAGGCCTCCACCAACTGCTCGAACGGCAGGTCCTGATGGGCCTGGGCCTCAAGGGAGCGTTGACGCGTCTGGTGCAGCAAATGCTCGACACTCATCTGCCCGTGGATATCGGCCTTGAGCACCTGGGTGTTGACGAAGAAGCCGATCAGCCCTTCGGTTTCCAGGCGATTGCGGTTGGCAATCGGCACGCCGACGCGCACGTCCTCCTGACCGCTGTAGCGGTGCAGCAAGGCCTGGTACGACGCCAGCAACACCATCGGCAACGTCACCCCGGTGCGCTGCGCCAGGCTGCGCAAACCGGCGAGCAACGGCGCCGCCAGCTCAATACCCAGGCGCGCGCCACGGTGGCTTTGCAGCGCTGGGCGCGGGTAGTCGACCGGCAATTCCAGCACCGGTTGCACACCGCCCAGTTGCTCACGCCAGTAAGCCAGTTGACGCGCGGTCTCACCGGCCTCCATCCATTGACGCTGCCACAGGGCGTAGTCGGCGTACTGGATCGGCAAGGCCGGCAGGTGCGGCGTGGTTCCCTGGCTGAACGCGGCGTAGAGCTGCACCAGTTCTTCGACCATCAGTTGCATCGACCAGCCATCCGAGACGATATGGTGCTGCACCAGCACCAGCACGTGGTCATCCTCAGCCAGGCGCAGCAACGTGACCCGCAGCAACGGCCCGCGCAGCAGGTCGAACGGACGCGCGACCTCGGCAGCGACCTGCGCCTTGAGCCCGGCTTCGTCGCTGTCGGCCTGGTCGACGTCGATCAGGCCCGATTCTTCAATCACTTGCCGTGTGCCGCTGGCGTCCTGATGCAGATGGGTGCGCAGGCTTTCGTGGCGCGCCAGCAAGGTGTCGAAACTGCGTTGCAGCGCCGCCAGGTCCAGCGTGCCTTTCAGGCGCAGGGCGCTGGGGATGTGGTACGCGGCGCTGTGCGGGTCGAGTTGCCAGAGGAACCATTGGCGTTCCTGGGCATAGGACAGTGGCAACGGTTGGGTGCGGTCGGCCTTGAGCATCGCCGGCGCAACCATGCCCTCCTCGCCCAGCGCCGCGACGAAGTCACCCAGCGCCGGGTGTTCGAACAGGGTCTTGAGCGCCACTTCCAGCGCCAGCGCCTGGCGGACCCGCGACACCACGCGGGTGGCCAGCAGCGAATGCCCGCCCAGCTCGAAGAAGTGGTCGTCAAGGCCGACCTGAGGTACGCCCAGCACCTCGGCCCAGATCGCCGCCACCTGCTGTTGGCGCAGTGTGACGGGGGCAACATGGCCTTTGAGCAACAGGCTGGCGTCCACGCTGGGCAGAGCCTTGCGGTCGAGCTTGCCGTTGGGGGTCAAGGGCAGGCTGTCGAGGCACATCAGGTACGCCGGCACCATGTAGTCCGGCAAACGCTCGCGCAAGGCGGCTTGGTAGACCTGCGGCGTCTGTGGGGCGGAGGTCACCAGATAGGCGATCAAGCGGTCGTTGTCGGCCAGCACCACGGCTTCGCGCACGCCGGGGTGTTCGCGCAGGCAGGCTTCGATTTCGCCCAGTTCGATACGGAACCCGCGCACCTTGACCTGCTGGTCGACCCGGCCGATGTACTCCACCACGCCGTGGTCGCGGTAGCGCGCCAGGTCACCGGTACGGTACAGGCGTTCGCCCGGTGCGCCATAAGGGTTGGGCACGAAGCGTTCGGCAGTGAGCGCCGGCCGTGCGTGGTAACCGCGCGCCAGGCCGACACCGCCGATCAGCAGCTCACCGGCCGCGCCCAACGGGCATGGGCTGAGCCCGGCGTTGAGGATGAACAACGCGGTATTGGCAATCGGCCGCCCGACAAAAGGCTGCGGCGCCAACAGCCGATGGGCCGCCGACCAGATGGTGGTTTCCGTGGGGCCATACAGGTTCCACACCGGGCCTTGCAGATCGAGCAGACGCTGGGCCAGGTCGGCCGGCAGCGCTTCGCCGCCGCACAGTGCCTTGATGCCATGCAGCCGCTCGGCACGCGGGCTGTCCAGCAGCATGCGCCAGGTTGACGGCGTGGCTTGCAGCACGTTGGCGCGCTGGTGGTGCGCCAGGTCGATAATCGCCTCCGGGTCGAGGGCCAGGGCCTGCTCGCTCAGCAACACCGTGGCGCCAACCGTCAGCGGCACGTACAGCTCCAGGGCGAAGATGTCGAACGAGAACGTGGTCAGCGACAGCACCCGCGCCTCCCGGCCGATGTCCAGGCTGGTGGCCATGCCGCTGGTGAAGCTGCACAGCCCGCGGTGGCGCACCATCACGCCCTTGGGCTGGCCGGTGGAGCCGGAGGTGTAGATCACGTAGGCCAGGTGTTCCGGACTGACGTCCACTTGCGGGTTGTGTTCGCCAGCGTCGCTGTCATCGACCAGCAGCACGTGCAGGCCTTGCGGTTGCGCCAGTCGGCCGATCAGCGCTGGCTGGGTCAGCAGCACCCGGGCGCGGCTGTCTTCGAGCATGAACGCCAGGCGCTCCGCCGGGAACTGCGGGTCGAGCGGCACGTAGGCGCCACCGGCCTTGAGGGTCGCCAGCAGGCCGACCGCCATGTCCAGGGAACGCTCCACATGCACCGCCACCAGCACGTCCGGGCCGACACCCGCCGCGATCAGGCGATGGGCCAGGCGATTGGCGCGGCGGTTGAGTTCGGCATAACTCAAGGCGTCGTCGTTGAATTGCACAGCGATGGCGTCGGGCTGGGCCAGGGCCTGCGCTTCGAACAGCTGATGCACACAGCGCTCGCGGGGGTAATCGAAGGCCGTGTGGTTCCACGCTTCGAGCATCTGCCGCCACTGCGGCGCGCTGAGCAGCGCCAGCTCGTCCAGGGGTTGGGAGGCATCGCGCACCACGGCGCGCAGCAGGTTCTGCCAATGCTCGGCCAAGCGCTCGATGGTCGCCGGTTCGAACAGGTCGGTGGCGTAGGTCAGTGCAGCCCAGAGGCCATCGGCCGACTCCTCGGTTTCCAGGTTGAGGTCGAACTGGGTGCTGTGGCCGGCCCAATCCACCGGTTGCAGGTCCAGGCCAGGCAACTGCAGCGGGCCGGCGCGCAGGTTGTCCTGATGATTGAACATCACTTGGAACAACGGGTTATGGCTGAGGCTGCGTTCCGGTTGCAGCGCTTCCACCAGTTGTTCGAAGGGCAAGTCCTGATGGGCCTGGGCCTCCACCGCACGTTGCTTGACCTGGGCCAGCAAGCGGTCGAAGCCCATCTGCCCATGCAGCTCGGCCTGCAGCACCTGGGTGTTGACGAAGAAGCCGATCAGCCGCTCGGTTTCCAGGCGATTGCGGTTGGCGATCGGCACCCCGACACGGATCGCGGACTGGCCGCTGTAGCGAAACAGCAAGGTCTGGAACGCGGCGAGCAGCAGCATGAACAGGGTCACGTCCTGACGCTGGGCGAGGGCCTTGAGTTCAGCGACCAGCGCGGCGTCCAGATGCAGTTGTCGGCGCGCGCCGCGATGGCTTTGCAGCGCCGGACGCGGGTGGTCCAGGGGCAGCTCCAGCAGCGGATGTTCGCTGCCCAGGCGGGCGCACCAATAATCGAGTTGGCGCTGTTTCTCCCCGGAGGCCATCCACTCGCGTTGCCACAGGGCATAGTCGGCATAGTGCAGCGGCAACGCCGGCAACGGCGCCTGGCCCTGATACAGGGCCAGCAGTTCGTCGACCATCACCTGCATCGACCCACCATCGGAGATGATGTGGTGCTGGGTGATTACCAGCACGTGGTGCTCCGCTTCGACGTGCAGCAACGTGACGCGCATCAGCGGGCCGTTGACCAGGTCGAACGGGCGCTGGATCTCCTGCGCCACCGTCGCTTCGATCGCGGCTGCGGCGATGTGCTGATGCGCCAGTGCAATCGCCAGGTGGGGGTGGATCACCTGCCAGGTCTGCTCGCCCTCCTCCACGAAGGTGGTGCGCAGCGGTTCATGGCGCTGCACCAGGGCGTGGAAAGCGTGTTCCAGCGCAGCGATATCCAACGGGCCGCGCAGGTGCAGTGCGGCGGGGACGTGATAGGCGGCGCTGGTCGGGTCCAGTTGCCAGAGGAACCATTGGCGCTCCTGGGCGAACGACAACGCCAACGGCCGGTCACGCCCGGCCGCCTGCAGCGTCGGTGCCGTGTCGCCCTGCACGCCGGCGCACGCGGCCGCGAAGGCCTCCAGCGTCGGCTGCTCGAACAGCGCGCGCAACGGCACTTCCAGCTTGAGGTCATGGCGCACGCGGGAGATCACCTGGGTGGCCAGCAACGAATGGCCGCCGCGCTCGAAGAAATGGTCATCGAGCCCCACGCGCTCGACCTGCAACACCGCTTGCCAGATCGCTGCCAACCGGATCGCCAGCGGGCTGTGCGGGGCGCGGTGGGCCTGTCGGGGCTGGTTCAGGTCCGGTGCCGGCAGTGCGCGGCGGTCCAGCTTGCCGTTGTTGTTCAACGGCAAGGCATCGAGCACCACCCACTGCACCGGCACCATGTAGTCGGGCAACACACGGTGCAAGGTCGCCGCCAGCGCCTGGGTGTCCAGGCGCTGGCCCTGGGTCGGCACCACGTAGGCCACCAATTGCGCACCCACAGCGCCCGGCTGCGCGATGACTGCCGCCTCACGCACCTGCGGCAAGCCTTGCAGGCTGGCCTCGATTTCGCCGATTTCGATACGGAAACCGCGAATCTTCACCTGATGATCGATGCGCCCGACGTACTCCAACGCACCGGCCTGGTTGTAACGGGCCAGGTCGCCACTGCGGTAGAGCCGCGCCCCCGGCACGGCGGAAAACGGGTCCGGCAGGAAGCGCTCGGCCGTCAGCGCCGGGCGGTCGAAATAACGCTGGGCCAGGCCGTACTCGGCACCGATGCACAGCTCGCCGACGCCCTCGGTGGCCAGCAGCTCGAACGCACTGTCGAGCACATACAGCGAACGGCCTTCGATGGCCTGGCCGATGGGCACGCCGAACGCGTCACTGGCATCCAGCAACTGGCAGTCATGCACGCTGGACACCACCGTGGCCTCGGTCGGCCCATAGGTGTTGACCAGCCGCACGTGGCCCAGGCCGGCGGCGTGCCAGGCGCGCAGGCCTTCCACCGACATGGCTTCGCCGCCCACATGCACCTGGCGCAGATTGCCCAGGGCGCGGTGTTCGACCGCACATTCCTTGGCCAGCAGGTACCAGTACGCCGCCGGCAAGTCAGCGAGGGTCACGCCCTGCTCGACGATTTCCCGCGCCAGTTGCCCGGCGTCCCACAGTTCATCGCCACGCATGATCAACGCAGCGCCTATACACAGCGGCGGGTAGCACTGCTCGACAAAGCCGTCGAAGCTGAACGTGGCGAACTGCAGTACACGGTCCGCTGCACACAGCCGGCTGTAGACCGCGGCGCTGTCGCAGAACTGGCCGAGGGCGGCGTGATCGATGGCCACGCCCTTGGGTTGGCCGGTGGAGCCGGAGGTGTAGATCACGTAGGCCAGGTCGGCGGCGCCCACGTGGCTGGGCGGATTGGCGCGCGGGTAAGCGGCCAACTCAGCGCCGGATGCGCTGAAGTCCACACGGATCAGACCTTGCGGCAGCGGCAGGTCGGCGAGCAGCCCGGTTTCGCTGAGCAGCAGGTCCACACGACTGTCCGCCAGCATGTAGGCCAGGCGTTCGTTGGGGTATTTCGGGTCCAGCGGCACATAGGCGGCGCCGCTTTTAAGTACCGCCAGCAGACTGACGATCAACTGCGGGCCACGTCGGCAGGCCAGGCCCACGCGCTGCCCAGGCCCCACGCCCAGCGCCAGCAGGCGATGGGCCAGGCGGTTGGCGTGGTCGTTGAGCTGGGCATAGCTCAAGCGCGCTTCGCCGGCCTGCACCGCCAGCGCATCCGGGGTGGCGGCGGCCTGGGCGGCAATGCGTTGATGCACGTGCAGCTCACGTAGGGCCGCGCCGGGTGCCCGGCCCAGGGCGAGCATGTCGCGCTGCGTGGTGGGGTCGAGCAGGCGCAAGTTGCCGAGCGGCGCCTGCGCATCGACGAGCAGTTGCACCAGCAGGTGCTGCAGGTTGGCGCTCAATCGCGCGACCTGATCGGCACTGAAACGCGCGCGGTCGTAGCTCCATTCCAGGCGCAGGCTGGCCCCCAGCTCAATCCCCAGGGTCAGCGGGTAGTGGGTGCGTTCATGGTTGTGCAAGCGGCCAAAGGTCAGGCCTGCGGGCGCGCCCTGTTTCAGGGCTTCGGCCACCGGGAAGTTTTCGAACACCAGCAAGGTGTCGAACAACGCGCCCTGCTGGCCCGCCCAGCCCTGGATGTCGTAGAGCGGCACATGTTCGTGATCGCGCAGGCTCAGGTTCAGCGCTTGCAGCTCGCTGAGCCAGCACGCGGCCGATTGGGCCGGCGCGGCCACGCAGACGAGCGGCAAGGTGTTGATAAACAGGCCCAGTTGCTGCTCGATCCCCGGCAGCGGCGCCGAACGCCCGGCGACGGTGGCACCGAACGCCACGCAATCCTGGCCGGTGTAGCGCTGCAGCAACAGGCTCCACGCCCCTTGCAGCAAGGTGTTGAGGGTGATTTTCTGGCGGCGGGCAAACTCGCCGAGCGCTTGGGTGAAGTCGCTGTCGAGCACCACCTGATGGTCGGCCATCCCTGTGGCGTGGGCCGGCACACGCAGCGCCTCCGCCAGCAAGGTGGGCGCTTGCAACGGCGCCAGCGTGGCTTTCCAGAAGGCTTCGCCCGACCCTTGTTGTTGCAGCCAACCCAGATAATCGCGGAACTGTCCCAGCGGTGCCGGCACGGTATGGCCGGCATAGTGGGCGATGACTTCGCCCAGCAATTGGGCGTTGCTCCAGCCATCCATCAGGATGTGGTGGCTGGTGAAAATCAGCTGCCAGGTCGCGCCGGCACCGCGTACCAGCAACAGGCGAAACAGCGGCGCCGCGTCGAGCGCGAAGCCCTTGTCGCGCTCGGCTGCGGCGAGGGCCTCGACGTCGGCGTCGGGGTCTTCGATGACTTGCAACGGCAAGTCGACCTGCCGCTGGATCAACTGATGGGCACTGTCCAGGCCCAGCCAGTGGAAGCTGCTGCGCAGGATGTCAT
Organism: Pseudomonas sp. GV105; assembly: GCF_003058185.1. Lineage (NCBI taxonomy): Bacteria > Pseudomonadati > Pseudomonadota > Gammaproteobacteria > Pseudomonadales > Pseudomonadaceae > Pseudomonas > Pseudomonas sp. GV105. The sequence goes on from NZ_QBUF01000017.1 coordinate 8,144, forward strand.
GCCGCTGCAGCGCGGCCTGCCAGGCGCGACCGAACGCCAAAAGATCGAGGCCGCCGATGTCCAGGCGCAACTGGTTGATATAGGCCTGGGCCTCGGGCTCGTACAGGCTGTGGAACAGCATGCCCTGCTGCATCGGCGACAGCGGGTAGAGATCGGCAATGGCCGGTCCCGCGACGGGCAGCCCATCCAACTGGCGCTGGGTCAGACGCGCCAACGGGAAGTCCGACGGGGTGACCTGCCCTGCCGGCGTGGCACAACAATGCACGATCAGGGCCTTGAGTTCCGCCGCATAGTCATCCGCCAGGCGCTGGATCGTCGACACCTCGAACATCTCACGGCTGAAGCCCCACTGCAGGGTCAATTCCCCACCGTACACCTGGCCTTCCAGCGTCAACCAGTTGGCCAGCGGCGCTTCGGGGTCCTGGGCCTGACCGCTGCCCCCGGTGGCCGGCACGAACAGCGCCGATTGGTTGAACTGGCGATCGAATTGGCCCAGGTAGTTGAAGGTGATGCGCGGCGCGGCAAGGCTTGATAGGGCTTCGCGGGCGTCCGGTGTGCCGAGGTAACGCAACAGGCCGTAGCCGATGCCTTTATCGGGCACGCCCCGCAGTTGCTCCTTGACCGACTTGATCGCATCCGCCAACCCGCCCTCGGCCTGCAGGCGCAGCGGGAACAGGCTGGTGAACCAACCGACGGTACGGCTCAGGTCGACATTGTCGAACAGGTCTTCACGGCCATGGCCTTCCAGCTGGATCAGCGCAGCCGTCTGGCCGCTCCACCGGCAGATCACCCGCACCAATGCGCTCAGCAGCAGGTCGTTGACCTGGGTGCGATAGGCGGCCGGGGCGTCTTGCAGCAGTTGACGGGTGTGTTCGGCGTCAAGGCGGATTTCCAGCTTGGCGCCCAGGCGATTTTGCAGGCCGCCTTGCGGGTTGTCGCAAGGCAAATCGGCGTCGGCCGTCTGCGCCTGCCAGTACGCCAGTTGCGCGTTGAGGGTCTGTGCATGGGCCTGCAACTGCCGGGCCCACACTTGGTAGGCGCAGGTCTTGGCCGGCAGCGGCGCAGCGCCGTAGGCCTGTTGCAGGTCTTCGAGCAGGATGCGCCAGGACACGCCGTCCACCACCAGGTGATGGACCACCAGCAACAGGCGCTGGGTGCCGTCGGCCATGCTCACCAGAACGGCGCGCAGCAGCGGGCCTTGTTCAAGATCGAGGCTGCGCTGGGCCGCCTCGCAGAGTGCGGCCAGTTCTGTGTCGTCGCTGGCGTGGGATTGCCACAATCCGGGCGCGGCGATCGGCGCGGCATGGGTTTGCTGCCAGCCTTCGGCCTGCTCGACAAAACGCAGGCGCAAAGCGTCGTGATGATTGATCACCTGGGTCAAGGCCGCGTCGAGACGCGCAGGCTCCAGGGCTTCACGCGGGATCAACAGCAACGACTGGTTCCAATGTTCGCGCACCGGGATGGCCTGGGCGAAGAAGCTCTGCTGCACCGGAGTCAGCATCACCTCACCGCTGACCGGGCCCTGGTCGACGCTCGCGGCCTGCTCGAAGGTCGCCACCAACGCCAGGCTGCGCACGCTCTGGTACTGGAACAGGTCGCGCGGGCTGAGGCGAATGCCTGCCTGGCGCGCGCGGCTGACCACTTGGATGGAGATGATCGAATCGCCGCCCAGCTCGAAAAAATTGTCGTCCAGGCCGACCTGCGGGATGCCGAGCACATCGCCCCAGATTGCGGCCAGCGCCTGCTGCACGGGGCTTTGCGGGGCGCTATAGGCCTGCTGCGCGGCGGCGTCCGGCACTGGCAGCGCTTTGCGATCCAGCTTGCCATTGGCGGTCACCGGCAATTGATCCAGGTGCAGCATATGGGTCGGCACCATGTACTCCGGCAGGCTGCCGAGCAGCCACGCCTTGAGGTCGGTGGGCGCTTCGCCTTCCAACACCAGGTAGGCCACCAGGTGCTTGCCGCCCTGCACCAGCACCACCGCCTCACGCACGCCGGGATGCTGCAGCAGGCGCGTCTCGATTTCGCCCAGTTCGATGCGCAGACCGCGCAGTTTGACCTGATGATCGAGACGGCCGAGGTACTCGATCACGCCGTCGGCCCGCTGGCGCACGCGGTCGCCAGTGCGGTACACACGTGCGCCGTCAGCGAACGGGCTGGGCACGAAACGCTCGGCGGTCAGGGCCGCACGCCGGTGGTAACTGCGCGCCAGGCCGCTGCCGCCCAGGTAGAGCTCGCCGGAGACGCCGGCCGGCACCGGGTTGAGCTGGGCGTCGAGCACGTAGGTGTGGAGGTTGGCGATCGGGCGGCCGATGGGCACGCTGTCGGCGCCTTCATCGACACAGCTCCAGTGGGTCACGTCGATGGCCGCTTCGGTCGGGCCATAGAGGTTGAACAGAGCGGCCCGTGGCAGTTTGGCGAACACTTGGCTCTGCGCATCCAACGGCAAGGCCTCGCCGCTGCAGACGATGCGCTTGAGGCCAGTGCAGGCCTGCACGCCCGGCTCATGGATAAACGCCTGGAGCATCGATGGCACGAAATGCACGGTGGTGATCGCGTGTCGGCCAATGGTCGCAATCAGGCGCGCCGGCTCGCGGTGTTCGCCAGGGGCCGCGACCACCAGGCGCGCACCGGTCATCAACGGCCAGAAGAACTCCCACACCGACACGTCGAAGCTGAACGGGGTTTTCTGCAGCACCGCATCGCTGGCCTCCAGCGTGTAGGCCTGTTGCATCCAGCACAGGCGGTTGACCAGCGCGCGATGGCTGTTGCCGGCGCCCTTGGGTTGGCCGGTGGAGCCGGAGGTGTAGATCACATACGCGAGGTTCAGCCCGTGAATCGCCACGGCGGGCGCTTCGCAGCTGTAGCCATCGAGCCACAGCGCGGGCGCGTCCAGGGCAATCACCTGGACAGCCGCGACCGGCAGCGACGGCAGCAGGCTTTGCTGGCTGAGCAGCAGCTGGATGCCGCTGTCTTCGATCATGTAGGCCAGGCGTTCCGGGGGATATTCGGGGTCGAGCGGGACATAGGCAGCGCCGGCTTTGAGAATCCCCAGCAGGCCGACCACCATTTCGATCGAGCGCTCGATGCAAAGACCCACCAAGGCATCGGGGCCAACCCCCTGTTCGCGCAAGGCATGGGCCAGTTGGTTGGCGCGGGCGTCGAGCTGGGCGTAGGTCAGCGTGGTCGCACCGAACACCAGCGCCGGCGCCTCCGGCGTGGCGCGCACCTGGTCTTCGATCAACTGATGAATGCCGCGCTCGCTCGGATAGGCCTGCGCGGTCTGGTTCCAGGCGCTCACCAGGACCTGCTGTTCATCGGCGGCGAGCATCGGCAACTCACCGACGCGCTGCTCGCCATCGGCGACCATGGCCTGCAACAGGCTGATCCAGTGCCGTGCCATGCGTGCGATGGATGGCGCGTCGAACAGGTCGTTGGCATAGGTCAGCGCGGCATGCAGGGTGCCGGACTGTTCGTAGGTGTCGAGGGTCAGGTCGAACTGGGTGGTGCGGCCCTGCCACTCCACCGCGGCCAGTTCCAGGCCGGAGGCCGTGCGGATCGAGGCGATGTCGGCCACCACCGGCTGGTGGTTGTACATCACCTGGAACAACGGCGTATGGCTCAGGCTGCGCTCGACGTTCAGCGCTTCCACCAGGCGTTCGAAGGGCAAGTCCTGATGGGCCTGGGCGCCCAGGGCATGCTCCTTGATGGCATGCAGCAGCTCGCTGACGCGGGTTTGCCCGGTCAGTTCGGTGCGCAGCACTTGGGTGTTGACGAAGAAACCGATCAGCCCTTCGACTTCGGTCCGGTTGCGGTTGGCGATCGGCACGCCGACGCGGATGTCGCCCTGGCCGGTGTAGCGATGCAGCAGCACATTGAACGCACCGAGCAGCAGCATGAACAGCGTGACGTTGTGTGTTTGCGCGCAGCTGCGCAGTTGCGCGGCCAGATCCGGATCGATCGCGAAGGTGTGGCGCGTGCCCCTGTAGCTGGGCATGGCCGGGCGTGGGCGGTCGCTGGGCAATTCCAGAACCGGATGCTCATCACCCAGCCGCGCTTGCCAGTATTCCAGCTGACGCGCCTGCTCCCCAGCTTCCAGCCAGCGGCGTTGCCACAGGGCATAGTCGCTGTACTGGATCGGCAGCGCCGGCAGTTGCGGCGCCTCGTTGCGCTCATGCGCGTCGTAGAAACGGATGAACTCGTCGATCAAGACGTTCATCGACCAGCCATCGGAGACGATGTGGTGCAGGGTCAGCAGCAGCACGTGTTCCTGCTCGTCGAGTTTCAACAGCTGCACGCGCAGCAGCGGACCGTGCTCCAGATCGAACGGCAGCAGCGACTGGCGGGTGGCCGCGGCGTTGACGGCCTGCTCGCGCTCGGCGGGGGCCAGGTCGCTCAGGTCGTGCTGCTCGATCGCCAGCGCCGGCTGTGCCGCCACCTGCGCCAGGCGCTCGTCGGCCTGGCGCTGGAACACCGTGCGCAGGGTTTCGTGACGCTCGACCAGGCTGGCGAACGCCTGCTGCATCGCGCCAAGGTTCAGCGCGCCCTTGAGCCGCACGGCGCCCGGCAGGTTGTAGGCGCCGCTGGCCGGGTCCAACTGCCAGAGAAACCACATGCGTTGCTGTGCGTAGGACAGCGCATCGCGGTCCTCCACATCCACCCCGGCAGGAATCGGAAACCGCGAAAAATCCACCCCTTCCTTCTGCAACGCCTGGAGGAACAGCTGGCGTTTTTCCAGGGGCAACCCGATAAACCGGCGAGCAAGTTTCAAGGAGTCTTCAGCATTCATTTCTTGGAGTCCGGAGCAATAGGCGGGAAGCACAAAGGCACGTCGTCCCTATAAAACGAACCGGAGAGGGAAAAATTAGCGGGGGGATGGGAGGCTGTTGACTGCGAGGAATACGGGCTGCCGGGAAATGCCCTACACGAAACCCGTATGCAACTGATACTTCTTGAAGCGCTTCGGGCCTAGGTTAAACGGCGCCAGATCCTAAGAACCATTACGCACAGGAGCAGCGGCTCAATGAATCGCCGACTTAAATACAAGGGTCATACCGGCTCAATAGAAACCAGCGTCGAAGACAACTGCCTGTTTGGGAGGCTTTTGAACATCGACTCACTGGTCAGTTATGAAGGGCAAACCGAAGAGGAACTGGAGGCCGCCTTTCGCCAGGCGGTGGATGACCTCCTCAGCGGTGAGTGCATCGCTCATCCGTCACCCTAACCGCCGATACCCCAACACCGCCGAACCCAACACCACCGCCCCCGCCGCCAGCGCCACCCAGAACCCGCTGGCCGCGCCGAAGTGGTCGATCATCCAGCCGGAGCTGGCGGCGCCGATGGCCACGCCGATGCTCAGGCCGGTGATCAGCCAGGTCATGCCTTCGGTCAAGCGGCTCGGTGGCACGATCCGCTCCACCAGGGCCATGGACACGATCAGGGTCGGGGCGAAGAACAGCCCGGAGATGAAGATCGCCACGGCCAGGCCGGGGATGTTGGTGACCAGCAGCAATGGCAAGGTGGTCAGCGCCGTGGCGACACCACAGCACAGGAACTGCCGGGGCAACGGCGCCTTGAGTTTCAACGTACCGAACGCCAACCCCGCCAGGCACGAACCGATGGCATACACCGACAACACAATGCTCGCCGCCGCCGGTTGGCCCTGGTGCTGGGCGAAAGCGACGCTGACCACATCCACCACCCCGACAATCACGCCCATGGCCAGCAGCAGGATCATCAGGATCAACACCGAGGGCGAAGCGATCAGCCAGCGTCCGTGATGATCATGGCGCTCATGCACGGGCGGCTCGGTCTGGCGTTGCATCACGAACACCGTGACACCGACCGCCAACAGCAACGCCGCCAGCAAAGGCCCGGCCTCGGGAAACAGCACCACGCACAACCCCACCGAAATCGGCGGGCCGATGATAAAGCACACCTCATCGAGCACCGACTCCAGGGCAAACGCGGTCTGGAGCTTGGGCTGGCCGCGGTACAGCTCGGTCCAGCGCGCCCGGACCATGGCTGACATGTTGGGCATGCAACCGGCCAGCGCGGCGAACACGAACAACGCCCAGTTCGGCGCCTGCAAACGCGTACACAACAACAGCAACAACAACGCACCGCCGCCGATCAGCGCGGCGATCGGCAGTACCCTGCCCTGGCTGTAGCGGTCAACCAGCCGCGATACCTGCGGCGCGCAAAATGCCGTAGCCAAGGCAAACACCGCCGCCACCGAGCCGGCCAGACCGTAGCCGCCATGCACCTGCGAGAGCATGGTGATCAAGCCGATGCCAGTCATGGAGATGGGCATGCGCGCGAGCATGCCGGCCAGTACGAACGCCCGGGCGCCGGGCGCCTGGAACAACTCGGCGTAGGGGTTTGCCATGATTGAAACGCCTTCTTTCCTTGATTTGCGCAACCTTTTATCACACCAACCGTGTGATCGGCTTGTGCCGCCACACCATCCGGTAGTACGCGGTCTGCAACGCCAGCATCGCCAGGTATGTCACCGGAAATGCCATCCACACCCCTTCCAGGCCGTACCGCGCATTGAGCAGGTAGGCCACCGGCAATTCCACGCCGAGCACACAGAAGATCGAAATCGCCACCGGGATCAGCACCACGCCGCTGGCGCGCATGATCCCGCCTATCACGGCCTGGAAGCCGAACACCAGGATGCTCCACAGCATGATATGCAGCAGGTGTTCGGCCTTGATCCGCGCGGCGTCGTCGGTGATGAACAGGCCGAGCAACCAGGGCGACAACAGGTAGCCGAGCAGGATCAGGCCGCCGGTCAGGCAGGTATTGATCAGCAACCCGGTGCGCAGGATCGGCCCGATCCGTTCCAGGCGCCCGGCACCGATGGCCTGGGCGCCGAGGATCGACGCGGTGATGGCAATCGACAGTGCCGGAAACTGCACGTAGTTGACGATCTGCGTCACCGCGCCATAGGCCGCCGTTGCCTGGGAACCGTGGTGGTTGACCAAGGCCAGGATGACCAATTCGGATAATGACAGCACCACCATCTGTAGCCCGGTGGGCAGCCCGATGCGCAGGACTTTGCCGAGAATCACCCGGTCCAGCCGCAAGGCCGCGAGCAATGCGCGGTCCGGCGCCATCACGTGGTTTTTATGCCGCAGGCGCAGCACCAGAAACAGCATCGCCGCGGCGTTGCCCACCAGGCCGGCATACACCGCACTCTGGATGCCCATGGGCGGCAGGCCGATCCAGCCGCGGATCAGCGCCGGCGTCAGCAGCAGACCGACGAATGTCGAGACCATCAGCGCCAGCAGCGGCGAAATCGTGTCGCTGACGCCGCGCAGCAACTGGGTATAGAGGATAAACACCAACAACAGCGGCATGATCAGCATCATCACCTGGGCATAACCTACCGCGTCATCCAGCACATCCAGCGGCGTGCCCAGCGCCAGTAACGCCGGACGCGCAAACAGGCTGCCAAGCACCGCTGCCACCAAACCCACCAGCGCGCCAAGGGTCAGGGTGGCGCCGGTGATCGCCTTGACCATCGAGGTTTCCCGGGCTCCCCAGGCCTGGCCGATCAACACCGAGGCCCCCGCCCCCAGGCCGATCACCAGGGCGATAAAGAAAAACACGATGGGGAACATCCCCGACACCGCCGCCAACGCCTGGGTACCGAGCATTTGCCCGACATAGATGCCATTGAGCGTGCCGGAAAAGCTCTGCAGAAAGTTGGACAGCACCATCGGTGCGAGGAAGATCAGGTAGATCTGCCACAGCGGGCGTTGTTGGGTCACTTCCATGGTAGTTCGAGTCCCTGGATGATGATCAGGCAGTGAAAGCGTTGCGCGACAGCCAGGCCAGGTACGTCTGCACGTCCACCGGCCAGAGCGCGATCTTGTTGGAAAAGTCTGCGGCGTTGTGGGCAAACAGCGCCCGCGAGGCCTCTTCGAAACCCGGCAGGTCACCGCCGATGGCGCTCATGAAGCGATAGCTGGCCTCTTTGGCCTGGCGCATTTGATCACGACTGGCATGGGCATTGCGCGCTTCATCCACCAAGCGCCGCAACGCAGCCGACGCACCGCCACGCTGCTGGCTCAACCACTCCCAATGGCGCGGTAGCAAAGTCACTTCGCGGGCGACCACGCCCAGCTTGGGGCGCCCGACCGCAGGGGACGTCGGCGGCTCATCTGGTGCCTCTGCGGGCGCGGGCAGCTCGGGTGCATAACCCGGGGGCCAAGGGTAATCGACCTGGGTGCCGGTGGCATCGTCGAATACCAGGAAGCTGCCGGCCGGCAGATCAAGGTCTGCCAACGCCTGGGCAACGTGGGCATAGGGACCGTCCGCCACACGTCGGTGGTGAACGAAAGCGGTGCAACGAGGGGGATGTTGAGAATCCATGATTTATACCCGGGTAGTATTTGTTTTACCCGGGTTATATTAGAGGGGAATTTTCAGACTGCAAGTCTTATTGCGCAGAACTACCCAGCGTATGCGTTACCTCGCGGTTTTTCCGTGGCCGTCATGGGGCAATTGCCCGACCGGGCAGGCGGCGACGCCCACGGTGCCGCGGGTGATTTTCTCCACGTTCTCCTGGGCTTTTTGCGCATCGAGCACCCAGGTGCGGTAGAACTCGAACGGGCAATCGGCCACGCCCTTGTCGCCATCGCCCGAAGCATGCATACCGGTGTAGCCGCGGTGCAGCAGCTTGAACAGGTGGTTTTGCGACTGATCATTGGCCCGCGCATCGCGGATCTGCGACACCGATAGCTGGGCGTACTGGATGCCCATCTCCTCTTCGCCGCATTCGCCTAGCGTGCGCCCGTCAAAACCGATGATCGCCGAGTGACCGAAGTACGAATACACGCCATCGAACCCGGCGGCGTTGGCCACCGCCACGTAGCAGTTATTGGCCCAGGCCATGCTCTTGGACATCAGCACCTGCTGCTCCTTGGCCGGGTACATATAGCCCTGGCAGCGCACGATCAACTCGGCGCCCTTCATCGCGCAATCGCGCCAGATCTCCGGATAGTTGCCGTCATCGCAGATGATCAGGCTGATCTGCATGCCTTTGGGCCCATCGCAGACGTAGGTGCGGTCGCCCGGGTACCAGCCTTCGATGGGGCACCAGGGAATGCACTTGCGATAACGCTGCACGATCTCGCCGAGGTTATTGATCAGCACCAGGGTGTTATAGGGCGCCTTGTGCGGATGCTCTTCGTGGCGCTCGCCGGTCAGCGAAAACACGCCCCAGGTGTTGGCCTGGCGACAGGCGGCGGAAAAGATCGCGGTCTCTTCGCCGGGGATGCTTGCGGCGGTGGCCATCATCTCGTCGTGGTCGTACATGATGCCCATGGTGCTGTATTCCGGGAACACCACCAGGTCCATGCCCGGCAGGCCCTGCTTCATGCCGAGGATCATCTCGGCAATCTTCTTCGCATTCTCGATGACCTCGGCCTTGCTGTGCAGGCGCGGCATCTTGTAGTTCACCACCGCGACACCGACGGTGTCCGGGCTGCTGGAAATATCGCCATGACGCATTGCAATGCTCCTGGTCTAGTGACTGATCATCCACGGCCGTGGACCGGTCTTGGTCTTGAGGCCCAGCGGGTTGGCCTTGCTCGGCAGCACCTTTTTGCTGGTGCCGCAGCAACTGCAACCGGCCGGATGGCGACGGTTTTCCTGGTACTCGCCGACCGTTTGCGGCGCGTTGGCGCTGCGCTCGTTGCCGGCGATGGCCTTGCGCTGGTTGGTCGACAGCAACTGCAAGGCCGGGGCCGACACCTGCAACGGCCCTCCCGGCCCGGCGCAGTACGGGCACTGGCTGGGTTCGTTGCGCTGGGCGATCGGCCGCAACATCGTGAACGTGCCGCACGCCTCGCAGGCGTATTCGTAGGTCGGCATGGCTACAGGTCCGGTGCGATGGGCAGGTCGACGCTGCCGTCGAGGAACTTGGTGGGGCCGTTGGCGTTGGGGTTGATGTCGAACTCGAAGATTTCCGTAGGCAGCCACAAGGTCGCGCACGCATTCGGAATATCCACCACACCGCTGATATGCCCTTGTACCGGTGCCGAGCCGAGCAGCGCATAGCCCTGGGCCGGTGAGTAGCCGAACTTGGTCAGGTAGTTGATCGCATTCAGGCACGCCTGGCGGTAGGCGATGTTGACGTCCAGGTAGTGCTGCTGGCCCTGCTCGTCCACCGAGATGCCTTCGAAGATCAGGTAATTCTTGTAGTTCGGCGTGATCGGGCTCGGCTTGAACACCGGGTTCTTGATCCCGTACTTGGCCATGCCGCCCTTGATCAGCTCGACCTTCATATGCACCCAGCCGGCCATTTCGATGGCGCCGCAAAAGGTGATTTCGCCGTCGCCCTGGCTGAAGTGCAAGTCGCCCACCGACAGCCCGGCGCCCTTGACATAGACCGGGAAGAAGATCTTCGAGCCGCGGGACAAATCCTTGATATCGCAGTTACCGCCATGCTCACGCGGCGGCACGGTGCGCGCGCCGGTGGCGGCGGCATCGTCGCGGGCCTGGCCCTTGAGCTTGCCCATGTGCGCGGTGGCGGCCAGCGGCGCGTTGGCCAGCGGCGGGACACGGGTCGGGTTGGTGTCGATCAGTTCCTGTTCGCGACGGTTCCAGTCGGCGAGCATCACCGGGTCCGGCAGGCAGCCGATCAGGCCAGGGTGGATCAGGCCGGCGAAGTTCACCCCTGGAATGTGCCGCGAGCTGGTGAACATGCCCTTGAAATCCCAGATCGCCTTTTGCGCACTGGGGAAGTGATCGGTGAGAAAGCCACCGCCGTTCTGCCGCGAGAAAAAGCCGTTGAAGCCCCACTGCGAATCGGCCTTGGCGCCGATGTCGAGCAGGTCCACCACCAGCAAATCGCCCGGCTCGGCGCCGTGTACACCCACCGGGCCGGACAGGTAATGCACGGTGGACAGGTCCACATCGCGCACGTCGCTGGCGTCGTCGTTGTTCTTGATCGCGCCGGCGGTCCAGTCGTAGGTTTCGAGGATGAAGTCATCGCCCGGCTTGACCCAGCAGGCCATCGGGATATCCGGGTGCCAACGGTTGTGGATCTGCTCGTTTTCGGTGACGGGTTGGTTGAGGTCGACTTTGATCAGCGTTTCGGTCATGGACTGGCTCCTGGACGGATGGCTTGTGGCGTTGAAACCAGTCTCGTGGAGCGAGGTAAAACGGGAAATACGTTGGATGACGTATGGCTCTGCCAGAGAGTGAAACCCAAACAAAAATGTAGGAGCTGGCTTGCCCGCGAAGGTCGTTAACAATGACGCGCATCGCCAGGATGAACGCGGTGCCTGAACGTTTTTCGCCGGCAAGCCGGCTCCTACAGATGGGTTCGCAGGTGCGCTTTTCTGTAGGAGCTGGCTTGCCAGCGAAGGTCGTTAACGATGACGCGCATCGCCAGGATGAACGCGGCGCCTGGGCGTTTTTCGCCGGCAAGCCGGCTCCTACAGGTGGGTTCGCAGCCCTGTTTTTCTGTAGGAGCTGGCTTGCCAGCGAAGGTCGTTAACAATGACGCGCGTCGCCAGGATGAACGCGGCGCCTGGACATTTTTCGCCGGCAAGCCGGCTCCTACAGGTGGGTTCGCAGGTGCGCTTTTCTGTAGGAGCTGGCTTGCCAGCGAAGGTCGCTAACGATGACGCGCATCGCCAGGATGAACCCGGCGCCTGGGCGTTTTTCGCCGGCAGGTTCGCAGGTGCGCTTTTCTGTAGAAGCTGGCTTGCCAGCGAAGGTCGTTAACGATGACGCGCATCGCCAGGATGAACCCGGCGCCTGGACGTTTTTCGCCGGCAAGCCGGCTCCTACAGGTGGGTTCGCAGGTGCGCTTTTCTGTAGGAGCTGGCTTGCCAGCGAAGGTCGCTAACGATGACGCGCATCGCCAGGATGAACGCGGCGCCTGGGCGTTTTTCGCCGGCAAGCCGGCTCCTACAGGTGGATTCGCAGGTGTGCTTTTCTGTAGGAGCTGGCTTGCCAGCGAAGGTCGTTAACAATGACGCGCATCGCCAGGATGAACCCGGCGCCTGGGCGTTTTTCGCCGGCAAGCCGGCTCCTACAGGTGGATTCGCAGGTGCGCTTTTCTGTAGGAGCTGGCTTGCCAGCGAAGGTCGTTAACGATGACGCACGTCGCCAGGATGAACGCAGCGCCTGGGCGTTTTTCGCCGGCAGGTTCGCAGGTGTGCTTTTCTGTAGGAGCTGGCTTGCCAGCGAAGGTCGTTAACAATGACGCGCGTCGCCAGGATGAACGCGGCGCCTGGGCGTTTTTCGCCGGCAAGCCGGCTCCTACAATCGGTCGCGGCTAGACGGACAAGTAGCGGCTGATGGTTGCCTCGTCCACCCGGTCCCGGGTTTCTTCGATCACGAAGCGGCCCTTTTCGATCACCAAAAAGCGGTCGGCGATTTCCAGGGTGAACGACAGCACCTGCTCCGAGACCACGATGGTCAGGTCCCTTAAGTTGCGAATCTCCTTCAGCGTGCGTGCGATGTCCTTGATGATCGACGGCTGGATGCCCTCCGTCGGTTCATCCAGCAGCAGCACCTTGGGGTTGGTCGCCAGCGCCCGCGCAATCGCCAACTGTTGCTGTTGCCCGCCGGACAGGTTGCCGCCCTTGCGCGACTGCATGTCGTAGAGCACCGGGAACAGCGCGTACAAGTCCTCCGGCACCTTGCCCCGCGCCGAGGCCGGCAGGCCGGTCTGGATGTTTTCCAGCACCGTCATGCTCGGAAAGATCATACGGCCCTGGGGGACGTAGGCAATCCCGCGCTCAACCCGCTCATGGGTTTCCAGCGCGGACACATCGTGCCCGTCCACGCTGACCTGGCCTTTCCACTGCGGCAGGATGCCCATCAAGCTCTTGAACAACGTGGTCTTGCCCATGCCGTTGCGGCCCATCACCGCGACGATCTCGCGCTTGGCCACGTTCAGGTCCAGGTCGTGGAGGATCTGGCTCTGCCCGTAGCCGCAGGACAACTGGTCGATCTTGAACATGCCGGACTCCTCAGTGGCCCAAATACACTTCGATGACTTTCGGATTACTTTGCACCGACTCCATGCTGCCCTCGGCGAGTACCTTGCCCTGGTGCAGCACCGTGACCTTGTGGGCGATGCTTTTGACAAACTCCATGTCGTGCTCGATCACCAGCACCGAGCGGCCCTGGCTGATGCGTTTGAGCAGCTCGGCGGTTTGCGCGCGTTCGTTGACGCTCATGCCGGCCACCGGTTCGTCTAGCATCAGCAGCTCGGGGTCCTGCATCAACAGCATGCCGATCTCCAGCCACTGCTTTTGCCCGTGGGACAGCAAGTCCGCCTGTTGTTGCAGCAAATCGCCAAGGAAAATCTCCCGCGCTACCTCTTCCACCCGTGCGATCACCTGGGCATTGCGCTTGAAAAACAGCGCACCCCAGACCTTGCGGCCCGCCGGGTAGGACATCTCGAGGTTCTCGAACACCGTGAGGTTTTCGTAGATCGACGGGTTCTGGAACTTGCGCCCGACCCCAGCGCGCACGATGTTGTACTCGCGCATCGTGGTCAGTTCCTGCCCGTCGAACTGGATGCTGCCGCTGGTGGCGCGGGTCTTGCCGCAGATCAGGTCGAGCACCGTGGTCTTGCCGGCACCGTTGGGGCCGATGACCACGCGCACTTCGTTGCGGTCGATATACAGGTTGAGGTTGTCGACCGCCTTGAAGCCGTCGAATGACACGGTAAGACCTTCGATAGCCAGCACCGGTTTGTTCATTTCAAAGCCGACGGCGGTCATGGCTGGGTCTCCAGGATTTTGCTTTCAGTCTTGGGCTTGACCAGCGGCGCCACGGCTTTCACCGGTGGTTGACGGCGCAGCAGCCGGGCCAATGCCTGCCGACCATGGCTGTCCCACAAGCCGGCCAGGCCATTGGGGAAGTACATGACCACGGCGATGAACAGCCCGCCCATCAGGTACAGCCACAGCTCGGGAAAGGACTCGGAAAAGTAGGTCTTGCCATAGTTCACCAGCAGCGCGCCGTACACCGCGCCGAGCAGTGACATGCGCCCGCCCACGGCGGCAAAGATCACCATCTCGATCGACGGCACGATGCCCACGAACGACGGCGACATAAAGCCCACCTGCAACGCGAACATGGCCCCGCCAATCGCCGAGAACGCCGCGGCCACGCAGAACACGAAGATCTTGAAGCTGGCCACGTCATACCCGGAAAAGCGCACGCGCTCCTCCTTGTCGCGCATCGCCATCAACAACCGGCCAAGCTTGGACGCGAGGATGAAGCGGCCGATGAAAATGCAACCGAACAACAACCCGGCATTGATGAAGTACAGGAGCAGCTTCGCGCTGTCGGTGCGCAGGTCCCAGCCGAGCAGGGTCTTGAGGTCGGTGATGCCATTGACGCCGCCGGTCAGCCCTTGCTGGCCGACGATCAATACCGTGAGGATCAGCGCAATCGCCTGCGTGACGATGGAGAAGTACACATCGCCCACGCGCCGCTTGAACAAGGCCATGCCGATAATGAATGCGAGCAGCACCGGCACCGCAATCACCGCCACCAGGGTAAAGCTGAAACTGTGAAACGGTTGCCACAACCAGGGCAGTTCGGTGATCTGGTTCCAATCCATGAAGTCCGGGATGCCCGGCGTGGACTGGATCTTGGTACTTTCCGGGTCGGACGCTTCCAGCTTGAGGAACATCGCCATGCAGTAGCCGCCGACGCCGAAGAACACGCCCTGCCCCAGGCTGAGAATGCCGCCATAGCCCCAGCACAGCACCAGCCCCACCGCGACAAACGCGTAGGTCAGGTACTTGCCGACCATGTTCAGCCGGAACGCATCCAGGGTCAGGGGGAACACCACGAGAATCAGCAGCGCCAGCAGCGCGATGCCGATCAGGTTTTGCTGGCCGCCCAGCAGCTTGTCTAAAGCCTTCATCTGCTCGCCTCTACTTGCGCACTTTGATGGAGAACAACCCTTGCGGGCGCAGCATCAGGATCAGAATCACCGAGGACAAGGTCAGCACCTTGGCCATCGAGCCACTGAGGAAAAACTCCGACAGCGATTGCGTCTGGGCGATCACGAACGCCGAGGCAATGGTGCCGAACAGGCTTTGCGCACCGCCGAACACCACCACCAGAAAGGTGTCGACGATGTACTGCGAACCCGCCGTCGGCCCGGTGGAACCGATGGTGGTGAACGCCGCACCGGCCACCCCGGCCACGCCGCAACCGAGGGCGAAGGTCATGCGGTCGACCTTGCGCGTATTGATCCCGACCGCGCGGCTCATCAGGCGATTCTGCACCGTCGCACGCACCTGCAGGCCCCAACGCGAGCGGTACAGCATCAGGAAGATCGCCGCCGTCAGCAGCACGGTCAGGGCCATCATGAACAGGCCGTTACGCGGGATTTCAATCGCGTCGGTGAAGTTCACCGAGCCCATCAGCCAGGCCGGCGGCTCGGCGCTGACCTCCCGAGCGCCGAACACCGAGCGGAAGGTTTGCTGCATCACCAGGGACAGGCCCCAGGTTGCCAGCAAGGTATCCAGCGGCCGCTTGTACAAGCGGCTGATCATCGCCCATTCCACCAACCAGCCCACCGCGCCGGCAACGAGGAACGACAAGGCAATGGCGAAGAAGAAGTAATAGGGTTGAAAACTCGGCGCAAAGTGCGCGGTGAGGCTGGAACACACGTAGGTGGTGTAGGCGCCGATGGTCAGGAATTCTCCGTGGGCCATGTTGATCACGCCCATCTGGCCGAAAATGATCGCCAGCCCCAACGCCATCAGCAACAGCACGCAGAACACGGACAAGCCGTTGAACCCCTGCATCGCCGCGATGGCTCCAAATTCCGATAGCCATTCCATGATGATGGTCTCCTGAGAGCGGGAGGTGATAGTTGGAATGCGATGTGCTTTTGCTCTATGTGGGAGGGGGCTTGCCCCCGATAGCGGTGGTTCAGTTATAGAAATGTCGACTGACACTCCGCCATCGGGGGCAAGCCCCCTCCCACATTTGAATCGGTGTGCTTGAAGCTTATTGGTAACCCTTTGGAAACGGATTCGGTTCGATCAGATCCGACTCGTAGATCACCTTGAACTGGCCGTTGGGCTGCACTTCACCGATGCGCGACTTGCTCCACAGGTGGTGGTTCTCGTGAATCTTCACGTAGCCTTCGGGCGCGGTTTTCAGTTCGATGCCCGGGGAGGCGGCGACGACTTTATCCACGTCGAAACTGCCGGCCTTCTCCACCGCCGCTTTCCACAGCCATGGGCCGAGGTAAGCCGCCTGGGTCACATCGCCGATCACCGCATCCTTGCCGTACTTGGCCTTGAAGGCTTCGACGAAGGCTTTGTTGTTCGGGTTGTCCAGGCTCTGGAAGTACTTCATCGAGGCATAGAAGCCGGCCATGTTTTCGCCGCCGATGCCGAGCAGTTCGTCTTCGGTCACCGACAGGGTCAACAGGGTTTGCTTGGACGCATTCACGCCCGCCGCGTTGAGCTGTTTGTAGAACGCCACGTTGGAACCGCCCACCACGGCGGCGAAGACCACGTCAGGCTTTTTCAGCTTGACCTTGTTGATCAGCGAACCGAACTGGGTGTTGCCCAGCGGGTAGTAGTCTTCGCCGACCACGGTGCCGTGCAGTACGTTTTCAATGTGCTTGCGCGCGATCTTCATCGACGTGCGCGGCCAGATGTAATCGGAGCCGACCAGGTAGAAAGTCTTGGCGCCTTTGGTCTTGGCGATCCAATCCAGGCTGGCGAGGATCTGTTGGGTGGCTTCCTGCCCGGTGTAGATCACGTTTTTCGACTGTTCCAGGCCTTCGTAGAAGGTCGGGTAGTAGAGCAGGCCGTTTTCTTTCTCGAAGATCGGCAGCACGGCTTTACGCGAGGCCGAGGTCCAGCAGCCGAACACGGCGGCGACTTTGTCGTTGACCAACAGCTTCTTGGCCTTTTCGGCGAAGGTCGGCCAGTCGGAGGCGCCGTCCTCCTGGATCACTTTGATCTGGCGTCCCAGAATCCCGCCCGAGGCGTTGATTTGCTCGATGGCCAGGCGTTCGGCCTGGATCGAGCCGGTCTCGGAGATAGCCATGGTGCCGGTGGCCGAGTGCAACTGGCCGACGGTGACTTCGGTCGGCGTCACGGCCAGGCCTTCGTTGTCGGCCAGCACGCCCTGGCTGAACAGCGCGGCCGCCAGCAACGACAGGGCCAACAACGGTTTGGAGCGGATCAATCGTGGTTCCATGGGGCGACTCCTCTGCAATGAGGGCTCCAGCATGGCGGCAGCGGGCCAGCGCGGGTATACGCAGCCTGACGTAACGCAGTACGTCATTTGACGTATGCCGTTGCGCACCAATGCAGGGCAGGATCGCGTCCGCCCAGCCACCGCTGACCCATGTGGGAGGGAGCTTGCTCCCGATGGCGCTGTGTCAGTCAACTGATTAGCGACTGACACAGCGTCATCGGGAGCAAGCTCCCTCCCACATTTGGATATCAGCGCAGTCGAGGGCATGGAACTTGCTCACTCCCTTCGTCCACTCTGCGGAGCCTCACCATCGTGCAATCCCCTCCCGGCACCCAGCGCATCGTCAAGATCCGCCGCGACTACAACTCTTGGGTCGCCGACGAGACCATGGAAGACTACGCCCTGCGCTACACCCCCAAATCCTTTCGCAAGTGGTCGGAGCTGCGCATCGCCAACACCGCCCTGGGCGCGGTGTCGTTCCTGGCGCTGGAGGCGATCGGCGGCGTCTTGGTGCTGAGTTACGGCTTCACCAACACCTTCTGGGCGATCCTGGCCATCAGCCTGGTGATCTTCCTCACCGGCCTGCCCATCAGCTATTACGCCGCCCGCTATGGCGTGGACATGGACTTGCTGACCCGTGGCGCCGGCTTCGGCTATATCGGTTCAACCATCACCTCGCTGATCTACGCCAGCTTCACCTTCCTGTTCTTCGCCCTGGAAGCGGCGATCATGGCGCTGGCACTGGAGTTGTATTTCCATATCCCGCTGGCCTTCGCCTATGTGATCTGCTCGCTGCTGGTGATTCCGCTGGTGGCCTACGGCGTCACGCTGATCAGTCGCCTGCAACTGTGGACCCAACCGCTGTGGCTGTTTTTGCTGGTGTTGCCCTATGGTTTCGTGTGGTGGAAAAACCCCGACGCGTTCAGCGACTGGACCAGCTTTGTCGGGCGCAGCGGCGACGGCGGCGGTTTCAACCTGCTGGCGTTCTGCGCCGCCTGTACCGTGGCGCTGTCGCTGGTGACGCAGATCGGCGAGCAAGTGGACTACCTGCGCTTTCTCCCGGAAAAGACCGCCGCCAACCGCAAGCGCTGGTGGGCCGCCCTGCTCTGCTCCGGCCCCGGCTGGATTATCCCCGGCGCGTTGAAGATGTTTGGCGGCGCGTTCCTGGCGTTCCTTGCCCTGCAACATGAAATCCCCATGGAACGCGCCGCCGAGCCGACCCAGATGTACCTGGTCGCCTTCCGTTATGTGTTCAGCTCGCCGGAATGGGCCCTCGGCGCCATGGTGCTGTTCGTGTTCATCTCGCAGATGAAGATCAACCTGACCAACGCCTACGCCGGCTCCCTGGCCTGGTCGAACTTCTTCGCCCGCGTCACCCACAGTCACCCCGGGCGCGTGGTGTGGCTGGTGTTCAACGTGGCCATTGCGTTGATGCTGATGGAGCTGGGCGTGTTCGACGTGATCGATCAGGTGCTGGGGCTGTACGCGAATATTGCGATTGCCTGGATCGGTACATTGGTCGCCGACCTGGTGATCAACAAGCCCCTGGGACTGTCGCCCAAACACATCGAGTTCAAGCGCGCGCACCTCTACGACATCAATCCGGTGGGTGTCGGCTCGATGCTGATTGCCTCGCTGCTGTCGATCCTCGCCCACTTCGGCCTGTTTGGCGCCCTGGCCCAGGCCGCGCCGCCCTTCGTCGCCCTCGGCACAGCGCTGGTGATGGCGCCGCTGTTGGCCTGGATGACCCAGGGCAAGTACTACATCGCGCGCACCAGCGACGCCCAATTGATTCACCCGGTGGCACCCGCCACTCATGCGGTCTGCGGGCTGTGCAGCAACCCGTTCGAGACGGCGGACATGGCGTTCTGCCCGGCCTACAGCACGCCCATCTGTTCGTTGTGTTGCTCGTTGGATGCGCGCTGCGGCGACCGTTGCAAACCCCATGCGCGGCTGGTCAGCCAGTTTGAAGGCGTGCTGCGCCGGTTGCTGCCCAACAGCCTGATGCCGCGCCTGCATACACGGCTGGCCCATTACCTGGGGCTGTTATCGGTGCTGGTGCTGCTGCTCGCCGGCGCCCTGGCCTTGATCTACGTGCAGGCGGCCCAGGGTTTGCCGCATTCGCAAACCCTGTACCAGGCGTTCTTCAAAGCGTTCCTGACCCTGTCGGTGCTGGCCGCCGTGCTCGCCTGGTGGGTGGTGCTGACCCGCGAAAGCCGCCGCGTCGCCCAGCAGGAATCCGACCGCCAGACCCTGCTGCTGATGCAGGAAATCGACGCCCACAGCCTCACCGACCAGGCCCTGCAACAGGCCAAGGAAGCCTCGGAAGCCGCCAACGCCGCCAAGAGCCGCTACGTCACCGGGCTGTCCCACGAGCTGCGCACACCGCTGAACAGCATCCTCGGTTTCACCCAGATCCTGCAGCGCGACAGCGCCATGCCCGAGCAGCACCAGGACGCACTGGCGACCATCCTGCGCAGCGGCTCGCACTTGCTGTCATTGATCGACGGCCTGCTCGACGTGGCCAAGATCGAGGCCGGCAAATTGCGCCTGGAACTCACCGAAATCCCCTTCCCCGAACTGATCCACGACCTGGAGCAGATGTTCACCCCCCAAGCCCAGGACAAGGGCCTGCGCTTTCGCCTGGACTGCGTCGGCAAGATCCCCGCAGTGGTGCGCGGTGATGAAAAACGCGTGCGCCAGATCCTGATCAACCTGCTCGGCAATGCGGTGAACTTCACCGACAGCGGCGAAGTGTGCCTGCGGGTCAGCTACATGCGCGAGACCGCCAACTTTGAAATCATCGACACTGGCATCGGCATCGACCCCGGGCAGATCGAGCGGATCTTCCAACCGTTCGAGCGCGGCGACCTGATGCGCCAGGACAAGGGCGTAGGCCTGGGGCTGACCATCACGCGCATGCTCACCGCGCTGATGGGCGGCGAACTACGCGTTACCAGCGAGCTGGACAAGGGCACCTGTTTCCAGGTGCGCCTGTTCCTGTCCCAGGTGCGTGCGCCGCAGGCGGTGGTGCATGTGGAACACGACATCATCGGCTACCAGGGCGCACGCCGACGCATTCTGGTGGTGGACGACCATGTGGACCACCGCAAGGTGCTCAGCGGCATGCTCACGCCTCTGGGCTTTGAGGTGATCCAGGCGAGCAACGGCCAGGATGCGATTCGCCAGGTCGCGCTGCTGGCGCCGGACCTGATCCTGATGGACCTGTCGATGCCGACCCTGGACGGCCTGGAAACCAGCCGGCTGATCCGCCGCAATGCACTGTCCACCGCGCCGATCATCGTGATCTCGGCCAACGCCTTTACCGACGACCGCGAACGCAGCATCGCCGCCGCCTGCAACGACTACCTGGCCAAGCCGGTGCGTACCCCGGAGCTGCTCGGACGCCTGCAACAACACCTCGGCCTGCAATGGCTGCGGCGCACCAAAACCTTCGTCGCGCCGCCACCGCCCAGCGTGCTGCCGAGCGCCGACGACCTCGCCGTGCTCGCCGAACTCAGCGCGATCGGCTACGTGCGGGGCCTGCACGAAAAACTCGACACGATCCTCGAACGCCGCCCGGACGCCGCACCGTTCATCAGCAAAGTGCGCGGGTTGCTCAAGGGTTTCCGCCTGGATGAACTCAACCGAACCCTCAAGGAGGCCGAAGATGAATGTACTCACCCGTAGCACTGAACCCGGCGTGGTACTGATCGTCGACGACACCCCGGACAACCTGGCCATGCTCTCCGACGCCCTCGACGACGCCGGCTACATGGTGCTGGTGGCGCTCGACGGGCTCAGCGCGCTGAACCGCGTGCAACGCCGGCGCCCGGACCTGATCCTGCTGGACGCGATGATGCCGGGCCTGGACGGTTTCGAGACCTGCCGCCGGCTCAAGGCGTTACCTGCCAGCGCGGACATCCCGGTGGTGTTCATGACCGGGCTGACCGACAGCAAGCATGTGGTGCAAGGCTTTGAAGTGGGCGGCAGCGACTACGTGACCAAGCCGATCCAGACCGACGAGGTGCTGGCGCGGGTGGCGGCGCATTTACGCACCTCGCGCATCCTGCTGTCGGCGCGGGCGGCGACGCAACCGAGTGTGTTGACCCTGGAGGATGAGCCGGCGCACAAGCTGTTGTCGGCACGCTTTCAACTGACCGAGCGCGAGGTCGAGGTGCTGCGCTGGGTGGCGTGCGGCAAGACCAATCGGGACATCGGCGATATCTTGGGGCTGAGCCCGCGGACGGTGAACAAGCACCTGGAACATGTGTATGTGAAGTTGGGTGTGGAGACGCGCACGGCGGCGACGTCGGTGGCCTTGGCCGCGATGAGCCCGAGCCGGGCGCCCATGTTGGCGACGTTTTAATGTGGGGGCTGGCCAGTGCCCGCATCGGCTTGTCGTTGCTTGTGTACGCCAGCCAGTTCGGCGTCATCCTCGATGAGTTGTTCAACCGGGCCGAAACAGCGGCGCATCACCGTCACCAGCTCCGGATCAAAATGCACGCCCGATTGCTCAAGAATATAGGCCTGCGCCCGTTCAGGGCTCCAGGCCCGCTTATAGGGACGTTCCATACGCAACGCATCATAGACATCACACAACGCGACAATCCTTGCCGACAGCGGAATGTCCTTTCCGGCAAGCCCTTGCGGATAGCCGCTGCCGTCCCATTTTTCATGGTGACCGTAGGCAATGTCCGCGGCCATATCGGTCAGGTCCGTGGCGTGTGCATCTTGCAGGATTGCATGGCCGATGCGCGGATGCTCCATCATCTGCTGGCGTTCCGGCACGGTTAATGGGCCTTCCTTGTGCAAGATCCGATCAGGAATGCCGATTTTCCCCAAGTCATGCATCGGCGCCGCCAATCGAATCAGCTCGCACCACCTCTGCGGCATACCGATTGCTTCGGCCATCAAGGCCGCGGTTTCGCCAATGCGCAATACATGGGCGCCCGTTTCATCATCGCGATAGCAGGCCGCGCGACTCAATGCGCGGATCATGGCGCAATAACTTTCCTGCAACTGAGCGGTGCGCTCAAACACCCTTTGCTCCAACTCGCTGTTCAGGTCTTGCAGTTGGCGGGTGGCATGGGACAAGCGCAGAGCGTTGCGTATGCGCAATAGCAGCTCAGGCAAATCCAACGGTTTGGTCAGATAATCGTTGGCCCCCAGTTCAAGGCCGAGACGCCGGCTTTGCGGCTCGCTCAATGCCGTCAAGATAATCACGGGAGACCTTGAGCGATTGCGATCGCTGAGTTGGCGCAGAATCTCAAACCCATCGGGCGCGGGCATATCCAGATCCAATAGCAGCAGATCCCACGGTTGCTCTTTGAGCCAAACCAGCCCGCTGGCCGAGTCGGCGAAACTCAAGACGTTGCGCAAACCAAAGGCTTTCAGGCTGGACTCCAGCAAGCGCAGGTTCGCAGCCACATCATCGATAATCACAATTCGGGTATCGGCGGGGATATCACTGAACATTCGGTTTCTCCACTTGCATCATCGCGCGTATGAGTTCGCGTAGCTCATTGGGTTCCAGCGGTTGTTTAAGCACTGCTTGAAACTCACACCCCAACGTCGCGAGCAGGTGTGGTGATGTACACAGCAGAATAAGAAGGATTTGATCGCCACCTGGTAAACGTCGTAACCGCGACAGCACATCGATCAAGTCATTTCCCAGTAAGTCACAGTCAATCAGCATGACGTCCGGCGCCGTGTCGCGCCGTACCTGCTCCAGACACTGCGCAAGCGTTCCGTGGCGCAGGTCCACCATGCCCGTCAACGTGTCTTCAAGACAGCGCAGCGTCTCGTCGTCCTGCCCCACGAAACACAGCGAGAGCAAGCGCTTGTGGACCTTGGGTGCCGCGATGCCTTGGGGCAGATCGACCCAAAAGCGACTGCCGACCCCCGTTTCGCTGATGAGCCCCATGCTGCCGTTCATCAACGTGGCGAGTTCTCGGCACAACGCAAGGCCGATACCGGTGCCTTGGATTGCGGTGTTTTCCTGGCCCAAACGCTGGAACGGCTCGAACAACGCGCCTTGCAGGGCTGCGGAAATACCTGCGCCGCCATCCTCGACAAACACCCGCACGCGCCCCTTGTCATGGAGTTCAGCCCCCATGAACAAGCGAGCGTGAGGGCGGTTGTACTTGATGGCGTTGGACAGCAGGTTCAACAGGATCTGGCGCAGGCGCCTGGCATCGGCCAGCACACTCAGCGCGGGGCTCGTCGACTGCAACTCAAGGTCAAGACCCGCAGCCTTGGCCTGGGAACGGACCATTTCGGCACATTCGCGCATCAGTCCGTCGACCTCCAGGACACGCATCTGCAAGCGCGGCGCCTCCGCCTGCAGGCTCGACCAGTCGAGCAAATCGTCGACCAGGTGAGCCAGGTGCTGGCTGGCGCCCAGGATCTCATCAAGGGATTTGGCCTCCTCCTGCCCATCGGCCACTTGCAGGCGCAATAACTGGGCGAATCCATGAATCGAATTCAGCGGTGTGCGTAATTCGTGGCTCATGCTGGAGATAAAACGCGACTTCGCCTTGCTCGCCCCTTGCGCTTCAAGGGTACGGCGACGCAGATCCTCTTCAACCTGTTTAAGCGTGTCGATATCGACAAACGTACCTGCGGATAAACGCATGCGCGCATCGAGAGACTCGATCAGGCGTCCACGACACAAAAACCAGATCGGCGAGCCATCGGGCCGCAATAAACGTAACTCCAGGTCGATCACCGATGCGGCGCCGGTGCGCAACGCGTTGAGCGCCCGATCAAGCGCCTGCACATCTTCGGGGTCGACGTGATCGTAAAAACAGAAGCGCTCCAGTTGGCACGCCGGCACCCCGAAACGCGTGCAGAACGCTTCGCTCAACGACAGGCGATCAGTATCCAGGCGGTATTCCCAGAGCCCGGCGGTGATGCTTTCAACGACAAGATTGAGGCGGTTCTGCGCCGCGTTGCGCCGTGCTTCACTGGATGACAGTTGGGCGCCCATTGACAGCACGTTGCCCGCCATTTCATCCAGCTCACGAATGCTCGAACGCGCGCGCTGCGGGAGCCACTGGCCGTTACCAATTTGCTGCAGCATGTCTCTGATATCGCGGATCGGCCGCCGCAGGCTATGGCTCAATTTGCGCGCACGAATCCACATGTAACTGAAGAATGCGAGGTAAAACATCACCAGGCCGGCAATCATCAAATAGCCGATGTTGCGGTAATGGAGCGCCAAGCTGTTCGTGGCCGCCATGACGTCTTCTTCATCGGCGACCGCCAGCAATCGCCAGCCCGCCGGCTTCACTTCGGCCCATGCGACCAGATGGGAGCGCCCGTTGAGCACGACTTCGGCGCTGCCACGACTATTGCGCGCGACAGCGGCCGCCAACTCCCGAGGGTCCACCGCGTCGATCAGATTTGAACCCGCAAGGTTGACCGCGCCTTCATTCGTGGCCTTCGACCCCGAACCACTCCAGTTGCCTTTTTCAAAGTCATGTTCGGCTTCGGGCGGTAACACCATGATCTTCATGTCCGCGCCGACGAGCATCAAGTACCCGCCCCACGGCACCTTAAGCGTGGAAATTTCTTTCAGCAGATCGCCCACGGTGATATCCAGCCCGACCACGCCTTCGAGAAAGTTGCGCTCATAAACAGGCGCGATCGCGGACATCATCAAGCCATGACCCGCCGGGTCGAGGTAGACGTCAGTCCAGCGAACCCCTCGCTGCGGGTTATGTTCGGCATCGGCCAGATAATAAAAGTTATAACCGGGTATCTGCATATCATGCGGATATTGTTCATCGGCACGAATCCACGGATAAATCCGGTTGTAACTGTCCCACGTATTGAAATAGACACTGGCGACCATCGGTTCATGATCTTTGATCGCACGCATCAATGGGTCGAGGCTGGACAACTTCTGCACTTTACCCAGGTTCTGTTGCGCGACAGGTGTGACCGACGAGTAGAACGACGCCGCTCCGCCCAGGTCTTTTCCGCTGTAAAGAGCCCCATCAGCAGAAGTGCTTAATGTTTCACTCAAGGGTGTTGAAGCGGCACGCAGTGAGTTAGCCGTCATATCCGCAAATAGCTGAGTGACATCGGCGATGTGGGTTAATTGATCTTGAATGATTCGGGTGTTCTGGTCGGCAGTTGCGCCAAGGCTTTCAATTGCACTGCGTTCCAAATAATCGAGTTGCGATACACGGATCGCCTGATTGGTCAGCAGGTAACAAGCAATCAGAATCGTCTCCACCAGGACCAACGGGATTAATGCACTCTGCATGAACGCCCGCCAGATCCACTGACGCAAGCCTATTTGAGAAGAGCTTTCATTCACTACCAGCACTCCTGCAAATGGCATCAGCCTGTTATTTGAATAGTGGCAATACGATGTCAAAAAAACGATAGCTCATCCGGTGAAGCGTTTCCATACTTTTTATGAGGGCAATCATTGAAAATGACTGGAGCGCTGTACTGCGCGCCGCAAGCGAAATGGAAGAATCAAGCGCGGCGGTCAATCGTCTGCTGACTGAGCTTGGCTCGCATCAAGGCGGATAAATCCAGGGCAAACAGCTTCCGCGTTTAGGGAGAGACCATCGCACCAAGCAAGAGTGGCATGAGGTCGTATTCGCCTGGCATACGTGCTCCCATACTTGCCGGTAAGATTACTCGCCGCTGGCCTTATCGATCAGGCTATGATCGCGCTCTATGAATCGGATATGCCCCATGACTTATGGCCGTTGACCTACAAGCGCTCTACCCCAAACTGATCCATCTGATGTTGGATACAGTGTTTGTGGTTGATAGAGACGACCACATTGTTTTTGTGAGTGATGCCTGTGAGGCCCTGCTGGGTTACCGTCCTGACGAGCTGAACGGCACCCCTATCACCCGCTATATGCATCCTGAAGACCTGGCTAGCACACGGGACTCGATTGCCCGCGTCATGAATGGTCAATTCCACTTCGATTTCCGCAACCGTTACATCCGTAAGGATGGAGGCGTCGTGTACATCCTGTGGGCGGCATTCTGGTCGGAAGAGGTTGGTGCAAGGATTGGCGTCGCACGCAACGTGACGGCTTTGACTCAGGCCGAGGAGGAGTTACGTTTCCTCGCGCATCATGATCCGCTGACAAAACTAACCAACCGCTCGATTTTCAGTGATCGACTGAAATCTGCCCTGCACGTCGCGCACCGTCACAATAGTCAGTTGGCTTTGCTGTTTCTGGATATCAATGACTTCAAGAGTATCAATGACGTCCATGGCCACGCCGCGGGGGATCGTATTCTTTGCATGATTGCCCGACGTCTAGAAAGCTGCATACGTGAGACGGATACCGTGGCCCGGATGGGCGGCGATGAATTTACGGTGCTGTTGACCGATATCCAGTCGAGAGACGCCATTTCCAAGAAGTTAGAACAGATTCACGACGTCATGGCTGCGCCACTACCGCCTGAATTCGGCGCACTCAAGATGCCGTCGTGCAGTATCGGCGTTGCCTATTATCCCGAGGACGGCAAGGATGCCGACACACTGCTCACCTACTCGGATAATGAAATGTACCGGATGAAAAGGCATCGTTTTTTAGACAATAAAGAGCCCGGTACATAAATCAAACTCAAGAAGTGCGTCCGCCCGGCCAAGTCATCCAGCGGACTGCGCAAAACCAAGACACGGTATTCACTTACGTGGTCACCCGCCCATCAGATGAGAAATCGTCGAGGGCAGTTGAGTGGTTGGATCAATCCGAGGCAGGTGCGGGTTCTTGCTTCGGTTGGCTCTTGCTGAGAACGAACCACACCGCTAAACAAATAAGCCCGCCGCCGTAAAAAAGTTGTTGCAGTAGTTAAGGGGAAAAGGCCAGTTATACGGAAGCCATGGTGGACGCCTCTAAGTCTGGAGTCTCACCGTAAGGGTGTTCGAAATGTACCCGCACTCCGATTCTTGCTGCCGAAAACGGATGTGCGTCAAGGGGCTTGGACGCTACGCTCTGGAGCTGGCGCGCTGCAGGTCTCGGTATCTGGATGACCTACCCACCAAAGGTCTGTGAGGGCCGGCGCAGCGTCGGATCAAACGGATTGATCCGGGGCCCGATCGCCGCCGCTTCGCGCTTGAGCAACTCCACCACCATCGGCAGGCGACTCGGCCCCAACCGGTCACTGATGGTCGCCACGCTCAATGCTGCCACCGCATGGCCGTCCCGGTTCAGGATCGGCACCGCCAATCCCGCCATGCCTTCCAGCACGCCGGTATTGCGCGCCGCATAACCCAGATTGCGCACGTTCTCCACTTCCGAACGCAACAGCACCTCGTCATACAGGTGAAAATCCTTGAGCCTTGGCAAGTTGTAGCGGATCACCGTCTCGCGCTCTTCCTCCGGCAAAAAGGCCAGGATCGCCAGGCTGCCCTGCCCCACGCCCAATGCCACGCGCCCGCCGATATCACCCGTGAAAGTACGAATCGGGTACGGGCCTTCGCTGCGGTCCAGGCAGATCGCATCAAAGCCGCTGCGCGCCAGCAAAAACAATGAATCCCCCAGGGACGCACTGAGGCGCAGCATGCTCGGCCTTACCAGGTCGCGCAGGTTGCCGGTCTTGCCCGCGTTCGCCGCCAGAGCGAAGAACTCCAGGCTCAGGCGATAGCGTTTGCTGCGCGCGTCCTGCTCGACCATACCTTCATCCATCAGGCTGCGCAGCAGGCGGTGGGTGGTGGGTTGGGACAGGCCGACCTGTTGTGCGAGCTGAGTCACGCGTTCGCCGCCGTCGGGCACGCCGCCCAAGGTACGCAGCAATGCGAACAAGCGAGACACGCCGCCCGCCCCCACTTCCTTGGTATTTTCATTCCGCTCAGTAGAATTCATAGCGTGTTATCTCATCAATAATTCTTGTCAGTGAATAAAACTGAAAAAAACACTCCATTCAGTGAAATCCCATCTTTCGCCCATCCTAGTCTTCGTCCTAATCTGCGTCCACAGGGGCGAAATGAACAACAACCGGCAGCCGACTCAAGATCGAGCGCCAACGCACCCGCAACACCCTTTTCGCATCTGCCCAAAACAAAAAAGCGCGTTTCGACGCGACTCAAAAAAGGTGGAACGCAGACATGGCATTTCTCCAACTCAACGCCTTGAGCAAACGCTACGGCGCCGTCGACGCGGTGGTCGCCACTGACCTTGCGGTGGAAAAAGGCGAGTTCGTTTCCCTGCTCGGCCCCTCGGGCTGCGGCAAGACCACCACCCTGCAAATGATCGCCGGCTTCGTCGACGTGAGCGCTGGGCAGATCCTGCTCGACGGTCGCGACATCACCCACGCCAAGCCCGCCAGCCGTGGCCTGGGCGTGGTGTTCCAAAGCTATGCGCTGTTCCCGCACATGACCGTGCGCGACAACATCGCCTTCGGCCTGAAGATGCGCAAAGTGCCGGCCGCCGAGATCGCCGCCAAGGTCAAGACCGTGCTGGAGCTGGTGCGCCTGGCCCCCCACGCCGACCGTTACCCCCGGGAATTGTCCGGCGGCCAGCGCCAACGCGTGGCCCTGGCGCGCGCGCTGGTGATCGAGCCGCCGGTATTGTTGCTGGATGAGCCGCTGTCCAACCTCGACGCGAACCTGCGCGAAGAGATGCAGTTTGAAATCCGCCGCATCCAGCACGCGGTGGGCATCACCACCCTGATGGTCACTCATGACCAGGCCGAGGCGCTGTCCATCAGCGACCGTGTGGTGGTGATGCAGGCCGGGCGCGTGACGCAGATCGACGTGCCCTACAAGCTGTATGAACACCCGCGGACGCGCTTTATCTCGGACTTCGTCGGCAAGGCTAACCTGCTGGCCGGCGATTACGACGCACGCGGCATCCCGCAGGTGCGCCACGCCGCGGGTGACGGCGAACTGGTCTTGAGCCTGCGCCCGGAAAAAATCCAGCTGGTGGGCGCAAGCGAAGGTCGCCTGCAAGGCCAGGTGCTCGACCGCTATTTCTTCGGCAGCCAGTGGCTGTACCGAATCCATACCGCGCTGGGCGAAATCACCGTGGTGCGCAGCAACGACGGCAGCGCACCGCTGAGTTGCGGCGCGGCAGTCGGCCTGGACTGGCAAGCCGAGTTGCTGCGGGTGCTGACGGCGGATGAGGTGCACCCATGAGTCGCGGCTATCTACTCTCGCTGCCGGCGTTGCTGCTGTTCGCCGGGCTGCTGATTCTGCCGCTGGGCCTGACCCTGGTGCTGTCGTTCAACGTGTTCGACTACCAAGTGGGGGTGAAGGCCGATGAGTGGACCTTGGCTCATTACCTGGCGTTGTTCAGCGACGCGTACTTCTACGAAATCTTCTGGCGCACCTTCTGGATCAGCGCGCTAGTGACGCTGCTCTGCGTGGTGATTGGCGTGCCCGAAGCCTACATCCTCAGCCGCATGGGTACGCCGTGGCGCTCGATCTTCCTGATCCTGATCCTCACGCCGTTGTTGATTTCGGTGGTGGTGCGAGCGTTCGGCTGGAGCCTGCTGCTCGGCGCCGACGGGCTGGTCAACCAGGTGATCCAGGCACTGGGCGGGCGCCCGGTGAAGCTGTTGTACACGCCGTTCGCGGTGATCATTGCGCTGGTACACGTGATGCTGCCGTTCATGATCATTCCAGTGTGGACCTCCCTGCAAAAGCTCGACCCCTCGGCCGAACAGGCGGCTTTGTCGCTGGGCGCGAGCCAGGCCACGGTGATGCGCAAGATCGTGTTGCCCCAGGTAATGCCGGGCGTGCTGTCCGGCACCCTGATCGTGTTCGGCCTGGCCGCCAGCTCCTTTGCGATCCCCGGCCTGCTCGGTGGGCGGCGCCTGAAAATGGTCGCTACCGTGGTGTACGACCAGTACCTCTCGGAACTCAACTGGCCCATGGGCGCGACCATCGCGGTGGTCCTGCTGTTGGTCAATCTGCTGATCATGCTGAGCTGGAACCGCATGGTCGAAGGCCGCTACAAAAAATCCCTGGGGGTTTAAGCGCATGTCCAGAAACGGTCCTTTGGCCCTTGGCTTCCACGGCCTGGTAGTGGTGTTCATGATGGCGCCGCTGGTGGTGGTGTGCCTGGTGGCCTTCACCCCGGAAAATACCTTGAGCCTGCCCACGTCGGGCTTCTCCCTGCGCTGGTTTCGCGCGGTGTTCGAGCGTGCCGACTTTATCCAGGCGTTCTACAACAGCCTGATCCTGGCATTTACCGCCGCAACCCTGGCGACGCTGATTGCAGTGCCTGCGGCGCTTGCGATCAGCCGGCATCAGTTCCCGGGACGTAACTTCTTCAGTGCGTTGTTCCTGTCGCCGATCATCATCCCGCACCTGGTGTTGGGGGTGGCGATGCTGCGGTTGTTCGCCTTGATGGGCGTCAACGGCAGCTTCACCTGGCTGATGCTGGCGCACGTGGTGATCATCACGCCCTATGTGCTGCGCCTGGTATTGGCGGCAGCGATCGGGATCGATCGCAGTGCCGAGCAGGCGGCCGAATCGCTCGGCGCCGGACGCTTCACGCTGTTTCGCCTGGTGACGTTGCCAATGATCCTGCCCGGCGTGGCCGGCGGCTGGTTGCTGGCCTTCATCAACAGTTTCGACGAAGTGACCTTATCGATCTTCGTCAGCTCGCCGGCCACGCAAACCTTGCCGGTGCGTATGTACGTGTACGCCACCGAATCCATCGACCCGATGATGGCGGCAGTGTCGGCGCTGGTGATTGCCCTCACGGCGGCGGCCATGATTGTGCTCGACCGGGTCTACGGCCTGGATCGCGTGCTGGTGGGAAAACACTGATGGCCTTGTTCAAACGATTGACCGAAACCGCACGCCCTGCCCTGGCGTTTACCCTCGACGGGCAACCGGCCACAGGCTTGCTCGGCGACACCCTGCTGACGGCGGTACTGACCTGCGCCGAGCACCTGCGCGGCAGCGATTTCAGTGCCGAACGCCGCGCCGGGTTTTGCTTGATGGGCGCCTGCCAGGACTGCTGGGTGCGCCTGGCGGACGGACAACGCGTGCGCGCCTGTTCGACCCTGCTGGAAGAAGGCCAGGCGATCAGCCGCGACCCGGGGCGCCAGTTATGAAGCCGGTGGTGATCGTGGGCGCAGGCCCGGCAGGAATCAGTGCCGCGCGCACCCTGTTCGACCACGGCGTAACGCCTTGCCTGGTGGACGAAAGCCTGCGCGGCGGCGGGCAAATCTATCGCCGCCAACCCCCAGGCTTCCAACGCACCGCCAGGCAAATATACGGATTTGAGGCGGGTAAGGCCGAGGCCGTGCATCGCACCCTGGATGAACTGGCGCCGCTGATCGACTACCGGCCCGAAACCCTGGTGTGGAATGCCGAGGATCGGCGCCTGGACCTGTTGAACAATGGTCACGCAGCCAGCGTCGAGTATTCGCGAATCATCGTCGCCACCGGCGCCACCGACCGTATCCTGCCGGTGCCGGGCTGGACCTTGCCCGGTGTCTACAGCCTGGGTGCGGCGCAAATCGCCTTGAAGTACCAAGGTTGCGCCATTGGCGAACGCGTGGCGTTTTGTGGCAGCGGGCCGTTGCTGTATCTGGTGGCGTATCAATACGCCAAGGCCGGCGCCAATGTGGTCGCCGTGCTCGACAGCGCGCCGTTCAGCGCCCAATGCCGCGCCTTGCCGGCGCTGCTCGGGCAACCGGCGACCCTGGCCAAGGGCTTGTACTACCGGGCCTGGCTCACGGCCCACGGCGTTCCCGTGCATCAGGGCGTGACGCTGCAGCAGATCGACGGCGAACAACGGGTCAGCGGCATACGTTGGCGCGACCACACCCTGGCCTGCGACGCCGTGGCCTTCGCCCATGCGCTGCGCAGCGAAACGCAGTTGGCGGACCTGCTCGGTTGTGAATTTGCCTGGAATGCCTTGAACCGTGCGTGGCTACCGCAACGGGACGGTGCCGGGCGCAGCAGCGTCGACGGTGTGTACCTGGCGGGCGACGGTGCCGGGATCATGGGTGCCGATGCCGCGCAGATGGCCGGTGAGCGGGCGGCGTTGGCGGTGCTGGCGGATGCAGGCGTCGCGATCGATCATCAGCGCCCGGCCCTGCTTGAGCGGCAATTGACGCGCATCCAGCGCTTTCGCCAGGGCCTGGAGACTGCGTTTCCCTTCCCGGCAGACTGGGCCGCGCAGGCGCCGGACGACTTGATGCTGTGTCGCTGTGAAGAAGTCCGGGTTGGCGATATCCGCACCGCGGTGGATGAAGGTCATTGGGAAATCAATCGGGTCAAGGCCCATTGCCGGGTGGGCATGGGCCGCTGCCAGGGGCGCATGTGCGGGATGGCGGCGGCTGAAATCGTCGCCGAGCGCAGTGGTCGCGGGATAGAAGACGTCGGGCGTTTGCGTGGCCAGGCCCCGATCAAGCCGCTGCCGTTTGGCGTGGAGGTGCAGCCATGATCGACGTCATCGTCCTCGGCGGCGGGATTGTCGGTGCGTCGGCGGCCTTGATGCTGGCGCACAAAGGTCAGCGTGTGGCGTTGGTGGACCGGGACTTCTGCGGCTCGCACTCCAGTGGCGTGAACTATGGCGGCGTGCGGCGCCAGGGACGCCCGTTGCATCAGCTGCCGTTGTCGCAGCGCGCCCATCAGTTGTGGGCCGACCTGCCCGGCTTGATCGGTATCGACGGCGAATACGTGCGCTCCGGGCATTTGAAACTGGCGCGCAGTCATGGGGATTTTGCCGCGTTGCAGGCGTATGCCGAACACACGCAGGGCTTTGACCTGGGCTTGCAGTTGCTCGATTACGCCGAACTCCGCGCACGTTTTCCGTGGGTCGGGGATATCGCAGTGGGTGCGTCGTTATGCCCCGAAGATGGCCATGCCAACCCGCGCCTGGTATCCCCCGCCTTCGCCCGTGCCGCGCAACGCCTTGGCGCGTGTGTCTACGAGCAGGCCGAGGTGATCCGCATCGAACATGACAGCCGCCAGTTCCAGGTGGATTGCACCAACGGCCTGCACCTGCAGGCGCCATGGCTGCTCAATTGCGCCGGCGCCTGGGCAGGGACCGTCGCCGCGCAATTCGGCGAGCCGGTCCCCATGACATCTGCGCACCCGGCCATGCTGGTCACCGAGCCGCTGCCCGTGGTGATGAACGTCAGCACCGGTGTCGAAGGCGGCGGGATTTATGCGCGCCAGGTGGCCCGGGGCAATTGCATCCTCGGCGGCGGTCGCGGTTTTGCGCTTGGCCCCCGGCAGGCGCGGCCCGGGCAAGCGGCGGTGCTGGAGATTCTGCGCCATGCCGGCGAGCTGTACCCGTTTCTCAAGGGTGCCCAGGCGATTCGCACCTGGAGCGGCACCGAAGGTTACCTACCCGATCATGAACCGGTGATCGGCCCCAGCAGCACCCAGCCTGGCCTGCTCCACGGTTTCGGCTTTGCCGGCGCCGGGTTCCAGCTGGGCCCGGCGGTCGGTGAAGCCCTGGCAGAGATCGTCTGCACAGGGGCCAGCCGGCAACCCATCGAAGCGTTTTCCATCCGTCGTTTCCAAGCCTGAGAGGAAAAACATCCATGAATACTCGTATTGCGCTGTCCTGCTTGTCCCTCGCTCTGCTCGCCTCCACCGCTCATGCGGCCCCGACGCTGTACCTGGGCATGAACGGCGGCACCATGGAACGGGTGTATGCCGACAAGGTGCTGCCCGCGTTCGAAAAGGCCAATAACGTCAAGGTGGTGATCGTGCCCGGCACGTCGTCGGACATCCTCGCCAAGGTCCAGGCCAACAAAGACAACCCGCAGATGCACGTGATGTTCCTCGACGACGGCATCATGTACCGCGCCATCTCCATGGGCCTGTGCGACAAACTGGCGCCGAGCCCGACCCTGGAGCAGATCCCGGCCAAGGCGAAAATCAAGGACCAAGCCGTGGCCGTGACCCTCGGCGTCACCGGCCTGGGCTACAACGCCAGGCTGTTCAAAGAGAAAGGCTGGGCTGCGCCGACCTCGTGGATGGACCTGGCCGACCCGCGCTTCAAGGACAAAGTGGTGTTCCAGTCCCTGGCCTCATCGACCTTCGGCCTGCACGGTTTCCTGATGTTCAACCGCCTCCAGGGTGGCTCAGAGACCAACGTGGAACCGGGCTTCAAGGCCTGGCCCAAAACCGTCGGCCCCAACGTGCTGGAGTACATCGCCAGCTCCGCGAAAATCTCCGAGATGGTGCAAACCGACGAAGCGGCAATCTTCCCCCTCACCCCGACCCAGGTCGCCACCCAGAAACTGCTCGGCGTGCCGATGGAATACGCGCAACCCAAGGAAGGCGCCGTGGTGCTGAACGTGGCCGAATGCGTGATCGCACGCAACGACCAACCGGAACTGGCGCAGAAACTCGCGGCCTTCCTGCTGACCGCCGAAGCCCAGGCGCCGGCGCTGGAGGAAGGTGATCAGATCCCGTCAAACCCGACCACGCCCACCAGCGACAAGACCCGCGCCCGAGTGGAGGCGATGCAGGGTTATTTGCAGACAGCGATTTCGATTGATTGGGACCAGGTGAACCAGGCGCGGCCAGAGTGGAATGCGCGGTGGAGTCGGTCGATTGAGCGGTAGCGTTTCATCCGCCTGCTCGGCGCCTACCGAGGTGCGATGGGTAGCGCGCGTTTGTGGGCGGTCTTCAGATAGGCTTGCTCCACAATCGTTCGCACCCGTTCGCTCACCGGCTCACCCATCAGGTAGGCGTCGATCTCTTCATAAGTGCAGCCGTATGCCTGCTCATCCAGCTTGCCCGGTGCCAGCTCTTCGAGGTCGGCGGTAGGTTGTTTGTGCACAAGATTCGCCGGGGCACCGAGGGCATCAGCCAGCAGGCGCACGTGGGTCTCTACTACCGAAATGAGCCAGGGACTGCTTCAACATTGCGAAGCAACGACGAAACGTAAATAAACGTCGATTACACGATTAAGATCGGGTGAGCCGATGGCTCTGCCTGCGCCTGGCACAGGCAGAGCCAGTTGTTACGCGGTATGCCCACCCAGTGTTTCAGCTACCCAATCCGCAATGTACTGTCCAGCGTTGATGCTATTGTCGAAGCTTGAGTGCTGAACACCGCCTTCTCGGTCGGTAAAGACCTTCAATTCGCGTTTGGGGCTGTTTACCAATTGCTCAAACGAGCGCTGAGCCCACTTGAGCGGGATCTGAGAGTCTTTTTCTCCGTGGGTAACCAGGAAAGGGACTTTGATGCGATCGAGAATGCCGTCCAAATGAACGCTCTCTGAAATGTGCATGAAGTCATTGATGTCCTTCGCCCCCCAAACCCAACTGACATGTTCCCAGTAGTGAGGTACGGGAAAGCTACCTTCCTTGTCGAGTCGACGTTTCTGCACATCCCGCCAGTCGTGGTTGGCCCCCCAGACAACGCCACAGGCGAAACGTGGTTCAAAAGCAACTGCGCGCGGGCAGTAGTAACCGCCCAGGGAAACGCCTTCCAGACCGATACGCTTGGCGTCGACTTCAGATCGAGTTTCCAACCAATCAACGATTCGACTGGCCCAATGCTCGCTGTCATAGCGAGCAGTAAGACCATGCAGACGCAGTGCCTCGCCGGTACCTGGCTGATCGACGACAAGCGAAGATACACCGCGCTTGGCCAACCATACCGGCAAGCCAACGCGGTATTTCATTTCTTTGGTGGAGTCCAGTCCGTTGACTTGTACCAGCAACGGAGCCCGGCCCTCGACGCCTTCTGCGCGCACATAGAGCCCTGAGATGATCTTGCCCTCATAAGGGATTTCAACACGCTCACAGTTC
The DNA here is from genome assembly GCF_003058185.1 of Pseudomonas sp. GV105. NCBI lineage: Bacteria > Pseudomonadati > Pseudomonadota > Gammaproteobacteria > Pseudomonadales > Pseudomonadaceae > Pseudomonas > Pseudomonas sp. GV105. The sequence goes on from NZ_QBUF01000017.1 coordinate 44,096, forward strand.
TCTTTGGATAAGGCGACGCCACGGGCGAAGGTTTCTAAAAAGCGCTGGTACAGTTCTTTACGCCCAGGTGCACCATGAGCCTGCAGGCGTTCGCATGTGAGGTAGTAGGTAGCGGCACGATTGTACTTTTCGCCTGCAGAGAGCCGCCGGCCAGCAACCTCGTCCTCCTCGGCAAGACCGCAGAGTTTGTCGGCCATCTTTGACCACGTTTCGCGGAAAGCTGAGGTGCCAGTCGCGTCGGGTTGTTTCGCAGCCTCTTGTAAAGGCGCGCACATCTCTTCGATCTCGCCTATGCGAGCACCCATTTCGATAGCGAGATCCACCGACAGGTTCCAAACATAATTAGTGGGGAAATAGCGAAACATTTTTTATTGTCCTTTTGCGGTCGGAAGGCGAGCCCGGGAACTTCCGGCACTCCGGGCACGATCAGAGCAGGACGTTATTCAGCGCAACCGGTTTTGGCGAATCGCGAGTAAGGATGCGAGGTATCACGAAACACGATACACCGTACAAGAGCCGCCAATTGACTCGGGTTCTGGAAGCAGAACACCCCACAATTCTGCGATCATGGGCGCAAGATAAACGTCAGCAGTTGCTGACTCCCTTGAGTAATGCGGGTAATCGGATTACCTGCCGCCTTCCTCCAGCGTTTGAATAAAATCGTGGACAGTCTCTCTGAGCCAGCGGTGCATGGGATCACCATCCATGCTGCGGTGCCATTGCATGATCTCTCTCATAACGGGGATCTTCACCGGCGGTGGAAGGATACGAAGCGGCAGGTATCGTGAGTAAAGCTCAGCCAGCCTGCGGTGCATAGTGGCGACTCGATGAGTGCCCACGATCAATTGTGGAAGCGTGTTGAAGTCGTTGGTAATGACTTCAAGTCGACGCTTGAAGCCGTATTGACTCATAAACCAGTCTTCAATACTGAGCTGTCGAGACCGACCAAACCCGACAGAAATATGCCCCATTTCTACGTACTGCTCCAGCGTCAACACCTCGCCCACGGAGTCGTTGCCACTCCAGATAACGCATACGTGCTCCTCCTCAAACAGCAATTGAGAGGGGTGCCCGTCAATCAGATAGCGCTCCGGAACAATCATCAGGTCGATTTCCCCACGAAGGATCATCTCCACGCCCTGATCCCCTGGAGGATGCATTTCAAACGTGATCCCTGGTGCGGCCTTGTATATGCGCTGAATGACCTGCGCAAAGACTACGCTGATCAAGTAGTCCGACGTGACTAAGCGAAAATGCCGCTTGCTGGATGCCGGATCAAAAAGCGGCTTTGCTGTGATGGAGGAACGGATCGTCAGTAGCACCTCGCGGACTGGTTTTGCCAATTCAAGCGCATAGGGGGTGGGTTGCATTGACCGACCTACCTGCACAAGCAGTTCGTCCTCGAAGTACTTTCGGAGTCTGCCGAGCACGCCGCTTGTTGCGGACTGGGTCATATGGAGGCGTTCGGCAGCTCGGGTAATGTTCTGCTCTTGCAGGAGCACGTCTAGCGCCACGAGAAGATTGAGATCCAAGTGATGAAATCGCATGGCGATGCATCTCCGCTTTTGTAGTTATTTTTGAGATACCTTCGTCCGATATTTCCGATGCGTCAAGCTAGCCTCCTCGCCGTCGCCTGACAGCCCTCTGCTGGTCGGCTCTCCCGCCATGTATCGAGTTTTCGGATAGCAGGCATCTCAAGTTGCGATTAGTCAGCAACTGCCTCAGACAGCACCCTCCCCTCCAGTCGAGCGGCATGCCAACCGCAGCGACACCACCACCGGCGCCTCTGCCGGATCATAATTTTAATGGAGTGGTAACCATGAACATTCTTGGCCTTGATGCCTTGGTATTTGGCGTCGATGACCTGCAAGCCTGCGCTGATTGCCTTCGTGATTACGGACTGACTGCAATACACCTGGATGCCGAAAGAGGACACTTTGAGTCGTTGGACGGATCGGCCATCATCATCCGTCGTCCAGAAGATCCAGAGCTACCTGCGGCAAAGGGCCCCGCGCCTTCACTGCGCGAGACTATCTATGGCGTTGCAAGCTCCACCGATCTCGACGCAATCGAGGATGAGTTGAGCCGGGATCGCGTGGTACGTCGCGATGCGAACGGCACCCTGCATACAGTAGATGACCTCGGTTTTGCTATTGCCTTCCAGGTTTCCTGGCGTCGCCGCTTCGATGCGCCAGCAGACCTGACCAACGCCCCGGGCAGCGCACCACAACGCCCGATCAACCAACTGGGCATCACTCCCGAGATGGCGGCTCTACCTCGCACGCTTTCGCACGTCGTGTATTTCGTTCCCGATGCCGCAAAGGGTGAAGCCTTCTATCGCGATCGACTGGGATTCGTCACCACCGACAGATTCGTGGGTGTCGGCCCCTTCATGCGGGCAAAAGGCATGGATGACCATCACTGCCTGTTCATGATCCAGACCCCTCCACACATGCAGGGGTGTGAGCATTTCACCTTTCATATGGGCAGTGGCACAGAAGTCCTTCTCGCGGGTACCCGTTTTCAGCAGAAGGGTTGGACGAGTTTCTGGGGCCCCGGGCGTCACCTCTACGGCTCCAATTGGTTCTGGTATTTCAACAGCCCATTGGGTTGTCACATCGAATACGACGCTGACATGGATAAGCACGATGACGCTTGGGCTGCTCGCCAGGCGCCCATGTCTGCGGACAACTCGCAGTTGTTCCTGTTTACCTCTCGCGAGAAGTGGGCTCCGGGTGGCCCACCGCCGAAGCAGGGCTAAGCGGTGGATCGTAGCGTAGCGCTCTGCCCTCTCGATCAACTCAAAGAAGGCCGCGCGCTAGGTTTTGATCCCTTCAGGTCAGGCAACGACACCGTGTTTGCCTTACTGCATCGAGGAGAGGTACGGGTCTATCGCAATAGCTGTCCTCACCTCGATGTGCGCCTGGAATACCGAAAGAATCGATTCCTATCAGCCGACGGACAACGCGTCATTTGCTATGCACATGGCGCGCAGTTCATGCCGGACAGCGGAGAGTGCGTATTTGGCCCGTGTCTAGGGCAATCGTTAACCGCTTTTAAGTTCCGGTGCGAGGAAGGTTTGCTTCTTCTGTGCATAGACCCATTCGACCAACCCATTGAGGTATCGCGCGGCGCGATAGGTCACATCTGAGGACTCGATTAGTCAAATCCTGCGGCACTCGGGAAACTCAAACCCACGCACTAACAACGACCGCATCTATCAAGTATGCGGAGAACAATAACAACACGTGAGTCACTTCATGAATATTGCAAAAGTGCTGATAGTCGGTGGTGGTATTGGTGGTTTGTGTGCCGCCATCGCATTGCGCCGTAAAGGGATTGACGTCGATCTGGTCGAGATCAAGACCGAATGGACGGTCTACGGCGTCGGCATCATCCAGCAAAGCAACGTAGTCCGCGAAATGGCGAAGCTGGGCCTGCTCGATGCTTATCTGGATGCCGCTTACGCATTCGAAGACGTTGGTATCTACAACACCGATGGCCTGCCTCTGGTTCGGATTCCTGGGCAACGCCTAGCCGGCCCGGAGTACCCAGCCAACGTTGGCATCTCCCGCAGAGCCCTTCATAAGGTACTTAGCGAAACAGCTATCGAACTCGGCACCGACGTTCGACTAGGTACTTCAATCGAGAGTTTTGAACAGAGCGAGGATGGTATCGATGTGCTGTTCAACGATGCAAGCCGAGCTCGCTACTCTCTGGTTGTAGGCGCTGATGGCCTGTTCTCCAAGGTTCGTAACCTGATGTTCGGCGACAAGTACCAACCTCGCTTCACCGGCCAATCCGTATGGCGTTACAACTTTCCACGCGCCCCCGAAATCGATCATCTCGCCAACTACCAAGGCCCTTCGGGTAACGCGGGTCTCGTCCCTCTGGCTGATGACTTGATGTATCTCTTCACCACGTCTCACGAGCCGGGCAACCCCTGGATGGATGAAGGAACCCTGGCGGAGGAGCTTCGCAAGCGCCTCTCCGGCTTTGGTGGACTGATCGGCAAATTGCGTGAGCAGATCACTGATAACTCACAGGTTGTCTACAAGCCGCTTGAGGCTGTGTTCGTCGATGAGTGTTGGTATCACGGGCGCGTCCTGCTTATCGGAGATGCGGCTCACGCTACGACTCCACACCTCGGCCAAGGTGCGGGCATGGCGATTGAGGACGCGGTTGTTCTGAGCGAGGAACTCGTCTCGGCCGGCACCCTGGCTGAACAACTGCAACGTTTCATGGATCGTCGATTCGAGCGCTGCAAGTTCATCAGTGAGAAGTCTCTATTCGCTGGCGAAAAAGAGATGCAACAGGATCGCGACTTCGATCGCATCTCCCTGGTTAAGCAAATGCTGGAGGTCACAGCACGCCCAGTCTGATATCGCGGCGGGTGCCAAACCTGTTGCGCACCCGTTCGCAAGCCAACACTGACCTACAAGAAAAACAAAAACGAGGTGACTTAAATGCTGTCTTGCAAGCACGCATCCACCCGGCCGTCGCTGCCACTCAAACCTCTTGCATTCGCTGTTTCCATGCTAGCGATCACTGCAGGACTACCCGATGCCCACGCATTCGAATTCGATACGGGGAATCCCGATATTCGAGCACGGTGGGATAACACCCTGAAATACAGTTCGGCATGGCGCACCAAAGGTCAAAGCGACAAATTGATCGATGGCCAAACCTCGCTCAATCAGGATGACGGCGACCGTAACTTCAACAAGGGTCTGATCTCCAATCGTCTAGATCTGCTCTCTGAAATGGACATCACGTACAAAAACGTCGGCGCTCGTGTGAGCGGAGCCGCATGGTACGACGACGTCTACAACCGCGGCAGCGACAATAACGATCCGTCCCGCGCCAATAGCCATTCAGTAGCCTATGACGAATTCAGCCATGACACCCGCACCCTGCATGGTCGTAAAGGTGAGCTTCTGGATGCCTTCCTGTTTGGCAAGACCGATGTCGGCGACATGCAAGCCTCGGGTCGAGTGGGTCAGTACGCAATGCAGTGGGGAGAAAGTCTTTTCTACGGCATGAATGGTATCGCCGGCGGCATGGCGCCAGTCGATGCAGTCAAAGCCTTGTCGGTACCCAATACCCAGTTCAAGGAGCTGATCCGTCCAGTCCAGCAGCTCTCTGGCCAGCTCCAACTGACTCCGGATGTATCCATCGGCGCCTATTACCAGTTCGAATGGGAAGCAAACCGCCTGCCAGCCGAAGGCAGCTACTTTTCCACCAGTGATAGCTTCGGTGAAGGTAACGAGCGCATGTTCATTGGCGCTCCGCTGTTTCCGGGGGCCCAACCGCTGGCGTTCTATCACGGTAAGGACAAAGATGCGAAGGACTCGGGGCAAGGCGGCGTACAACTTCGCTGGCGTACCGAGACAGTCGACTGGGGCGTCTACGCCATCCGCTTCCATGATAAAAATCCACAACTGAACGTGCGCCCGGACTTCGCGAATCTGAACCCTCAGTCGGGCAAGGCCGGCGAGTACTACTGGGTCTATCCGGAAGGTATCGAGGCTCTGGGCGCGAGCTTCTCCACCACGCTCGGTAACTACAACATCGCTGGCGAGCTCTCCACTCGCTGGAACCAGCCTCTGGCATCCACCAACCAGCGCACTCTTGCACCGGGCGAGTCGATCAAAAATGACGATGACCCTCTGTACGCAACGGGGAGGACGCTACACGCCAACCTCTCATGGCTGTCGAGCCTCGAGCCGAACTTCATCGCCCCGGAAGCCAGTTTCATCGGTGAGATTGCATGGAACAGAGTCATGAGTGTCAGCAAAAACAAAGACGCCATTGACCCGAATGCAGACCGCGACGCGACCAGTCTGCGACTTGTTTACGAACCTATGTATCGCCAGTTCCTACCGGGTCTGGATTTATCCGTGCCTATCGGCGCCAGCTACACAAACGGTGCCTCCGAGGCACTGGGCGCGGGCTTCGGAGCCAATCACGGCGGTGACCTCAACATCGGGCTCAAAGGCAACTATCTGAACACCTGGAGTCTGGGCCTGACGTATACGCACTACTACGGCCCGGAAAATACCTTCCTTGATGCCGCCAACCACTACACGTTCGAACAGTCGCTCAAAGATCGCGACTTCCTTGCCTTCAATGTCAGCCGCACCTTCTGACCGGGGATTATTCGATGATAAACAATAAAAAATTTGTCTCTTTGCTCACCACCTTGAGTGCCTCGCTGTTTTTTGCGCACGGGGCAATGGCAGCCGTCTCCGCCGATGAGGCGGCCAAATTGAAGTCGACGCTGACTCCATTTGGCGCGCAGCGCGCAGGCAACGCCGACGGCAGTATTCCGGAGTGGAAAGGAGGCTTCACCCAGGCCGATCCCTCAAACAAGGAAGGCGGCAAGCGCAATGATCCGTTCGCGGCCGACCAGGCTTTGCTCACCATTACCGCCCAGAACATGGCTCAGTACGCCGATAAGCTGTCGGCTGGCACCCAAGCCATGCTGAAAAAGTACCCGGACAGCTACAAAGTCGTGGTGTACCCAACTCGTCGCACTGCCGCTGCCCCGCAGTCCATTTACGACGCTACTTTCGCGAATGCCACCAGCGGCAAACTGGCGAACGGCCCGGCGGGGCCTATGCCTTTAGGCGCGGCAGGCGGTATTCCGTTCCCGATCCCCCAGAATGGTGAAGAAGCAATCTGGAACCACCTGTTGCGTTGGCGCGGAGCTTCGTGGCACGCCAATTTCTCTCAGTACCTCACCACGGCGGACGGAAAGCATGTACTGACGAACGACTCCCGGGCAGATGTTCAAATGCCTTGGTACCTGCCCGGTTTCAGCAGTGACAAGGGCGTCTTCTGGTCAATCCGGATGACGAACGACGGCCCACCATTGCGCGCTGGAGAGGCAATCACAGGTCTTGAGAATATCAACGCCGACAACACCACTGCCTGGACGTACCTCCCTGGCCAGCGCCGAGTTCGCCGCCTTCCCAACGCCTGCTGCGACACCCCGACTCCGGCGACCGCTGGGGTGATGAGCTTCGACGAGCTCAATGTGTTTACCGGTCGAATTGACCGCTTCGACTGGAAGCTGGTGGGCAAGAAAGAGTTGTACATCCCGTACAACTCGAACCGGGTATTCACTGCCTCCAGCCCCGAAGCACTCTTCGACGCGCACCATATGAAATCCGACGCCGTGCGTTGGGAGCTGCACCGTGTCTGGGTAGTTGAAGCGACCCTGAAGAGCGGTGCTCGACACGTTATGCCCAAGAGCACCTATTACCTCGATGAGGACACCTGGACAGCCGTCCTTGGTGATCGCTACGACGCCCGGGGGCAGCTCGCAAAAGTGTTGTGGACCTCGCCAGTTGCTCTGCCCGACCTCCCAGGCACTGCGTCAGTCACTACCGGCTTTTACGACCTGCTTTCCGGTGCATGGTTCGTCGGTGACGTTTTTGCCGGGAAGAGCGAGCAATACCGCATCGTGCCGCCCTACAAGGACTCGGTATTTACCGCTGACGCGATGGCGGGTGAAGGCATCCGGTGATTCTGGCGGGGCGTAAGCCCCGTCTGCATCAAATAAGAACAAAAAGGGTTGCGTGCGATGAAAAAGATAATCTCCGGCTTGCTAATGGCAGCGGGCTGCTCGTTGCTGCCTGCCTGGGCAGCAGATACGGTCGATGTCCTTTCCCAAAAGGCAGTACTCGGATCTCAAGCACTGCATGCGGTGCTCCTGGACGTCAACAAAGCCGGTTCGCGGCTGGTTGCAGTCGGCGAACGCGGTGTTGTGCTGCTATCAGATGATGGCGGCCAACATTGGCGACAATCCGCCAGCCCCATCAGCACAACGTTGACCAGCGTGCAATTCGTTGACTCGAGGAACGGCTGGGCTGTGGGTCACTCCGGTGTCGTGCTGCATAGCAGCGATGGCGGGGAAAGCTGGCAATTGCAGTTGGATGGAAAGCAAGCGGCTGCCCTTGAGTTGCAAGCAGCCCAATACTCTGGGGATTCAAAGCGAATCGCTGTGGCGCAAAGATTGTCGGCCGATGGTGCCGACAAGCCTCTGTTGGTAGTGAACTTCGTTGATGCAAAGCATGGCGTTGCCCTTGGGGCGTACGGTCTTGCGCTGATGACGAAGGACGGAGGCAATACCTGGCAATCCTGGATGGGTGACCTTCCAAATCCGAGAGGCCTGCATCTCTATGCGATGGCTCGCAACGGCGATGAAATCATCATCGCGGGGGAGCAAGGTCTGCTGTTGCACTCCATCGATAGCGGCCTCACGTTCGAAGCCCTTAAGAGTCCTTACGAAGGCAGTTATTTTGCCGCTGCAATTCTTCCCAATAAGAAGATTCTGGTCGGAGGCCTGCGAGGCAAGCTGTTCTCCTCTGAGGATGGTGGCATCAGCTTCCAGCCTGTCGACAACCCCTTTGCTGCTTCCCTCAATGCCATTCGCATCGCCGGTCAAAACCTGTTGCTCGTCAACCAGGCCGGCATCCTCCTGCGAAGCGGACTTACAGATCTGCACTTTCAGCCCATCACCGTATCCGAAGGACTTCCTTTGACCTCTGTCAGTGAAACATCTGATAGCGCCCTGGTCGCTGTTGGTATGGCAGGCGCGTGGCGCATAGCGCCTTCTTTTTCCTCCAAAATCGCGGACTGAGCCATGCACGTAAAGACCTCCCCTACTCCGTCTGCCGGTAGTCTCGACGATTTCGACAGCACCTCTGGCTCCGTACTGGAGCGCGCACTCTTTAACCATCGTGCCCTGGTTGTACTGCTTTGCCTGGTCGTGACAGTTCTGCTGGCATGGCAGGCGACACGCGTGACACTCAATGCAAGCTTCGAGAAGATGATTCCGCGTGAGCATCCGTACATCGTCAACTACCTGGAGCACCGCCAGGAACTGGCGGGTCTTGGCAATGCTGTGCGAATTGCCGTAGTGAACCCAGAGGGGAGTATCTACGACAAAAAATATTTGCACACTCTCCAGCAACTCAGCGATGAGGTGTATCTGCTTGCGGGGGTTGACCGTGCAGCAATGAAGTCGCTGTGGACGCCATCTACTCGCTGGACTGGTGTCACCGAGGAAGGGCTGGAAGGCGGCCCGGTAATTCCCGATGGCTACGACGGCGGCAGTGCAAGCCTGGAATCCCTCAAGCGCAACGTTGAGCGCTCCAACGAGATCGGACAGTTGGTGGCTTTCAACCAAAGCTCCAGCATTGTGTACGTGCCGCTGTTGGAACGAACACCTGATGGTCAGACTCTGGATTACACCGTCTTCGCTCATGAACTGGAAAAGCTGCGTACTAAATACCAAGCGCAAGGTGTTGAGATCCACATCACCGGTTTTGCGAAAGTTGTAGGTGACCTGATCGATGGTCTCAAACAAATTCTAGTGTTCTTCGCTGCAGCCATCTTGATCACCGCGGCAGTACTTTACTGGTACACCCGTTGCGCACGAAGCACCTTTCTGGTGGTGACCTGCTCTTTGGTCGCAGTGATTTGGCAGCTGGGTTTACTGCCATTGCTCGGGTACGAACTTGACCCTTACTCGGTGCTGGTGCCATTTCTGGTGTTCGCAATAGGCATGAGCCATGGCGCACAGAAAATGAATGGCATCATGCAGGACATAGGGCGCGGGATGCATCGCCTGGTGGCTGCGCGGTTTACATTCCGCCGGTTGTTCCTGGCCGGCCTGACTGCGTTGCTATGCGATGCGGTGGGGTTCGCAGTTCTGATGATCATCAAGATACAGGTGATCCAGGATCTGGCAGTAATCGCCAGTCTCGGCGTAGCCGTCCTCATTTTCACAAACCTGATTCTGCTCCCAATCCTGCTCTCCTACATGGGCGTTAGCCAAAAAGCGGCTCGGCGCAGCCTTCGCGGTGAAGAAGCTGAGGCGTGTGGCGAAGAGAAGCACGTTGTATGGCGTTTCCTGGATCTCTTCACTCGCAAGCGTTGGGCAACGCTATGCGTCATCGTCGCTGCGCTCATGGCCTGCGCAGGCTACGCAGTAAGCCTGAAGCTAAAAGTTGGTGATCTTGATGCCGGCGCTCCAGAGCTTCGCCCTGACTCTCGCTACAACCGTGACAATGGATTCATAACACAGCATTACGGTGCAAGCAGCGACGTATTTGCCGTGATGGTGAAGACTCGCGCTGGGGAGTGCTCGACGTACAACACGCTGAAGCGAGTTGATGATCTGGATTGGCAGCTTCGCGGACTTGAGGGTGTCGACTCGACAAACTCCTTGGCCTTGTTAAATCGCCGCGTGCTGGTTGGCCTCTCCGAGGGCAACCCCAAATGGTACGAGTTAGTGAACAACCAGGCGACCTTGAACATGGTCACCGCGGGAGCCCCACGTGGCTTGTACAACGATGACTGCAGCCTGTTGACGCTCTATGCCTACCTCAAAGACCACAAGGCCGACACGCTCAACAACGTTGTCGAAAATGTTGAAGGTTTTGCCAGGAACAATAACTCCGGCGATGCCACGTTTCTTCTGGCAGCGGGTAGTGCAGGCATTGAAGCGGCCACCAATATCGTTGTGAAACAGGCGAATCACGACATGCTTTGGTGGGTCTACGGCGCAGTCATTCTGCTTTGCCTGGTGACGTTCCGATCGTGGCGCGCAGTGCTCTGTGCAGTATTGCCTCTAATGCTCACATCGATTCTTTGTGAAGCCTTGATGGTCGCGCTGGGCATGGGCGTCAAGGTCGCCACCCTGCCCGTTATCGCTCTTGGTGTAGGCATCGGTGTCGACTATGCGTTGTACGTCATGAGCATCGTGCTGGCCCAGCTTCGCCAAGGCGAAAGCCTGTCCCGGGCCTATTACCAGGCACTTCTGTTCACCGGCAAGGTCGTCATGCTGACAGGCGTGACACTCGCTATCGGCGTGGGCACCTGGATCTTCTCTCCGATCAAATTCCAGGCAGACATGGGCGTGCTGCTGGCCTTCATGTTTGTCTGGAACATGGTCGGGGCGCTGATCTTGTTGCCGGCGCTGGCGTATTTCCTCTTGCCCCAGAAACGCCGGGTTGCAGACACACCCGCAGTGCTGAACCCGGTCGCCACACGCAACCCGGTAGCGCAGGACAAGGCTTTCCAACGCCCGGTTGCTCTGGAGGTTCGTCATGAAGGCTGAATACGAAGCCGGTACGCCGCAATCCTTATTGCTGTTGCTCGGCAGTTGCCTGCCGGTACTGGGCGCGGTACTGCTGGCCCCGGTGCTGCCACGCATGCAGGTGTATTTCGCCGACACACCGGGGGCTGCCGTGCTGGTACCGGTGGCCCTGACGCTACCGGCCCTGATGATTGCCTTACTGGCGCCGTTCGCCGGGATGATCGCCGACCGCACCGGGCGTAAGCCCCTGTTGCTGGTGGCGATGCTGATTTACACGCTGTGCGGGACTTTGCCTCTGTGGCTCGATTCACTGCAGGCCATTGTCCTAAGCCGCGCCGGCATCGGCCTGGCCGAAGCGGCGATTATGACCTGCTGTACCACCCTGATGGGCGACTACTACAGCGGCGGGCGCCGCGAGCGGCTGTTTGCCTTGCAGATGGTCGCGACCTCCTTATCGGCGGTGTTGTTTATGGCCATCGGCGGGCAGTTGGGCCAGGACAGCTGGCGCACGCCGTTCGCCTTGTATGCCGTGGGTCTAGTGCTTCTACCGTTGATGGCGCTGTGGCTATGGGAACCTCGGGGGCTGGTGGCGGCGGAGGTCGCCCAGCGCCGCTTGCCATGGCGAGGGTTGTTGCCGCTGCTGGTGCTGGCGTTGCTGGCGGGCATGAGCCTGTTCATCGTACCGGTGCAGGCTGGCTACCTGCTTAACCTGCTGGGCGTGGACGCACCGCAGCAGATCGGCATGACCATGGGCGGTAACCAGGTGGGCGTAGTGCTGGGCGCCCTGAGCTTTAAACTGATTGGTCGCACCCGGCCTTCCTGGCTGTTGCTGCTTGCGTTTGTGTTGGCCGGCAGCGGCGGGTTATTGATGGCGGGGGCCGACAGTCACGGCTTGGTTTCGTTGGCGGTATTTATCAACGGGTTGGGCATCGGCCTGATGCTGCCCACCTTGATCACCCGGATCATGGCCCAGGTCGATTTCAGCCAGCGCGGCCGAGCCAGCGGCTTGTTTACCTCAGCGATCTTCGCCGGTGAGTTTGTCAGCCCCCTCGTGGTGCTGGCCATTACCGCTGGCGTTCCTTCAGCCTTGCCGACCGCACTGGCCGTAGTCGGCGGACTGCAATGGCTGGTAGCCCTTGGCTGCCTGCACATCCCCACCATTGCCCTCTTGGAAAAACACGCATGAACGCTGACCTGTTCAACCTGGCGGGCAAGGTGGCGTTGATCACCGGCGCTACCCGCGGCATCGGTCTGGCCATCGCCCGTGCTTATGGTCGTGCCGGGGCGCGCCTGGCCATTAGTAGCGAGAGTCTTGAAGACTGTACTCGGGTGGCCGCCACCTTGGCCAGGGAGGGCATCGACGCCTGGCCCATCGCCGCCGACCTCAGCCAGCAGGAGGATGTCGTTATCCTGGCCGAGGCCGTGCTCGCGCGCTTTGGCAACCTCGACGCGCTGGTGTGCAACGCTGGCATCGCCCCGCACATGGGGCCATTGGCAACCGCCAGCGATCTCGACTGGGACACCACCCTGACCGTAAACCTGCGCAGCGCATTATGGCTGACCAGTGCCGTGCTACCGGCCATGGCCGCGCGAGGTGGCGGCAGCGTGGTGCTGATGGCCAGCATCGCCGGGGTGCGCGGCAACAAGGCACTGGGGCTTTACGGAATATCGAAGGCAGGCCTGGCACAACTCGCCCGCAATCTCGCTGTGGAATGGGGCCCCAAGAACATCCACATCAATGCTATCAGCCCCGGCGTGATTCAAACCGAATTCGCACGCCCACTAACAGATAACCCTGAAGTGATGCAGCGCCGCATGGCGCTCACCCCATTGCGTCGTGTTGGGCGCCCGGAGGAAGTAGCTGCCTTGGCACTTTTACTGGCCGCACCAGGCGGCGCGTTCATCACCGGACAGAACATTGTAGTCGATGGTGGTACCACCATCGGTGATGGAAACTAAGGAGACCTTATGCAAAAACTTCCAGATTTTAAACGCATTGTTACGGGTCACGATGCCAAGGGGCATGCCGTCGTCGCTAGCTGCGGCGCTACACCGAACAACTTCCCGCTCAAAGCGATTCCAGGCACCGTCTTCTACGAAGTATGGAACAGCGCAACCACCCCTGCCCCGCTGGACAACGCTGATGACCCTACTGCCCAGCCGCTGCAACTTAGCCCTGGGCCGCTGGGTAGCGTGATTCGAGTGGTGGATATTCCGCCGGACAGCATCCAGAACCAGGTCAGCGCAGAGGATGCAGCTGCTGCGTTCGCAGAGATTGGCCAAAGCCATGCAGGTACTGGAAAGACCGACTCTAAACACAAACTTATGCACCGCACCGAGACACTGGATTATGGAGTCGTCACGGAAGGTGAGATCTGGTTAGTGCTTGACGGGGAAGAGGTTCACCTCAAAAAAGGCGACATCGTGGTACAGCGAGGCACCAACCACGCTTGGAGCAACCGCACAGAGCAAATGGCGAGGATGGTCTTCATCCTCCTGGACGGTCGTTATGCTCCAGATCTGCAGGAGCTCCTGCCATGAAGCTTGCCACACTCAATGACGGTACCCGGGACGGACGCCTGCTCGTGGTCTCGCGCGATCTACAGCATGCTGTAGACGCCAGCGGGATTGTCGCCACAATGCAGGCTGCGTTGGATAGCTGGGGTAACGTGCAATCGGATCTGGACACTCTTTATCGTAGTTTGAACCTCGGTGAGGTCGCTGGAAGCTTTGAGCTTGCCGTTGAACAGTTGATGGCCCCACTGCCGCGCGCATGGCAGTGGCTGGACGGTTCCTGCTTCCTCAGCCATGGCGAATTGATGCAGAAAGCTTTCAACCTGGAGCCCATCGAGAACATCGAACGTATCCCCCTGATCTACCAGGGTGCCGGCGACGACTTTCTTGGCCCGCGCGCAGAAATACCCTTGCCCAGCGAGGCTCATGGCATCGATTTCGAAGGCGAGTTCGCTGTACTGCTAGACGACGTCCCCATGGGTTGTCCTGCTGAGCAGGCACTAAAACATATTCGCCTGGTACTGCAGTTAAACGACGTTAGCCTTCGCGCCTTGGCACCGCGAGAGATGAAGACTGGCTTTGGTTTCCTCCAAGCTAAGCCCACTACCAGTTTCGCCCCTGTAGCAGTGACCCCAGACGAACTGGGCGATGCGTGGGTTAACGGCCGTATACATCTCCCGTTGAAGGTCGAGTGGAATGGCGAGTGGTTTGGTCACCCGCACGGAGGAGCCATGCACTTTGGCTTCCACCAGTTAATTGCACACGCTGCGCTGACGCGCAAACTGAGTGCCGGTACGTTGATCGGCTCAGGCACAGTTTCAAATGCCGACCGGTCTGTTGGGTCTGCCTGCATTTCGGAGCGCCGAGCCATCGAGACCATCGCTGAAGGTGCACCTCGCACCGGCTTCATGCACTTCGGTGACAGGATACGAATGGAGGTCAGAGGGCCCAATGATGATGTGCTATTTGGCGCAATCGATCAGCGTGTGGTGCAGGGAGGCTGGACATGCGCGTGATGGTCAGTGGTGCCAATGGGTTCGTTGGTCGCGAACTGGTCACCCACCTGCTGAAGCTGGGTGAGATTCGCGGGCGAAAGATCGAAGCGCTTCTGCTGCTTGACCAACATCTGGATGACCTGCCAGCAGACAGTCGCCTGCGCCGCCATTCCGGCAGCATTACCGATCCGGCACTGCTGCGGCGGGTGTTGGCTGACGGCATCGATGTGGTTTTTCACCTCGTTAGCATCCCTGGCGGCGCTGCAGAGATGAATTACGAGTTGGGCTACCAGGTCAATTTACAAGCCAGCCTGGAGCTCTTGCATCAATTGCGCAACCACGACTGCCCCCCCGTGTTGGTCTATGCAAGCAGTGTTGCCGTATACGGAGGTGAACTCCCTTCGAGAATGGATGAAACGCAGGCTGCGCACCCTCAGCTTTCCTACGCAGCACACAAGCGCATGATCGAGATTGCCATTGAGGACTTGGCTCGTCGGGGCGAAGTCGATGGACGTGTGCTACGACTTCCCGGGATTGTCGCTCGCCCAACCGAACCAAACGGATTGAAGTCCGCTTTCATGAGCGACCTCTTGCATGCGTACGCTGCAGGTGAGCCGTATGACTGCCCGGTTTCACCGCATGCAGCGGCATGGTGGATGTCGGCTCGTTGTTGCGTGGAGAACCTGCTACATGCCGCAGAAATCACAAACCTGGCGGAGGATCGACTCTGGCAGTTGCCGGTATTGCAACTGTCCATAGCCCAAGTACTCGATGCTCTCGCAGGTCGCTTCGGCAAAGCTAATGGCGAAAAAATCAAATTCAAACCCGACCCTCAACTAGAGGTCTTGTTCGGGCGCCAGCCACCACTTCGAACCCCGCGAGCTCGCGCAATGGGGTTTCGTCATGACGGCTCCGTTGCTGCACTGCTGCGCAATGCGTTGAAAAACGCTCCCAGTCTCACCCTACCGACAAAATCCAAAGCAGGAGCCGTCGTCCATGAACCTCAATAAATGTCGCATGCTCGATTTGTCGGTCTGTCTGGACAACAACCCCTATACAGATCCCCCGCCTCTGCTCCCTAAGATCGACTACATGGATCACCAGGAAGGTTGGCCCGAAATGGCAGCCATGTTCCCCGGTCTGCGCAAAGAAGACTTGCCTGGCAATGAGTCATGGGCGGCTGAGCGGCTCAGTATCACTACACATAGTGGTACTCACATGGATGCACCTTGGCACTATGCATCCACAACGGATGGTGGAAAGCCGGCATTTGGTATTGATGAGTTGCCGCTGGAATGGTGCCTACAGCCTGGCGTGAAGCTCGACTTTCGGCACCTGCCCGATGGACACGTCGTGACCGTCACGGACTTGGAAGCTGAGTTGCGCCGAATCAATCACGATCTGAAGCCCTTGGAAATCGTTGTAATAAACACTCGTGCCGGAAGTCTATTTGGGCAGCCGGGCTACCTCGATGCAGGCGTCGGAATGGGGCGTGACGCGACGTTATATCTACTGGAGCGAGGGGTGCGAGTGGTGGGAACTGACGCTTGGAGTTGGGATGCCCCCTTCAAGTACACCAGAGAAAGATTCGCTAAATCAGGTGACGCCTCGATCATTTGGGAAGGGCATAAAGCCGGGCGTGACATCGGCTACGGCCAAATGGAAAAACTGGCCAACCTGGATTTGCTTCCAGCATCTGGGTTCTGGATTTCGTGCTTCCCCTACAAAATCCGGCACGCTTCTGCAGGTTTTGTCCGCGCCGTAGCTTTATTTGAATGACGTAGCTAACACAAATATAAACCGGCTTGGTAGGGATAGGCTGGAGACGTCTACGATGCTGGGGGCAGTCCAGTATCCAAGGCTGCGACGGGGCCGGTCCTGCTGACACTTTTGCTGCCTGACCGTCCGCTATCGCAGCCTCGCGGAAGCTCGACAGCGCCCACAAGGAGACCGCGCTGCGGGCGGACATGGCGATCAACAGCTCCCACAGCGGATACAGGCCTCTTCGCTTAAACCGTGCGGGAAAACTGGCCTTTGTGCGCGCCGCCCAGGTAGGCGTCAAAGGCCATCGCCACGCTGCGCACCATCAGTTGGCCCTTGGGCAACAGTTGCAGCGCATCGGCCTGGATCAGCAATAACCCGTCCGCCACCTGCTCGTCCAATTGCAGCAGTGCCTCGGCGAAATAGTCGTTGAAGCGCACGCCATGGGTGGCCTCGATCTGTGGGAAGTCGACTCGACCATCACACATCAGGCCATTGATCACCTCGCGGCGCAGTACGTCATCCGGGTTGAGCCGATAGCCGCGCTGCACCGGCAGCATCCCCGCGTCGAGTCGGGCGTAGTACTGGGACAGTTCCTTGACGCTCTGGCTGTAGCTGTCACCGACTTTGCCGATGGCCGACACGCCGAGGCCGATCAGGTCGCAGTCGGCATGGGTCGAATAGCCCTGGAAGTTGCGCTGCAAGGTACCGTTGGCACGGGCCAGCGCCAGCTCGTCGTCGGGCAAGGCGAAGTGGTCCATGCCGATGTAGACGTAACCGGCCTCGGTCAGGCGGCGGATGGTCAGTTCCAGCAGTTCCAGCTTGCGCGCCGGCGGCGGCATGTCTTCGGGGCGGATCATGCGCTGGGCGCGGATCTGGCTCGGCAGGTGCGCGTAGCTGTAAGCCGCCACCCGATCAGGGCGCAGGGCGATCAGCTTGCTCAAGGTCACGTCGAAGCTGTCCACGGTTTGCAGCGGCAGGCCATAGATCAAGTCGACGCTCACCGACTTGAAGCGCGCCTCACGCGCCGCGGCCACCAGTTGCAGGATCTGCGCTTCGCTTTGCACGCGATTGACCGCCGCCTGCACGTCGGGGTCGAAGTCCTGCACGCCGAAGCTCAGGCGATTGAAGCCCAGGCCGCGCAGCGTGTTGATCCGCTCAACGCTGATGGTGCGCGGGTCGACCTCGATGGAGAACTCATGGGCGTCGCTGTCATCCAGGGTGAAGTGTTCGGCCAGGCAGGCCATCAGCTCGGCCAGTTGCGCGTCGTCCAGATAGGTCGGCGTACCGCCGCCCAGATGCAACTGGGTCAGGCGCCGGGAACGCTCGAACAGCGCCGCCTGCATCTGGATCTCACGCTTGAGATACGCCAGGTACTCCACGGCCCGATGGGTCTTGCGGGTGATGATCTTGTGGCAACCGCAGTAATAGCAAAGGCTCTGGCAAAACGGGATGTGGATGTACACCGACAACGCCTTGGGCGCGGCCACCTCATGGCTGGCGCGGACCGCCTGGTGATAGTCATCCAGGGCAAAGGCGCTGTTGAACTGCGGCGCGGTCGGGTACGAGGTATAGCGTGGCCCCGGTCGGTCGTATTTGTGGACCAGGGCACGGTCGAATTCAAAAGCACTCATGTGTCGATCACCTCGTCGTTGGCGCTGACCGGGGTGGCGAGCACGGCACGTTCAAACAATGCGCAAATACCGTCCACCTGTGGCAGGCCGGCGGGCAGCAACCAGATGAACGTCGGGGACAGCTCGATCAGACCGTCGCGGTGCAGCGCTTCCAGCAACGGCCAGAGGTAGGCGAAATAGCGTGCGAACACCAGGCCGTAGCGCCGTTCCACCGCCTGCACATCCAGCTCCAGGTCACAGGCCAGGCGCTCGGCCACGTGCAGGCGCACCGGGTCAGAGGTTTCGCGGAACCAGCCCCGGCATGTGGCGAGCTGACCATTGCCCAATTGCTCACGGTACTCGCGGGCATCGGCCGTGTTCTGCGCGCACAACGTGTCGATCTGGCTGATGGCGCCCACGCCGAAACCGATGTGGTCGCAGTAACCGTGCAGGGTGAAGCCTTCGCAGTTACGGCTCAGGCGCCCGCGTTCCTGGGCTTGCTTGAGGTCGTCGTCGGCCCGGGCGAACTGCCCCAGGCCGATGTAGTGATAGCCCGCCGCGGCCAGGAGCTGGAAGCAAATACGGCGCATCGCGCTCTTATCCGCCTCGCTGCTGAACGCCTGGGGTTGTTGGGATTGATAGCGCACAGGCGCATGGGCGTAATCGAATACCTGCAAGCGATCCGGCTCCAGGGCGATCAGGCTGGCCAGTTTCAGCTCGATACTGGCCGGGGTCTGCCAGGCATGGCCGTAGCCGAGGTCGATGTTCACCGAGCGAAACCCGAAGGTGCGGGCCGCATCCACCAGCGATTCGATCGGCGCCGGGTCCTGATACCGCGCCTGGCACAGCGGCCCCTCGCGGTTGGCGTCCGGCACGCCGATGCTTGCATGGTTGAAGCCTTGTTCGCGCAGCAGGCCCATGGTGGCCCAGTCCGTGTGCCCGGGGTCGAGGTCGACGCAGTAGTCACCCCGGTCGTGGTCAAGAAAATTGAAGCGCTCGTGCAACTGCGCCATCAACTGCTGCACCTGGGCGAACGCCGGTGTGGTGCCGCGCAGGTGAAAGTGATCGACCGGCTGGCGGCCGCCGAGTTGGCAGCCGATCAGTTGGATTTCCTGGGTGAGGCTGTGCAAATACTCAGCGCCAACGTCGCCCGCCGGCCAGTGCAGGTTCAATGCCAGGGGCCGCTGGCACTGGCGGCTGTTGCGCAAGGCGCGCAACAGGTCAAGGGAGCCGACACCGGCATGGAAGCGACGGGTGTCCGTTTGGCAAGCCAAGTCCAACACGCCTTGATCGTGACGAAAGCGAGCGGGATGAAGAAGGGTACGCATGACGGACTCCGGTTCGGGCGGCGGTGGTGCATTGTCCGGTGCGCTTGGGTCACACGCCTTGATGTGCATCAAGGTCGCAGCCCCGCCCGTCTACCAGTTCAGGTAAAACATGCCCTTGGCCAGCAGCACAATGGCGACCATGTGCGCGAACAAGCTCAGATGCACCCAGCGGACATAACGCGCACTCACCGAGCCCCAGCGCATGCGCGCCATGGTCAGCAGAAAATGCAAGAGCACGCTGGCCGCCAGGATCAGCTTGAGGGTCAGCAAGGTGCCGAAAGCCGAGGCCGTCGGCGCAGCCAGCACCGGCAGGTAACGCAGCCAGACCATGCCCAGGCCTGCGCCGAACAGCACCAGCAACACCCACGGCATCAATACCCGGGCACGCTGGCCGACGCCCTGCTCCACCAACACCATCACCCGCGCCGGCAATTGCCGGTGCAGGTGCCCCAGGATCAGCACCTCGAAAAACACCGTGCCGATGAAGATCAGCGCGGCGAACAGGTGGGCCACTAAAAACACGGGGTAAAGCATGGTGGCCTCTCAAGGGGACCGGCCGTTGGGACTTCAGTGTGCGGCCTGGCGCAACGCGAGGCCTTGATACCGATCAAGCGTTGCGAGAGTGCGGCTTACAGCAGTGGGATGCTGTAGCTGACGATCAGTCGCGTCTCGTCCTTGTCGGCCGAGTCGTTACCGCGCCACACCGCACCGCGCCAGGTCAGGCCCAGGCCCTTGAACGTGCCCGAGGGGATCACGTAATCGACACGCAGGTCGCGCTCCCACTCGCTGTTGTCGCGACCTGCCGTCTGGATGTGGCTGCCGCGGATGTAGGTCACGCTCGAGCGCAGGCCCGGAAGGCCAAGGCTGCTGAAGTCGTAGGCGTAGCTGCCTACCGTGGCCTGTTCCCCGGCATTGACGAACTTCAGCGACTGGGAGTTGGTGATCAGGTACAGCGAACGGCCCTGCCCCTGGTTGATATGCGGAAAGTCACTTTCACCGGTGGTCTTCTGATAACCGAGGCTCAGCGAATGCCCGTACAGGCCGTAGGTGAACAGCGCACTCCACAGACGGTTGTCGACCTTGCCGGCGTTGACGCCCGCGCCGTAATACCCCGAGCTGACATAGCCTTCGCCACGCCCGGCGGCGCTGGCGTTCTTGCCGTCGGCAGTGCTGTAGAAATAGCGCAGGTCAGTCTTGAACTGCCCCACCGGCAACTGCCAGTTGTGGATCAGGCCCAAGAAGTGCTGCTGGTAAAAATTCTCCAGGTTGGCGTAGTAGTACTGCAGTTGCAGTTGCTTGCTGACGGCGTAATCCACCCCACCGTAGTAGAACTGGTTGCTGGACTTGCCCTTGACCGGATCATTCGCACCGGCAATGGACATGCCCTGGCCGTTACTGGAGTTACGGTCCAGTACCTGCTCGATTTTACCGGCGATCAGGTTGAAGCCCTGCAGGTCCTTGGAGTCCACTTGATAGCCACGGAACGTCTGCGGCAACAGCCGGCCGTCTTCAGTCGTCAGCACGGGCAGCTTGGGCATCAGCGTGCCGGCTTTGAGCTGGGTCTGGGAGATACGCATCTTGCCGGTGGCGCCGGTCTTGCTGAAGTCGTTGGCGGCCTTGCCATCGGACAACGGGAAAACACTGCCGGGGGTGTTGTCTTCACCAGCCTTGCCCGCGCGCCCCGAGGCGTCCAGGCGCAGGCCGTACATGGCTTGCAGGTCCAGGCCAAAACCAACCAGACCCTCGGTAAAACCGGACTGGTAGTTGAACATGAACGCCTGGCCCCACTCCTTATCCGTAGGGGCTTTGGCGTTACGGGTGTCCTGGTTGTAGTAGAAATTGCGCAGGTCGAGGGTGGCTTTGCTGTCGTCGATAAAACCCGACGCAGCCACCTGCTGCGCGGCGCCCAGGGAGACGGCGAGCGCCATGCAAGTCTTGTGGTTCATGAAGGCTCCTGAAAGTAATTGAGGCGACCCGTCACAGCCCAACCCTGTTCTTTGTCAGTCGGGTGGTGCTGCATCTAACGGGTGCGCGCACGGTATAGCGTTGGGCGGCCGGGAAATAGTCGCTAAAACCGTCATTCAGTTTTTCACTTTTTGTAACAATCGCCGGAGCCCGCGAGCCTCGCCGGGGCGTGCAAGCCTTCACGGGGTGCCGGCGGCGGGCACTTCACGGCACCGGCAACCAAGCGCTGAAACCGCCACGCCGGGTCAACGGGCACCAGGCGAAGTCCCAGGCGGGAGGCGGCAACGGCGGCTGTTCATCAAGCGCAAACGCGCTGCCCTTCCAATCGAAGACTTCCGAACCCTGCCAGGCCAGGACCACACCCTGGGCCTGGCTGTCATCGGTATCGACCCACCGCGCCGCCGCCGCGGCCATGAACGCGTCGATCGGTTCATCGTCGATCTGCGCGCGGTACGGCGAGACCAGCAGCCAACGGCCGATGTTCAGGTGCCAGGTCCAGTCCTGCGCCAGCTGGTTGTGGTAGGCCCAGGTCATGAAGCTGCGAAACAGGTTCAAGCCCTCGGGCGGGTCGAGCTTGAGCAGCGCCGGGCAGATGTCGAACAAGGTGTGCCAATAGGGCAACAGGCGCGCATCCAGATGCACGAAACTACGCGAATTGCTCGGGTATTCCGGCCGCGCCGGCTCCGTGTGCAGGCGGCGCGCCGCCTTGCTGACCAGGCGGCTGGCGCCGGCAGGCAATAGAGGCTTCATAAAACGCACTCACAGTCGTGACGATAAAACGCCTCCTGATCACAGGAAGCCCAAGGCACACGTCAGAATGCGGGGGATGCGCGGGGGTTGGCCGAGGGCCAGGAATAACGCGGCGGCGCCTTGTTGCGCCGTTCATGGGCCGGTCGTGGGGTCTGGCCGAGGCCCAGCAGCCAAGCCAGGCCGATCAGGAACACGATGGCCACGCTCGCGGCAGCGCACAGCGGGCAGGCAAAGTAGTTCGAGATATCGCTGGAAGCCGGGCTACCCAACCCTTTGTCGGAAAGTGGCGCCTGGTTGCTGTCCACCGAACAGAACGCGCCACCGACACCATTGAGCTGCTGGCCGAGCATCTGGCCATGGCCCAAACCGCACACGAACAGGTTCAGCAGGACACAGAAGTACAGGGTCCAGGCGATCAGCGAACGGTCCGAGCGGCGCAGTTTCATGGCGGCGACTCTACCATCGAAGCCCCGCAGGGATGAAGCGCGGCGCGCCCCTGTGGCAGAACGTCGCAGATTACGCGCATCGGCCAGGGTTGGTAGACTTGGCGCCCTCCGCGTTTACTCCTTTTCAACGCCTGGCGTATAGATCCAGAGCAAGGCAGGCGCTTCACAGGATGCACAGTTGATGAGTACGTTATTCACCCGCCGCAAGGTCCTGACCGGCATGGGCCTGTTGGGTCTGGGCCTGCTGGCCGGTTGTGACAACAGCCCCAAGTTGAATTTCAAGTACGGCAAGGACTTGAGCGACAAGATCATGGGCCGCACCTTCAAGCTCAAGAATACCCAGGGTGAAACCGTCACCTTGAGTTCGTACCGTGGCCTGATGCCGGTGGTGTTTTTCGGCTTCACCCAGTGCCCGGCCGTGTGCCCGACCACCCTCGCCCGCGCCGCCCAGGCCAAGAAACTGATGGGCCGCGACGGCGAGATCATGCAGGTGATCTTTATCACCCTCGACCCCGAGCGCGACACGCCAGAGATCCTCGACCGCTACGTCAAAGCCTTCGACCCCAGCTTCGAAGCGCTGTACGGCACCCCGGAAGAGATCGCCGTGGCCGCCAAGGAATTCGGGATCTTTTATGAAAAGGTCCCCGCCGGCGACACCTACACCCTGTCCCACACCGCCACCAGTTTCGTGTTCGACACCCGCGGCAACCTGCGCCTGGGCCTGTCGGCATCCCTTAACGCTAAAGAGTGTGCAGAAGACCTGCTCACCGTCATGGAGGTCTGCTAATGACTGCCGTTCAACACCTCAAGCGCACCCTGATCGGCCTGTCCCTGCTGGGCCTCGCCGCGCACGCCAGCGCCCAGGTCCAGGTCAGCGACGCGTGGGTGCGCGCCACGGTGCCGGGCCAGCCATCCAGTGGCGCGTTCATGACCGTGACGGCCGACAGCGACAGCAAACTGCTGCGCGTCGCCTCGCCGGTGGCCAAGGACGTGCAGATCCATGAAATGAGCATGAAGGACGACGTGATGCGAATGGGCCCGGTGGACTCGATCACCCTGCCCGCAGGCACCCCGGTCAAGCTCGACCCGGACGGTTATCACGTGATGCTGATGGGCCTGACCGGGCAGATCAAGGAAGGCGACCAGGTGCCGCTGACCTTGACCGTGGAAAACGCCAAGGGCGAGCGGCAGACCGTCGAGGTCAAGGCCGCTGCCCGTGGGTTGGATGGCATGGCCCCTGGCAAGATGCATTGATGGGCTGGCGCCGGTTCAATCCACGATGAACAGCTTGGCGCCAACCCGCGTCGAGGAGCGATGCCCTTCCATGTTGTTTCCCACCTGATAACTCATCCCGGCCGTCAGCGTGAATTGGCGGCCATCTTCCAGTTCCGTGTGCAGCTCGCCTTCGAGGCACAGCAGCACATGCCCACGCCAGCACCAGTGATCGGCCAGGTAGCCGGGGGTGTATTCGACCATGCGTACACGGGTGGTGCCGAAGTGGCCAGTGCGCCACCAGGCACTGCCGGTGATGCCTGGATGAAGCTCGGGTTCGAGGGTGGACCAGTCGGTGATGCCAAACGGGACAGCAGTGAGTTCCATGGTGGGCTCGGTCGTCAGTTAACGTGAACCGACCCTAACCACCTGGAGTGCTGCGCGACAGACACAGATCGCCGGCTTTTTTGGGATACACGCCCACTGCAACCCCGACGGCGAGTGGTGAATCGCCTCATCGTGCCCCACCTACCCGCACCGCCGGTAACGGGTGGCCGCATTCAACCTCGCATCCAGCACCAACTCCTCGATCCTGAGCGTCCTCGCCAGCGCTTCGAGGTGATCCAGCATCGCCTTGCCATCGCCTGCCGAGGCCCTTTGCATCCGATATTTATGCTCACTTCCCAGCTTAATAATATTTTATTAAAAACCGCCCGCCCCCTACCTTGAAGTCATGCCCAAGCTGAATCCAACTGCATTACGCAAGGACAGACACATGACGCAAGCAATCACCCAAACAGACACCCTGGTGGTAGGCGCCGGCCAGGCCGGCGTGGCCATGAGCGAGCATTTGAGCAAGCACGGCGTGCCGCACCTGGTGCTGGAACGCAGCCGGATCGCCGAGCGCTGGCGCAGCAGCCGCTGGGATTCGTTGGTGGCCAACGGGCCGGCCTGGCACGACCGCTTTCCCGGCCTCGCCTTCGAAGGGCTCGCCCCGGATGCCTTCGCGCCGAAAGAGCGCGTGGCGGATTACTTCGAAGCCTATGCACGCCAGTTCAATGCGCCGATCCGCACCGGCGTGGAAGTCACCTCGGTGCTGCGCAATGTCGGCCGCCCCGGTTTTACCGTACACACCAGCGACGGCGTGATCGAAGCCAACCGCGTGGTGGCGGCGACCGGGCCGTTCCAGACGCCGGTGATCCCGGCGATCGCGCCGACAGACACAGCGCTGCATCAGATCCATTCCGCCGACTATCGCAACCCCGGCCAACTGCCCCAAGGCGCGGTGCTGGTGGTGGGTGCCGGCTCGTCGGGGGTGCAGATCGCCGATGAACTGCAGCGCAGCGGCCGTCAGGTGTACCTGTCGGTCGGCGCCCACGACCGCCCGCCGCGTGCCTATCGCCAGCGTGATTTCTGCTGGTGGCTCGGTGTGCTGGGCGAATGGGACCAGGCCGCGATCAAGCCCGGCCGCGAACACGTGACCATTGCCGTGAGCGGCGCCCACGGCGGCAAGACCATCGACTTCCGCGAGTTGGCCCTGCGCGGCATGACCCTGGTCGGGCCCACCGAGTCTTTCCATGGCGGCGTGGCCACCTTCCAACCCACCCTGCTGGAGAACCTCGCACGCGGCGACGAAAACTACCTGGCCCTGCTGGACGCGGCGGATGCGTATATCGAACGCAACGGCCTCGACCTGCCCGTGGAGCCCGAAGCCCGGCGCGTCTTCGCCGATGCCGAGTGCGTGAAACAGCCGATCCTGCAACTGGACCTGGCCCGCGCCGGCATCACCTCGATCATCTGGGCCACCGGCTTTACCGTGGATTACCGCTGGCTGAAGGTCGATGCGTTCGACGCCGCCGGCAAGCCGCAGCACCAGCGCGGCGTGTCCAGCGAGGCCGGCATCTACTTCCTCGGTTTGCCCTGGCAGTCGCGCCGTGGCTCGTCGTTTATCTGGGGCGTGTGGCATGACGCCAAATACCTCGCCGACCATATCGCCACCCAGCGTCAGTACCTCGAATATCGCGTCGCGGCCCCGCTCGTGCGCCCGTCCCCTGTCAGCGCCTGATCATTTTTCCCGGAGTTTTTTGATGCCTACCCACACGCGCATCCGCATGTTCAACACTAAACAAACCTACCCCAACCAGAGCCTGGACAATGACCTGTGCCAGGCCGTGCGCGCCGGCAACACCGTGTATGTGCGCGGCCAGGTCGGCAGCGATTTCGACGGCAACCTGGTGGGCCTCGGCGACCCGCGTGCCCAGGCCGAGCAGGCCATGCGCAACGTCAAGCAACTGCTGGAAGAAGCCGGCAGCGACCTCAGCCATATCGTCAAGACCACCACCTACCTGATCGACCCGCGCTACCGCGAGCCGGTGTACCAGGAAGTCGGCAAATGGCTCAAGGGCGTGTTCCCGATTTCCACCGGGCTGGTGGTATCGGCCCTGGGCCAGCCGCAGTGGCTGATGGAAATCGATGTGATCGCCGTGATTCCCGAGTAAGGAGCCGTACATGACCTTTTCAATCGTCGGCCGTTGCGCCGACACCGGCCAACTGGGCATCGCCATCAGCTCTTCGAGCATCGCCGTCGGCGCACGCTGCCCCTGGCTGCGGCCGGGTGTCGGTGCAGTCGCGACCCAGAACATCACGCTGCCGGCCCTCGGCCCGGACGTGCTCGACCTGCTGCAACAAGGCCTGGCCCCCGCCGCCGCAATCGACCAGGCGCTGACCCGCAACGGCTACAGCCAATACCGCCAACTGACCGCGATCGATCACCTGGGCCGCAGCGTGCATTTCAGCGGCAGCCAAACCCTCGGCAAGCACCACGCGGTGTCGGGCGAACAGTGCGTCGCGGCCGGCAATATGCTCGCCGACCGCGCAGTGATCGAGGCGATGGTCCAGGCCTTCGAGCAAGGCGAAGGCCAACTGGCCGAGCGACTCTTGGCCGCGATGCATGCCGCCATCGCCGCCGGTGGCGAAGCCGGCCCGGTGCATTCGGCCGCGTTGCAGGTGGTGGGCGAGCTGACCTGGCCGATCATCGACCTGCGGGTGGATTGGGCCGACGCCAACCCGATCGGCCAACTGCACACGCTGTGGGATGCCTATCGCCCACAAGTGCAGGCCTACATCGACCGCGCCCTGGCCCCCGACCACGCGCCCGGCTATGGCGTCGCCGGGGACGAGCGATGAGCCGCAGCCGCGCATTGCTGCAGACGCTGGTGGGGTTCGATACCACCAGCCGCGAGTCCAACCTGCAGTTGATCGCCTTTGTGCGCGATTACCTGGCGAGTCACGGCGTGGCCAGCGAACTGATCTACAACGAGGCCCGCACCAAGGCCAACCTGTTTGCCAGCATCGGCCCGGTGGAGGTGCCCGGGATTGTGCTGTCCGGGCATACCGATGTCGTACCGGTGGATGGGCAGCCGTGGAGCATGCCGCCGTTTGAACTGACCGAACGCGACGGCCGGCTGTTCGGCCGGGGCACGGCGGACATGAAGGGCTACATCGCCTGTGTGCTGGCCCTGGTGCCGGCGCTGGTCGCGGCGACGTTGCGCCGGCCGGTGCATATCGCCCTCTCCTACGACGAGGAAGTCGGTTGCCTGGGCGTGCGCTCGTTGCTCAGCGTGCTGGCGCAGCGGCCGGTGAAGCCGATGCTGTGCATCATCGGTGAACCGACCGAACTCAAACCGGTGCTCGGCCATAAAGGCAAGCTGGCGATGCGCTGCGATGTGCATGGCGCGGCCTGTCATTCGGCGTATGCGCCCCATGGCGTGAATGCGATCGAGCATGCCGCCGAATTGATCGGCGAACTGGGACGCATCGGCCAACGGCTGCGCGATAAGCAGGATGCGCGCTTTGATCCGCCGTTCAGTACGGTGCAAACCGGGGTGATTGGCGGGGGCAAGGCGCTGAACATCGTGCCCGCCGACTGCCGGTTTGATTTTGAGGTCCGCGCGCTGCCGGGCCAGGCCCCACAAGCGGTGGCGGATGAATTGCGCGCCTACGCCGAGCAGCAGGTATTGCCGCGCATGCAGGCGGTGAGCGCGCAGAGTGCGATTCGCTTTACCCAGCTGTCGGCGTATCCGGGGCTGATGACCGATCAGCAGAGCGAGGCGGCCGAGTTGATCGCGGCATTTTGTGGCTCGCGGGCGTTCGGCACGGTAGCGTTCGGCACCGAGGGCGGGTTGTTCGACGCGGTGGGCATTCCCACGGTGGTGTGCGGGCCCGGCAGCATGGACCAGGGGCATAAGCCGGACGAGTTTGTGAGTGTGGCGCAGTTGGCACAGTGCGATCAGATGTTGCACAGCATGCTGAACGCGCTGCGTTGACAGCCCTCGGCTGTGCCGGCGACATACCCTGCATCAATCGCTACCCGCAGCTGATGGAACCGTACTTGAAGGCGGCCCACATAGGAAAACGGCTAATAGCCGTTTTCACTTCAACAGCCTTTGAGTATTGACCATGATAGGAATTCCACCGCACTCGCCGTTGAACAACCCGCTCAACGCTGCGCCGCCTGAAGAGTTGCGTCAGCGCCCCGAAGCGGGTGTACCTGACAGGGAAAGCATACGCATGGCCGTAAGAGAAGAGGATGCATACCGCACGCTAGATGCCTTTTTTGACGTGGCAGAAGCTAACGGCATCAAGGATCTGAACCCGAGCCACGGCAGGCCCTACCTCGATAACAACTTGAACCCGCCGGGCAACGTGGTGCCGCTGTCCGTCCACTTCCGCCCGGACCGTCCGGATGACACTTACAGCCCGGGGCACTTGAAGGCGGTCAACAACTTCGGCACACAACTCGACGCACGGTTGAAGCAACTGAACATCCGGAATGTCGGGCCCGAGGAGTAATCCCAGCGCCGATCAGAGTTGACGCCTGCGTGACCCAGGACAGCCGGGCCGATGCGTTGTTGGCCCAGGCTTGAGCGCGCCGATCAGGCGAGCAAACGCGCCAGCTCCTCGCGGCAGTAATCGACGAACAACTGCACCGGCTTGGTCAACGGTGCGCGGCGCAACCACACGGCCGACAAGCCCGAGCCGGTGACGGTTTCCGCCAGCGGCAGGCACACGACTTTCTGGCCGTCATAGGTGTACTCGGTAAACGGCCTGGTCACCAGGATCGAAAAGCCAAACCCGCGCCCCACCATGCCCCGCACCATCTCGATCGACGGCGAGCTGAACACGATGTTCGGCGTCAAGCCGCGCTCTTCAAAGATGCTCACGAAGTACGTGCGGCTCGGCAGTACATCCAGCAGGATCATCGGCTCCAGCACCAGGTCCGCCAGCGACACCTTGGCCTGCTGCGCAAAGCGGTGATCGGCCGGCAACAGCGCATACGGCTGCTGCGGCGGCATCAACGGCGTGGTCTCGATGGTCGCGCCCAGGTCATGCTCGAACAGCATCGCCACGTCGATACTGCCGGCCGTCAGCGCCTGCACCAACTCCTGCTGCTCGCCATCGCGCATGCGGATTTCCACCCCCGGCCAGCGCGCCTTGAAACCGGCGATCAAACGCGGCAGGTACAGCGGCGCGACGGTTTCGAAGCAGCCGATATCGATCTGCCCCGCCACCACGTCATTGTCGGCCAGGGCATTCTGCTCGAACTCGTGGGCCACCCGCAGCAGCTCCAGCGCCTTGCGATAAAAGCGCGCGCCGCTGGGGGTGAGCGACACGCCCTGGGCATGATGGCGGATAAACAACTGCACGCCAAAGCTGTCTTCCAGTTGCTTGATCGCGGTGGACACCGACGGTTGCGCGATATACAGCTTGCGCGACGCCTCGGCGACGCTGCCGCACTCGGCCGTGGTGACGAAATATCTGAGCTGGCGCAGGTTATAGGCAGCCATCGGGCCCTCCGCAAATGTGGGACTTCGCCCCAGGACACAAGCGGGCAACATACCGGAGCGCGTGGCCACGCGAGATACTTTTTTTAAGGTCTATAGCAACAAACTTACTAATTTACCTCCCCGCCCCCATTGCAGATGATCGCTCCAACAACAAAGCGCCGCTGAGCGGCGCACAGCGAAGTACGTCAACGTACTCACCTTGCCTTGGAGTTCGTCATGGTTACCACTGCAACATCCAGCGCCCCGCTTATCGAAAAACACACGATTGGATACGTGCCCCCGGAAGATCGCCACGGAAAGGTAAGAGACCTGTTCACCCTGTGGTTCGGCGGCAACATCGCGCCGTTGCCGATCGTCACGGGTGCGCTGGGCGTGCAACTGTTCCATCTCAATCTGATCTGGGGCATCGTCGCCATCCTCGTCGGCCACCTGGTCGGCGGCGTGCTGATGGCATTGCACTCGGCCCAGGGCCCGCAGATGGGCATCCCGCAAATGATCCAGAGCCGCGCACAATTCGGCTCCCTCGGCGCGTTGCTGGTGGTGGTGATCGCCGGGGTGATGTACATCGGCTTCTTCGCCTCCAACATCGTGCTGGCCGGTAAATCCCTGCACGGCGTGGTCGACAGCGTGCCCGTGCCGGTGGGCATCGTGATCGGCGCCATCGGTTCCGGGATCATCGGCATCATCGGCTATCGCTTCATCCACGTACTCAACCGCATCGGCACCTGGGTACTGGGCGCGGGGATCGTGCTGGGTTTCGGCTACATCTTCAGCCATATACAGACCAGCGACTTTCTGACCCGCGGCAGCTTCAACCTCTCCGGCTGGCTGGCCACCGTGTCCCTGGCGGCGCTGTGGCAGATCGCGTTCGCGCCCTACGTCTCCGACTATTCGCGCTACCTGCCGGCCGACGTACCCGTCGCGTCGACCTTCTGGACCACCTACCTGGGCTCGGCGCTGGGCTCGAGCCTGTCGTTCATCTTCGGCGCCGTCGCGGTGCTCGCCACCCCGGTGGGCATGGACACCATGGACGCGGTCAAACTCGCCACCGGCGCCATCGGCCCGTTGATGCTGGTGCTGTTCTTGCTCAGCGTGATCAGCCACAACGCCCTCAACCTGTACGGCGCGGTGCTGTCGATCATCACCCTGGTGCAGACCTTCGCCTACCGCTGGATCCCCACCGCGAAAAGCCGCGCCGTGATCTCGATCATCGTACTCGCGGCCTGTTCGGTGGCCGCGGTATTTGCCTCGAAAGACTTTATCGGCCACTTCGTCGACATGGTCCTGGTGCTGCTGGTGGTACTGGTGCCGTGGACGGCGATCAACCTGATCGACTTCTACGCGATCCATAAAGGCAAGTACGACATTGCATCGATCTTCCGCGTGGACGGCGGGATCTACGGGCGCTACAACCCCCAGGCGCTGCTGGCCTATGCGGTGGGGATCGCGGTGCAGATTCCGTTCATGAACACACCGTTGTACGTGGGGCCGATTTCGCAGCACATCAACGGCGCGGATTTGTCGTGGGTGGTGGGGTTGGTGGTGACGTCGCCGTTGTATTTCTGGTTGGCGAGTCGGGACAGTGCGTATAAGCGGCGGATGGCGGAAGGGACGCTGGTGGGTGGAGTTTGAAACAGCCTGTCGGTTGCGCCTCGATTAACCGCACCTTATAGTTCGCCCCGTCGCTGGCATTGGTCGGCGACAGGGTTTCGCAGCCCTACACAATAGAATCAACCTGCACAGTCATCAGACCCTCAGGCGGTGTCCGTCTGCGCCTCGTTTATGGCGGCTGTGCGTGGGAGACCTTCGGGTCTGCCGGGGGTGATTCTTCCTGGTCTGCGAACCCGCGCACAGTTGCCACCCAATCTGTTTCGCAGCAGCAAGGTGGTGATTCTTTTTACCCAAATAGAATCGAACCTCATGACCAATCAAAATCCGCCCCGCCGCTTCACCCCCATGTCCCAAACCGCAACCGACTACCCGGTCCTGCTGATCGACAGCGACGCCCCGCTCAGCGAGTTGCACGCCTGCGCCAGCGAGCGCCTCAATGCCGCGCTCGCCTACCTGCACCTGATGGCCTGTTCCAAAGTGTCCGACTATGCCGAGCACGACATCAATACCGTCGCCAACACCGCCCGGATCATGGTCCAGGATGTGGCGGATGTGTTTACGGTGATGGAGCGGCGTGGGTTTGATTCGCCTGCGGTGAGTTGACGTGATGTAAGTGCTGAGGAAACCCGCTTTGGCGGGTTTTCTGGTTTCTGGTGAACTGGAAGTTGGCGCGTGAAGTGGACTTGATGGTGTTTGTACCGCCGCCATCGCAGCCTCGCTGGGGCTCGACAGCTCCCACCGTTGACCGAGTCCGGCCTCCAGCAGTTGGACGGTCACCAAGCCCCGTCACTTGGCCCCGTTAAACCACGCTGGCCGAACATCCTGGTCGACCCAGAGGCCACAATGGCGGCGCTATAGACACCCGGCTATCATGTGGCCTTTCGCTTACCCCCCGAGGAAACCGCATGCCCGCCCTCTCCTTTCGCAACGCCCTCCCCAGCGACGCCGCCCATTGCTTCGACATCGAAACCACTGCCTACGAAGGCGACGAAGCCGCGACCCTGGAAAAGATCGCCACGCGCATTGCGCAATACCCGCAAGGCTTTTTGATCCTGGAGGCAGATGGCGAGGTGGTGGGCTTCATCAACAGCGGCTGCGCCCACAAGGTGGTGATGTCGGATGAGGCGTTCAAGGAGTTGGTCGGCCATGCGGCCGAGGCGCCGAATGTGGTGATCATGTCGGTGGTGGTCGCCCCGGCGCACCAGGGCAAGGGCTATTCCACCGCGTTGATGCGCGAGTTTGTGCAGCGCATGCGCGCGCTGGGCAAGCAGACGATTCACTTGATGTGCAAGGACCGCCATGTGGCGTTGTACACGCGCCTGGGCTACCGCTATGTGCAGCCGTCGGCGTCGGATCATGGCGGGATGGCGTGGCACGAGATGGTAATGGCCTTTTAATAGCCACCCTGGGAACTTATCCCTGTTGCAGCGCCCAACAAGGCACCACGAATTGACTCGGACTGCTTTGATGTCCAGGGCACGTATCAGCCGCTTGTTGACCTCCTCTTTGATCGCAGCCCCGTTGATGGCCATGGTGCCGGTTGCATTCGGTGCCACTGCGCAGGACATCGAGCACCTCCGAAACTTATCCGTCGACCAGTTCCGCCGGGAGGCCAAGCAACGCGCCGAGGAGCAGGCGCGCCAGGAAGCCAGGGAAAAGCAGTTGCAGGAAGAGGAGGTACGCGCTTTATTGGTCGAAAAACCCTGATCACGCCCACACTCAATCGTATAAAGAACTGTCTAGACGCTTGTCGGACAACGGGCCACAAGGAACCCAGCGCGATGCAGCCTCCTCTCATTGAAATCAGCGACCAGCCCAACCCCGACGCCGAACGCATCCTCGGCAACGGCCTGGCGGCGTTCAACGAACAAGCCACCGGCTACCATGACCGGCGCCCGCTGAGCGTGCTGGTCAAAGACCCGCACACCCAGCAGGTGCTCGGCGGCATCACCGGCCGGAGCGCATTCGGCATGGCCTTCCTCGACCTCTTCCACTTGCCCGAGACCCTGCGCGGTTCCGGTATCGGCAGCCGATTGCTGCGCGCCTTCGAAGACGAAGCCCGACGCCGCGGTTGTCGCAATGCGGTGCTCTACACCATCAGCTTCCAGGCGCCGGGGTTCTATGAGAAGAACGGCTGGGTGCGGTTTGGCGAAATCGCCTGTGAACCCGAGGGCAACAGCCGGGTGTTTCTGTCGAAACAGCTGTGAGATTCAGGCGTTCACTCGTTGGAGATCAACGTGCCGGTACCGACGAGTGAATAGATGATGGCCTGGGTATCCAGGTTCTTGATGCCCGAGCTGATTTCTTCAATCCATCGATACAGCCTCCCAAAAGCAAACCAATATCATTTGCGCACAACCCGACGCTTTGGTTTAATCGCGACAAATTCTTATTTACGCCAAAGCCTTTGCGCTGGATGGACAGTGTGTCGACCTCCTTCACCCACCTCTATGGCACCCACCACAGCTGGCTGCTCGGCCTGCTGCGGCGGCGCCTGAACGACCGCTGGGATGCCGCCGACCTGGCCCACGACACGTTTATCCGCATCCTCGGCCGCCCGTTGGCCGAAACCGATCACGTCGGCCAACGCTCCTACCTGGCCACCATCGCCCGTGGCCTGTGCATCGACCACTGGCGCCGCCGCCAACTGGAACGCGCCTGGCTGCAAACCCTGGCCGAGCGCCCGGAAGCGCAGCAGCCGTCGCCGGAGCAACGGGCGATCATCGTCGAAACCCTCTACGAAGTGGACACGATGCTCGCGCGCCTGCCGAAGAAGGTCAGCGAGGCCTTTTTACTCGCGCACTTGCACGGTCTGCCCTACAAGCAGATCGCCGTACAGCTTGGCGTGTGCGAGCGCATGGTCAAGAAGTACATGGCCCAGGCCCTGCTGCACTGCGCGATTCTGGAAGCCGAACTCGACGGGATGCTGGTGCAATGAGCCGCCCCGGCCAGCTCAGCCACGCCAGCCTGGAGCAGGCTGCGCACTGGTACGTGCGCCTGCAGGCCCCAGGCGGTGCGCTCGAACAGTTGCGCTGGCAAACCTGGGTCGCGCAAAGCCCCGAGCACCTGGCGGCCTGGCAGTACGTGCAGCGCGTCAGCCAGCGTTTTGCGCCGTTGCTGGAGCAACCCCATGGCGCCAGCCGGGCCTTGCGCAGCTCGCGGCGCCAGACGCTCAAGACCCTGCTGGTGCTGGGTGTCGGCTCGACACTGGCCTGGGGCACCTGGCGCCACAGCCCCCTGCCCCGCCTGGCAAGCGGCTGGAGTGCCGACTATGCGACCGCCAACGGCGAGACCCGCGACGCGCTGCTGACCGATGGCAGCCACGTGTGGCTGAACACACAGAGCGCGCTGGATGTGCGCTTCGATGCCGCGCAACGCTTGCTGCGCCTGCGTTTTGGCGAAGTGTTGATCGACACCGCCAAGGACCCCAACCGTCCGTTCCTGGTGGACACCGAACAAGGCCGGCTGCAGGCGCTGGGCACGCGCTTCAGCGTGGTGCAAGGTGATGAGCATACCCAGCTCACGGTATTCAAGGGCCGGGTGCGGGTGAGTACGCTCAACCCGCACCCACGGATTGTCGACACCGGCCAACAGCTGACGTTTACCCGCAACCACTTCAACACCGCCAGCGTCGCCTCCCCGGCCCGTGAAGCCTGGAGCCGTGGCGTGCTGCTGGCGGACAACCTGCCGCTCGGCGAGTTGATCGCCGAACTCAACCGCTATAGCCCCGGCCACCTGGGCTGCGACCCGGCCGTGGCGCAGTTGCCGGTGATGGGTTCGTTCCCGCTCAAGGACAGCGACCAGGCCCTGCACCTGCTGCAAGCCGCGCTGCCGATTCGGGTCGAGCGGCCGATGCCGTGGTGGGTCAGCGTGGGGCCGCAGTAAAAAACTTCACCCGCCAGTTCCCTTTTTCGACACTC
Organism: Pseudomonas sp. GV105; assembly: GCF_003058185.1. Taxonomy (NCBI): domain Bacteria; kingdom Pseudomonadati; phylum Pseudomonadota; class Gammaproteobacteria; order Pseudomonadales; family Pseudomonadaceae; genus Pseudomonas; species Pseudomonas sp. GV105. The sequence goes on from NZ_QBUF01000017.1 coordinate 79,167, forward strand.
GTTCGGTTAACCCTGCAGACGCTTTCAACTCGCCGATCGACTTGATCCAAAGGGACACCTCCATGCCGCAACCTGCTCGCTTCGCGCTGCGCCCACTGGCGCTGGCCACCTCCCTGCTTTGCCTCGGCGCACCGACGCTGTACGCCGCCGAGCCGACCTCGACCCAGGAAGCCGCGCGCAGTTATCGCATCGCGGGCGGCGCCCTGGTCGCCGTGCTGAACAGCTTCGCCGAACAGTCCGGAATGTTCATCGCCGGCCATAACAGCCTCGCTGCCGGTAAAACCAGCCCCGGCCTGAACGGCAGCTACACCCCGACCAGCGGTTTGCAGCACCTGTTGCAGGGCAGCGGTTTGCAGGCGCTGCCCCAAGGCAACAACGGTTACGTGCTGGAGCTGATCCCCGCCCACAGCGGCGCGCTGGAGCTGGGCGCCACGACGATTTCCGGCCAGGGCCTGGGCGCTATCATCGAAGACACCCATGCCTACACTACCGGTGTCATGGCCTCGGCCACCGGCCTGCCGCTGTCGATGCGCGACACCCCGCAGTCGGTCACGGTGATCACCCGCCAGCAGATGGACGACCAGGGCTCCAACAGCATCGCCGACACCCTGCGCCGCGCCCCCGGCGTGAGCGTGCAGAACTACGACAGCGAACGCTGGGAGTTCTCCAGCCGTGGCCTGCCGATCACCAATTTCCAGTACGACGGCGTCAACGCCACCTATGACGGCGTGTACGACTACGGCACCACCAGCACCGACATGGCAGTGTACGACCACCTGGAAATCATCAAGGGCTCGGCCGGCCTGCTCAGCGGTTCCGGCGACCCGTCGGCCACGGTCAACCTGATCCGCAAAAAGCCCACGCGGGAATTCAAGGCCTCGGTCACCCAGACGTTCGGCTCCTGGGACAACTACCGCACCGAAGGCGATATTTCCGGCCCCTTGACCGAGTCGGGCAATCTGCGCGGACGCTTTGTCGGCGTGTATCAGGACCGCCAGTCGTATCTCGATCACTACCAGCACGCCAAGGACATCGGCTACGGCATCCTTGAAGCGGACCTTACGCCCGACACCCTGCTGACCTTCGGTATCGACCAGCAAGACACCCGCTCCCGTGGCGCCAGCTGGACCGGTTTCCCGATGTTCTTCAGCGACGGCTCGCGCACGCACTTCTCGCGCTCGTTCAACCCGGCGGCCGACTGGAGCCGCCGCGACTTCCAGAACCAGACGCTGTTCGCCTCGGTGCAACAGCAGTTGGCGAACGACTGGTCGCTCAAGGTCAGCCTCGACCGCAAGCGCAGTCAGCACGACACCCTGCTCGCCTCCGCCAGCGGCGGCAACCCGGACCCGGTCAGCGGCGACGGCATGTACATGTTCATGGGCAAATACAAGGGCGACCAGTTACAGAACACCCTGGACGTCAATCTCAGCGGGCCGTTCAACCTGTTTGGCCGCGAGCACGAGCTGATCATGGGCTTTATGGCCACCCGCTCGAAGCAGGACGTGCCGGTCTACGGTTCGATTTACCCCGCCGTGGGCGGCAGCATTTTCGACTGGCACGGCGAGTACGCCAAACCGGATATCCCGCGCAGCGGCCAGAACGATATCGTGCAACGCCAGACCGGCGCCTACCTGGCCACGCGCTTGAAACCCACGGACGATTTGTCAGTGATCCTCGGCACGCGCGTCAGCACGTTCAGCGGCACCGACACCACCGATTTCTATGACCCGACCAAGGCCGACAACCGCACCACCTACCGCCAGAGCGGCGTGGTCACGCCGTATGCCGGGATCGTCTACGACCTCAACGACACCTGGTCGGTGTACACCAGCTACACCCAGATCTACCGCCCGCAAAGCAGCAAGGACGCCGACCGCAAACTGCTCGACCCGATCGAAGGCGCCACCTATGAAGCCGGGCTCAAGGCAGCGTTCTACGACGGCCGCCTGAATGCCAGTTTTGCCGCGTTCCGCATCGAGCAGGACAATGTCGCCGAGTACGTGTCGGGCTTCGAGAGCGATTCGGTGTACCGCCCGATTGCCGGCGCCACCACCAAGGGCTTCGAGGCGCAACTGTCGGGTGAAGTGCTGGACGGCTGGAACATCTCGGCCGGCTACACCTACCAGCACACCCGCGATGCCAACAACGGTTATGTGTACAGCTCGGTGCTGCAAACCACCACGCCGCAGCAGGTGGTGCGCCTGTTCAGTAGCTATCGCCTGCCCGGCGCGCTGGAGCATGTCACCGTGGGCGGCGGCGTGAATTGGCAGAGCGAGTTCTTCGGCAACGTGTTCCAACCCGACCCGAACGACACGCTCAACTTCGGCCAGAACGCACGCATCACCCAGGACAGTTACTACCTGGTCGACCTGATGGCCCGCTACCGCTTCAACGAGCACCTGAGCACCACGCTGAACGTGAAGAACCTGTTCGATAAAAAGTACTACACGGGCCTGGGCAACTTCGGCACCGGCTTCTACGGCGAACCGCGCAGCCTGCAACTGGCGACTAAATGGGACTTCTAGGCTGACGGCCCCGGCAGTCTGTGCAATGATCCTCCCTCGATCTCCCGAGGGATGGAGCCGCCGCCATGTCGCTGAACACCGCCACTCACCCCGCGCAAGCGCCGCGCTTCTGGCGCGACGAGCGCTTGCCGTTCATCGAAGCGCGGACCATCGCCGATGGGCGCAAGGTCACCTACACCCGCCACGCCCACGAGCATTTCTCCATCGGCGCGATCACCACCGGGCGCAGCTATTACCACTACGGCGCGGACACCTTCCAGATCAGCGCCGGCACGGTGGTGCTGATGAACCCCGGCGATGTGCATGCGTGCAACCCGATCCACGACCAACCCTGGTCGTATCACATGCTCTACCTCGACACGCCCTGGCTGACGGACCTGCAATACCAGTTGGGCTTCAGCACCGACCAGGGTTATCGACCGTTCAATACGCCCTATACCCGCGACCCGGTGCTGTACAACGGCCTGATCGAGCTGTACCGGATGCTGTTGGATGAGCACGCCGAACTCCTGCAAAAACAGAGCCTGCTGGTGAGTTATTTCAGCGAGGTGCAGCAGCGCCTGAACCCTTCGAACACGCCGGTGCGGGAGGTCAATCACAAGCTGGAACGCGCCGCCGAATACATCCGCGAACACTGCACCCAGGCCTTGAAACTCGAAGACATCTGCCTGGCGGCCGAGCTGTCGCCGTCTTATCTGATCCGCGCCTTCAAGCAGTATTACGGCTTGACGCCCCATGCGTTTCTGGTGAACCGGCGCATCCAGTTCGCCCGCACCCAATTGCGCAACGGCGAACTGATCGCCGACGTCGCCCTGGCCGCCGGCTTTGCCGACCAGGCGCACTTCCAGCGCACCTTCAAGCTGCACTTCGCCGCCACGCCGGGGCAGTACCGCGACTTGCTCAAGCCATCAGCAAATAACCCACACTGGCCACCAGCAACGCGGCCATCGAACGGTTGAACACCCGCACGCCCTGCGCGTTGCCGAGGTAACGGCGCAAAAACGTGCCGGCGTAGGCCCAGCAGGCTACCGACAGGTAGCAGATCACCAGGTAGAGCGCCGCAAACAGCCACACTTGCCGGGCGTCGCCATCCGCGACAAACAACCCCATCCCCGCCACGCAGGCCAGCCAGGCCTTGGGGTTCAGCCATTGCATGATCGCGCCGTAGAGCATCGACGGCGCCGTTGCGGTGCCTTCGGCGTCCAGCCGGCCATCGTCCACCGCAAGTTTCCAGGCCATGTACAGCAGGAAGGCGACCCCGCCCCACTGGATCAACTGGGTCAGAATGGGCCAGCGCAGCAGCACTTCATGCAACCCCAGGCCGATCAGCACCAGCAACAGCGTGAAGCCGGTGGCGGCGCCGAACACGTGTTTCTGGCTGGCGACAAAACCGAAGCGCGCACCCGAACTGAGGGCGACCACATTCACCGGGCCCGGTGTGATGGAGGTGGCCAACGCGAAGGCGGCCATGGAAAGGATCAAGCTCATTGCGGTTCCCTGTTGTGGTGATGAACAGGGGCCACGGTAAACACCCCGGCGAGCCGGGTATTGAAGAAAATGCCCCTGCTACTCGCCGGTCATGCGTTCCAGGCTGTTGCTCAGGTGCAACAACATCGCGGCGCGGGCGGCGTCGGGGTCCTGGCGACGGATGGCGTTGAGGATCGCCTCGTGTTCCAGGTTGGCCAACTGGCCCAGTTTCATCAGGTCGGTATTGCCGCGCTCTTCGGCGTTGATGCGCGTGCGCGGGATCACCGAGTTGCCCAGGTGCTGGATCACATCGGTGAAGTAGGTGTTGCCGGTGGCCTGGGCAATCAACTGATGGAAGCGCACGTCGGGTTCGACGCTGCTGTCGTTGTTGGCCAGCGAGGCCTGGTAGTCGTCGAGGGCCTCGCGCATGTGCTGCAACTGCACCTCGCTGCGGCGCAGCGCGGCCAGGGCGGCGGCCTGGGTTTCCAGGCCCAGGCGCAACTCGAGGATGCCGCGCACGCTGACGGCAGTGTCGTGGTTCAGGTGCAGGCCCTGGCGCTGGTCCCGCGCCAGCACAAAGGTGCCCACCCCGTGCCGGGTTTCCACCAGCCCTGCCGCCTGTAACTTCGACAGCGCCTCACGCACCACCGTGCGACTGACACCGTACTCGCCGACAATGGCCGACTCGGAAGGCAGCTTCTCGCCCGGCGCCATTTGGCCGAGGAGAATGCGCTGGGTCAGCGTGGTCACGATGTCATGGGCCAGGCCCTGGGAGCGCTTGCGGGGGGTGTCGTTGTGCATCGGTCATTCCATCGGTTGGGCCCGGTCAATACTAACATCCCCTTGCACCACCTACTTGTATGACAACAAACAAATTAAGCCACAACTGCGCCGCGTTTTCACGGGAGCCGATTTGCCTGCGATTGTATCGGCGCGATTGATTTCATGCGCTATGACGCCTGTAAAACAGGATTGCCAGCCCTGTCGCGTGCTCGTACAGCCAAAATTTACGTTGCGACGCGGAAAAAAGCAGTTGTATGATGTCTATCAAGTTGCCAGACACCCCCGGCATCCCTGAACCCATCCCCGCACAACAATAATCCGTGGGAGTTCTACCCCGTGACCTCTTCCAACCCTGCGACAGCTGCGCCTGCCCTCGACCCCGTCCTGGCCCGCGCGATCAAGAAAGTGAAGCAGCATGTGCTGCCACTGTTCGTGATCATGTTCATCGTCAACTACATCGACCGCGTCAACATCGGCTTTGTCCGCACCCACATGGAACACGACCTGGGCATCGGCGCGGCCGCTTACGGTTTCGGCGCCGGCTTGTTCTTCATCGGTTATGCGTTGTTCGAAGTGCCCTCCAACCTGCTGCTGCAAAAAGTCGGCGCGCGTATCTGGCTGACCCGCATCATGTTCACCTGGGGCATCACCGCGACGCTGATGGCCTTTATCCAGAACGAAACCCACTTCTATATCCTGCGTTTTCTGCTGGGCGTGGCCGAGGCCGGGTTCTTTCCGGGGGTGATCTACTACTTCACCCGCTGGCTGCCCGGGGTGGAACGCGGCAAGGCGATTGCGATCTTCCTCAGCGGCTCGGCCCTGGCCTCGCTGATCTCCGGCCCGCTGTCCGGCGTGCTGCTGCAAATCAGCGGGCTGGGCCTGCACGGCTGGCAATGGATGTACATCATCGAAGGCATGGCCTCGGTGCTGTTGTGCTTTTTCGTGTGGTTCTGGCTCGACTCCAAACCCCATGACGCCAAGTGGCTCAGCGGCGCCGAACAGGACGCGCTGGTGGGCGAGATCGAGCGCGAACAACGCGAGCGTGACGCCGCCACCACGGTCAAGCCGAGCCTGGGCACACTGCTCAAGGACCGCCAGATCATGCTGTTCTGCGCCCTGTATTTCTGCATCCAACTGACCATCTACGCCGCCACGTTCTGGCTGCCGAGCATCATCAAGAAGATGGGCGACCTGAGTGACATCCAGGTGGGTTTCTACAATTCCATTCCCTGGCTGATTTCGATCATCGCCATGTATTCGTTCGCGGCCCTGGCCGGCAAGTACAAGCATCAACAGGCGTGGGTGGCCACGGCGCTGTTGATTGCCGCGGCGGGAATGTTTTTCTCCACCACCGGCGGGCCGATCTTTGCCTTTGTCGCCATCTGTTTTGCGGCGATCGGGTTCAAGTCGGCATCGTCGCTGTTCTGGCCGATCCCCCAGGGCTACCTGGATGCGCGCATCGCCGCGGCGGTGATCGCGCTGATCAACTCCATCGGCAACCTCGGCGGGTTTGTCGCGCCCACTACCTTCGGCTTTCTGGAGCAGACCACCGGGTCGATCCAAGGTGGTTTGTATGGGCTGGCCGGCACCTCGATCCTCGCGGCGATCCTGGTGTTCTTCGCCAAGACCCGGCCCGGCGCCCAGAGCCCGAGCGTGCTGCACCCCGCCCCCGTCTTGAGCAAATAAGGAAGCATTTTGATGAATACAGAACACCAGCACCACGCCAGCCATGCCCCCATCGTTACCCACCTGCAAGTGATCCCGGTGGCCGGCCACGACAGCATGCTGCTCAACCTCAGCGGCGCCCACGGGCCGTTTTTCACGCGCAATATCGTGATTCTCAAGGACAGCGCCGGGCACATCGGCGTGGGCGAAGTACCGGGCGGCGAACGCATCCGCGAAACCCTGGAAGACGCGCGCAGCCTGGTGATCGGCAAGCCGATCGGCGCGTACCAGAGCATTCTCAATGCCATGCGCCGCACCTTTGCCGCCCGCGACAGCGGCGGCCGTGGCCTGCAAACGTTCGACCTGCGCATCACCATCCACGCCGTCACCGCGATGGAAGCGGCGCTGCTCGATCTGCTCGGCCAGTTCCTTGAAGTGCCGGTGGCCGCCCTGCTCGGCGAAGGTCAGCAGCGCGACGCGGTGAAGATGCTCGGCTACCTGTTCTACATCGGCGACCGCCAGCAGACCGACCTGGCCTACCGCAGCGAAGCCGATGGTGACGATTGGTGCCGCCTGCGCCATGAACCGGCCCTGACCCCGGACGCCATCGTGCGCCTGGCCGAAGCCGCCCAGGCCAAGTACGGCTTCAACGACTTCAAGCTCAAGGGCGGCGTGTTGCGCGGCGCCGAAGAAATCGAAGCGGTCACGGCCCTCGCCGAGCGCTTCCCCGACGCACGCATCACCCTGGACCCGAACGGCGCCTGGTCACTCAAGGAAGCCATCGCCCTGTGCCGCGACCAGCATCACGTATTGGCCTACGCCGAAGACCCATGCGGCGCGGAAAACGGCTATTCGGGCCGCGAAGTCATGGCTGAATTCCGCCGCGCCACCGGCCTGCCCACCGCCACCAATATGATCGCCACCGACTGGCGCGAAATGGGCCACGCGATCCAGCTGCAATCGGTGGACATTCCCCTCGCCGACCCGCACTTCTGGACGATGCAAGGCTCGGTGCGCGTGGCGCAGATGTGCCATGAATGGGGCCTGACCTGGGGCTCGCATTCCAACAATCACTTCGATATTTCCCTGGCGATGTTCACCCAGGTAGCCGCCGCCGCACCGGGCGACATCACCGCGATCGACACTCACTGGATCTGGCAGGACGGCCAGCGCCTGACCAAGGCGCCGTTGCAGATTGTCGACGGTCACATCCAGGTGCCGACCAAGCCGGGGCTGGGTGTCGAGATCGACATGGACGCGGTGGCCCAGGCCCACGAACGCTACAAAGACATGGGCCTGGGTGCGCGCAATGACAGCGTGGCCATGCAGTTTCTGATCCCCGGTTGGAGTTTCGATAACAAGCGCCCGTGCCTGGTGCGCTGAGCGCCGATCGCGGCCAGCCTCAACCGTGGATCAACGAAACGTGCGCGCCCACCCCGGCGCGCACGCCCTCGGCCACCGCCAGCGCCACGGAACCGGCGGCAAGGGACGCATCGCCACCGGCAAACACGCCAGCCACGGAGGTCTGGCGGGTTTCGTTGGTGTGCAGGTACGGGCCGGTGGGGCCGTCGGCCAGCACACAGCCCAACTGCTCGGCCAAGGGGCTGAGGCGAGTGCGGGACATCGTGAATACGCCGTCCAGCTGAATCACACGGCCATCGGCCAGTTCCAGATCCACGCGCTCACCGCTGATCCGGGTCACCGCCGTGCGCTCCACGCGGACCCCGCGCCGATCCAACTGCGCCTGTTGCTCGGCATCCGGGGTGAACACGCCGTTGGTGAACAAGGTGGTGGTGCCCCAGTCCGGCAACATCAGCGCATGGTGCATCGCCAGCGGCGAGGTGGCCAACACACCGATGCGGCCTTGATCCAGCTCATAGCCGTGGCAGTAAGGGCAATGAAACACGTGCTTGCCCCAGCGCTCCGCCAAGCCTTCGAGGGCGGGCAATTCATCCACCACCCCGGTGGCGAGGATCAGGCGTCGCCCCTCGAATCCGCCGTTGTATTGCGTGTGCACCCTGAAACCGCCCGGCGCCGTAGCCGCCTGTAATACGCTGTCCTGCACCCAGGTGACGCTCGGATACTCCATCAGTTGGCTGCGACCTTCGGCGGCAATGACGTCCGGCGCCTGGCCGTCCTGGCCGAGAAAGCCATGGGCGGTGGCGGCAAACCGATTGCGCCGCTGCCCCGCGTCGATCACCAGAACCTTGCGTCGCGCCCGCGCCAATTGCAGGCCGGCGGACAAGCCGGCATAGCTGCCGCCCACGATAATGACGTCATGCATCATGAAAGTGCCCCTTGTCAGGTGCGCGCGGTTATCCGCGCGCTTTCACGACACACCATAAGTTACGTAAAAATAGCACGTCAAGTGTCTCGCAACTTTTTGGGTTACGAAGGATACTTTCGACCGAATCGACTTGAGGTTTTTTGATGAGAAACGACACCCGCCTCTCGCGCATGCTGCACGTGCTGATCCATATGGACCGCCATGAAGCGCGCGCCACCTCGGAGACCATCGCGCAGATGCTCGGCACCAACCCGGTGGTGGTGCGGCGCACACTGGGGCTGCTCAAGGAAAAAGGCTATGTCCGCTCGGAAAAAGGTCATCAGGGCGGCTGGACCCTGGGCAAACCCTTGAGTGAAATCACCTTGCTGGATATCCACAATGCCTTGGGCACGCCGTCGATATTCGCCATCGGCTTGTCCACCGACCACCCGCAATGCCTGGTGGAACAGGCAGTGAACGCGGCACTGAGCGACGCGTTCGACCAGGCCCAGGCACTGTTACTGGCGCGGCTGGGGGATGTGACGCTGGCGCAGTTGGCCGAGGATTTCGACGAGCGTTGCCGCCTCGCCCCGGCACCCTGATCGCACTACAGCCGGCGCTTGCGCAACCACTGCAGGAACCCCTTCTTCACCGGCACCACCGGTGCTTCCTGGGTCAGGGTCTGCGCCGCATGTATGCGGAAATCCAGCAGCGCTTTCATCGCTTCGCCGATGTCATGCCGCGCATCCAGGCACGGCTTGAGGTATTCCTTCTCGATGCGATAGAGGGTGCAGAAGGTCTTGGCGCGAAAGTCCGCCAGCGTGGCCTCGTCGGACAAGATCCCAGCCTCGCCGATCACCTCCCCCGGCCCCATGCGCCCGGCTTCGAACATGTGCCCAGCCTTGTCCAGCATCACCGAGACCACGCCGGATTCGACGATAAACAAATGATCGCTGACCTCCCCCGCCGGCAGGATCACCGCGCCGGCACGGTAGCTGTGCAGGGTCATGTTCTGGCTGAAGGTGTCTTTCTCTTCCTGGCGCAAGGTGGAGAAAATCGACGAGCGCTCCAGCAACGCCCGCGCCCCCGACAGCGCCGGCGGCGCGCTGCTTTCGGTGGCAGACAGCAAACCGACGCCCGCCGCCTGCAAGTGCCGGAAAGCCAGGTCGTACAGCTGGTTGCGCACTTCGCGCTTGAGCGGCATCGACGGCACAAAGCCGCTGATTTCATACTCCACGCCGTCGCTGGCCGAGGTTTTGAACGCCACGCTCGGCGCCGGTTTGGCCAGCAGCGGCCGGCACCCTTGCATCGCCCGCTCCAGCGCCTCGATCACCGTCTGCGGGCGGGCGTGGGGGCTGACTTGCAGGCAGACCGACAGGCCGAACATATCCGCCGGGCGCGAAAAGTTGACGATCTTGGCCTTGGCCGCCAACGAATTGGGGATCACCGCCATGCTGCCCTGGGAGGTCTGCAACCGCGTAGCGCGCCAATCGATATCGGTGACGCGCCCCTCGGTGCCGTCGATGGAAATCCAGTCATCGAGCTGGTACGGCTTGGTGGTGTTAAGCACGATCCCGGAAAACACATCGCTGAGGGTGCTTTGCAGCGCCAGGCCGACGATGATCGCCACCGCACCGGAGGTGGCGAGCACGCCCTTGACCGGCAGGTCGAGCACGTAGGCCATGGCGGCGATGATCGCAATCAGGAAAATCACCGCGCCCAGCAGGTCCTGCAACAGCCGACCGGTGTGGCCCACGCGCTGCATCATCACCGCGCCGAGCAACACTGTCAGGGTCCGCGCCGCGAACAGCCACCAACCGATCTGCAACGCGGTGGCGGCCAGGTGCAGCGCGGTGTTGTCGGCATACGGCGCGACGAGCATCGGGTTCATGCCGTCGTTGAACAACACGGCGCTGAACACCGCAAAAATCACCAACCGCGCCGCCAGCTTCCAATTGGCCAGCTCAGCGGAAATCAAGCGCCACACACCGATGTCGATAAAGATCAGCGCCAGGGCGCACAACATGGGGTGATCAGCGATAAATGAGGGCATCCAGGCGACTCCAGGGTGAATGCCGAGAAGATCGCATGAAATGGGGATGTGGGGGTATAGCGCGGAGCAAAATGCGGGTGGGAAATTGCACCGTATCTGAGCACCTGATTGCATCAGCACCGACCAGGCGTTTGCAGCGCGCCGGATTATCTAGACACCTTGTAAACTCATACTGATGTTTCTTCAGACCGCTATGCCTCGTCGCTTACACAAAGGAGTTCCCTATGCGTAAGGATTACCTCGCCTTTTTTATCTCGCTCTTTCTATCGAGGCTGGCGGATCAGATCCTGTTGTTTATTGTGCCGCTGGTGGTGTTCCAGACCACCAATAGCGCTTCATGGGCAGGGCTAGCGTTTTTCGTCGAATCGCTGCCGCGATTTCTCGCGTTCCCGCTGTGCGGCGCGCTGTGCGACAAGTACCCGCCTATTAAGATCCTGCATATCAGTCAGGTCTACCGGGCATTGCTCTGTGTGCTGGGGGTGGTGCTCTACGGAATCTTTGGTGGCATCGGTTGGGTAGTGGTGCTGTCGGCACTGTGCGGAGTGCTGACCACTCAAGGCATCATGGCTCGCGAAGTGCTGATGCCGCATATCTTCCAGCACTACAGCTACACCAAGACGTTGTCCTACTCCCAGATCGCCGACCAGGCGGGACTGGTCCTCGGGCCTCTGGTGGCGGCACTGATGCTTGAGGTTTGGGCTTGGCACTGGGTGGTGCTTTGGATCGCCGGATTGTTCCTGCTGGCAGACATGAGCATGCTGGCGTGGCAACGTCTTAGCCGTATGACGCTAGAGGTGTTCGAGCAGCATCAAGACATCTGGCTGCAGCCCTTGAGGATCGCTTTTGGGCATATCCGTAGCCTGGCGGAATTGAAAAAAATCATCATTCTGGCGGTAGGCGTCAACCTGATCGTTGGTGTCACCTTGGCAACTTCGGCGGCCATGGTGATCGGCCAGTACAGCGCCGGCAAGGATAGCTATGCAGGGCTTCAGGCGGCGAGTGCGGTGACAACAATCGTGATCCTGTTCCTTCTCGCTCGGGTGGTGCTGCCTCTGCGAGTCCTCGGGGGTGTCGGATATTCGATGATCGCAACGGGGGCATTCATCAGCGCCCTGAGTCCGAGTCTGCTCGGCTATGTGCTGGGTTTCCTGTTGATCGCAGGCTTCGACAAAATGTTCAACGTCTACATACGCACTATCCGGCAGCGGGTGATACCGCCTCAGGACTTCGGTAAGACGGTAGGTGTGATCACGCTGCTGAACAACATGTCCCAGCCTCTGGCAGGTTTACTGGTGGCTTTGTTAGCTGCGCCCTTGGGCACCCAGACCGTAATCCTGATTTTGGCCGTGTTAACGACTATTCTTGGGGCATTTGCCCTGTGGTGGTTCGCAAAGGCTCGCGGCCCATCCCCGAGCTTGATTCTCGAAGCTGACCAAGAAACCGGAAAAAAGAAAGTTGCGTCGGCAGGCTTGTAAGCATTTTCCAAGGAAGCACACGGATCATGTCCGCAAAGAAGAGTCTGCCGGTTCGAACTCATGATCGCCGCCGAACGTTTACAGCATAACGACCACTCTCGGCCTCACGGGTCAAGTCCATGCAATTACGCATGTGGGGGCTTGCCCGCTCCCACATTAGGCTTGGCGTCAACCTTTCAGTGCTGCATCTGCCCGAAATGACCGGAGTGGAAATCAGCAAACGCCTGATGGATTTCCTGCTCAGTATTCATCACGAACGGACCATGGCCGATGATCGGCTCGTCGATCGGCTCGCCACTGAGCAACAGCACCCTGGCGTCGTCGCTGGGCTCCAGAGACAGTTGCGTGCCGTCGCGCTCAAACAGTGCCAATTGCCCCTGGCGCGCGATTTCTGCGCCATTGACCAGCACCGTGCCGCGCAAGATCACCAGCGCCGTGTTCCGCCCGGCGTGCAGGTCCAGGGTCAGCGCCTTGCCGGCGTTGAGGCGCAGGTCCCACACGTCGATCGGCGTGAAGGTGCGCGCCGGGCCTTTGGTGCCTGCGAACTCACCGGCAATCAGGCGCAGCTGGCCAGCCTCATTGGCCAGCGGCAGCAGCGGAATATCGCTGTCGACAATCGTCTGGTAACCGGCGTCGGCCATTTTGTCCTTGGCCGGCAGGTTGACCCACAGTTGCACCATCTCCAGCACCCCGCCGCTACGGGCGAAGGCTTCGGAGTGGAACTCTTCGTGGAGGATGCCCTTGGCGGCGGTCATCCATTGCACGTCGCCGGGGCCGATCGTGCCGCCAGCCCCGGTGGAGTCGCGGTGCTCGACTTCGCCGTCGTAGACGATGGTCACGGTTTCAAAGCCGCGATGCGGGTGCTGGCCGACACCGCGACGCTGTGTGGTCGGGGTGAAATCGGCCGGGCCCGCGTGGTCCAACAACAGGAAGGGGCTGATGTGCTTGCCCAGGGTGTCGTAGGAAAACAGCGTGCGTACCGGAAAACCGTCGCCGACCCAGTGGGCGCGGGGGCTGGTGTAGATGCCGATGAGTTTTTTCATGGTGTACCTCCAAAGTGCCTACACCATAAGTCCCACGGGCCTTGGGGACTAGCCGGCAAACGCGGCGTTGTTCGTTCTATGCATAGGACAATCAGCACGTCCTCAGTTTGTTTTTGCTGGCTGGGGACGCCGTCCCACTAGACCGACCTCAACCAAGGCCCCTGCACCGCGCTGACCCGATTGCGCCCGCTGCTCTTGGCGTCATATAACGCCTGGTCGGCATCGTTGAGCCAACTGGTCGAATCGCTATGCCCGACCCGATAAGGCGCCAGGCCGATGCTCAAGCTGACACGCAGGGTCGGGTCCTGGGCATAGGCCAGCGCATTGAAGCGATCGCGCAGGGTATCCATCACTTGCGTGGCGCGGTTGAGCGGCACGTCCGGCAGGATCACGCAGAACTCGTCACCGCCGTAGCGTCCGGCCAGGTCGGTGGCGCGCAGGTTCTGGCGCAGCACTTTACTGAGCTGGCGCAGGACGAGATCGCCGGTGACATGGCCGTAGGTGTCGTTGATCACTTTGAAATGATCGATGTCGATCAGGGCAATCACCGCGCCCTGCTGCCCGCCGTGGCAGCGCTGGAACTCGATGTCCAGATGGTCCTTCCACGCGCCATGGTTGAGCAAGCCGGACAAGCTGTCGGTGCGACTCAGGGCCAGCAGCTCACGCTTGTGCCCGGCCAGGGACACCGCCTGGCGATAGCAAATCCAGCCCAAGGCCAGCGGATACAGCATCAGGATCGGTAAACAGGCATACAACTGCGCCTGGCTGGTCATGCCGATGAAGGCCGGGGTGAAGATCAGCAGCGACACGCCGACGCCCAACGCCTGCGCCACCCAGCCCGCCAGCATGAAACGGGGACCACCGATGGCCACATTGTTCATGGTCATCATCGACAACGTGGTGACGCTGGGCAGTGGGTTGAAGTGCATGGCACCGACCCAGAAGCCACCGCAAAACGAATCGAACAGCAGGTTGTGGCGCTCGCAACGCAATGTGTTGGCGGTGCGGCGTGCCCATTGATAAGCCAGGTGCGGCCAGACAAAGCCGTTGATCAGCATCAACGCCCACACCCAAAGCGGTGGGTTCAACGCAGACATGCCGAAGGCCACGCAGGCAAAGCCAAGTGTCAGCCCCAACGTGCGGGTTTTGTACAAGCGGGTAGCGAGCGGAACTCCATTTCCTCCGGCGGCTGGCATGGTGAGGTGCGATCCTGGGTAGGTGCCTGGAGTCTATCAGGGCAACAGCATATCGCCACTACCCCTTGTAAGCTCAGCGCCGTCAGTGGGAAAAGCCCCGCGCCAGCATCCCGGCGACGCCCAGCAACAACAATGCCGTGATCCGTTGCAACCAGACCCGCCGCCGGGGGTTTTCCAGTACCGGCTTGATGCGCTGGCCGAAATAGCCATACAGGCAGCCGCTGGCGAACTGCAGCACCAGAAAGGTCAGCCCGAGGATAGCGATGTCCGCCATCGAGTTGTGCTCCCCGGCCCCGGCGAATTGTGGGAACACGGCGCTGAACATAATGATCGCCTTGGGGTTGGAAAACCCGGTCAGCAAGCCCTTGCCGAACAGACTGCGTGCGCCTTCCACGGCAACGACCCCGTCGATGGACACGCCGCTGCCGGTCCACTGTTTGTAGGCCAGGTAAAGAATGTAGGCGACGCCGACCATCTGGATACCCTGGGTGATGGCGAGGTTGCCTTTGATCAATTCCGAGAAACCCACGGCAAAGATCAGAATAGAGACCAGGTACGACACACTGGCGCCGAGCTGCGCCGGGATCGAGCCGCGCAAGCCGTCCTTCAAGCCCAGGCTCAACAGCAGCAAGGTCATGGGGCCGGGGCTGAACGTCACGGTGGCGCAAAACAGCAGAAAGTAGAGAAACGAAGAGAGCGTCAACGCGCTTGTCATAGCCTTGGACCTTGGGAAGACAGCCGAAAAGTGGCGGGATAGCCGGCAGTCTAGGGCCGCGGCATTGCGCAGGGCAGGTAAAGTAAGGCCTAATCCGGCCCTACTTCACCGGTAAAATCACCAGCAAAGACAAGGAAGCCGCATGTTTGTATCCGCCATCGCCTTTCGGGCTGGCGCACCCAAGGTGCAACAGATCGTCGAGGCGTTCAGCCAGGCCATCGAGAACGGCGAATGGGCGCCCGGCAGCAAGTTGCCGTCGGTGCGTGAACTGACCCAGACCCTGGGCGTGAGCAAGTTCACCCTCAACGAAGCGCTGGACCGCCTGCGCGGGCGCAACCTGTTGACCTCGAGCCAGGGCCTTGGCCACTTTGTGACAACAGACATCATCCGCGCCGCCTCGACGAGCTGGGTCGACCTGTTGCCCCAGGACTTGCTCAGCGTGTTACGCCGGCCGTTGGTCACCGTCAATGGAGATCTGCGCCCCGGTGGCGGGCATTTGCCGGAGGAGTGGCTGAACAGCGAGGCGCTTCGCCAAGCCATGCGTAGCGTGGTGCGCGCGCCGTCGCTGCGCCTTGCCGGGATGGGCACGCCGGCCGGGTTCCTGCCGTTGCGCCAGGCATTGCAACACAAACTGCATGCCGAAGGGTTGTCGGTGCCGGTGGAGCAAATCATCACCACGCCCAACACCCTGCAAGGCCTGGACATGCTCATGCGCCTGCTCGCCCGCCCCGGCGACACGGTGCTGCTCGACGCGCCCTGCTACTTCAACTTCCACGCCAATCTGGCTCTGCACGGGGTCAAGGTGGTGACGATCGAGCGGCGCCCGGATGGCTTCGATTTCGACGCCCTCGAACAGTTGCTGGCCGAACATCGCCCCAGCCTGTACCTCACTACCAGTGTGTTGCATAACCCCACCGGGCACTCTTTCAGCCCCAGCCAGGCGTTTCGTCTGCTGCAACTGACCCGCCAGTACCACTGCCATATCGTCGAGGATGACCTCTACGGCGACCTGCATCCCAACCCGCCGCCGCGCCTGGCCACCATCGCCGGCCTGGACCAGGTCACCTACCTGTCGGGCTTCTCGAAAATCCTCAGCGCCAACACCCGCGTCAGCTACGTGGTGGCCGCGCCGCAACTGGCGGCCAACCTGACCCATATGAAGTTGATGAGCGGCGGCGTGACCTCGGAGCTGTTCGAGCAGATCGTCTACCGCATGCTCAGCGAAGGCAGTTACGCCCGGCACCGCAAGCGCATGGTGCAGCGCTTGCTGGAAGCCGGTGCGCGTGTCGAACAATGGCTCAAGCGCTGCGGCTGCCAATTGCCGATGGCGTATGAAGGCGGCATGTTCATCTGGGCCCGCCTGCCGCCGGGGGTGAACGGCGAACAGTTGGCCCAGGAGGCGTTGAAGCAGAACATGGTGCTGGCGCCGGGGGCATTGTTCGGCTACGACCCGGCGCTGCCTGATTCGATGCGCTTCAATGTGGCCCACAGTGACGGGCCCGGGGTGCAACAAGCCTTCGAAACGCTGTTGCTCAAGGCTGTGCGCGAGCCGCGATCACTATCGACATAAAGGCTCATCGGCGATGCGCCAACGACCTGACGCAGCGATCGCCCAGGCTTTGCACGCCCTGCACGAGCACCACCAACACCACCACCGTCACCACCATGATCTGGTTGTTGAAACGCTGGTAGCCGTAGCGAATCGCCAAGTCGCCCAACCCACCGCCGCCGATCACCCCGGCCATGGAGGAAAAGCCGATCAGCATCACCAGGGTCAACGTGACCCCGGCCACCAGCGCCGGCAAGGCTTCGGGCAGCAGCACCTTGAAAATCACATGGCGGATATCGCCGCCCATGGCCACGATCGCCTCGATGCGGCCCTTGTCCACGTCATCCAGGGCGGTCTCGACGATGCGTGCGAAAAACGGAAAAGCACCGATGGTGATCGGCACCACCGCCGCCGTGCTGCCCAGGGTGGTGCCGACAATCAGGCGGGTCAGCGGAATCAGCGCGATCAGCATCACCACAAACGGCAGCGAACGCCCGAGGTTGATCACCGCACCCAACGCACGGTTGAGCCTTGGCAGCGGGAACAGCCCACCCGCGCGGCTGATAAACAGCAGCACGCCCAACGGCAGGCCGATCAACAAGGTGAACAGCCCCGCCAGCAGCACCATGTACAGGGTTTCGCCGGTGGCGTTGAGCAGCAGTTGGAGAACTTCATCCCAGTCGGTTTTCATCCCGCCCTCACCACCTGCAGGTTGGGCGCCAGCGCACGGCCCAGGCGCGAGGACGGGTCGGCCTGCAGTTGCAGCAGCGTGCCGCTTTCCACCACGCGCCCCGCCGCCAGGGAAACCGCGCTGTCGCAGATCGCCTTGACCACGTCCAGCTCATGGGTGATCAACACGATGGTCACCCCCAGTTGCCGGTTGATATCGCGCAACAGCGCCAGGATCGAAGCGGTGGTTTCCGGGTCCAGGGCGCTGGTGGCTTCATCCGACAATAAATACGCCGGGCGCGCGGCCAGTGCGCGAGCGATGCCGACACGCTGCTTCTGCCCACCGGAGAGTTGCGACGGAAACGCCGCCGCCTTGTCGCTCAAGCCAACCAACGCCAGCAACTGTGCCACCCGCGCGACGCGCTCGGCCTTGGGCACCCCGGCAATCTCCAACGGCACCGCGACGTTATCCGCCACGTTGCGCGAGTGCAGCAGGTTGAACCCCTGGAAGATCATGCCGATGCGCTGGCGTTGCTGGCGCAGCGCCTTGCCGGTTAACCGGGTCAGGTCCTGGCCATCCATGAGGATGCGCCCGGACGTCGGCCGCTCCAACAGATTAAGGCAGCGCAGCAACGTGCTTTTACCGGCGCCGCTGCGGCCGACGATGCCAAAGATCGAACCATCGGCGATCTGCAACGACACGTTGTCCAGCGCCGCCGGCTGGCCGTCGGCGTAGGTTTTGCTGACACCCTCGACGACGATCATTCGAGCGCCACCGGGATCACCGAACCGGCATATTTCTCGCTGATGAACTTGGCCACCGCCGGCGAGCGCAGGTCTTTGGCCAGTTGCTGGATGCGCGGGTCCTGCGCCAGTTTGGGCGTGGTCACCAGAATATTTGCGTAAGGGTTGCCCTGAGCCTTCTCCAGCCCCAGCGCATCCTTGGCCGGTTGCAGCCCGGCTTCCAGGGCGAAGTTGCCATTGATCACTGCCAGGTCGACATCCTCCAGCGCCCGGGGAATCTGCGGCGATTCGATTTCCAGGATCTTCAGGTGCTTGGGGTTCTCGGCGATATCCTTGGGGGTGGCCTGGTCCTTGGACGCATCGTTGAAGCCCGGCTTGAGGGTGATCAGGCCATTGGCTTGCAACAGGTACAGGGCGCGGCTGAGGTTGGTGACGTTATTCGGCACGGCGACGGTGCCTTTGTCCGGCACCTGGTCGAAGCGGGTGTGGCGGTGCGAATAGATCCCCAACGGTTCGATATGCACGGTGGCGGCTACCGCGAACGTCTGGCCGAGCGCCTGTTCCTGGGCCTTGAGATACGGCAGGTGCTGGAAGTAATTGGCGTCGACATCGCCATGGGCCAGCAACTCATTGGAGTTCACGCCGCTGGGGATCTCGATGATGTTCAGCTTCAGGTCCGGGTCGAGCTTCTGCACGTATTCGAGGATTTGCGCATGGGGAATCGGGTCGGCGGCGACGCGCAAGGCATCGGCGGCCGCCACATTGAAAGCGCTCAGCAAGGCCGCCAGGGTTAGTGTGAAGGTCTTCAACAGAGTGATCTCCTGATCAGGCGGACAGTGCATGGGGCAGTGTGGCGTCGGCGTAGAAACGCTGGGCCACATCCGGGTGGGAACGCAGGCGGCCCTTGAGGTAGTTCCAGCCGACGTCGCGCAGCAACGGGTTGCGCGGGTCGCTGGTGGGGCCGTGGGCATCGCGCAGCAGTTCGGGCGCCAGCGGGTACACCGGCACCACCGCATCCAGCTGCGCGCCGAGGAAAAACGCCAGGGACACGCGCTCGCGGCCCACCGGCGGCGACACCACGCGGTGGACCGTGGCGCGCAGATAGCCGTTACTGGCCAGCTCGAGCAATTCGCCGATGTTCACCACCAGCGTGTCGGGCCGCGGCGCGGCGTCGATCCAGCGCCCCTCCTCCACTTCCACCTGCAAACCGGCCTGCTGGTCTTGCAGCAGGAAACTCAGGAAGCCGGAGTCCTTGTGCGCGCCAACGCCCTGGCGACTCTGCCCGGCGTGGCGACCGGGGTAGCGGATCAGCTTGATATGTTCGTTGGGCTTGTCGCCGTACAGCGCGTCGAACGCATTTTCGGGCAGGGACAAGGCCTGGGCGAACGCGCGCAGCAGGCGCAACGACATCCGGGTCATCGCGTGCTGCCAGGCCAACACCCGAGGTTTGAGCTCGGGCAGCGCCGCCGGCCATTGATTGGGGCCTTGCAGGCGCGCCCAGGCCGCGGGGTGTTGCGCGACGGCCAAGGGTTCGCGCTCGGCACCGACGTCGAACTGCTCACGCAGGTCCGGCTGGCCCCGGGTGATTTCCGAGGCCGCGCGGTTATAGCCGCGAAAGTGCGGAGAGTTGATCATCCCGACGGCCAGCTTGTCTGCCTCGGGCAAGGCGAAAAAAGCCCGCGCCTGCTGCTGCACCTCGGCCAGCAACGCCGGGGCGATACCGTGACCGGTGAGGTAGAAGAAGCCGACATGCCGCGCGGCAAAACGCAGCTCATCGAGAAACGCGCTGCGCTGCGCCGGGCTGCCATCGAGCAGCGACAGGTCCAGCAGCGGCAAGGCGGTGATTGATTGCAGCATCGGCGGCTCACTCCATGAACGTCTTGGGGGAGCGACCAAGCTAAACGATCTTAAAAAACGGTAATAAATACCTTTTTAGAATTAGCTTAAGCCGTCGTCGGATCCGGGAGGACCGCGCAGGTAAAGCGCAGAATCGACAGCACCGGGCAGGCGTCGGTGGCAAATTGCTGGCGATTTAAGGCAATTAGTCGCCCCGTCACCTGGCCTCATTTATAGAAAAAATTAAATCGCCATTGGCCTAAAAACCAATTGACCTAAGATACTTATCGCACACTAACAATCTGCACTAGCATATGTGTACACCCATGCAAACGCCGCACCCGCAACACCTCCCTCGCACCCCGCTGCAGCCTTTAGAATAAAGCTACGAATGTTAAAATTTGTCACGTTTTGGCGGAATCAATTCGATTAGTATCTAACGCTAGCAGCGATTGAACTGTCGGCCTTGCATGCCAGAAAAGGGAGTAGGTGATGCATTTTTCCAACGTCCTCGCTATTGCACGGACTACGTCTAAAACTGAGGATTTCAGAGCACTTATAGTTCGCACTGTACCGAATGATTTAAAAGTCGATACACGCAGCTACGGTCAACTAGTCGGTCACCATGAAGATCACGCCGATTATCGCGCCATCGTCATAGAAATCGACACGCCTTCTGCCAGCAGTCAAACCCTGGACATCATAAAAAAAACCAGGCATAAAAACCCGACTGGCCTAATAGTTGTCTTCATCACGTTCGCCTCTACTCAAAGTAAAACCAAATATTATTTGGCCGGCGCGGACTACTGCCTAAAAGTCACCGAAACCTCCCCTGAAGAAAAGTTGAGTTTAGTCGAGGCGTTTCTCAATGAAACGTATCGCTTGGACTGCTGCAAACTTATTCTCGATCAGGACCGGATGTGCATTTACGGCAACGGTCAGAAACTTGAGATTTCCTTCATCGAAATGAAAGTTCTCGAGGCGCTGATCTATAACCGACTGCTCAGTCACGATGAAATCGCCAATGTTATGGGGCTCAACACCAAATTCTACGACTCCCGAGCCCTGGAAAAATCCATCAGCCGCCTGCGCAGCAAAATCAAGGCGCGCTATGGCGAAAATATCATTCAGAACATCCGTGGCTACGGTTACAAGTTGAGCCGTGGGATTATTTCCGCCCAGTATTTGCACCCAACCCAGGAGAGATAGCATCGTGAATAACGAGAAAATATCGCCTGTCACAATAGCCCAACCCAAGCTCTTCAGACAAGCGATAGTTGAGCGCAGTTGCGCACTTTGGGGCAATGAGATTCGCGTAACCAGCGCACATAATCTGCTCAATCTCCCAGAGCATTCGCAGCCTTTGTATCGCGCTCAACTTAAATGCGCCTACCGTGACGCCCTGTCGCGCATCGACCCACGCATGACTGCCGATTTCAGCCATTTACCACTTGCTTCTGCACAGCCGGTGACTCATAAATTTCTGCGCATCGAGCAATCAGCGCTTATGTCCGAAGACACGCTCAAGGAACTTATCCAGGTCGCGCATGTCTTGGAAAGCTATAAGCAGCAACTCGTTATCACTATAGAAAACCCCTTGGACGCACTTCCCGGCCCCACAGAACGCCGCGCGATGGTGCGCCAACTGTATAACCTCAAAGACCGCAGCAGTATCAAGCTTGCCTACAATAACTACACACTGGATACAAAGCAGACTGACCTGCTGATCGAACTGAAACTCTATGACTATATAAAAATGCCATTTCCGGATGTGCTCCTGAGACTCAGCCTGAATATACGCTCGGATCTGTTCGACCGGCTCTACGACCGCATGTTAGAACTGATAAGCACCAGCCGAGCCTCATTCATTGCAGACAAAGTTGAATTCTCTGACAGTGCAACACTCGCTAAGCGCTTGCCTTTCAATTACTTTCAGGGCGGTTATTACTCGCCGGCCGAAAATGTATAAAACTCAACCCATAGGACCATGGTAACCACTATGAGCTCACTCAAAAAACACCTATCCACCACTACGCCCACCTTTATTCCGCTGCCCGACTTTGCGTCGCATGCGGAGTTACTCTATGGCGATATCGCTTGCCCGCCGCGAACCAAGACAGCAGAAACCCAGGCAACCAGCACGCCATTGTTTGGCAACCAGTATTTCAATTCGCACTACACTAACAATTCAACGATCGAAAAACCCGACAGCGCCAATAACGCATCAACGCCGGTCATTTACAAAACATTGCAACCCTACAATAAACTGGAACTAAATGTTCAACTCCACAGCACCGACAGGCCTCAAAAAGCGCTGGCAACCCTCACTGAAAAACCTCCGCTACAGGCACCCGACTACTGGACCTTTACACAACATGATCGAATGCTGGTCAAGGGTGGTTTACGCATTTCCTTGACCACGATTGAGTCAGCACTTATCAAAAAAATGTTACACCATGAAGAACGCGTGGTGAGTAAAGAAGAACTTATTCGCAATATTGGTCGCGAACCCGAGTTGTATCGCGGCCTGGAAATGTGCCTCAGCCGACTTCAGGAAAAATTCAAGCGCGTCAACGATGGCGAGCGTTTGTTCCGTTCGGTGAGAAATCGGGGCTATTGCTTGACCCAGAGGATAAAAAACCCCCTGGAACTCGCCCAGCAGCTTCGCTGAAAAAAATATAATAATTCCAGAGTCGTTAATCTTGGCGTTGATCACGCTCCACTCTCTGCCTTTTTATAACAATCCGTCTCACCCAACAGCCACTTAACTATCGCTATGTGCCTGTTATAACTCGTCAGCTACTGCCCCCTGCCGTTGATTAATATCAATCTGTGCGCGCCTACGCGTGCCTGTCTATTTGGCTGTTTCAATGCCACGCCTCGCTTAAGCCTGCCACCATGAGTGGTCACCACTGGGAGCAGTAGTATGCTGAATAACCGGAGAATGCATCGTAACCTAACACCCAAAGGTCTGACCTTTTGGGGGCAGTGGACGCTGGCGTCAAGTTTGGTCGTCACACTGTTATTTGCATTGGTTATTTTAAAGACTGGCCAGCTGGAATATCCCTACCGGGTATTGGCTGCCTTTAGCATATTGGCCTCGATCCCGGCCTATATGTTATGTGACGTCTACAGCAAGAAAGATGATTACGCGGTGGGACTGGGCCGACTCTTCATGGGTTGGTTACTTACCCTGCTGATACTGGTTGCGGTGGGTATTGCCTGCAATGCTAACGCGTTGTTCCCCCTCGAAATCCTGCTACTGTGGGCGGCGATTAGTTATGCCGTGCTGGCGCTCTGTTACATCCCGGTCCACAGTCTTTCCCGCTATTACCACGGGCAACTTCACGAGCGACATAAATCGCTGATCGTGGGTACCGGTAAACTTGCTGCCGACCTGGCGAAAACACTTTCCCGGCAAAAACGCTCACCGTTGGTCGGCCTCGTCGGCGCCACGGCGACTGCAGCCCCGGGCGTGCAATCGCAGATACTCGGCGAGCTACCGGACCTCCCGCAGTTGATCCGGCAGCACGGCATCCGCAGGCTGTACATCACCCATTCGCTGCAGGAAGCCACCCATATCGAGGCGCTGTACATCAACCTGCTGGAGATCAGCGTCGACGTCATCTGGGTCCCCGACCTCAACAACATGCTGCTGCTCAATCACTGCGTGGCCGAGGTGGACGGCCTGCCGGCAATTTTCCTCAATGAAAGCCCGCTGACCAGCCGTCCGACCGCCGCACTGAGCAAGTCGCTGCTGGACAAAAGCGTGGCCTTGCTCGCGCTCATCCTGCTGAGCCCGCTGCTGTTGCTGTTCGCCGTGCTGATCAAACTGACCTCCCCCGGCCCGGTGATCTTCAAGCAGGACCGTCACGGCTGGAACGGTCAGGTGATCAAGGTCTGGAAGTTCCGCTCGATGCGCGTGCATGACGACCACGAAGTACGCCAGGCCAGCCGCCACGATTCACGCATCACCCCCGTGGGGCGTTTCATGCGCCGCACGTCCATCGATGAACTGCCGCAGTTGTTCAACGTGCTGCAAGGGCACATGGCCCTGGTCGGTCCAAGGCCCCATGCGGTTGCGCACAACGACTACTACTCAGGGAAGATTCACGCGTACATGGCGCGCCACCGTATCAAGCCCGGTATCACGGGGCTGGCGCAGATCAATGGGTGCCGGGGCGAGACCGAGACCCTGGAGAAGATGCAAAAGCGCGTCGACATCGACCTGCGCTACATCAACACCTGGTCACTGTGGCTGGACATCAAGATCCTGCTGAAAACGCCGTTCACACTGCTGTCCAAAGACATTTACTGAGGCAAACAAAGGGGGACTTCACGTCCCCCTTTCCTTGTCTATTCAGTGATCTTCTCGAAGTTCCGATAGAACAGATCACTGTCACGGCCATCGGTCATCGTATGCAGCGAATACGCGCGATTGAGGCGCGCGCCGCCATCGCGGGTCAGCGGCGCCCACACCAGATTGGCGCGGCGCATCGTCGACAGGCTCATCAGCTCATCAAAGGGAATTGACAGGTAAAGGCCTTTGTCGAAGCTGCCTTCGCCAAAGGCTTCTTTTGACGCGGTGGTGCGGGTGACCCAGGCGCCAATCCGCACGCCATTGTTGAACTCGCGCGACAAGTCCAGGGTGGCGCCCCAGTCCCGGGCCAGGTAGCGACCGACACTCAGCGCACCCTGTGTGTTGAACGGCAAGTCGGTGTAGCCGGTGATATGCCCCGTGACCGTGCGGTAGTCGCGCAGGCTGAAGTCCTGTTCGAACCCGCGCTGGCGCACGTAGTTCAGGTCGGCGCCCAAGGCCCAGCGCTGGCCCATCGGCCGGTACAGCACCTCACTGCCGACACCGGCGTACATCGATTCCAGCAACCCGCCGTAGACCATGCCATACAGGTCCTGATCCAGTCGCACCGCGTGGTTGAGCTGGAACGTCGGCACGGTCACGTCAGAGCTGGTCATGTACTTGCGCAGATCGGTACGCACGCGCGGCAAGCCGCTGGGCGCGTCGTAGGTGAAGCCATCGTAGTTGTTCAGCAGGTTGACGCTGAGCAGGCCGCTCCACCAGGTGTTGCGGGTGAAGCGGTATTCGGCGTCGAGGTCGGCGGAAATCTGATACAGCAGGCCATCCGGCCCGCCGACGTTCTGCTTGTAACCCAGCCCGACGCCGTAGCTCAGGGGCTTGGGCGCTTGGGTGTAAAGCAGCGTTTGCGCCTGGGCGCTGGGCGGGTTGACTTCGGTCTGGCGATGCAGGGTCTGCAGGGGCTCGCGTTGGTTGACCACCTCGCGGAACGTCTCGCGGGGCACGCTGGTTTCTTCGATCGGCATGGCGTACCGCTCGCTCACCAGGGTGAACCAGCTGATCTGGTCATTGACGCTGTCGTCCAGGATACGGCTGGCGCGCCCCACGGCCTTGGCGCTGTAGAGATAGCGCTGCTGCTCGCCATACACCAATAACTCAGGGCCGCGCTGGGCAATCCGCTGCACGTTATAGCCGGCATTGTCCTGCAAACGCTTGGACACCGCGGCCCAATCCACTTGATCCATCGCGACGCTCGGCGCCTGGGCGGGCAGCTTGGGGGCCGGCGGGTCGTAGGTTTTGACCGGCGCCTTGCGGCTGACGAAATTGGTGTGCAGGGTGATACCGAACATCGCCGTGTTGCCGCGCTCCCACGCGGCACTCAGGTCGACGGAGTCGGCCACCTTGTAAACCAGCCCGAGGTTGACCGGCGAGTCCTGGCGCAGATGGTTGTTTCGAGGCTCGTTTTGGTAGTCGTTGCCCTCGTATTCCAGCTTGAGGCTCAACGGCGCCCAGGGTGTCTGGTAGGCGACGCCGCCAAACAGCGCGGGCCGGCCGCGGAAGTAACCGTTGGAGAAATTGCCGGAACCTTCGGCGGTGGGCCGCTCGTTGAAGCGATCACTCAGCGCGCCCAGCGGGTTGCCGAAATCGCCCCGGCTGCCCAGGTAACCCCAGGCGATGCCCGCACTGAAATCGAATTCGCCATAACGCTTGTTGGCCACCAGGTACTCGCTGGAAAACAGCCCGGTGCCGCCCAGGTCGAGCATCCCCAGCGCGACCTGGGGCAACCAGTGGCTTTCCTCGTAGAGACGCACTTTGGCGTCGACGGCCTTGTCCTTGTAGCTCTGGCTGCCACTGAACGATTCGGGGCCATAGGGGCGGTTGGTGATGGCGGTGTAGCGAAAGGTGCCTTCGAGCCAGTCCAGCGGTTGCGCGGAAAAACTGTAGCGACTGTAAGGTTCGGTGCGGTTGGCATTGACGCTGAGTTCGCCGGCCGGGGCCATGCGTGCGGTCGGGGTTTGCAACAGCCCGACCCCGCCAAAATCACTCTGGGTGTAACGCGGATCGCCGTGCGCGACGCCACAGGGCACCAGCAGCACGGCTGCAATACATAATTTCAAGGCGTGACCTCAGCCAGGGGTTGGGTGGCAAGAAACTCGGCCAGTTGTTGGTTCAGCTCAGGGGTGGGCGGTTCCAGGTCGTCGCTGCGCAGCGGCACCAGCAGCGTGCTGCCCGGTGCAGGCGCGGCCGCCGTCTCGCGGTTCCAGGGGGCAATGCCCAGGCGCGTGACCAGGCCGTCGGGCTGGATCAGCCACAGGTAGTCGACGTCGGCCCCCGCCACCGCCGGGCATTCGTCGAGATAATCGCGTGCCGCCCGCATCGGCAGGAACGCCAGGGTGCAAGGCTGCGCGACCGCGCCCAGGACGCGCACACCTGCCGGCCTGGGCGGGTAGATCAGTCGATCGCCGTCGCTGACCCGCAGATTGGGCGCAAAACCGACCTCCACCGCCACCGGGTCCAGCATCGCGCGTTGCCGGCCGGTCACCGGCAAGGCCTGCACCTGTCGATAAACGCGCGCCGCCAAGTCGGCCCGGCTGTCGTACCCGGCGGCCAAGGCAGCCTGGCGCAACGTATCCAGGTCAAACAGCACACCGGCTTTGAGCCGGGCCTGGGGCTCGATCAATGGCTGGTGCAGCCAAGCCGCCGCCAGCCAATAGCCCTGGGCATCCGGTTGTGACGCAATGATCGCGTCGAGCAAGCGCGCCTCGGGCGGCAGGGCGATCGGCCCGGGGTGCAGGACTTGGCCGCTCACCGTCAGGGCGGCGTGGCATGCACTGGCACAACTCCACAACAGCGCCAGCGCCCATCGTTTGCGGGCGGTCATCGGGCCTCCTTGCGGGCGGGTTGCAGTTGGGTGATTTTCAACGTGAGGCGCGGGCTGAGGTGCTGTTCGCTTTGCACAATGAAGCCGTCAGTGGGGTCGACCCAATAGCGGTTGCGCGCACGAAACCCCAGGGCCTCGGCTTCGATGTCCTCATCGACGCGCAACAAGGTGTAAGGCTTGTCGAGGATCTCGAGCGTCTCCATGCCCTCGCGGGTCAGACGGCTGGTGACGGTGATGCCGACGCGATAGCCATCCACCAGGTCGATCTGCCGGCTGCTGCGGTAGCCGTCCGGCACGCGGTGCAGCCCCTGCTGGAACGGCGACTGCCCTTGCCAGCGCGTGCCATCCAGATCAGTGCCGAGGCCAACGGTACGCACCACCAGGCCATCGCGCATCAATAGCACCTGTTTGCCGGAGGCGACCCAGAACTGCAGGTCGTCGCGCTGACGAATCAACGCCATCACGCCTTCGCTGGACACCGTGGTCACTTTGATCTGGGGAAACGGCACGGCGTCCACCTGGGCCTGGCTCAGCACCAATGGCGCAGGTCCGACGACGGCCGCCTTGAAGGTATCGAGCGAGGCCTGCATCAGTGGATTACAGCCGCACAACAGCCACGCAAGGCACACGTAAATACCGGTTTTCACACTGTTCACGCAGGTTCCACCCTTATCGGCTGTTGGCTTCGCTCAGGTTGTTTTGGGTGGAAGCACCGGTGCCGATGATCGAGGCGGAAGGTATCAACTGACTGATGACCCGGTTCCAGCGGGTGATATTGGCGGGGCCGACGAACACCACGTCCTGGGGCTGCACGTCGAAGCGCGTGGCCAGGGCCATGGCTGCCGGGGAGCCGGCTTGCAGATGGAAGACCTTGGCCGGTTGCGTGTCCAGGTTCTGTGCGCCGCGGATCACGTAGATCGCATCGGCGTTCGAGGTGTTCTGGTTGATGCCGCCCACCGAGCCCAACACATCCGTGAGGTTCATGCTGCGTGTCTTGAAACTCAATGCGCGGGGCTGCATGACCTCGCCCATCACATAGATGCGCTTGCGGTCGTTGTAGGGCAGGTACAACTGGTCACCGTCCTTGAGGTAGATATCGTTCAAGCGCGACGGGTTGAGATTGAACGTGTCCAGGTCGAGTGTGTAGCGCTTGCCGCCGCGGGTCAGCGTGAGGTTCGAGAGGTCGGCATTGATCGGATCGACGCCGGAAGCACCGATGGCCTCCATGACGCTCATCGGGGTGGTGGTGATCGGTACAGGCCCAGCCTTGAGCACTGCCCCGGTGATCACCACTCGCTGGCTGGCAAAACGCAGCACACTGATATCCACCTGGGGGCTGTCGATGTACTGACGGAGCTTATCGGTGATTTCACTGCGCAGCGCCGCGAGGGTGCGGCCCTTGGCAACCACTTCGCCCACGTAGGGGTAGAACAGGTTGCCGTCGGGGTTGACCAGGCGCCCGTTGGCATCGATTTGCTGCTGCGGACCGGAAGGCGCAGTCAATTCCGGATGGTCCCAGACCGTGATGTACAACGCATCATTTGGGCCGATCAAATAGGGCCCGGGTTTATAATCGAGCAGTTCTTTGGGAAGCGCATAAGAGACTTGAGTCGCCGCGTCCATGGCCAGCAACTTTGGAGTAATCGGGATCAACTCCACGCGACTGCTTTCAGCACCGCCCTCCTTGGTCATTGCCTCGGTATCCATATATTGACCGGGCGCAAACATGCAGCCTTGTAACAATGCGGAGGCCACGACCGCCACAGAAAAAATACGCATCATAGTGCTAAGACACTCGCGATAAACGACAAGAAAAAAAGACTACTTGGGAGGGGTTTCCAAGCAGTCTTATAAAGCGGAAGGCGTTCTGTTAGTTGCCGGTACCGGTGGTACCCGTGGTGCCAGTGGTGCCTGTGGTGGTGCCTCCATTGGCGCTGCCACCGCTGCTGGACGCGGCGGCGACGCCCGCGACCAGGGCCGCGCCGACCAGCAGGGTTTCCCCCACCGTCACAGAGCCGACCACCGCGGTACTCAGGCCAAGCGGCAACTCGGCAGCCATGGCAGAAGTACTCAAGAGACTGAGCACAATAATAGCCAGTTGTTTTCTCATATCAGACTCCTTATCGATAGTGAGCATTTAGCAAACGAGCGGGTGCCGCTGAAATACACCTTGATAGTGCCACTCAAGTAAACAACGCACCAGCCCGGACATTACCCGGAAAGTTGAACGTATTCGTTCGAAAATAACATTTCTCGAAGCCAGCCCCCGTGTATCAACACGTTGAGGCCGCGAAACTAACAAGGCTGGCGGTTTAACATCGGAGCAAATGTTATTAATTGTCGGAAAACCTCAGGCCCGGCCGTACTTGTCTTCGAAACGCACAATATCGTCCTCGCCCAGATAAGAACCCGACTGCACTTCGATCAATTCCAGTGCAATCACGCCAGGGTTCTCCAAGGCATGCACCTGGCCAATGGGGATGTAGGTCGATTGGTTCTCCGAGACCAGGTACGTCTGTTCGCCATTGGTGACCTTGGCCGTACCGCTGACCACGATCCAGTGCTCCGCACGGTGATGATGCATCTGCACCGACAGCTTGGCGCCGGGCTTCACGGTGATGCGTTTGACCTGGTAGCGGTGGCCGCTGTCGATGGCGTCATACATGCCCCAGGGCCGGTAGACCTCACGATGGTTGAGGTGCTCATGACGCCCGTCGCGCTTGAGTTGGTCGACAATGCCCTTGACCTGCTGCACCTGGTCCTTGTGCGCCACCAGCACCGCGTCCTTGGTTTCGACGATGATCAGGTCCTGCACGCCCACCGTGGCGACCAGGCGGCTGTCGGCGTTCACGTAGGTATCGCGGGTATCCAGTTGCAGCACATCGCCCTGCAGCACGTTGCCGCCGTCGGTTTTCTCGCTGGCTTCCCATAACGCCGACCAGGAACCGATATCACTCCAACCGGCCTGCAACGGCACCATGATCGCGTCGCTGGTTTTTTCCATCACCGCATAATCGATGGAGTCGTCCGGGCAGGCGGCGAATAGCGCCTCATCGACCCGGGTGAACAACTGATCCTGGCTACCCGCGGCCAACGCCGCGCGGCAGGCCGTGAGAATCGCCGGCTGCAAGCGTGCCAAGGCGTCCAGGTAACGGCTGGCACGGAACATGAACATGCCGCTGTTCCAGTAATGATCGCCCCGCGCCACGTAGTCGGCAGCGGTGGCGGCATCCGGCTTCTCGACGAAACGCTTCACCGCATACCCGCCCTCGCCCACCGCCTCGCCCTGCTCGATATAGCCGTACCCGGTGTGCGCGCTGGTCGGCGTGATGCCGAACGTCACCAGCTTGCCGGCCTCGGCCAGCGGCAGCGCCACCGCGAGGCTGGCATGAAACGCGGGAACATCTTCAATCAGATGATCCGCCGCCAGCACCAGCAGGATCGGGTCGCGGGACTCGTCGAGCGCCTTGCAGGCCGCCAGCGCAATCGCCGGCGCGGTATTGCGCCCCATGGGTTCGAGCAGGATGCTCGCCTGCTCCATGCCCAATTGACGCAATTGTTCGGCCACCAGAAAACGGTGCTGCTCATTGCAGATCACTTGCGGCAAGGCGACATCCGCGCCCTCCAGTCGACCGATGGTCTGCTGCAACATCGACAGGCTTTTATGGGTCAGGCGTAAGAACTGTTTGGGGTTCAGTTGCCGCGAGAGCGGCCACAGGCGCGAACCCGAACCGCCCGCCAAGATCACCGGTAATAACATGAACGCGTCCTTCGATAGAGGGTCAGAAATAGGCACGGGTGTTCTCGTGTACACGTGGGCTGTAGCGCAGCTCATCCAGCGGCCACCAGCGGTAATGCCGATGCTGCTCGGTGGGCGGTTCCAGGACCTGATTCTCGGCAAGGGTCAGGCAATAACCCAGCACCACGTAGTGGGTGTCCGGGCCGTTCCCGGCGTTGGCGAAGACGCTGTCGTCGTAGAAGTGCTCGAACACACCCAGCAGCTGCGCATCGGCGCGTTCGAAGGTGTGGCCGAGTTCTTCGTGGGTCAGGCGGCGGAAGGCGTCGTCCAGGGTTTCGTTTTTCTGGATGCGCCCGCCGGGGACGAACCAGAAGCCATAGGCCGGCCGGTTGATCCGCAAGCCCAGCAGCGTATCGCCGTTGGGTTTCCTCACGATCAAGTCGATGGCCACCAACGGCGTCGACGTCACGACCGTATTGAAGGTCGGTAAATCAAGCCACATAAGCGTCAGACCTGTGCCATAAAGCGTTGGAGGACACGCTCTTTATCGAGAAAATCCGCGGCGTAGTTCAACGCCACCCTGTTGCGCACAGGCAATGCCAGCACCCGCTCGATCCCTGCATTCAGGGCGCTGACCGATTCGGGTTCGACCCGCACGGCAATGCCCGGATGCTCGTCGCACAGCCGGCCAAGGGTGGTGTCGGGGTCAGCGGTGATGATCGCATTGCCGCCGACGGCCAGAATGTTGGTCAACTTGGAGGGCAATACCGAATCCGCCGCGCCGCGTTTCTGGATCACCAGGTGGACGTCCGCCGAGGCCAACAGCGCAGGCAAGTCTTCATAGGCCTGCAACGGGGCGAAGACCACGTTGTGCAGGCCCTCGCTGTGCGCGCGCTGCAGCAGGCGGGCCTGGCCGGCGCCCTGGCCGACGATCAGAAACACCAGCTCCGGGCGATGGACGTGAGCCTGGGCGGCATCGAGGATCAGTTCGAGCCCCTGCTTCTCGCCGATGTTGCCCGAGTACAACAGCACCCGCTTTCCCGCCGGCACGCCGAGCCGTTCCAGCAGCCCGCTGTTGCGCGGTACATCGAGGAAACGCTCGGTCTCCGACCAGTTGGGAAAGAACAGCAGGCGCTGCGCCTCGACGCCTTTGCCGGCCGCCTTCTCCAGCATGCCGCTGGATATCGTCGAGACCCGGTCAAAGCGCCGCAGCAAGCCGCGCTCCACACCCCACGCGAGTCGCCGCAGTAACGGGCTGCCGCCCAGGCCCAGGCCGAACATCGCATCGACTTCATAATCCTGGATATGCAGCACGGACTTGGCGCCACACAGCCTGGCCAACAACAAGGCCTGGGGCGCGCAGAACAAGGTCGGCACCACCAGGATGACCAGGTCCGGCTTCCAGCGCAGTTGCCCCAATACCGCCAGGCACGAGCTGGCGGAAAAGCTGATCAGGTGCAGCAAGCGCTTCAGCGCCGTGGGCTTGCGCGGCACGTACAACGGGCAGCGCACCACCGTCACGCCGTCGACCTGTTCGGTGCGAAAACGCCACGCCGAGTAGCCCTCGCCGACCTGCCATTGCGGGTAATACGGCGGCGCCGTGACTACCCGCACCGCGTGGCCCTTGCTGGCGAGCCAGCGCGCCTGTTCACCGCTGTACTTGCCGATGCCGGTCAGCTCGGGGCTGTAGTTGATGCCATACAAAAGGATCTTCATTAATGGCCCCGAGGCTGTTCGAGGGCCGCGAGATACGCGTTGTAGGCATCGCGCAGCCCCTCCTCCAACGGCACGTAGGCTTCCCAGCCGAGGGCGTTGATACGGCTGACATCGAGCAACTTGCGCGGCGCACCGTCGGGTTTGCTGGTATCGAACCGCAAACGGCCCTTGAAGCCCGTGACCCGGGCCAGCGCCTCGGCCAGTTCGCGGATGGTGCAATCCACGCCGGTGCCGACGTTGACGTGGGAACGCATGGGCTCGGTGTGTTCGCCATAGCCCTCCTGGCTGAGTTCCATCACATGCACGCTGGCGGCCGCCATGTCATCCACATGCAGGAACTCGCGCCGTGGCGCGCCGCTGCCCCAGATCAGCACTTCTTCGTCACCGCGCTGTACCGCCTCATGAAAACGGCGCAGCAAGCCGGCGATCACATGGCTGTTGTGCGGGTGGTAGTTGTCGCCCGGGCCGTACAGGTTGGTCGGCATCACACTGCGGTAATCGCGCCCGTGCTGGCGGTTGTAGCTTTCGCACAACTTGATGCCGGCGATCTTGGCCACGGCGTAGGGCTCGTTGGTCGGTTCCAGCGAGCCGGCAAGCAGCGCCTGCTCGGTCATCGGCTGGGCGGCGAGCACCGGGTAGATGCACGACGATCCGAGGAACAACAACTTGAACACCCCATGAGTGTGGGCGGCGTGGATCACATTGGCCTGGATCATCAGGTTCTGGTAGATGAAATCGGCGGGGTACGTGGCGTTGGCGTGAATCCCACCGACCCTGGCCGCCGCCAGGTACACCTGGTCGACCCGTTGTTCGGCGAAATACGCGTGCACGGCCGCGGGGTCCAACAGGTCCAGTCGATCGCGGCCGGCGGTGAGGATCTGGGTATAGCCCAAGGCCCAGAGGCGGCGCACGATGGCCGAGCCGACCATACCGCGATGGCCGGCGACAAAGATCCGTGCGTTCAGATCACGTGCCATGCTCAGTTCTCCACGGCAATCGGCGCATCGTGGCCGTGCAGGCGCAGCAACGCGTGGCGCCGCGCGATTTGCAGGTCTTCGCGGACCATCTCCGCACACATCTGCTGGGCGCTGATTTCCGGCACCCAGCCCAGCTTCTGCTTGGCCTTGGACGGGTCGCCCAACAGCGTCTCGACTTCCGCCGGGCGGAAGTAGCGCGGGTCCACCCGCACAATCACGTCACCCACCAGCATGCCGGGCGCCAGGTCGCCGTCGATGTGCTCGACCACCCCGACTTCCTCCACGCCCTCGCCGACAAAGCGCAAGCGCAGCCCCAGTTCCGCCGCCGACCAGCGAATGAAATCGCGCACCGAATACTGCACCCCGGTGGCAATCACGAAGTCTTCGGGACTGTCCTGCTGCAGCATCATCCACTGCATGCGAACGTAGTCCTTGGCATGGCCCCAGTCGCGCAAGGCGTCCATATTGCCCATGTACAGGCATTGCTCCAGGCCCAGGGCGATGTTGGTCAAGGCGCGGGTGATCTTGCGGGTGACGAAGGTTTCGCCACGACGGGGCGACTCGTGGTTGAACAGGATGCCGTTGCAGGCATACAGCCCGTAGGCTTCGCGGAAATTCACGGTGATCCAGTAGGCATACAGCTTGGCCACGGCATAGGGCGAGCGCGGATAGAACGGCGTGGTTTCCTTTTGCGGGGTTTCCTGCACCAGCCCGTACAACTCGGACGTGGAGGCCTGGTAGAAGCGGGTCTTCTTTTCCAGGCCAAGCAGACGGATGGCCTCGAGGATGCGCAAGGTGCCGAGGGCGTCTACGTCGGCGGTGTATTCCGGCGAATCGAAGCTGACGGCCACGTGGGATTGGGCGCCGAGGTTATAGATCTCGTCCGGCTGGATCTGCTGGATGATGCGCGTCAGGTTGGACGAATCCGCCAGGTCGCCATAATGCAGGATCAGGTTTTTATGCAGGGCTTGGGGGTCTTGGTAAATGTGATCGATGCGCTGGGTATTGAACGACGAAGAGCGGCGTTTCAAGCCATGCACGACGTAGCCTTTTTCCAGCAACAGTTCCGCCAGGTAAGAACCATCCTGCCCGGTAATCCCGGTAATAAGCGCGACTTTTTTCATGTCTATCTCCCAAATAATAGGCGAGCGAAGGCCGACACCCGAACTTGGGTGTTTGTTAAAAACGGTCAGTTATTTCGGTATGGGCAGCGTCAAGTTATGTCCGGTCAACTTTGAAAGTTCGCGGACGATTGAGTCCTTATCGTCTAAGTGAGCGATCGCGGTTTCCAGTTCAAGCACCTTGGCGCCCACCAGAAAGCGGTACCAGTAACCTTGCAGCAAGTGATAAACCAGGCCGCTGCGGCCATCGAGAAAACCCAGTTGAACGATGTAGCGCCAGAGGAAGTACGCCGTCGAACTCAAGGTAAACGGCACGCGGTTATACACCCGGTTTTTAACCAGGCGCTTGAGCTTGGCCTGGAACGAACTGTGGCCCTCATTCAATTCATGGCGCACCGCAAACAACCCCAGGCGCGAGTTGATGATCTCAATCGCTTCACGGGTCGCGTACTGGTTGTGCTTGTGGGTGAAGAACGTCAAGTCGTGCAGGTTGTGATCGGCAAACCCGCCCTCCAGGGTGATGGTGCGACCCTCGGCCACCGAGATGTGCTCGTCCATCCAGCGATCTTCGATGCGCCCCTGCCCCGTGCGCCACAGCCGCAGCATCTTCAACGGGTAGCGGCCGCCATGGCGCACCCAGCGGCCCATGAAAATATGCTTGCGCTTGAAGTTGATGCCGGTGATGCCCTGGTCCAGCGTCGGCAGCCGCGTGTTGATCTGCGCCGCCAGGTCGGCCTCGATGATTTCATCGGCGTCCAGGCGCATCGTCCAGTTACCGGTGATCGGCAAATTATCCAACGCCCACTGGAACTGCTTGGCCTGGTTGACGAACGCGTGCTGTACCACCAGGGCGCCGTGGCGCCGGGCGATCTCGCAGGTGTCGTCGCTGGAGAACGAGTCGACCACCAGCACTTCGTCGCTGAAGGCGCGCACCGACTCGATCGCGCGGGCGATATGCAGGCTTTCGTTGTAGGTGAGGATGATCACACTGACGGTTTCGCGTTTCATGTCAGCCACCGTGCAGGTGAGGCAGGTTATGCGGTGCGGTCATCAGGCTTGACTCCCTTGTCGTGGTGCAGGCTCTTGCAGATGCTGGGTACGCTGGCCGATAAGCCGGGTCGGATGCCCGGCATGCACGGTCCACGCTTGCGCGATGTTTTTGATGACGAGCGCGCGGGCGCCCACGACGACGCCATCGGCAATACACACGCCCAGCGTGATAAAGGCATCGGCACACACCCATACGTGCTCTCCGAGCACGATCGGTTTGGCGTAGAGTTGAAAGTTGCGACTGTTGTAGTCATGCGACCCGCCGCACAAATGCGCGCCCTGGGAAATCACGCTGTAACGCCCGATAGAAATCAGCGCCATGTTGTAAATATTGGTGTCATCGGCAATGCCGACATGGTCACCCAGCTCGAGATTCCAAGGCGCCCACACTTTGGCCCGCGGATAAACATGCACACCCTTGCCCAGGCGCGCGCCGAACAGCCTCAACAGAAACGCCCTCCACCCATGAAAGGGACGCGGGCTGGTACGGAATAGCAGCACATAGACCGTGTTCCACAGCTGCCGCCGCAACCGATGGGACAATGAAAATGAAGCGGCGCGATACGGATCATTGCCTTGGAGAATCATGCAAGGCACTCCCGCAC
The DNA here is from genome assembly GCF_003058185.1 of Pseudomonas sp. GV105. Classification (NCBI taxonomy): domain Bacteria; kingdom Pseudomonadati; phylum Pseudomonadota; class Gammaproteobacteria; order Pseudomonadales; family Pseudomonadaceae; genus Pseudomonas; species Pseudomonas sp. GV105. The sequence continues at coordinate 115,557 of NZ_QBUF01000017.1, forward strand.
GATCTCCAGCAAACGCTGCGCGCCGCGTTGGATATGAAAGCGTTCGGTAAAACAGCGGCGGGCACGCCCGGACATGTCCGCATACTGCTGCGGGTCGAGCCGCAACCAACGACGCAGGTTATGCACGGCGCCCAGCACCGTGTCGTCGCTCACAAAGCCAACCGCGTCGGCTTCGATTTCGCGCCAGATGTTGACCTTGTTGCTGATCAGCACCGGTTTGCCGCAGGCCAGCGCCTCCGCCACGACCACGCCGAAATTCTCCTGATGGGACGGCAGGCAAAACACCTCGGCGGCGTAAAACGCGCCCCATTTCGCGGCGCCCTGCAACATGCCCGGCCACGTCACGCGGTCGGCGATCCCCAGTTCCACGGCCTGCGCCTGCAGCGCCTGCACCCAGCCGCCTTGATCGGGCCCGGCCATGACCAGGTGCAAGCGTTCGTCTTCGCCAGCCACTTGGGCAAAGGCTTGCAGCAGGTGGTCGCAGCCCTTTTTTTCGTGGATGCGGCTCAGGAACAACAGCACCCGTTTGCCCTTCAACACCGGATGCTCATCAACAAAGCGCTGCGCCAGCGCTGCACCGCCCGCCGGCGGGCTGGCGGTGCCATAGGCGGTGACCGTCTCTTTGGCGCGGTACAGCCAAAATGACTCGCGCGCACGGATTTTCTCTTCTTCACTGGTAAACACCACGCGCTGGGCATCCCTCAATACGCGGTATTCACCCCATGGCCAGTACAGCCATTTCTTCAAATGCTTGAGCGGATATGCGTGCTTGAACCAGGGGTCGAGCATGCCATGGGTATAAACGATGTAAGGCCGCCCCAACTTGTGCAGGACCTGGCGCGCAATAAACCCGTGGTACTGCCACAAACCGTTGACGATAAAAAAATCGTAGTCACTGGCGTGTTGTTCCAGCCATTGGCGGATCCTGGCGTTTACGCCATACCCAAACAGGCTCGGCCCCATGAAGTGAACGGTTCCCGGGTAGTCGACGGCGAAGTCCGCATCCAGCGTCAAGACATCCACGAGATGCCCGTTCTGCTGGAGAATCTTGTCGATTTCACGGGCAGCGTTGATGGGGCCGCCCTTTTCCGGTTTAACCGAAGAGATGATTCTTAATAACTTCAAGTGCTGTCCGCTCATCCGTTGAATTGATTCAAGTCTTCTTGCAAGCGGCAAGAATCAGGCAGGCGTAGAACACGCCAAAGGCCAGGAACGTGCCCTGCATGGTCATGACCCCATTGAATAAAATCGGCGCCAGGAAACCGCACAGCAGCAATGGAACGCCGGTGCCCTGCCTGATCAGCGCTTTATAGGCTTTGAGCAGTAACCAGATCAGCAAGAAGATCCTGAACAGGATAAAGAGCGCCCCGATGGGAAGGCCCAGTTCCAGGATGATCCGCGACCATTCATCTTCGGCCAGCAAAAACCCCGCGCCTTGCTCGCGCCCCGCGCGCAATATCGCCGAGGCGGCATTCGTACCCGAGCCGATGCCGTGTCCCCAGAGCGGTGCATCGTCGATCACGCGAGTGAACGCATACAGACTGGAGAATGCCCGGGTCACCGGCGAACCTTCACTGGCGACGGCACTCCGGTTGCGTTCGACGAGAATCTGGTAACTGTCGGACGACATGAAAATCAGCAGGCTGACAAACAGTGCCGCCACCAGGAAAAACAGCGACAACAGGTTTCTTTGCGATTTCTTGATCAAGGCGACCATCAAGGCCGCCAACAGCACGATGGCGGCATACGCATAGATGGCCCGCGATCCGGTCAAGAAACACATCACCGCCACCGAGATGGCCGACACGGGGAACAACAGGTATCGCCCGGCGAACACTGCGCGGAACAAGGCCCGGTCGAAAATCGCCGCCACCAGGAAAGCAAAGCAGGCAGACACGTAAACAACGTGCCCGGCGGTGAACGTGAACGTCCCATACGGCCGGACAACCCCGTCGGCGATCATGAAAATGAAGTCATCGTCCCCAATGCCTTTATTGACGAAGGCTTGCGGCCCGGACGAATACTGCATGACCACCAGCACGCTGATGGGAATCGCCGCAAACAGCGTGATCCGGGCAAAACGGTAGACATCGGCCAACTGCAGGGTTTTTCCGGCAACGAATATCAGGGGGAAATACAGCAAGTAGTTCCTGACGCCATAGCCGTAGATGATCAGCCCTTCAGGGCTGCTCAACAAAAATGCGGAGACCAGAACAAAGAACACCACCAACAACATGACGAAGTACGCCGACAGCAGGTTCTTGGAAAAAAAGCCGAACCTGAACGCGTACCAATAGATATAGAGAACGATCGGATCCTTGATGAAATAGATGGCCGAGCTCAGGCCCGGCAGCAGCCACTTGCGCAAAACCCCTTCAAACAAAATGAACAGATAGATCAGGACAAACGCACTGACCACGCGCTTTCTGTAACGCTCCTTCAGGCTGGACAGCTCAGGGTTGGCCAAGGATTGCATCCAGCACCTCCTTGGCGTAGGTGTCCCAGGTCGTCCTACCTGCCGAGAACACCGCGTTGTGCTTAAGCGCACTGAGTTTTTCACTGTCATCGGCCAGCTCGACCAGACGGGCAGCAATGGCCTCGGCGGAACGGATCGGCACCACATACCCGTTGAAACCGTCGATGATCAAATCCGCCGCGCCACAATTCTGCGAAACGATGACCGCCGTCCCCGTGGACAGTGCCTCGCCCACCACCAGGCCGAACGCTTCGGCGAGTGAAGGCAAGACCAGCACGTCGGCCGCCAGCAATTGGCGGATGACCTGATCGTGGGGCGCCGAACTGAGCCAGCGATACTTCTTCAGCTCGCTATTGAGCGCCTGGTTACGCCCATTGGCATAGTCGGCACCGATGACGGTGACATCCAGGGCAACGCTGCCCGACGCGATCTTCAGCGCCTCGAAAAAATACGAGATGCCCTTCTGCTGGGTCAGCGCACCGACAAAAATCACTTTGAGCGGCCCCCCGGCCCGGACATTCACCTCTTTGTGGACCATCGGTGCGGGTGCGCCATAGGGGGTCACCGCAACTTTTTGGTGGGCGATGCCGGATTCACCCAGGGTGCGTTTGGCAAACGTGCTGGCCACGATGATCCGATCCGCCAACGCCAGTTCGGCGGTCTGCTTGCGAATGGTGGTTTCGCTGAGGTTGGGAATGCTCGCCCGCCACGCGGGGTTCGCTTCACGCTCATGGTCCAGCATCCCGCACGCGTAGGAAATGGAGCCGAAGGCCGCCTCATAATTGAGCGTGATCCCGCCAACCGCCTTGGCGGCGGTGAACAGGGCCTTGCACTTGCCGTCATAACCGTACACTTGGCTGGGTTTGCGCGCGGTGTTGTACAAGAACTGCGCGCTGGCCCGATCAATGTGTTCGTACACATTTTCCGGGCAGAACATCCCAATGTTGCGCTGCGTAAGGCTGTACCACTTCAACTTGTCACAGAGCACGCGAGGCACATCGTAGCGCGGGTAGCTGTGCAGCAACGCACCGTCGACCATGTCGAACGTGCGCCGCAGGCACTCTTTGCCGACGACCGGAAGACGGCAAAGCCAAGAGTCTTTATGCAACGCCAGCGAGCTATGGAACGAATGCAGCAAGCGCCGTTGATTCAACGCACCCAACAGCGCGCGAACGTTTTGATTACCCACCGGATGAGCGACCAGGATCATCTTATTTACCCATCCAGGCTTCAACCACGGCACTCGACCTGACCGGGCTGTAGGTGAACGCGCACTCGGCGCGACGTTTGATCGCGACCGCCGGGTTACCCGCGACGATCGTGAAAGGCGCTACATCGCGGGCAACGACACTGCCCGCACCGACCACGGCGCCTTCACCGATGGTCACCCCCGGCAAGATGATCGCGCCCGTGGCAATCCATGCGTAATCGCCAATCACCACCGGCGCGACCTTCAACTGCCAAGCGGGATCGTCCACGCCGTGCGTGCCCGTCAGGATTCGTACACCGTCATTGATCGCAACATGCCCGCCAACCTTCACGGGGGCGTGCAATTGGATAAACGTGCGCTTGCCGATAAAACTGCCCGCGCCGATGCTGAAACGGCCAACGGCGCCTTCAAACTCCGCATCGTTGATCATCACCAGCGCACCGATAGTCGCGCCCTGTCGGCGCAGCCGGCACTGGCGGTGGTTGGCCTGGAGCAATCGGCTGAGCAGCAGCGCGCGCTTGGCCAGGTATTTCAACCCGACGAGCTTGAACGGGCTCACCTTCAGCCGGTGCTGGAACAGGTAATTAATTAACACGGGCCATCCTCTGTTCAAGACGATAAAACCCGCGTTTGGCAAAGCAGAACAACACCCCTTCCGTGGCCACCAGCACATAACAGACACCCAGCAGTCCGAAGTCTTGAGCCAGGCAAAAAACCGCGAGCACACTGACCATCGACACCAACATGAACACCACGGCAAACGCCGAGTAGGAAGCGGTTGCCATCATGGCCACCCAGTACACCTGCCACGCCACATGCGTCAGTGCGCCGACAATCAGTACCAGCATGACGGTTGCCGAGTAATCCGCCTTTCTGCCCGACCAGACATCGAATATCGACCCGCCGAATACCACGATCAGCGCACCCATTACACAGGCAATGGGCAGTGAAAACCTCAGCGCATAACGAATCATTTTCCTGACCAACTGGTTGTCACCGACGGAGAATGCATAAGAGATTTCCGGCCAGATCGACTGATTCACCACCGTGGAAAACTGCACCAACACCCTTGAGATCGTTCGGTAAAGACCGAATATCGCGGCATGGGCCGGTGACAGCAGTATCGACAACAAAATCGTCAGCCCTTGAACATTCAGCGCCAGCCCGATCGGAAAGGCCAAAGACGCCAGCGAGGGTCTGATCAAGGTGATGAACGCCCGCTTCCCGACCACCGAAGGATCGAAGCGCAAGCTGATGCCCAGCCGATCGGCCAGCAGATTCTTGACCACAATTCCGCTCGAACGGACGATCAACAGCGCCAGGCTGGTGGCAACCAGGCTATGGGTGAGATACGCGCACAGTAAGGCGGCCGACCATTCCAGCATCCTGATCACATTCATGATGAAGGACGACAAAGGCAGCGCCTTGGATGCGCGGTAACGTATCGAAACCATGTTGGTCAGCAGGCACAGCAACGAATACCCAGTCAACGCCGAGAGGATCAATACCCCATCGCCGCTCCGGATGGACTTGAGATTGAGCAGGCTGAACAGGTCGAAAAACGCCAGAGAGCCAACAGCCAGCAATAACACGCTAACCCCCACCAACAGTAAAAACGCAAAGCTGGTGCTGTAGACCGCACTGGCAACCTTCAACCGGCCTCGCTCATGCCATATCACCACCTTGCTCGAGGCGGCGGTGGTAACCCCCAGGTCGGACAACGCCAGGTAGGTGGGGATCGCAGACAGCACGACCCATTCACTGTAGGCGCCAAACCCCCAACTGGCGATCAGGACCGGGACACTCACCAGTTGGATCAGCAGATTGACCACCTGACCAAACGAGTTGGCGCCAATGCCGTTGACGACTCTTTTAAGCACACTCATGGGAGGACCTATACCGTATTGAGAGGTCGCCCAATGGAAATGTACTCAATGCCTTTCTTCAGCACGCTGCCGGGGTCGAACAGGTTGCGTCCGTCAAAAATCAACGGCTGTTTGAGTTGCCGTTTGATCACGTTGAAATCCGGCGCCTTGAATGCCTGCCACTCGGTGACGATCATCAATGCATCCGCACCTTTGAGGGCTGCCTCCTGAGTGCCGCACAAGCGCAAGTCGTCGCGGTCGCCATAAATGCGCTGGGTTTCTTCCATGGCTTCCGGGTCATAGGCCTGCACCTTGGCGCCCGCGCGCCACAAGGCCTCCATCAGCACCCGGCTGGGTGCTTCGCGCATGTCATCGGTGTTGGGTTTGAAACTCAGCCCCCAGAGCGCAAAGGTCTTACCCGCCAGCTCGCCGTTGAAGCGACTGGAAAGCTTGTTGAACAGCGTCTGTTTCTGTTCGGCATTACGCCGTTCCACGGCCTTGAGCAGCGTGGCATCGAAGTCGATGCCGTCGGCGGTCTGGATCAACGCCTGGACATCTTTGGGGAAGCACGAGCCGCCGTAACCGACGCCCGCGTAAAGAAACTGATAGCCGATGCGCGGGTCGGAGCCGATCCCCTGGCGAACCATCTCGATATCGGCGCCCAAGCGCTCGGCCAGGTTGGCCATCTCGTTCATGAAACTGATCTTGGTGGCGAGCAGGCAGTTGGCTGCGTACTTCGTCAGCTCGGCGCTGCGTACATCCATCACGATGATTCGGTCGTGATTGCGATTGAACGGCGCGTACAGCTCGCGCATGACCGCTTCGGCCTGTGGACTGGCCGTGCCGATGACAATGCGGTCCGGCCGTGTGCAATCGGCAACCGCACAGCCTTCCTTGAGAAACTCCGGGTTGGACACCACCTCGAAGCTCAAATCGCTGCGGTCGCGCTGAGCCAGCATGGCCGCAATACGCGCGCTGACCTTATCGGCCGTGCCCACCGGGACGGTGGATTTGTCGATGATCGTCAGCGCCGCGTCCATATGCAGACCGATGGTTTCAGCCACCGCCAGCACGTACTTGAGGTCCGCGGAACCGTCTTCGTCGGGAGGCGTACCCACGGCGATAAACTGCACTTCGCCATGCTTGACCGCGGCCACGCCATCGGCGGTGAAGTTCAGGCGACCGGCAGCACGGTTATCCCTGACCAGAGCCTCCAGGCCAGGTTCATAGATCGGAATATGCCCCTGATTGAGACGTTCGACCTTCGAAACGTCGATGTCGATGCAAAGCACGTCGTGACCGACGTCAGCAAGTACCGCGGCCTGGACCAGGCCGACATAACCGATGCCAAAAACTGTAACTTTCATAGCGTTTCTCTTTGAACCTGCGGCCAGTGGTAAAAAGGCTGCTCGTTGGACGTCGATTGCCGGTAGCGCAAGATCAAACGCTGTCTGACTTGTAGTCGTAGTTGTAATAGCTGTAGGCGCCATAGCCGTATTTGGCGGATGAGCGTTTTTCGATGCCATTGAAAATCGCGCCTTTGAGCTCGATGCCACTTTGCTGATAGCGACGCATCGTCAACTCCACTTCACGCACGGAGTTCACCTCGAAGCGAGCCACGATCAGGTTGGTGCCCGACTGACGCCCCACGATGGTTGCGTCCGTCACCGCGAGAAACGGCGGGGTATCCAGAATCACCAGGTCATACAGCGCGCTGACCTGTTCGAGGAACGCGCTGAAATTGGCGTGCATCAATAGTTCAGAGGGGTTCGGCGGTACTTGCCCGCGCCCGAGGAAGTGGAGGTTGTCCACGGCCGTGTGGTGGATGGCTGCCGTGAGTTCGCAGTTTTTGGCCAGCACGTCAGACAAGCCGTTTTCAACCGATACGCCGAAGACCTTGTGCAAATAGCCTTTGCGCATGTCCACGTCGACCAACAACACCCGCTGCCCTGAATGGGCAACCACCGCCGCCAGGTTCGCCGACACAAATGTCTTGCCGACCTGCGGGCTCGGCCCGGAGATCATCAGGCGATTGTTAGCGGCTTCCAGCATGGCGAAATGCAAGCTGGTACGCAGGCTGCGCAAGCCTTCGATCGCGGGGTCCGAGGGGTGAGTCATGGCCAACAGTCGTGCGCCACCGAGCTGGTCTTTACGAAGGATTTTTTGATCCAGTTCTTTTTGTATCGTGCTGAACGGGATCGCGGCATAGACCGGCAAGCCGAGCTTTTCCAGGTCATTCGGGTTGGTAACACCGCGGTTGAGCGCTTTGCGGAACATCACCAATGCGATCGCGATAAAGGCACCGAGCAGTGTGGCAATCACGATGATCAGCGCTTTCTGCGGCCTGACCGGGCTTCGCAAATCGACATCGGCGGTATCGATGAGCCGCACATTGCCCACGGTGCCGGCGCGCATCACGTCCAACTCTTGATACTTGTTCAGCAGCAGCGTGTAGATCTCGGTGCTGACCTTCAAATCGCGGGTCAGGCTCAGCAGCTCCTGCTGGGTGGTGGGCAGGCTCTCGACCTTCTTGGCCAACTCATTCTGGCGCTCGGTCAGCTCTGCCAATTGAGTCAGTAACGCCCGGTACACGGGATGCTGAGGGGTGAACTTGCGCTCTATTTCCGCCTGCTGCATCTTGAGTTCGGAGATGCTGGCATCCAACGCGACGATCTGATCCAGGATGGCTTTCGCTTCCAGGCTGATATCGATGGTCTTGTTGCGGATCTGAAATTGATTCAACGCCGCTTCCGCCTGCTCGACATCCTTGCGCACTTGCGGCAACTGGCCCTTGAGAAACGCCAGGCTTTGCGCGGCTTCTGCCGAGGTACGGTCAATGTTTTGCCGCACATAGATGCGTGCGACCTCATTGAGCACTTGAATCGCGTCGGCAGGTCGCGGGCTTTCCAGGGCCAGCCCGATAATCCCCGATTCCTTGCCGCGTTCAGCCACATCCAGCAATTTCTGATAGCGCAAAATGGTGCTCAGGCGCGGTGAACGGACCACGCTGAAAGTGGTGCCGGGGTTGGCCCGAAGCTGTTCGACACGCAGCTTGATGCCATTGCTGTCGTAGGCGCGCCCCACTTGGCCCTCAAGCAAAACAGCCTCGTCCTGGTCCGACAGCGTGAAGCTGCCGCCATTGCCGGCGGTCAACGTCAGCTCCTGGCCCAGCAGTTTGGCGGGAAGGCGCAGCTCGGAAAACTTCAGCTCCTCACCACCCCAGGCGAAGCTGCTCAACCCCAACCACGGTGCAGCCACTGCCTCCTGTTCGGTGGGTTTGAAACGACGGGCAATAAAGTCCCCCAGCAATGGGAAATGCTTGGGTTTGACGTCAAGGTCCAGGTTCAGGTTATCGACGGCGGTCCCGATGGTGATCCGCGAGCGGATGAGTTCGATTTCGGTCACCGTCGGCGATTCTTTACCGAGCAGGCTGCCGACATCCGAGAAGCCCAGCATGTCGCCCTTCTTCGGTTCGACCTGAACTAACGCGGTCGCTTGATAGATCGGCGGCGTCAATACCGAATAGGCCGCGCCTAGGGCCATAAAGGCAATACTGATTCCACCGATCAGCCATTTATGATCCAGTAGAGTACCCACCAGCGCCATAAAGTCTAAATCAGTGTCATCCGAATGGTGTGAAGTTACCGCAGTTGCTGATTGCATAAGTCAGTTCTTTTTCTTACAGATAGTCTAGGAATGGCACAGGGTGCAAGACGCCCGGCTCCATGCACGTACAACGGCTATACTCGACACACAAACGCTCACTAGAGCCTGACAACACAATCTTCTCAACACTTGACGCTCAACTCACGAGTCACTTTCCCAATATTCCAATAGAGGGTTCAAGCGATCATGTCCGACCTTAAATAACATTCAAACAACCTCAACCCGCCAACAACTGCGCCCACGCATCCGTCGCTTCTTCAATCAAGCCATACGCTTGTAGAAATGCCGGTTTGCCTTGGCGGTAAGGGTCTTTGATTTCTCTATTGCACTGCCACTTGCCCAGCAGGAATACTTTACCCCGAGCCACCGGCGCGAGTTTGAGCACCTCCTCGATCTGCCACTGTTCCATCACAAGAATCAGGTCCGCTTCACTCACCGCCCCGCTCGTCAATTGCCGTGCCTGGTGGGGCTGAAAAGCATGCCCGTGTTCTTCCAGTACCCGCGAAGCCGTGGCTTCCAGCGGGTGTTGATGCAGCGCCGCCAACCCCGCCGAACTCACCTGTATATCACTGGAAGCAAGTGCGGCACGCAGTAAATTTTCCGCCATGGGGCTGCGACAAATATTGCCGACACACACAATCAAAATCTTATTAAACACCGCCATCTCCCACGCGCCGCAAAGTACTCATGAGCCAAAGCAAAGAATAAATAACATCAACGCCAGCCAATAGCACCCTGAAACAAGCCAGGCAATTATGTTCACAAGCAATAAGTTTCGACCATCTCTTCAGCCGGACAATAAATAACATAATCGCCTATTGACCGACTAAAAATAACATTCCCTTACTTTTGCGCCTCTTCATAATAAAGTGCCCACCGAGTACAGCAACGAGGCACGGCCATGAAAAGTTCAAAGTTACTGGTAGAGCGTATTGGCCTGTTCCCGTCTTCGGGAAACATTCATGTCAATGTCGACAACTCGACAACGGTGGTTGAGCGAATGCACATGTTATATGCCAGCAACTCTTTAGACTTCGACGAATCCGGTTCCGGGCTGTCCATGGTCTTCGCCGACTGGCGCTTCAAGTTGCAAGTCAGTAATGCCCTGTCCGTCTGCCTGTGCGTAGAGAGCCGTGGCGACCGCCATTTCATGCAAACCAAGACCGACGAGCTACTGGCGAACATCTTCAACACCGAGGGACGCCCATCAACCGGTATGCCCGTTCAAGACACGCCTCCACTCATTGCGCCTTGATCGGCCCGGAGCCGACGCGCCACGCGGGTTCCTGATGGGCGCGTGACGCCCCGGAGACGCTGACGGCGACATGGTTAAGCAGGTTCTCGGCGTTGTACTTGGGCACCAGCGCACTCAATAACACGACCACTGCCCCAGCGCCGATCAGCGATGGCGACACATTGACCTGCGCGACATCTATTCGCCACAAGAACGTCAGCGCGGCCACCGCGCCCAATAACCCGCCCGCCAGCGCCTCGTTCAGAGGGTGAATGTACGGCGCGACACAATAAGCACTGAACCAACCGGTGGCGATCAATCCGGCGAGCGCCGCGGGCCAGCGCAAGGCCGGGTTGAACTGGCGCGCCACCAAACTCATTGCCACGGTGACCACCAGGCATGTGTTCATGGCGTGGCCACTGAGCACGGCAATATCAAGGTGTTGAAACGAAACGCCCCAGCCCTTGAACAGCAACTTGCTGAACGCCACGATTGAATAAGTGCAAGCGACGGTGATGAGCCATCCCTTGAGCGCCCGCGGCGACGAATAGCGCAGCCACACAGCGATGACCAGCGCGGCCGGAATCATGACGGTAATACCGCCATAGTGTGCGAGTTCTTCGCGCATGAGTGACCCACCTGACCCAGCAATTTTCCGCGCCCATCAGACCTCAGGCCCAGGGAAAACACAACGTTATCTACGGTCAGGTTAAAGCCCTTGCCGCCCGCGCGCCCACACGCCCACAGGGCGTCAAGCGGCGTTGCGGATCTTGTGCAAGGCGTCCGCCACCCACTTGCCGAACGCATCCACCGGCCCTTGCAGGTTACCGAGGAAGTGTGGGTAGATCAGCCACAGGTTCATCACCGGCTTGAAGTCCTTGAGCGGCATCACTGCCAGTTGCTCGCGGTGGGCGCTACGCTCCAGCAACGGGCGCGGCACCAGGCCCAGGCCCAGGCCGTCCGCCACCAGACCCAGTTGCAGCTCGGTGCCGAAGGTTTCCAGGTTCACCCGCAACGCCAGGCCCTGATCGGACAAGGTGCGTTGCAAGCCGGCACGGAAGCCGCAGCCGTCCGGGTTGAGGATCCAGCCGTTCTGGTACACATCGGCCAGCTTGCACGGTTTCTTCGGCAACTGTGCCTTGGCGCAGACCACCACCAACTCCATCTTGCCGATGGATTCACCCACCACGTTGTCCGGGAAAATCTTGCCGGCCGGGAACAACGCCGCCGCCGCATCCAGCTCGCCGCGTTCGATCTTGCCGACCAATTGGCTGCCCCAGCCGGTGGCGACCTGGGCGCGCAGGTCAGGGTATTCGGTGCGCAGGTGCTTGAGCGCATCGAGCAGCACCACGTCGCCGATGGTTTGCGGCACACCGAGGCGCAACAGCCCGGTGGGCGGCGCATCGGTGGCCACCAGTTCGCGCAGGGCATCCATCTCACGCAGGATCAGCCGGCACTGCTCATAGACGCGCGTGCCGATCAGCGTAGGCTTGAGGGGCTTGGTGTTGCGGTCGAACAGCTCCACGCCCAACGCCTGCTCGAAGTTCTGCACACGGCGGGTGATGGCCGGCTGGGTCAGTTGCAAAGACTCGGCGGCATGGCTGATGGACTGGCACCGAATCACTTCGACAAAAGCATCGATATCGTCAATTTTCATTTGGGCCGCACATAGAAAACAGTCATTAAGATGTGTGCGAAGCATAGTTGCAGGCACGTTTTCTGGATAGCCCGGGCTGTGTTCGATAACGTCTAACACTATGCAGAGCGGTTCTAAATCACCTTCAGCTATAAGCTAATCATTAAAAAATAGCATATTAACTACAAACATTATGCTTAGATAAACCGATCAACAGTAGCCGATGGAAGTGTCATGACCCAGGCCAAGCACCCCGAAAGACTCAGGGCCTTCATAGGCGCCCTGGCGGAATTGATCGACGCTAATCCACGCGAAGGCGACCTGTTGCACCGTGGCGGCAAGCTGCTCGCGCAACTGGTCAGCCATGACGACTGGCTCCCCGACGAATACGCCCAACCCGACCCCGAGCGCTACCAGCAATTTTTGCTGCATGCCGATTCGCGCCAGCGCTTCAGCATCGTCAGTTTCGTATGGGGGCCGGGGCAAAGCACGCCGATTCATGACCATCGGGTCTGGGGCCTGATCGGCATGCTGCGCGGTTCGGAATTATCCCAAGGCTTCGCGCGCGCCACCGACGGGCGCCTGGTCGCCGCGGGCCAGCCGATCCAACTGGTGCCGGGCCAGGTCGAGGCCGTGTCGCCCAAGGTCGGCGATATCCATCAGGTCAGCAATGCTCACCCCGATCAGGTGTCGATCAGCATTCATGTGTACGGCGCCAATATCGGTGCCGTGCGCCGCGCGGTGTACCAGCCTGACGGCAGCGAAAAACTGTTTATCTCCGGTTATTCCAACGCCTTTCTCCCGAACATCTGGGACTTGTCCAAAGAAAAGAGCCCTGCCCTATGAGCACCGTATCGCACCGCAGCTTTGCCCAGATTCGCCAGGCCCTGTTGGACCGCGAAGAAGTCGCCTTGTTGGACGTGCGCGAAGAAGCGCCGTTTGCCGAATCCCACCCGCTGTTCGCCGCGAACATCCCGCTGTCCAAGCTGGAACTGGAGGTGTACTCGCGCATCCCGCGGCGCGATACCCAGGTGACGGTCTACGACAACGGCGAAGGGCTCGCCAGCCGCGCCGCCGAGCGCCTGGTTGCGCTGGGCTACACCGCGGTCAGCCTGTTGGAGGGCGGCCTGGACGGTTGGCGCAACGCCGGTGGCGAGCTGTTTATCGACGTCAACGTGCCGAGCAAGGCCTTCGGCGAGTTGGTGGAGAGTGAGCGCCACACGCCGTCCCTGGCTGCCGAAGAGGTGCAGGCCCTGCTCGACAGCCAGGCCGATGTGGTGGTGCTCGACGCCCGCCGCTTCGACGAATACCAGACCATGAGCATCCCCACCGGCATCAGCGTGCCCGGCGCCGAGCTGGTGTTGCGCGCCCGTGAGCTGGCGCCGGACCCGGCCACCCGCGTCATCGTCAACTGCGCCGGGCGCACCCGCAGCATTATCGGCACCCAGTCGCTGATCAATGCCGGCGTGGCCAACCCCGTGTCGGCCCTGCGCAATGGCACCATCGGCTGGACGCTGGCCGGGCAGACACTCGCCCACGGCCAGTCGCGCCGCTTTGCGCCGACCGGCGAAGCCCATCGCCAACTCGCTGCCCAGGATGCACGCCGAGTGGCCGACCGGGCCCGCGTCGGCCGCGCAAGCCTGGCCGACCTGCAACACTGGCAACAGGACACGACGCGCACCACTTACCTGTTCGATGTACGCACCCCGGAAGAATTCGACACCGGCCACCTGCCCGGCGCCCGTTCCACCCCGGGCGGCCAACTGGTCCAGGAAACCGACCATGTCGCCAGCGTGCGCGGTGCGCGATTGGTGCTGGCCGATGACGACGGTGTGCGGGCGAATATGTCTGCGTCCTGGCTGGCCCAACTGGGCTGGGAAGTGCATGTGCTGGATGACCTACAACCGGCACACTTCAGTGAAACCGGCGCCTGGATCGCCCCGGTGCCCGCCGCGCCCCAGGCCGAACTGATCAGCCCGCAGACCCTGGCCGAGTGGCAGGCCCATGGCGACACCGTGGTGCTGGACTTCACCGCCAGCGCCAACTACGTCAAGCGCCACATCCCCGGCGCCTGGTGGGCCCTGCGCGCGCAACTGCCGCAAGCCCTGGCCAAGGTGCCGAACGCCGAGCGCTACGTCCTGACCTGCGGCAGCAGCCAACTGGCGCGCCTGGCCGTGGCCGAAGTCGAAGCCCTCACCGGCAAACACGTGTTCCTGCTGCAAGACGGCACCGCCGGCTGGATCGCCGCCCAACTGCCGCTGGAAGCAGGTGAAACCCGCCTGGCCTCGCCGCGCATCGACCGCTACCGCCGGCCGTATGAAGGCACCGACAATCCCAAGGAAGCCATGCAGGCCTATCTGGATTGGGAGTTTGGACTGGTGGAGCAATTGGCTCGGGATGGGACACATGGGTTTTATGTGATCTGAGTCTGCCATCAGCGCGGGCTACGCTGGCTGCGTGTGCATAGGCAGACGCGGCCGCATTCGAAATCGCTGATGACGCGCCGTCGAAGTTGATGCCCAGGCGCGCCGCCAAATGTGCGTCGACATGGAAGAACGGCTTGTAGGTTGTTAGTTAAGCACCAGTGTGTTTTTCAGGCCCGTCCACTGCGCGTTTTCGAGATCGCCCATGGGCTGGGCCTTGATGTAACTCAGGGCAAGCAGTTGGCGAGTGCCAGGTACGATCAGCCCTAACTGATACTGATAAATGCGCTCGCCACCTCTGCCGAACTGGTTGTGGACCTCGAGGGCGTCAACATCTTGCCTGGCACCGACGCGAACATTTTGCAGTGGTTGGTAGCGTAGTTCCTGAACCTGCTGCTCAAGCTTTTTCAGTTGCTCTGTAAAGTTACTGCGCAGGGTTTCTCCATCAGCGAGCACGGCACGGGTGATGAGCAATGAAGTGCTCAGGTCGGCTAATTTCAGAATGTTGATGGATGAGTCTTGAACATCATCAGTGGGCAGCATGAATTGCAGTTCGTTGAGTCGATAGGTCATGGTGGGTGGGTTGCTCTGCCTGCCAGTAGTAGATTGGCTTGGGCGACATCGAGTTGGCAGTAATATCAATTCGGATTTTTATGATGCACGTCAAAGCCATCAGGGACTTGGCCTTTTGTCATTCTATCTACCCCTGCCCGGCCATATTTTTTAAGCGATTTTGGATCTTTTGCCACTTTCTTCAGATACTTTTCCTTAGCTCCGCCTTTTTTCCAAGGTTGGCACGCATCTTCTTGATTTCACTTTTCGTTCTCTTCTGATAAGCAGGTTTCAAGACCCCAGGGGTCAATCCACATGAATGGATTAGGTGTGTACTGATGGAAATTGAGTCTAAAAATCATACACCTGATACGCAGCAACAAACCCGTTGTCGATGGTGAACGAATTGGGGCTGTTATGGGGTTTGTACTTATCTGACAGACGTGCTTGTACTTGTGCAATGCTTTCTCCAATGGTTATTCCACCGTTCGAAACTTTTGGTACTATTGCGTTAGTCAAATTCATAACCACCTCTATTTCGGCGCGTTCACTAATGCCCTGCCTACAAAAACTGGGCTATCGACAATTTTTTCGTATTTTACAAAATCTGTTGGGGCTACGCGTCCTTGGACTTCCCCATTCCGGTACACCTTCCAATAGCTGGATTAGTGGTTGCTTCCGCCCGGATGGTAGTCCGGGACATCTTTGCTTCCGGATTTTGTGATCCTAGTAAACTGCGTGTGCTGAGTCTTGTTGGTGTTAAAATTTGTGATGCTTTTGGTATAGCCTTTTTTCAATAACGACATTTCAACTTGCTGAGGCGTTTTGCCGAAAAGCTTGCTCGCCCACTTTTTAGAAATGTTTTTCCCTCCATTAAGGGCTTTAATGCAAGTTAACCCGAGAGGGTCTACCCATTCAATCGGGTTAGGCGCGAATTGGTATAGATTTAGCCCCCCCGCCAAGCCAATCGGATCCGGCGTCGTAAACCGCCCCCTAGAAGTCAATAATTTACCTGGCCGATCGTACACACTATTTTACCCATGAGGAAAAATCAGAAATATAGATTTCATCTAATCTTAGATTTGCGGGGATATCTTGAATACTGTCGGCAATTTCATCGAAAGGTGAAGGTATTACGTATGAAATACCGAAGTCTTCCTCTAGGATGAGGGAACCATTGAAAATGCGTTGTCTTTTTGATAACTCAGCTATTTCATAAAAAAACATGCCAGTCCTGAATGTTTTCCGGTACGTACCCTTGTAGTTCTTATTGCAACCCAGCGAACATATAGCACCGTCAGCCTTGGTAGTAATAGTTATTGTATTATCCACCCAATAAGCCGTCCTGATTTCGCTATCAGGCAAAGTATAGTTTTTAACTACGACCTCATGGTACTCATACAGCTCTTTAAGGTAAATAGAAACATTGCTATTGAGTACAATGTTCGCGAGAGACTCCCCGGATTTTATTTCAGCATTGAAGTCAATCATTTATAAACTCCCGTTCATTAGTGCGCCATCGACATAGACTGGAGAATCTTTGATTAAATCGTAATTTTTAAATCCTCCGTGACCGATTCGGCCAAAAACCACATCTTCCCCCGATTTATTTACTTTATAAATCTTCCAGTAGTCGTTGCCGTGAATATTTTTTTGGCTTTTATTTCCGCCCGGGTGATAATCCAGCTTATATATGGATCCGGATTTTGTAGTTCGAGAAAAATGAACGTGCTGAATGGCATCAGGTCTGCCAGCTTGAGGATAACTTTTAGTCCAGCCACGAGTGCTTAGATAGCCGTCAAGGTCAGCAGATTTCTTGCCCGTCAACTTATCAATCCAGCGTTTGGCTATCGTAGATTTCCTGGAAAAACCCTTCGATGAGCCACAGTTTAATCCTATAGGGTCGACATATCCAAAAGGGTTTGGTGCATATACGTATAAGTTAACCCCACCCATCAACCCAATCGGATCCGGCGTCGTAAATCGCCCCACATCCGGATCATAAAACCTGAACGTATTGAAATGCAGCCCCGTCTCCCGATCCAGATACTGTCCCTGAAATCGCAGGTTCTGCTCTTCAATGTAATAAGGCTCACGCACCTCCTCCAGCGTATTGCCCCACACCCGATAAGTCGCGCGCCAGACGTTGTGCCCGTCGCCTTCGGTCAATTGTTCCGGCAAGCCGTTGAGGTCGTTGTGGTAGTAGCGGATTTTTTGCAGCGGGCCGATGCCGTCGACTCGCGCTAAGGGTTCGTAGCCTTCGTCTGCGTAGACGTAAAGGCTGGTCTGGCTGTGTTTATGCTCCTGCAACAAACGCAGGCCATCCCAGGTGAATCGGGTTTCTCCCAGCGCATAACCCCGGCTGTCGTGTTCGGTTTTAGTGATACGTCGACCGAGCGGGTCGTAGGTCATGTTCACCAGCGTTTCGCGCCCGTTCTTCTGGCTGCGTACTTCGATCAAGCGGTGTTCAGCGTCGTAGGCAAAATGTTGCAAACCCCGTGCGGCGCTGCGTTTTTCGATCAGTCGGCCAAAGCCGTCGTAGCGGTAACGCTTGTCCTGGTAGGTCAGCAGTTTGTTATGCACCACCAGCCCGGCGCCGGTTTGCGGGCCGTCGAGCAGGTTGGCGGCCGCGTCGTAGGCGAAGGTTTCGCGCTGGCCGCGCAGGTTGTCCTGGCTGGCGATGATGCGGCCGGTGGCGTCGTAGTGCAGCAGTTGGCGATGTTG
>NZ_QBUF01000018.1:0-119561 GCF_003058185.1 Pseudomonas sp. GV105
GAGCTTTGAACTGCAAGGCAAACCCGTGCGCGACGTGGTGCAAACCACCTTCATCCTCAACGGCGACCGGCACCAGTACTTCAACCAGAAAGAAAGCTGGCAGCGTTTCAACTGGCCGGGACGCAGCGACTATCCCGGCGTGAGCCTCAGCTGGACCAGCGTGCATGCCGGCGAGCGGTTATTTGGCGACTACCCCGGCACCTGGGGCCTGATCCGCCTGCTGGAAAACGCCCAAGTCACGCCATTGGACGACGGCAACAGCCGCTACCGCCTGGCCCTCAAGGCGCCCGACGGCCTGAACCTGACGTGGCACCTGCGCACCGAACTGGATGCGGGGCCGCTGGCGTTGCTCAAGCTGCGTGATTTCAGGTTGCCGCAACAGATATTTCTCAATGAGGGCGCCGCAGAAGAACCCTATGCGCAGAACGGGAGTTTCGAACTCCGGTGAATCACTGTTCCATCGGCGCGCTGACGTAACCAAGGAACACCCTTAACAGGTATTGGATACAAAGGATGTGTAATGCAAAAAATTAAAACGTATCTTCGGGACCATGGCCACGCTCCGTTCAAATTCGGCGAGGGGCGTATCAGCGGTTATATCTGCGCTGCGCTCGGGCTGTTGAGTCTGCTGGCCGTGTTGTGTTTTTTGCTTCCCGAGTGGCTGACCACGACCGAACTGCGCAAGGTTTACAACGAACAATTGGCGCGTAGCCTGCTACTGCTCGGATTGGTGCTCCTCATCTCCGCGGCGGTCTTTATTCCGCTGGAAAAGCTGTATGCCAAGAATGCGGTGCCGTGGTTATGGCGCTTCCATGCAGTACACCATTCGAGTACGGCGATGGATTGGCTGGCCGGCTCGCGTGTCCACTTTGTCGAAGTGCTATTGACGCGCACCGCCGTACTGATGCCGCTGATGTTGCTGGGCTTTTCTGCGCAGGCATTGAATGCCTATGTGGTGCTGGTCGGCGTCCGGGCGGTGCTGGCTCATGCCAATGTGTGCATCAAAGGTGGTTGGCTGGAATACGTATTGGTACTTCCACGCTACCACCATTGGCACCATGCCCGTCATCCAGACTACCGCTACAAAAACTATGCGATTCACCTGCCGCTGATCGATAGGGTGTTTGGAACATTCAAATTGCCCGCAAAGGACTGGCCAACGCGCTACGGAGTGTTTGGCGAGCCGTTGCCGGACGGCATTCTGCGTCAGCATCTATATCCATTCCAGAAGCGTGTGCAGACGCGCGGCAAGCATGAGGGTGTAACACAGCCCGCTGGCGTGAGCGAGGGGTCCGAATGAGCCTGCGCGCCTTGATCGCCCGCTGCCTTGGGGAGCGTGACGCACTGTCTGTCGCACACGAACACGCCGCCCACTGGCAACCCTGGCTACACCCCATCAGCACCGAATCCCCCGTCGGCGACGACCCCGGCTACGACGATGACTTCCAACGCATGCGCGAAGAAGTCAACAAACTGTCGGGTGCCGATGCCGAGCAGGTTGCCCAACTGGCGCAGAAGCTGCTGACCCAGCGCTGCAAGGACTTGCGCGTCGCCACGTACTACCTGTGGGCGCGCTTGCACAAAGACGGCGAACTCGGCTTGGCGGATGGCTTGAGTCTGTTGGCCGCGCTGGTGGAGCGCTTTGCCGACGCGGTGCTGCCCAGCCGTCCGAACAGCCGCAAGATGGCCCTGGAATGGTTGGCCAGTGGCAAGGTGTTGGACACGCTGTCGCTGTACCCGGAAGTGGTCAAGGCCGAAGCCGAGCGCACCGCCGCCGCGCTCGCCTGGCTGGAGCGCGGCTTGAGTGGGTGGGCGCCGGAGCAGCGTCCGGATCTGCAGCCGCTGTACGCGGCATTGTCGGCGCGACTGGCGCAGTCCGGCGGGATGGACGCATTGGTCCCGCAACACACCGCCAGCCTTGAGTCGACTGTGCATGCCAACGCGTCGCCGCCGACGATGATCAAATCCGGGCGGGACCTGTTGGACAGCGGCCGGGCCCTGGCGAGCTACCTGCGCGAGCAACCCTTGGGCTGGCTGGCCGCTCACCGACTGATGAAGAGCTTGCGCTGGGACACCGTGCATCAGACGCCGCCTCAGGAGGTCAACGGCAACACGCGCCTGGCGCCGCCGCGTGCAGACTATCGGGCACAGCTCAAGCGTTTGTACCTGCAACAGAACTGGGCGGAGTTGATCGAACAGGTCGAGCGGATGTATGCCGAAGGCGTGAACCATTTCTGGCTCGACCTGCAATGGTACCTGTATCAGGCCTTGAGCAAACAACCCGCACCGCAGGACCGCTGGGCCGCTATCACCAAACGTGACCTGGGCATGTTCCTCGAGCGCCTGCCGGGCCTGGAGGTGCTGTGCTGGAGTGACGGCACCCCGTTCGCCGACGAAACCACCCGCGAATGGATTGCCCAGCACGTCAGCGGCAACCAACCCCAGCAATGGCTGCCCGTACCCTCGGCGGCCGTGGCCAGCAGTGATGCGGACATCTTGTCCCTGGAAGGTGAGGCCGTGGCCCAGGCCGACAGCGACGGCGTGGATCACGCGCTGGCGTGGCTGGCTACGCGGCCCGGTATCGACAGCGGGCGCCAGCGCTGGCTGCTGCGCTTGCTGATGGCGCGGGTGGCCGAACAGCATGGCAAGAGCGACCTGGCCATTCACCTGCTGGGGGAACTGGACGCCACCGCGCAACGCCAGGCCCTGGCCGACTGGGAGCCGGCGCTGCATTTCGAGGTCAAGGCGCGCCTGCTCAAGCTGCTGCGCGTGAAAGCCCAACGCAACGACGCCGACAAACCCTGCCTGGCGCGGCGCATGGAAACCCTGCTGGCGGCGCTGGTCGCCATCGACCCGGTACGCGCCGCCGTGCTGTGCGGCTAACCCTTATCTATCAGGAGTCGTTCTGTGAACATGGACAATCTCACACTGCGCTATTTCGATGCCGAAATGCGCTACCTGCGCGAGGCCGGCAAGGAATTCGCGGAGGCCTTCCCGGATCGGGCGGCACAGCTCAACCTGGACAAACCGGGGGCGCAAGACCCCTATGTGGAGCGCCTGTTCGAGGGCTTCGCGTTCCTGATGGGCCGCCTGCGGGAAAAACTCGACGATGACCTGCCGGAATTGACCGAAGGCCTGGTCAGCCTGCTCTGGCCACACTACCTGCGCACCATCCCGTCGCTGTCGATCGTCGAACTGGTGCCGGAACTGGCGCAGATGAAGCACAGCGAGATGATCGCGCAGGGCTTTGAAGTGCTGTCGCAACCCATCGGGCCCCAAAGTACCCGTTGCCGCTACACCACCACCCAGGACCTGGCCCTGCGCCCGCTGGCCCTGGCCTCGGTCGGGCGCGGCTTCGCCCCGGATGGTCGCTCCGTGTTGCGCCTGCGTTTTGCCTGCGGCGCGTTGACCGACTGGAGCCAGATCGACCTGAGTCGCGTGCCGCTGTACCTGAATGCCGAAGCCCCTTTGGCCAGTGCTTTGCATCAGGCGCTGACCCTGAATGTGCAAGCGATGTTCGTGCATTGGCCCGGCCAGACCGAACGCCAGCCGGTCGCCGGGCATTTTGCACCCAAGGGGTTTGCCGATGAAGACCGGCTGTGGCCCAAGGGCGACAGTGCGTTCAGCGGTTATCAGTTATTGCTGGAGTATTTCAGTTTCCGCGAAAAATTCATGTTCGTGACCCTGTGTGGCCTGGAGCACCTGCAGATTGCTCCCGACGCCGCCTGGTTCGAGCTTGAAGTGGTGTTGCGCGAACCCTGGCCGGCCGATTTCGACCTGAGCCGCGAGCATATCCGCCTGCATGCGGTGCCGGTGATCAACCTGTTCGCGCTGGAGGCCGATCCGCTGACCCTGGCACCGTTGCAAAGCGACTACCTGCTGCGCCCCATGCGTTTGCAGGACGGCCATACCGAGATCTATTCGGTGGACCGCGTGACCGCCTCGCGAAACGCCGAGCGCCAGGACTATGTGCCGTTCAGCAGCTTTCGCCACAAAGGCGGCATGCTGCGTGACGAGGCTCCCGAACGCTACTTCCATACGCGCCTCAAGCGCGCCGCCAATGGCTTGCATGACACCTGGCTGATCCTCGGCGGCGAGGGCTTCGACAGCGACCGCCTGCGCACGCGTGAAAGCCTGTCGTTGCGACTGACCGGCACCCACGGCCAATTGCCGCGCAAGGCACTGCAAAGCACCGTGCTCGACACGCTGGTGCAAAGCCCCCAGGCCGGTTTGCGGGTGCGCAACCTGTGTGCGCCGAGCTTGCCGTGCTACCCACCGAACCGCGACCGCTTTCACTGGCGGGTGCTGAGCCACCTGGGCTCGAACTTCCTGCCGATGCTCGACAACGCCGAGGTGTTGCGCGGCACATTGGCCTTGTACGACTGGACGGGCAGCGAACTCAACCGTCGTCGTCTGGCGGCGATCGTCGAGGTCCGTCATCACTTGGTCCAACGTTTCGAGAAAGGCTTTTTGCTACGCGGCGTGGATATCGAGATCACCCTCGATGCCAACGGCTTTTCAGGGGAGGGCGACATCAGCCTGTTCGGCGAGATGCTCAATCGCTTCTTCGCCTTGTATGCCGACATTCATGTGTACACCCAGCTCACGCTGATCCTGCAACCTACTGGAAAGTGCCTGCGATGGAACGAGAATCACAGTCAGCGTATTCCCGGCTGAAAGCCAGCGGTTTGCTGGATGCCTTACAGGGCCAGGTGGCCGAGGCCAATCTGCAGCGTTTTTGCCAGTTGCTGGAACAGGCCTTGCCCGACCATCCGCCGCTGGGCAGCACCGCGCACCCGGCGGATGACGCCGTGCGCTTTCGGCCCGATCCGGGCATGGGCTTTCCGGCCGGCGAGTTGAAGTCGATTGAAATCGATGAAGCGCACCCGGAGCGAGCGGCGACGGTACGCACGCGCTTGCTTGGGTTGTACGGGGTCGATTCGCCGATGCCGACCGTGTACCTGGATGACATCGCGCAGCGTCGGGAGGGGCATGAAGCGCTGGAAGCCTTCCTGGATATGTTCAATCACCGGATCTTCACCCAGTTCTACCGGATCTGGCGCAAGTACTCCTACCCGGCGACGTTCGAAGCGGGTGGCACCGATGCCACCTCGCAATGCCTGCTGGGCCTGATCGGCCTGGGCATTCCCGGCACCGCGCAACAGGTCGCCACGCCGGTCTCGCGCTTTCTGGCCTTGCTCAGCGTGATGCGCCTGCCCACGCGGAATGCACAAGGCATCGTCGCACTGGTCAAATTGCTCGCCCCCGACACCCAGGTGCAGGTGACTCCGCATTGGCCGCAGAACATTACGTTGGCGGCGCCGGCCAGCCTCTCCCGGCAACGTCCGGTGAGCCTGGCCCGGCAACGTCCGGTGAGCCTGGCCCAGGGCACGCCGCTGGGGCGTATCGGCCGCGACGCCAACAGCCAGTTCGGTCTGACGCTCTATACCGAGCACGCCCAGGAAGCCCGTGGCTGGCTCCCCGACGGCCAGCTACACCGCGACCTGCGGGTGCTGTTGCGCGTTTACCTGGGGTGGCGTTGCACGGCGAAACTGCGCTTGTCGCTGCCGTTGCACAGCCTGCCTGCGCCGGTGTTGGGGCTGGCCACCCTCCGGCTCGGCATGACCGGTGTACTGGGCTTGGGAGACAGCGCCTGGCGCACGACGGAACACGAGACCCTCACGATCAACCTGGGGCGCTACCAAGGCCTTTCGATTAACCCGCGCAACAGGGAGACACAGCATGTCGCGTACCGTTTTTAATCTTGTGCTGCTGGCGGCTTTCACGCTACCGCTCGGCGGTTGTGGGTTGGCCCAGACCGTGGCGGATGGCACGGCATCCACCGCCAAGGCGATCTTCTACAAGCAGGTCAACACCCTGCATCTGGATTTCAGCGCGCGCACGGCGCTGAACACCGATGCCACGGACATGCGTGCGTTGTCGGTGCCGACCCTGGTGCGGGTTTACCAATTGCGCGACAGCAAGGCGGTGGAGCTGGCGACCTACGAAGGCCTGCTGGGCGATGACGAGCGCTTGCTCGCGCGTGCGTTACTGGACAAACACTCGGTGGTGGTAAAGCCCGAAGAAGGCGCTCAGCTGAACGTGCCGATGGACAAGGACGCGCAGTTTGTCACGTTGGTGGCGTTGTTTCGCGACCCCGATACCCGGCAGAACAGCTGGCGCCTGACATTGACGCGTGACGACCTCGACCCGGATCGCGCACGGGTGATCGAACTGGGCGATAACCGCTTGATCCTGCGCCCATTGACGAAGGATTGAGCCATGACCGAGTACACCCCTTCGCTCTACGAACGCCTGTTGCAGAATTTCGCCGGTGAACTGGACCTGCAGCGGGTCTGCGAGGCGGACCAGCACACCCTCTCGGTGCTGGACAACCTGCAGCGCATCCTCAACAGCCGAGCGGGCGCGCTCAGCCATCTGCCGGATTACGGGCTGCCGGACATGGGCCTGATCCTGCAAGGGTTGCCCGCCACGGCCCAAGGCCTGATCGGCGTCATGACCGACACGTTGCTCAAGTACGAGCCGCGTCTGGCGGCGATCACCATCGAGCTGCTGCCCCAGGTGCTGCCGGGGCATCTGGAGTACGCCCTGGACATGCAATTGAAGGATGGGCAGCACGTGACCTTCGGTACCCGCTTGACACCCGAAGGCCGGGTGCTGGTGCGTCACTTGAAGCGACAGCATTACCTGTCGAAGCCTTGAACCGATAACGCAAGGGAAACCCGATGACGGCGTTGTTTGAGATGCGTATTCAAGTCGGCGGTGATCCGCGCGGCTTCAGTGAGTTCATCGCTTTGCGCGAGGAATTGGCCAAGCTCAGCCATCCCGCCTGCCCGGATGTGGACTGGGCCAAGGTCGAGCAAGGCTGCCTTGCGCTGTTCCAGCAAAACGGCGCGGAGTTGCACAGCGCGTGCTTTTACACCTTGGCTCGCGGCCAGCGTCATGGGGTCGAGGGCATCACCCAAGGTGTGGCGTTGATCGAGGCGCTGGGCGGTGAGTGGGTGCGCCTGTGGCCGCCGATGGCGTCGGCGCGCGTGGACTTGCTGGGATGGTTGTTCGAGCAACTGCAACTGGTGCTGCGCAGCCGGGCGATGACCGCCCACGGCGTGCCCGCGCTGGTTCAATTGGACCTTGAGTTGGCCCGTTTGCAGGTGCGTTTGCGGGCTCATCTAGACCACCCTCTACAACCGCTGCACGCCCTGCGCTATCAGGTCGGCGGCTTGATCCAGCGCCTGGAGCAAAGCCCCGCGCCGGACGGCACGATGCTCGCGCCGCTCAGGTTGCCGGCGCCGGCGCTGGTGAGCCCCGTGGTGATCCTGCCGCCACCCGCAGTGGTGGCGCGCCGGCCACGCATCGCGCTGTGGGGGCTGCTCGGGGCGCTGATCGTTGCCTTGCTCGCAGGGATCGGTTGGCGCATGTGGTTGGCCGGTCCAGGCACTGAACCCCTTATGCCCGACCCCGTTCGACTGGACAGCCTGTCGCTGTTCGATGCCGGCAGTGCCACGCTCAAGCCAGGCTCGGCCAAGGTGCTGATCAATGCCCTGGTCGACATCAAAGCCCAACCCGGCTGGCTGATCGTGGTCGCCGGGCATACGGACGCGACCGGTTCCGTCGAACAGAACCTGGCGCTGTCCCATGCCCGCGCCTCTGCCGTGCGCGACTGGATGCAGCGCATGGGCGACATCGCCGACAGTTGCTTTGCCGTCCAGGGCTTCGCGGCCAGTCAGCCGATTGCCAGCAATGAAACCGACGTCGGGCGCGCCGCGAACCGTCGCGTGGATATTCACCTGGTGCCGCAGACAGGGGCCTGCGGCGAGGCCACGGTGGCCGTGGACTGAGCGCTATTTCATCGCATGCTCGACCACCTGTGTCGCACGCGGCGCAGCCCGCAGACACTTGGTCAAAGCCTGCTGCACATCCGCCAGCAGGTCGGCGATGTCCTCCAGCCCGACCGACAGACGCACCAACCCCTCGCTGATCCCGTGGGCTGCCCGCTCCTGCGGGGTGTAGGTGGAGTGGGTCATGCTCGCCGGGTGTTGGGCCAGGGACTCGGCATCGCCCAGGCTGACCGCGCGGCTGAACAGCTTGAGTGCGTTCATGAAGCGCCGGCCGGTCGCGATCCCGCCTTTGAGCTCGAAGGCAATCATCCCGCCGGGCATCCGCATCTGCCGCGCCGCCAGTTCGTACTGGGGAAATGAGCGCAACCCCGGGTACGTCACGCGCTCGACGGCGGGGTGGGCCTGCAAGGCTTCGGCCACTGCCTGGGCGTTGCTGCAATGGCGGTCCATGCGCAGGGCCAGGGTCTTGAGGCCACGCATCAGCAGCGATGCGTCCTGCGGGGACATGACCGCACCGGTCAGGTCTTTGAGCCCTTGCAGACGAATGCGCTGCGCCAGTGCGTGGTTGCTCACCGCAATGCCGGCGGTGATGTCGCCATGCCCGCTGAGGTACTTGGTGGCCGAATGCACGACCACATCGGCGCCCAACTCCAGGGGCCGTTGCAGGTACGGCGTGCAGTAAGTGTTATCGACCACCACGATGACGTTGGGCTGCTGGTGCGCCAGCGTAGCGACGGCGGCAATATCGACCAGTTGCAGGTTGGGGTTGGCCGGGGTTTCGCAGTAGATCATGCGCGTGGCCGGGGACAGCGCGGCGTGCAGTGCATCCAGGTCGGTGAGGTCGACATGGCGCACCTTGATGCCGAACTCCGCGATGCCATGGTGCAGCAGGGCGAAAGTGCAGCCGTAGAGTGTCTGGCTGACGATTACCTCGTCGCCGGGGCGCAGCAGGGTCCAGAAGGTGGCGGCAATCGCGCCCATACCGGAACTGAAGGCGACGGCGGCCTCGCCGTTTTCCAGGGTCGCCATGCGCGCTTCCAGCAGGGCCAGGGTCGGGTTGGAAATGCGTGTGTAGAAGTGCCCGCTTTCTTCACCGGCAAAACACGCGGCGCCGTATTCTGCGGTGGGGAAGGCGAACGTGGCGCTGAGATAGATCGGCGGTACGAGGGCGCCGTGGTGGTCCTTGGGGTCGTAACCGTGGTGGATGGCACGGGTGGAAAAGCCGAATGCATTGTGTTTATTGTTCATGTCGGACACTCCTTATTTCCTACAATGCTATGCTCATAACCACAGCTGAACTTTGCAATATTTGCTGACAAATCCCGCGCAATGGGATGAAACCTTCCTAAAAATAATGATTAGAGGCACGTTATGCCCCTCAGTCTGGATCGCACTGACAAGGCGCTTTTAAACGCACTGCAAGGCAACGCCCGCTTGACCGTGGCCGAGCTCGCCGAGCGCGTGTCCCTGACCACCTCCCCGTGTTGGCGGCGGGTCAGGAACCTGGAAGAGAGCGGGGTGATCAGCGGTTACCAGGCGATCCTGTCGCCCAAGGCGTTGGGCTATGGGGTGACGGCGTTTGTCAGCATCATGATGGAGAGTCATACCCAGGAAATTGCGCGGGCGTTCGAGCAGCGCTTGCTCGACATTCCGGAAATCGTCGCCTGCCATAACGTCTCGGGGCGCTATGACTTCCTGCTGGAAGTGGTGGCCAAGGACCTGGAGTCGTTTGGCGAATTCGCGCGGGAGGTGTTGCAGACATTGCCGTGCGTCAAAGAGATCTACTCGAGCTTTTCCTACAAATCGGTGCGGCCTTTGCGCGTGATTCCGCTGCCGCGCTGAGGGGCTGAGCCCGTGGGCACATTGGCTACCTGATCTTTGCCGGAATTGGCTATTTCTCCTGAGTGCTGCGCTGACTAATCTGGCCACCAATTTCCAGTGTTCAGGAGCTCTACCATGCAACCCCGTACCGATTTCTACACCGCTTCCCCAGACGCCATGAAAGCCATGCTCGCCCTGGAAACCGCAGTGGGCAAACTGTCCATCGAACTGCCCCTGCTGGAACTGGTGCGCCTGCGCGTGTCGCAGATCAATGGCTGCGCCTTCTGCCTCGATATGCACACCGCCGATGCGCGCAAGGGTGGTGAGACCGAACGCCGCCTGTACACATTGTCGGCCTGGCGCGAAACGCCGTTCTTCACCCCGCGTGAACGCGCCGCCCTGGCCTGGGCCGAAAGCCTGACCCTGGTCAGCCAGACCCGCGCCGCAGACGAAGACTACAACGCACTCGCCGCCGAGTTCAGCCCCCAGGAACAGGTCGATCTGAGCGTCGCCATCGCCACCATCAACAGCTGGAACCGCCTGGCGGTGGGCTTTCGCAAGATGCCCAAGTAAGCCCGGGGCCGTGCGCGGTCAGAAGTTGACCGAGGCACTCAGGCGCGCGGTCAGCGGCGCGCCCTGGAACAGGTAGTCATCGCCCATGTACTCGCCCGCGTCGCGCCAGTAGCGTTTGTCGAACAGGTTGTCGACACTCAGGCGAAACACCGTTTCATAGCCATCGACTTTGGTGGTGTAACGGCTGCCGACGTTGACCACCGCATAGTCCCCGACCTCGACGTTGCCGCTGCGGTTGGCGTACTTCTTGGCGCTGTATTGCACGCCGCCCAGGACCGCCAGGCCGTTGACCCACGGCAGCGCATAGTCGGCGTAGACACTGGCACGCAGCTTGGGCACGTTGATCGCCTGGTGGCCTTCGTAGTCCGGCGTGCCGCTGCCGCTGACCCGCGCCCGAATCGCCGCGACGCTGGTGGCGATCTGCAGGCGGTCGGTGGCCCAACCATTCGCCGACAGTTCTAGCCCGGTGTTCTTCTGTTCGCCTTGTTGCACGTAGGTGAAACTCCCGGCGCCATCTGGCTTGGCGTACTGGTAGGCCTGGCGCGTCTGGAACACGGCCGCGGCGAAGCTGATGCGGCGCCAGTCGTATTTCACGCCGGCTTCTATTTGTCGCGACACGGTCGGGGCCAGGGTCTCGTCCGCGTTGTTCGCGAACCACGGCGCCGTGCCGCCCAGGGACAGGCCCTTGCTGTAGCTGGTGTACAGCGAGATGTTTTCAATCGGCTTATAGATCAGCGAGGCCTGGGGCAGGAACACATATTGCTGAGTGTGGCGCGCCTGGTCACCATTGCTGTCAAAGGCTTGTTCATCGAGGCGCACTTCGCGACCGCCGAGGAGGGTTTGCCACTGCTCGTTGAAGCGGATGCGGTCGGTGACGAACACGCCGTACTGGCGGCTGTCGAGGGTGCGATGGCTGTCGTTCAGCGGTACGTTGGTCGGCGCAAACGTCGGCGCGTCCTGATTGATATTGCCGCTGCCGATGTACTCGTTGACCGCCTTGCGCTTGTCGATCACCCGGCGAAACGCGCTGGTGCCGAAGGTCAATTCATGGCCCAGGCCGGCGGTGTCGAACAGCCCGGTCATGGTCGCCTGCACTTCATCGTCGCGGCGGGTGTCGTCGGGGCTGCGGTAGTCGTAGATGTCGTAGTTGCCGTCTGAGCCGAAGTAGTTTCCGACCCCGTTCGTGTCGCCGCCCCAGGCGAACGAACTGTAGTCATCGATCACCACCTTGCTGCGCGCCGCGCTGACACTGCCTTTCCACTGGTCGCTGAAGCGGTATTCGAACTTGCCGTTGAGGTTCAGCGAATCGATACCGACCTGCTTGGAACCGCTTTGATGGCCCAGCAGCTGTTTCGGCGATGCATCGTGGGGCACTTCACTGCCGCCCAGCAGTTGGTAGCCCGGCACCGAGCGCTGTTGTTTGTTCTGGTATTCGGCATCCAGTTGCAGCACCGCGTCGGGGCTGATGTTCCAGTCGAACGCCAGGGACAGGAAGTCGCGCTGGCCGTTGGCGTGTTCCACGTAGGAATTGAGGTCTTCATGGGCCATGTTGGCGCGCAGGCCGAACTGCCGCTCGCTGCCGAACCAGCCGCCGACGTCGGTGGCGATATAACCGCTGCCGCGGTCGTCGGTGGACACCGTCACCGAACGCACGTCTTGCGGGCGCTTGGTCACATAGTTGATCACGCCGCTGGGCTCGGAGATCCCACTTTGCAGGCCGGCCAGACCCTTGAGTACTTCCACCTGCTGTTTGTTTTCCAGGGCGACGTTCTGCTCGCCGGTGATGGTGCGGCCGTTGATCTTGTAGCTGCTCGCCGCGTTCAGCGAGAAGCCGCGCACCACGAAGTTTTCGTAGTAGCCGATCGGCGCGTAGCTATCGCCCACCGAGGCGTCGTTGCGCAGCACTTCGCTGAGCAGGCGGGCTTGCTGGTCCTTGATCAGGGCGGCGTTGATCACGCTGATCGAGGCGGGAGTGTCCAGCAGCGGCGCTTCATTGAAACCGCCGACCGAGGCGGTTTCACTGCGATAACCGGACTCATCCTGGCCCTGGACCTGTACCGCCGGCAGTTCAATTTCCGCAGCCAGGCTGCTGCCGATGCCACCGCTGAGCAGCAGGCCGAGGGCGAAACGTGACGTGACGACGGGGCGAAAACGCAGAACCATGGGGCAAGGCCTTAAAGCGCAGGACGGGGGGCGCATAAGCTAGGCATAAGTGCGCGCATTTACAAGGATTCGCGCATTGAGACATCCGGTCTCAGCGCGCACGCCGATTCATGTGCGCCTCGACAGCCCTGGCGTGCATCTGCGATAGACGAGGCTTCTCTCATCGTTGCAGGAGGTCGTCATGAGTACCGCTGGAAACCTCATCGCTGGAAAAGTTGCGCTGGTGACTGGCGCCGGGCAGGGCATCGGCCGCGCCATCGCCCTGCGCCTGGCACGGGACGGTGCCGATATCGCGCTGGTGGATATCAATGGCGCCAAGCTCGAAGCCGTGGCTGCTGAAATCGTCGCGGCAGGGCGCAAGGCCTCGGTGTTCATCGCCGACGTGTCCAAGCGCGAACAAGTGGTGGCCGCCGTAGAACACGCATACCAGACCCTCGGTGGTTTCGACATCATCGTCAACAACGCCGGGGTGGCGCAGATCGATTCACTGCTGGACGTCAGCCCCGAGCAGGTCGAGCGCACCCTGGGCATCAATGTGCAGGGCGTGTTGTGGGGCATCCAGGCCGCCGGCAAGAAGTTCAAGGCGCTCAAGCAGAAGGGCAAGATCATCAACGCCTGCTCGATCGCCGGGCATGAAGGTTTTGCGCTGCTGGGCGTGTACTCGGCGACCAAGTTCGCCGTGCGCGCCCTGACCCAGGCGGCGGCCAAGGAACTGGCCAGCGCCGGGATTACGGTCAATGCTTATTGCCCGGGCGTGGTCGGCACCGATATGTGGGTCGAGATCGACAAGCGCATGGCCGAGATTACCGGCGCCGAAGTCGGTGCGACCTATAAGAAGTATGTGGACGGGATTGCCCTGGGCCGTGCGGAAACGCCTGAGGATGTGGCCGGGCTGGTGTCTTACCTGGCGGGGCCGGATGCGGACTACATGACCGGCCAGTCGCCGTTGATCGATGGTGGGATTGTGTACCGATAACGCGGTTCAAAGGTGGGAGTGGGCTTGCCCGCGAAGGCGGCGGTTCAGTCACGGCATCGGTGGCTGATACACCGCCATCGCGGGCAAGCCCGCTCCCACATGTTTGACGGTGCTGGGTCAGATATGTTTGCCCGGCATGTCGATGCCCAGTTGGTTGACCCGGCGATACAGGGTCGCCCGCGAAATCCCCAGCGCCTGGGCCGTCGGCGACGGCTTCCAGCGATGCCGGATCAGTGCATCCAGCACCACCTGGCGTTCCGGGCTGACACGTTCTTCCACGTCGGCCTCGATCTGCTCGCCGCGCACCTCCACGGGCAGGTCAGCCAACTGGATGGTGCCGCCGTCGCACACCGCACAGGCATACGCCAGCACATGGCGCAGTTGCCGCACATTGCCCGGCCAGGCATAGCCGAGCAGTACCTCCAGCGCGGCGGGGCCGATGCCCACGGAGATTGCGCCGCTGTGCGCCTCCTGTTCCAGCAGCCGATTGATCAAGGCCAGCTTGTCGCTGCGCTCGCGTAAGGGCGGCAGGCAGAACCGTGCGCAGCCCAGGCGAAAGTACAGGTCTTCGCGAAAGCGCCCCTCGCTGACCAGCACCGCCAGGTCGCGGTGGCTGGCGCAGATCACCTGGATATCCACCGCACGGGTTTTTGCCGCACCCAGCGGTGCCACTTCACCTTCGGCCAATACCCGCAGCAAGCGCGTCTGCAGGGCCAGCGGCATATCGCCGATTTCATCGAGGAACAGCGTGCCGCCATCGGCCTGCAACAACAGCCCGGGCATGCCCTTGTTCGACGCGCCGGTAAAGGCCCCGGCGACATAGCCGAACAGCTCGCTTTCGATGAGGTTTTCCGGGATCGCCGCGCAGTTCACCGCCACGAAGGGCCCGTCGCGACGAGCGCTGCGCTCATGCAGTTGGTGCGCGAAGACTTCCTTGCCGGCGCCGGTTTCACCCTGCACCAGCACCGGCAGGTTGCGGTCCTTGACCCGCAAGGCCAGGCGCAGGTGTTCTTCCACCCGAGGGTCGACCTGATTGTTTACGGCCTTCGCTGGACGCGCCGGCTTACGCCGCGGCGCGCTGACCCGCACATGCAATGCGCCGGGCTCGCCCAGCCAGTGCAGCTGTTGCGCCGATTGATCGGTGACCGCGCGCAACGCATCCAGGTCGAAGACCTCGCCGATATGCGCCGGCACCTGGCCAAAGCGCCGACGCAGGGCCTGGCGCGCCTTGCTGTTCAACGCATGCAGGCGCCCATCCTGGTCCCAGGCCAGCAGCAGGTCGGGCTGGCTGTCGACATAGCCGGGCGTACTGTGGGCCTGGAGCACCCAGTGCTGACGGGCGCTGTGCATGAAGAAGGCATTTTCGATGGCTTGCGCGCTCTGCGCCACCATCTGCCGTACCAGATGCTGGCTGCGCCGGTCATCCGGAGATTTGAGCGCCGAGGCGTCCATCACCCCCAGCAGGTTGCCCTGGGGGTCGAAGATCGGCGCGGCGGAGCAGGTCAGCCCGATAAATGCCGCGCGAAAGTGATCGCGCTTATGCACCGTCACGGCAGCCTTGCTGGTCAGCACCGTGGCCACGCCGCAGGTGCCTTCTTCGGCTTCCGACCAGCAGGTGCCCAGGTACAGGCCGGCCTTGCGGCAATCGGTGCGAATCGCCGTGTCCACGCGGTGGTCGATGGTCTGGCCCTGGGCGTCGGTAAGCATCACGCAGTAGTCGGCATGGCGCACGCGGTGGTGGAGTTGGCCGACTTCTTCGCTGGCGATGTGCATGAACAGTTCGGCGCGCTCACGGCATTCCTTGAGCAGCGGTTCACTGAGAATGCGTGGCCCTTGCAGCGAGCCAGGGTCGAGGTGGTGTTGCTCCATGGAACGGCGCCATGAATCGAAAATCAGCGACGGCACCGGAGCCTGGGGCAGGCGATCGGCATTGCGGACCACGCGACTGACGCAGTCGACATGGTCTTTGGAGTTCGCGGCGAGCATAAGGCCTCCGGTTCTCGATCTTTTGTTGTTATGCCCGCCATTAAGCGCGCATGCGCGCAGGGGGACAAGGGCGGCCTGACCAACTGCCCGGTGTGAGACGCAGCGTCTCATCCGGCCGCGCACGCCACGGGCAGGTTGCAATGGCGCGTCTCATTCTGTGGTTGGCGGTCGCCGCCGCACAACTGCGTGGTACTGCTCTGGATCAAGCCTGTGCGAGGTTTTTCGAGACGTTGGCACAGGCTGTGCTGAAGGTCTTGCAACTGGCTGCAGCCAGCCTTTTGTGTGTCGAGACAACCTGGAGAACAACAAGATGTCCACTCACCTGTCCACTGATCAACTGCTCCATGCCTACACTGTGATGCGTACCATCCGCGATTTCGAGGAACGCCTGCACGTGGAATTCGCCACTGGCGAGATCCCAGGTTTCGTCCACCTGTATGCCGGCCAGGAAGCCAGCGCCGCCGGGGTCATGGCCCACCTCAACGATGAAGATTGCATCGCCTCCAACCACCGTGGCCACGGCCACTGCATCGCCAAGGGCGTGGACGTGTTCGGCATGATGGCCGAGATCTACGGCAAGAAAACCGGGGTGTGCGGCGGCAAGGGCGGTTCCATGCACATTGCCGACCAAGAGAAAGGCATGCTCGGCGCCAACGGCATCGTCGGTGCCGGCGCGCCCTTGGCGGCCGGGGCGGCGCTGGCCTCCAAGCTCAAGGGCAGCCAGGGCGTGGCCGTGGCGTTTTTCGGCGACGGCGGCTCCAACGAGGGTGCGGTGTTCGAGGCCATGAACCTGGCCGCAATCATGAAACTGCCGTGTCTGTTCGTGGCTGAAAACAACGGCTACGCCGAAGCCACCGGCTCGGGCTGGTCGGTAGCGTGCAAAGACATCGCCGAGCGCGCCGTGGGCTTCGGCATGCCGGGGGTGATCGTCGACGGCAATGATTTCTTCGCCGTCCACGCGGCCCTGGGGGTAGCCGTGGAACGTGCGCGCAGCGGCCAGGGGCCGACGCTGGTGGAGGTCAAGTTGAGCCGTTTCTACGGCCACTTCGAAGGCGACGCGCAAACCTATCGCGGCCCCGACGAAGTGAAGAACCTGCGCGAATCCCACGATTGCCTGGTGCTGTTTCGCCAACGCTGCAGCGCCGAAGGCTGGCTCGATGCGGCGCAGTTCGAGCGCATCGACGCGGAGGTCGCGCAACTGATCGAAGACGCCGTGCGCCTGGCCAAGTCCGATCCCAAGCCCCAGGCCGCAGACCTGCTCAGTGATGTCTACGTCGCTTACCGCTAATCGCCACCCACTACAAAAATAATCCGTGGAGAATTGATCATGGCTCGCAAAATCAGTTATCAGCAGGCAATCAACGAAGCCCTGGCCCAGGAAATGCGTCGCGACCAGAGTGTGTTCATCATCGGCCAGGACGTGTCCGGCGGCACCGGCTCCCCCGGCGAGCAGGATGCCTGGGGCGGCGTGCTCGGCGTGACCAAGGGCCTGTACCCGGAGTTTCCCGACCGCGTCTTGGATGCGCCGTTGTCCGAAATCGGTTACGTCGGCATGGCGGTCGGCGCGGCCACCCGTGGCATGCGCCCGGTGTGCGAGTTGATGTTCGTCGACTTTCTCGGCTGCTGCCTCGACCAGTTGCTCAACCAGGCCGCCAAGTTCCGCTACATGTTCGGCGGCAAGACCGCCACGCCGCTGGTGGTGCGCGCCATGTACGGCGCCGGCCTGCGCGCCGCCGCGCAGCATTCGCAGATGCTCACCTCGATGTGGACGCACATCCCCGGCCTCAAAGTGGTGTGCCCGGCCACGCCCTATGACGCCAAGGGCATGCTGATCCAGGCGATCCGCGACAACGACCCGGTGATCTTCCTCGAACACAAGATGCTCTACAGCCTGCAGGGCGAA
Source organism: Pseudomonas sp. GV105 (assembly GCF_003058185.1). Taxonomy (NCBI): domain Bacteria; kingdom Pseudomonadati; phylum Pseudomonadota; class Gammaproteobacteria; order Pseudomonadales; family Pseudomonadaceae; genus Pseudomonas; species Pseudomonas sp. GV105. The sequence continues at coordinate 17,282 of NZ_QBUF01000018.1, forward strand.
GTGCCGGAAGAGCTGTACACCGTGCCTTTCGGCGAAGCCAATTACGTGCGCGAAGGCAATGACGTGACCCTGGTCACCTACGGGCGCATGGTGCATATCGCCCTGGAAGCCGCTGCCAACCTGGCGCGCCAAGGCATCGACTGCGAAGTACTCGACCTGCGCACCACCAGCCCGCTGGACGAAGACAGCATCCTGGAAAGCGTGGAGAAGACCGGCCGCCTGGTGGTGATCGACGAGTCCAACCCGCGCTGCTCGATCGCCACCGATATCAGCGCGCTGGTCGCGCAGCGCGGGTTTTCGTTCTTGCGCGCGCCGATCGAAATGGTCACCGCGCCGCACACGCCGGTGCCGTTCTCCGATGCGCTGGAGGATCTGTACATCCCCAACGCAGCGAAGATCGAAGCCGCGGTGTTGAAGATCGCCGATAAGAGGACTGCCGCATGATCCATATCTTGACCATGCCCAAGTGGGGCTTGTCGATGACCGAAGGCCGCGTGGATGTCTGGCTCAAACAGCCGGGCGACCGGGTGGAGAAGGGCGAGGAAGTGCTCGACGTGGAGACCGACAAGATCTCCAGCAGCGTCGAGGCGCCATTCAGTGGCGTGCTGCGCCGCGTGCTGGCGCTGAGCGACGAGACCTTGCCGGTGGGCGGGCTGCTCGGGATCGTGGTGGAGGGCGAGGCCACGGAAGCCGAGATTGATGCGGTAATCGAGGGTTTCCAGGCCAGCTTCGTGTCGAGTGCGGCCGAGGCGCAAGCGTCCGGGCCCAGCGCGCAGAAAGTCGAGGTGGGCGGGCGGCTTTTGCGTTATCTCGACCTCGGTGAGGGCGGCACGCCGTTGGTGCTGGTCCACGGGTTTGGCGGCGACTTGAACAACTGGCTGTTCAACCACCCGGGGTTGGCGGCGCAGCGCCGGGTGATCGCCCTGGACCTGCCGGGCCATGGCGAGTCGGGCAAGCAACTGCGCAGCGGCGATGCCGACGAGTTGAGCCAGGCGCTGCTGGCGTTGCTCGATCATCTCGCGCTCGACCGCGTCCACCTGGCCGGCCACTCAATGGGTGGCCTGGTCAGCCTGACCGTGGCGCGCCAGGCCCCCGCGCGGGTCGCCTCGCTGACCCTGATCGCCAGCGCCGGGCTCGGCGAAGAGATCAACGCGGACTACTTGCACGGCTTCACCGACGCGACTAACCGCAACGCGCTCAAGCCGCACTTGATTCAACTGTTCAGCGACCCGGCGCTGGTCACGCGGCAGATGCTGGAGGACATGCTCAAGTTCAAGCGCCTCGAAGGCGTGGATCAAGCGTTGCGCCAGCTCAATGCCCAGCTGTTCGAGGGCGGGCGGCAGCGCCTGGATCTGCGCAATATTGTCGGGCAGCAGCCAAGCCTGGTGATCTGGGGCAGCGACGACGCAATCATCCCGGCCAGACATGCCGAGGGGCTCGAGGCCCAGGTGGAAATCCTGCCGGGGCAGGGGCATATGGTGCAGTTGGAGGCGGCGGAGCGGGTCAACCAGTTGATGGCAACCTTCCTCAACGCCCAGCCTTGATGCAGTCCAATGTGGGAGGGTAACGAGTAGTTTTCAATGCCACCAAACGCGAACGGATTGCGACCGCTTACCACTGATCTCAGGCCGACGAATATCTCAATGTGGGAGGGGGCTTGCCCCCGATAGCGGTGTCTCAGTCAATATTCCTAGTGACTGACCCATTGCCATCGGGGGCAAGCCCCCTCCCACCATTTAGAGTGCATTTCAAAAGTTGGAGGCGGCGGAGCGGGTTAACCCGTTGATGGCAACCTTCCTCAACTCCCAGCCTTGATGCAGTCCAATGTGGGAGGGTAACGAGTAGTTTTCAATGCCACCAAACGCGAACGGATTGCGACCGCTTACCGCTGATCTCAGGCCGACGAATATCTCAATGTGGGAGGGGGCTTGCCCCCGATAGCGGTGTCTCAGTCAATATTCCTGGTGACTGACCCATTGCCATCGGGGGCAAGCTCCCTCCCACCATTTAGAGTGCGTTTCAAACGGCGCGCTTGAGGGTTTCGCTCGGCAGCTCCTTGAACAACGCCCGGTAGCTATTGGAAAACCGCCCCAAATGCCAGAACGACCAGTTCATCGCCACTTGCGCCACTGTGGCCGCGGCTGAACTCAACAACTCCCGCCGCGCCCCGTTCAAGCGGCGCAAACGCAACCACTGCGCCGGGCTCATTCCGGTGTAGGTCTTGAAGCCTTGTTGCAACTGGCGCAACGGCACGCCGGCGATCTGCGCCAGCTCCAGCAGGTTGACGGTGTCATCCGGTGCATCGACCGCCCATTCGCCGATGCGCGTCATCAGCCGGCGCTCTTCGCTGCGGCGCTGCAATGACTGGCGGTCCAGGCATACGCAGGCGTTGTCGAGAATGAACAGGCAATCGTCGAGCAACTGCTGGGTGAGGGCATCGCGGCTGATCGGGTCGGTGGTGCCGGACAACCGTGTGAGCGTGCCACTGAGCCAGCGGCTGAATAACGCATTCTGCTGGCAGGTCAGCGGCGCCATGAACAACCCTTCGAGTTTCGCCACATCCAACCGATGGCGCTGCACAAACTGCGGCCCGAATACCACCGCCACTTCACGGTAGTTCTCCGGGGTGATCCAGGTGTTGCGGCTCTCGCCATTGAGCAGGTACAGCGCGTTGTCGCTGCCGTCGAAACAGAACGCCAGGGCCCCCGGCGGCGCGTTGAAATGCTGCTCCACCCGGGTGTTCATGCTCTCTTCGTAGACCTCCACGCCGTGCAGGTCGAGGTAGCGGATCTGCCCGGCAAAATGCCCGGGGGACATCTGCTGGTAGTGCTGCACCCAGCCGGGTGTCGCACGGCATTGAGCGGCCACATCACCGGTGGTGAAGGCCTGTACGCGCAAAGCGGTTGCCTGTGTCATGGGGGGAACCTGCTCGCACTCTATTGGTGCGTTGTGTTCGGAGCAAAGTGGATAGATGCCGTGGCGCGGCGAGCCCAAGATAGACCTCAATGCGCCGGGAGTACAAGCCGGTGCAGTCTCCCACCCATGACGAGGTCCTTATGAACGCCCCCTTCGATCAGCTGTCCGCCTGGCTGAAAGAACACAAGATTACCGAGGTCGAATGCGTGATCAGTGATTTGACTGGCATCGCACGCGGCAAGATTGCGCCCACCAACAAGTTCCTGCATGAGCGAGGCATGCGCCTGCCGGAAAGTGTGTTGCTGCAAACGGTAACCGGGGACTTTGTCGACGACGATGTCTACTACGACCTGCTCGACCCGGCCGACATCGACATGGTCTGCCGCCCGGTGGCCCACGCCACCTACGTGGTGCCATGGGCGATTGAACCGACCGCCATCGTGATCCACGACACCTTCGACAAGCAGGGTAACCCCATCGAGCTGTCGCCGCGCAACGTGCTGAAAAAGGTGTTGCAGCTCTACGCCGAGCAGGGCTGGCAGCCGATTGTCGCGCCGGAAATGGAGTTCTACCTGACCCAGCGCTGCGATGACCCGGACCTGCCGCTGAAAACCCCGGTCGGCCGCTCCGGGCGGGCCGAAACCGGTCGCCAGTCGTTCTCCATCGACGCCGCCAACGAGTTCGACCCACTGTTCGAAGACGTCTACGACTGGTGCGAAGCCCAGGGCCTGGACCTCGACACACTGATCCACGAAGACGGCCCGGCGCAGATGGAAATCAACTTCCGCCACGGTGACGCCCTGGATCTTGCCGACCAGATCACCGTGTTCAAACGCACCCTGCGCGAAGCCGCGCTCAAGCACAATGTGGCCGCGACCTTCATGGCCAAGCCGGTGGCCGACGAGCCGGGCAGCGCGATGCACCTGCACCAGAGCGTGGTCGACATCGCCACGGGCAAGCCGGTGTTCGTCGACGCCGACGGCCAGATGAGCACGCTGTTCCTGCACCACATCGGCGGCCTGCAGAAGTACATCCCCAAGCTGCTGCCGATGTTTGCGCCCAACGTGAATTCGTTCCGCCGCTTCCTGCCGGACACCTCGGCGCCGGTCAACGTGGAATGGGGCGAAGAAAACCGCACTGTCGGCCTGCGCGTGCCGACATCGAACCCCGACGCCATGCGCGTGGAAAACCGCCTGCCCGGCGCGGATGCCAACCCGTACCTGGCGATCGCCGCCAGCCTGTTGTGTGGCTACCTGGGCATGATCGAAAAGATCGAGCCGAGCGCGCCGGTGGAAGGCCGCGCCTATGAGCGGCGCAACCTGCGCCTGCCGATCACGCTCGAGGATGCGCTGGTGCGTATGGAGGAGTGCGCGACGGTCAAGCAATACCTGGGCGACAAATTCGTGCGCGGCTACGTCGCGGTCAAACGCGCCGAGCATGAGAATTTCAAGCGGGTGATCAGTTCCTGGGAGCGTGAGTTCCTGCTGTTGAGCGTCTAAACAATCATAAAGGGGTGTCGATATGCGTCTGATGAAAAAACTTCTCCCGCTGGCCCTGGTGGCGGCATTCAGCAGCGCCGCGCAGGCGGAGCCGACGGTCAGTGTCTACAACTGGACCGACTACATCGGTGAAACCACCTTGGCCGACTTCCAGGCCAAGACGGGGATCAAGGTGATCTACGACGTGTTCGACTCCAACGAAACCCTGGAGGGCAAGCTGCTGGCGGGGCGCACCGGGTATGACGTGGTGGTGCCGTCCAACCACTTCCTGGCGCGCCAGGTCAAGGCCGGCGCGTTCCTCAAGCTCGACCGCGCGCAGTTGCCCAATTTCAAGAACCTCGACCCCAAGCTGCTCAAGCTGCTGGAGAAAAACGACCCGGGCAACGCGCACTCGGTGCCGTACCTGTGGGGCACCAACGGCATCGGCTACAACGTCGACAAGGTCAAGCAGGTGCTCGGCATCGACCATATCGATTCATGGGCGGTGCTGTTCGAGCCGGAGAACCTCAAGAAGCTCAACCAGTGCGGCGTGGCCTTCCTCGACTCGGCGGATGAGTTGTTCCCGGCGATCCTCAACTACATGGGCAAGGACCCGCGCAGCGAGAACCCTGAAGACTACAAACAGGCGCAAGCCAAGCTGTTGACGCTGCGGCCTTACATCACCTACTTCCATTCCTCCAAGTACATCTCGGATTTGGCCAACGGCGATATCTGCGTGGCGTTCGGTTATTCCGGCGACGTGTTCCAGGCCGCCAACCGCGCCAAGGAAGCCAAGAACGGGGTGAACATTGCCTATTCGATTCCCAAGGAAGGCTCCAACCTGTGGTTCGACCTGCTGGCGATCCCCGCCGATGCGAGCAACCCGAAAGCAGCCCACGCGTTTATCAACTACCTGCTCGACCCTGAAGTCATCGCCAAAGTCAGCGCCTCGGTCGGCTATGCCAACGCCAACCCGGCAGCCAATGCCTTCATGGACCCGGAATTGGTGAACAACCCTGAGGTGTACCCGTCCCAGGCCGTGCTCGACAAACTCTATATTTCCACCACGCCGACCCCGGCGACCATGCGCCTGATGACCCGCGCCTGGAGCAAAGTGAAGACCGACAAATGATCCAATCGAACGACCACGCCCGGTCCTATTACCGGGCCTCGGCCAATGCCATGCCCGAGCGTCCGGCCTTGGCCGCCGACTTGAGCGCGGATGTGTGTGTGATCGGCGGTGGGTTCACCGGGGTCAATACCGCCATCGAACTGGCCCAGCGCGGGCTGTCGGTGATCCTGCTGGAGGCGCGGCGCATCGGTTGGGGCGCCAGCGGGCGCAACGGCGGGCAATTGATTCGCGGCATCGGCCACGACGTGTCGGGCTTTGCCAAGTATGTGGGCGAGGAGGGCGTGCGTTATCTGGAGCGGGCCGGGATTGATTCGGTCACGTTGGTGGGTGAACGCGTTCGCACGCAGGGTATCGACTGCGACCTGCGCTGGGGCTTTTGCGAACTGGCCAATACCGCGGCGCAGTTCGCCGCGTTCAAGGGCGAGCAGGAGCGCCTATTGGCGCAGGGCTACAACCATGAGGTCCGTGTGGTGGGTCCGCAGGATATGCACCAGGTCGTCGGCTCGCAGGTCTATGCCGGCGGCCTGGTGGACATGGGGTCCGGGCACCTGCACCCATTGAATCTGGTGTTGGGCGAGGCGCGGGTCGCCGAGTCCCTGGGGGTGCGGATTTTCGAGCACACCCCAGCGTTGGAACTGCTCCACGGCGACACCGTGCAGGTACGCTGCGCCGGCGGCACGGTGCGTGCCAGCAACCTGGTGCTGGCCTGCAATGCACACTTGGAGGCGTTGGAGCCGCGCTTGAGCGGCAAGGTACTGCCTGCCGGCAGCTACATCATCGCCACCGAACCGTTAACGGAAGGGCTGGCCGAGCAATTGATCCCGCAGAACCTGGCGCTGTGCGACCAGAAAGTCGGCTTGGACTACTACCGACTGACCGCCGACCGACGCCTGTTGTTCGGCGGCGCCTGCCATTATTCGGGGCGTGATCCGCAGGACATCGCCGCGTATATGCGACCGAAGATGCTCCAGGTATTCCCGCAACTGGCCAATACCGTGATCGAGTTCCAGTGGGGCGGCAAGATCGGCATCACCGCCAATCGCTTTCCCCAGGTCGGGCGGCTAAAACAGTACCCGAACGTGTTGTATGCCCAGGGCTATTCCGGCCATGGGCTGAACGTGAGCCATTGGTGTGCGCGGCTGCTGGCTGAAGCCATCCATGCCGGGCACAGCCAGGGCCTGGAGGTGTTTAGCCAGGTGCCGCACATGACCTTTCCGGGCGGCAAGGTCTTGCGCTCGCCGTTGTTGGCGTTGGGGATGCTGTGGTATCGGTTGCGGGAGACCCTGCAGTGATGAGCTGCCGCCGCATGGGGGCGGTTGGATTGAGCCGCACCTAAGGCTGCAAGGAAAACCGCTTTTCCTCGTCATGGCAAGGTTGCGCCTACGGCCCTGTAGTTGAGCGTGGAATCGGTTGCTGTGCCATACACGATCGCCCCGGAGCGGGTAATGCCCTCCAGCCGGCTCATCCGTCCGTCCAAAAGAGGGTTGATCTCCACGGTGCCGTTGACGCCGTCCCAGTAGGCGCCGCTGGGGTATTGGTTGGCATCGAAACTGTTCAAGGCGACGGTGTCGTTATCCGCCAAACCCACCGCGTTGGTCTGGGCGCTGCCAGGCAGCGGCTGGATCGACTGCACGCTGAACGAGTTGGTGGGGTCTGGCCAAAAGAGTGCTTTCTCGAAACCCGACGGGTCCCTGCCATACGCGAGTATATGCCCGGGGTTGTTGATCGACACCGCGTAATTCTGCGCATTGAGGGGCATGGTCAGCAGCAGGGGCGCGCTGCTGGGTGTTCCCCAGAATGCCGTTTGCGGCACATCGCCGGTAGCGCCGCTGAACACGCAGGTACCGACCACCTGAAGCTGATCGTTCATGCCCACCGCCCAGCAATAGCTGGCGCCGGAGGGGCTGGCCAGCGCGGTCAACACGTAGCTGCTGCCGTTCCAGGTGGCGACGGTGGGTTTGGGCGTGGCATTGGCCCCCGGACAGTTCATGACGACACTGGGATAGCCGTTGATCAAGGTGTTGTTCACGTCGATCCCGGCACAGTTGTCGCCATAGTTGGAAACGCGTTGGGGCGTGGCATTGCCCGGGGTATACAGCACCACGGTTGCCTGTAACGTGGCGCTGATGCTTTGAGCCAGGGCCGCGCCTAGCAGGTTCAGGGCGGTGGGCACGGTCTGGACATCGGCGGGTCGCAGCAGGGGAAACAGCAAGGTGCCAGGCAAGGGGGCCGTCGCCGTCGGCAGGCCACTGGGCGTCGCTGCATTCCAGAATACGGCAAAACTGAGATTGGCGGCGTTGGCGCAACTTCCCAGCATCCAGCCACTGTTAGCGATTGCCTCGACGCTGCACGGTTGCCCGTTCACCAGCGGCGGCAAGACCTGTTGAGGGCCGCTCAGCGATGCGGCGTACCAAGGATTGCTGTTGGCGCTGACCGTAGCGGATGAACAATTGCCCACGGCTTGTGCGCTATCGTTGACGCTACTGGTTGAACATTGCGCCCCGGCCGCACTGCCCGAGTCGACGTATGTGGCGGCACTGGCGGTTACACCATAGCCGTACAGCAGCGAGGCGCCGAGCAGTGTCAGCGCAGTGATCGAGGTTTTGAAATAACGCGGCATGATGAGTCCCTCCCTGGAGTGTTTACCTGTCGGTGCCGTATGGACAGGCGCCGTTGCGTACCAGTAAACGCTGGAGATGGGGGCGTTACAACTGTCATTTCTAACAGGTACAGAACGAGTGGCTGTGCGTTAGCATCGGTGTTTTTGCGCCCTGCGGGCCGTCCAGGCACGCAGATGATTTCAGTGGTCCGGTACGGCATGGCGTCAATCTCGAGCATCCATCGCGCCACGAATAGGGGGTGAAGTGACGAATCGGCTGGCGTACATTGTTCAACCCCGGTCGCCAGCAACTGTCGGTGCGACAGATCTGGCGATCTGAATTGTTTATTGTCTGGAGTATTGATTGTGCCTACAGCTTCTTCTGTCATTGAAGTTCCGGTTTCGGCCGATCAGGTGTGGCAATTGGTCGGCGGTTTTGACGCGCTGCCGGACTGGCTGCCATTGATCGTCGAGAGCAAGCCGGGCGACGGCGGGCGCCTGCGTCACCTGAAGACCGCCGATGGCGGCGTGGTGGTGGAGCGCTTGCAGACCTTTGATAACGTGGCCCGCACTTACAGCTACAGCATCGAGGAGTCGCCGTTTCCGGTGAGTGCCTACCTGGCGACGTTGCGGGTCGAAGCCCTGACGGAGTCGTCGGCGAAGGTGACGTGGTCGGGCGTGTTCACCCCGGTGCCGGGCATCACCGACGAGGCGGTGGAAGCTTTGTTTGCCGGCGTGTACCGCGGTGGGCTTGAGGCGCTGCGCGCCAACTTCCCGGCTTGACCTGATCGATCGGGCAACCGACACCCAATGTGGGAGGGAGCAAGCCCCCTCCCACCGTTTCGATCGGTGTCGTGTCTGGTTTATTTGGGCATCAGTTGCTGGCGACACTCCAGCACCAACCGCGCACCGCCGCGTTGGCTGGTGCCGACGTCCAGCTTGAAACCGTGCAGATTGATGATCGCCGCGACAATCGACAAGCCCAGCCCAAACCCACCTTGCTGGTCGCTTTCATCCACGCGATAGAACCGCTGGAACACTGCCTTGCGTTCCGCTGTTGGGATGCCGGGGCCGGAGTCGTGGACTTCGATACGCGTGCTGCCCGCATCGTTGACCGCGCGCAAAATCACTTCGCCGCCCGCGGGGGTGAACTTGATCGAGTTGCTCAGCAGGTTGGCCAGGGCCTCGAACAGCAAGGCCCGGTCGCCGGTGATCCAGGGCAGGGATGGCGGGGTGTCGAGCACCAGTTGCAGTTCGCCTTCCTCGGCCAGGGGCAGGTAGAAGTCGTGCAGTTCGCGCAGCAGCGGCAGTGGGTCCATCACCAGAAAGCCCGAGCGGCGTTGGTGGTCTTCCAGTTCCGAGATCCGCAACAACCCGCGAAAGCGCGCCATCAGCGTGTCGGTTTCCGCGATGGCGTCGTCCAGTTGCACCGCGTGGGCCGAGTCGTGTTCGGCTTGTTGCTTGATGCGATAGAGCTGCGCGCGCAAGCGGGTGAGCGGGGTGCGCAGGTCGTGGGCGATGTTGTCGCACACGCCTTTGACCTCGTTCATCAGCTTCTCGATGCGGTCGAGCATGGCGTTGACGATGGCGGCGAGCATGTCCAGTTCGTCACGCCGGTTCGACAGCGGCAGGCGATGGGTGAGGTCGCCGGCGACGATGGCCTCGGCGCTGGCCTGGATCCCGCGAATCCGTCGCAATGGGCGGCGGCGCAGCAAATGCCAGCCGGCGGCGCCGGGGATGATGGTCAGCGACACCGCCCACAGCAGCGCGTGCCAGATGATCCGGGTTACGCCGAACAGCGAACCGTTGGCGCGCACCAGCACCAGCCAGCGGCCATCGGCGGTGTGGGTGACCACGGCGTCGCAGCTGTCTTTGGGCAGTTTCGGGTCGTCGGAATCGACGCAATTGGCCAGGGCGTGGATCTTGCCGTCCAGGGGCAAGTCGGGCGGTATCGCCTGGATCGGTCCGTTCAATGGGCGAAATTGCTCATCGAACAGACCATAGGCGTCCACGCCCTTCATGTCGAAGGTCATGCTGGTGGTCAGGGCTTCCAACAGTTCTTCGCCGTCGAACCGCTGGAACAGGTGCTGGCGCTGCATCAGCGAATGGCGCGAGAGGTCGCTGAGGTAACCGGACACCTCGTAATACAGCACCCCCATGAGGATGCAGCTCCAAGCCACGAACAGCGAACTGTACAGCGCCAGCAAGCGGCTGCTGGAGGAACGCCAGCCCTTAGAGGGGTTCAGCAATGACATACCCGGAACCTCGTACCGTGCGGATCAGCGGCGTGAGGCCAGGTGGATCGATCTTCTTGCGCAGGCGACCGATGTGGACATCGATCAGGTTGGTCCCGGGGTCGAAGTGATAACCCCAGACTTCCTCGAAGATCATCATCCGCGACAGGATCTGCCCGGTGTTGCGCATCAGGAATTCCAGCAGTTTGTATTCGGTGGGCAGCAGGCTCAGCGGCTGCTCGGCGCGGCTGGCTTCACGGCTGATCAGGTTCAGCTCAAGGTCGGCCACGCGCAGCGCGGTTTCGAATTCCTTGACCGTGCTTTTGCGCCGCAGCAGCACTTCGACGCGGGCGGCCATTTCATCGGAGGCGAACGGCTTGGTCAGGTAGTCATCCCCACCGGCGCGCAGGCCGCGCACCCGCTCGTCGACATCGGAGAGCGCGCTGATCATCAGGATCGGCGTCGACACGCCGATGGTGCGCAGGGTGGTGACGATGGCCAGGCCATCGAGTTCCGGCAACATACGGTCGAGGGTGATCAGATCGTAATCACCACTCACGGCGCGGACCAGGCCTTCGCGGCCGTTGTCCACCCAATCTACGTCCAGTCCATGGCTACTCAGCTCGGCGACGATCTCGCGGGCCGTTACGGCATCATCCTCGATGGTCAAAATGCGGGTCATAGGATTACCTGGTGAGCGATTCACACTAGAAGTGTGGGCATTTTGCCAAGAAATGGCTGAACGCTTCCTAAATAAAACTTCATGTTGGCAAAACTGACACAGTTTTCATAAACCCCGCCTGGCGCGCCAGCCCCCGCAGGTCGGTTATTTATCGTTATTAAAACCGTGGTTTTTAAACCTGTGAGATTTGACAGTTTACGCCCTCGCTCGAAGCAAATAGCGTGAGTCGACCAATCATGTTCAAGGGGCGTAGCCATGAACCAGACAACAGGAAGTTTTACCGCCAAGATCAATAACCCTCAGGTCAGTCCTCCCGAGCATTCCTTTCAAGGAGACGCCGATCAGATGATGATGTATTTCCTGGATAACAAGTTGTACATCAGTGCGACCGAAAAAATCGGCCCCGATATCAACGAGCGGCTCGGCTTCGATTTTGTTGTTTCGGACGTCCTGGACGATGGCGAGGAGCGAACGTATTCCCTTGGAAGTCAGGCCACGGGCACTTATTGGGCGCACGAAAACCTCGGCAGTGCACCCTACGTAGCGTTCACAGGGAGTCTCAGTCTGTCCCTTGACTCACAGGACCGGCTGGTCGGCACGTTCAGTTTTTCGGCCAAGCATGGCAGCAAGGACGTTGAAATCACGCAGGGCGTGATTAACCTGATCGGCTTGAGTTCGCGAATGTGCACACCGCAGATCACCGGCACCGGCTATATGCGCGGGTCAGTACCCGGCGGGCCGATGCCGGCGCCTGAGTTCGACGCGACGGAAGTGAGTCTCAGGAAGGTTGTAAGCACGTTTACTTACTGGCAGGTAATCGGTCGCCAATATGACGATCTTTCACGGGTTCAGAATCTGGTGCTGATTGTGGTGAGAGAAGAGGCGAAGGGTATGGCGTTTGACCTGGCCACCAGCAAGGAAGTGCAAGTTCAATTTGGCCGAATCAACTCTTTCGGTTTTGCCCATTCCATCAGTGGCAGCCTTGAATTTACTGCCTTGCCTGAGACCGGGCGTACAGTGGGCAGTGTGGATTGCATGGTGCAGAGGAACGAGGAGACGCCGTTTGCGGTGAAGGTGAATTTTGATATTTCCGAGTAGGTTTGAGGCTTGATCAAGCCCAAGTCGTCAGTCCCCTTGTGCAATGACTGGCCTGCGCCCGGGGACGCGGCGCTCGGGCGTCATCGTTAACGCTCTGCGCGAACAAGCCCGCGCCTCAGATCCCTGGCGAGTCAGTCGTCGAAGCCCACCTGCTCATGAATCTCATCCACCTTCAACTCCAGGCGATACGCCACCGCAATGAACAGCGCCTGGCACAGGCACAACGTGGCGCTCAAGGAACGGAAGGCAAACGACGAGCCTTCATTGACCAACAGCACTGCGTTCGCGCGCTTGGCCAGGGGCGACAGGTTGCTGTCGGTAATGATCAGGGTCTTGGCCTGGTGGTGCTGGGCGATACGCAGGCAGTGCTGGGTTTCTTTGCCGTAGGGCGTGAAGCTGATGGCGATCACCAGGTCATTGGCGCGCACGCTGCGCATCTGCTCGCGGTAGCTGCCGCCCAGGCCTGAGATCAGGTGGATGCGCTTGTTGGTGTGCTGCAGGTTGTAGACCAGGTAATCGGCCACCGCAAACGAACGGCGCACGCCAACCACGTAGATGTTGTCGGCGTTGACCACCAGGTCGACGGCTTTTTCGAACGCCGCGTCATCCAGTTCCAGGCCCAGGCGCTCGATGCCCGAAAGCGTGGCATTGACACACTCGCGCGCCAGGTCGCCGCCGCTGGCCTTCTGCGACTTGTTGGCGATCATGCTGCGGATGCGCTGCTGATAGTTCTGCACCGGCGTGGTCTTGTGGGTGTACGCCTCGCGAAACAGCGCCTGCATCTCACTGAACCCGCTGAAGCCGAAACGCTGGGAGAACCGCACGATGGCCGACGGATGCACTTCGCATTCGCGGGCGATGTCGCTGATGCGGTCGACCATGATCCGGTCGCTCTGCTGGCTCATGTAGCTGGCGATGCGCTTGAGCTGGCGTGGCAGGCTTTCGTATTCGTCGGTGATCAGCTGCAACAGGCGTTCGGCATTGATCGCAGGGCTGGCGAGAGTGTCGTGGGAAGCGGTCTCGGGCGTGGCCGGCTGATCGGTGCGGGACATGGGCAATCCTTCTGGCGGGTTCATCTGGTGCGCTGATAGTGGGCGCAAGTCTACAGGGTAGGCGCAAAAAAATACCCCAGCATGCGCCAGCGAATGGACGGCTGAAACGATGCACTGTCGCTGGCGTGCCCCTATGCTGACGTATTGGAAAAAATATTCTACCAAAAATAATTATGGAATAAATATTGATTGGGCTCGCTGAACGTTCTAGTCTGCTCCCACCAAGAGCGTGTGCCGTCGCCACGGCGGCACAACGCAGGCTGATAAAAATAACAGGAGCCAGCATGGGCCAGACTCGTTTTGCCAGTGGGCGTCAATTGGATCTGATTTGCCTCGGGCGCCTGGGCGTCGACCTCTATGCGCAGCAAGTCGGTGCGCGGCTTGAGGATGTGTCCAGCTTTGCCAAGTACCTCGGCGGTTCTTCCGCCAACATTGCCTTCGGCACCGCGCGCCTGGGCCTCAAGTCGGCGATGTTGAGCCGGGTAGGGGACGACCATATGGGCCGGTTCCTGACGGAATCCCTGGCCCGTGAAGGCTGCGATGTCAGCGGCATCAAGGTCGACCCGCAACGCCTTACCGCGCTGGTGCTGCTGGGCCTCAAGGACCGCGAAACCTTCCCCCTGGTGTTCTACCGCGAAAACTGCGCCGACATGGCCCTGCGCGCCGAAGACATCAGCGAAGCCTTTATCGCCTCGAGCAAGGCCCTGCTGATCACCGGCACGCATTTCTCCACCGACGCTGTGTACAAGGCCAGCGTCCAGGCCCTGGATTACGCGGCCAAACACAACGTCCAGCGCGTGCTCGACATCGACTACCGCCCGGTGCTGTGGGGCCTGGCGGGCAAGGCCGATGGCGAAACCCGGTTTGTCGCCGACCAGAGCGTCAGCCAGCACGTGCAGAGCATCCTGCCGCGCTTCGACCTGATCGTCGGTACTGAAGAAGAGTTCCTGATCGCCGGCGGCAGTGAAGATTTGCTCAGCGCCCTGCGCACCGTCCGTGAACTGACCCCGGCGACCCTGGTGGTCAAGCTCGGCCCGCAGGGCTGCACGGTGATCCACGGCGCGATCCCGGCCCGTTTAGAAGAGGGTGCGATCTACCCCGGCGTGCGCGTTGAAGTGCTTAACGTGCTGGGCGCCGGCGATGCGTTCATGGCGGGCTTTCTCAGCGGCTGGCTGAACGATGCCAGCGACGCGCGATGCAGCCAGTTGGCCAATGCCTGCGGCGGCCTGGTGGTGTCGCGCCACGCCTGCGCACCGGCCATGCCGACGCCGGCCGAACTGGATTACCTGTTCAACAGCCCGGTGCCGATCACCCGCCCCGATCAAGACGTGACCCTGCAGCGCCTGCATCGGGTCACGGTGCCACGCAAGGCCTGGAAGCAACTGTTCGTGTTCGCCTTCGACCACCGCTGGCAATTGGTCGACCTGGCGCAACGCGGCGGCCAGGACCCGAGCCGCATCAGCACGATCAAGCAGCTGTTTATCCAGGCCGTCGAACGCGTGGAGAAGACGCTGCGCGGGCAGGGCATCGAGGCCGATGTCGGTTTGCTCGCCGACCAGCGCTTCGGCCAGGACGCACTCAACGCCGCCAGCGGTCGCGGCTGGTGGATCGCACGCCCGGTGGAGGTGCAGAACTCGCGGCCCCTGGCGTTCGAACACGGCCGCTCGATCGGCAGCAACCTGATCGCCTGGCCCCAGGAGCAAATCATCAAATGCCTGGTGCAATACCACCCCGATGACGAACCGCTGCTGCGTCTGGAACAGGAAGCGCAACTCAAGGCGGTGTACGAGGCTTCGCTGGTCAGCGGGCATGAACTGTTGCTGGAAGTCATCCCGCCCAAGGATCACCCCTCGACCTACCCCGATGTGCTCTACCGCAGCCTCAAGCGCCTGTACAACCTGGGGATCTACCCGGCGTGGTGGAAAATCGAGGCACAGTCGGCCGAGGACTGGACAAAACTCGACGAACTGATCGAGGAACGCGACCCGTACTGCCGCGGTGTGGTGCTGCTGGGCCTGAATGCCTCGGCCGAGTGCCTGGCCGAGGGCTTCCGCCAAGCCAGCCAGAGTCGCACCTGCCGTGGTTTTGCCGTGGGACGCACGATTTTCCAGGAGCCGAGTCGCGCGTGGATGGCGGGGGAGATTGATGACGAGACCCTGATCCGCCAAGTCCGGGCCACTTTCGAGCAATTGATCAGTGCCTGGTGCAGTGCCAGAGGCTGAACGCAGTTCTTAATTTGAAATGTAATCCAATGTGGGAGGGAGCTTGCTCCCGATGGCGGTGGTGCAGTTACAGAAGTGTTGCCTGACACACTGCCATCGGGAGCAAGCTCCCTCCCACATAATGCAGATCTCAGTGATACCTGAAAATAATAAAGGTGCAGCCATGCCCGCAATCCGAATTGGCATCAACCCGATCTCCTGGAGCAACGACGACCTGCCGGCCCTGGGCGGCGAAACGCCCCTGAGCACGGCGTTGAGCGAAGGCAAGCAGATCGGCTACGAGGGTTTTGAACTCAACGGCAAATTCCCCAAGGACGCCAAGGGCGTCGCCGATGTGTTGCGCCCCTACGACCTGGCGCTGGTCTCCGGTTGGTACTCCAGCCGTCTGGCCCAGCGGTCGGTGGCGGAGGAAATCGAAGCCATCGCCGCTCACGTCGAGTTGCTCAAACACAATGGCGCCACGGTGTTGGTCTACGGCGAAGTGGCCGATTCGATCCAGGGCTCCCGCATCCGCCTGATCGAACGCCCGCGTTTCCACAGTGAGCAGGCCTGGCAGGACTACGCCGACAAGCTCACCGAGCTGGCGCGCTTTACTCTGTCCCAGGGCGTGCGCCTGGCCTACCACCACCATATGGGCGCCTATGTCGAATCGCCGGAGGACATTGATCAACTGATGCGCCGCACCGGCCCCGAAGTCGGCCTGCTGTTCGATTCGGGCCATTGCTACATGGGTGGCGGTGAACCCCTCGACGTACTGCGCAAGCACATCGACCGCGTGTGCCATGTGCATTTCAAGGACGTGCGCAAAGCAGTGGTGCAACTGGCGCGCAACCAGATGTGGAGCTTCCCCGACTGCATCGTCAACGGCACCTTCACCGTGCCGGGTGACGGCGATATCGACTTTGCCGCGTTGCTCGACGTGCTGCTGGCCGCGCATTACCGAGGCTGGCTGGTGGTCGAAGCCGAGCAGGACCCGGCTGTCGCGCCGAGCTATATCTATGCGAAAAAAGGTTACGACACCTTGCGTGCGCTGCTGAACGAGAGGACGGGGCAATGAGCTTGCTGGTCAAGAGCAATAAGCGCGGGCAAACCATGGTCGCCCTCGAAGCGGGCCGCCTGGCCTACGTCGGCTTTGCCGCCTACCGCCTGAGCCTGGGCGAAACCCTGCCAGTCACCGCCGGCGACCAGGAGCTGTGCCTGGTGCTGCTCAGCGGCCGGGTGACGATCGAAGGCGAGGGGTTCAACTGGCAGAACCTCGGCGATCGTCAGTCGGTGTTTGAAGACAAATCGCCCTTTGCCGCTTACCTGCCGCCGGGCACCGACGCCCAGGTGACGGCATTGAGCGACGTGCAGCTCGCGGTCTGCGCCGCGCCTGGCGCGACGGGTTTCGCGCCGCGCTTGATCCGCCCCGAACAGTGCAAGCGCAGCGTGCGCGGCAAAGGCGCCAACACCCGTTACGTGTGCGACATCCTGCCCGACAGCGAGCCCGCCCACTCCCTGCTGGTGGTGGAAGTCCGCACGCCGTCCGGGCATTCGTCGAGCTACCCGCCGCACAAGCACGACACCGACGACCTGCCGCACCAGAGCTTTCTCGAAGAAACCTATTACCACCAGGTCAACCCGCCCCAGGGCTTCGTGTTCCAGCGGGTGTACACCGACGACCGCAGCATCGATGAGGCCATGGCCGTGGAAAACAGCGACCTGGTGGTGGTGCCCAAGGGTTACCACCCGGTGAGCGTGCCGTATGGCTACGAGTCCTACTACCTCAACGTAATGGCCGGCCCCAAGCGCGCCTGGCATTTTCATAACGACCCGCAGCACAGCTGGCTGCTGGACCTTTAAGGGGCGCGACATGACCACCACTCGTTTGACCATGGCCCAGGCCCTGGTGAAATTTCTGGATAACCAATACATCGAAGTTGATGGTGTGCAGAGCAAGTTCGTGGCCGGGGTGTTCACCATTTTCGGCCACGGCAACGTGCTCGGCCTGGGCCAGGCGCTGGAGCAGGACAGCGGCGACCTGGTGGTGCATCAGGGCCGCAACGAGCAAGGCATGGCCCACGCCGCCATCGGGTTTGCCAAACAGCACCTGCGCCGCAAGATCTACGCGTGTACCGCGTCGGTCGGCCCGGGGGCAGCGAATATGCTGACCGCTGCCGCGACCGCCACGGCCAACCGCATTCCGTTGCTGCTATTGCCTGGCGATGTCTACGCCAGCCGCCAGCCCGACCCGGTGCTGCAACAGATCGAGCAGTTCCATGACCTGAGCATCAGCACCAACGACGCCTTCCGTTCGGTGAGCAAATACTGGGACCGCATCAACCGCCCCGAGCAATTGATGAGCGCGGCGATCCACGCCATGCGCGTGCTCACCGACCCGGCCGAAACCGGTGCCGTCACCCTGGCGCTGCCGCAGGACGTGCAAGCCGAGGCCTGGGATTACCCGGATTACTTCCTGCAAAAACGTGTCCATCGCCTCGACCGGCGCCCGCCCACCGAGGCGATGATCGGCGATGCTGTGGCGGCCTTCGAGGGCAAGCGCAAGCCGTTGATCATCTGCGGCGGCGGGGTCAAGTACTCCGGGGCGAATGCGGCCCTGCAGGCATTTGCCGAACGCTTCGAGATGCCCTTCGCCGAAACCCAGGCGGGCAAGAGCGCGGTGCTGTCCAGCCATCCGCTGAACGTCGGCGGGATCGGCGAAACCGGCTGCCTGGCCGCGAACCTGTTGGCCGCCGAGGCCGACCTGATCATCGGGATCGGCACGCGCTACACCGATTTCACCACGTCGTCGAAGTCGTTGTTCAAGCACGCCGAGGTGCGGTTCCTCAACCTCAACATCAGCCCCGGCGATGCGTTGAAACTCGATGGCGTGCAAGTGCTGGCGGATGCACGAGTCGCCCTTGAGGCATTGGCCGCAGCGCTGGGCGATTATCGCGCCGGTTGGGGCGAGCAGGTGCGCGATGCCAGGGCGCAACTGGATGCTGAAGTCGACCGGGTGCATCAGTTGGAATACGCCGGTGACGACTTCGTCCCCGAGGTCGACGACCACCTCGACCGCGGCGTGCTGCGCGAATTTATCGAGCTGACCGGTTCGTGCCTGACCCAAAGCCGGGTCCTCGGCGTGCTCAACCAGGCGCTGGCCGACGACGCGATTATCGTCGCCGCCGCCGGCAGCCTGCCCGGCGACCTGCAGCGCAGCTGGCGCAGCAAGGGCGTCAACACTTACCACGTCGAGTACGGTTATTCGTGCATGGGCTACGAGATCAACGCCGCCCTCGGCGTGAAACTCGCCGAGCCGACGCGCGAGGTCTATGCGCTGGTCGGTGATGGCTCCTACATGATGCTGCACTCGGAGCTGGCCACCTCGATCCAGGAGCGCCGCAAGATCAACGTGGTGCTGCTGGACAACATGGCTTTCGGTTGCATCAACAACCTGCAGATCGGCAACGGCATGGACAGCTTCGGCACCGAGTTCCGCTACCGCAACCCCGAGAGCGGCAAGCTCGACGGCGGCCTGGTGCCGGTGGATTTCGCCATGAGTGCGGCGGCCTACGGTTGCAAGACTTACAAGGTCAGCAGCGTCGAACAGCTCGAAGCGGCGCTGGCCGATGCGCGCACGCAAACGGTGTCGACGCTGATCGATATCAAGGTGCTGCCCAAGACCATGATCCACGGCTACCTGTCGTGGTGGCGGGTGGGTGTGGCGCAGGTCTCCACCAGCGAACGCACCAACGCGGCGGCGAAAAAACTCAATGAACAGCTGGCCAAGGCCCGGCAGTACTAATAACAAGAGGAGTGAATGTATGTCGTTGAAGCTGGGTGTTATCGGTACGGGCGCTATCGGCCGGGACCATATTCGTCGTTGCAGCCAGACCTTGCTCAACAGCCAGGTGGTGGCGGTGACCGACATCGACCTGGAGCAGGCCGCCAAGGTGGTGGCGGATCTGAAACTGGACGCCGAGGTGTATCCGGACGGCCATGCGCTGATCCGTTCGCCTCAGGTCGAAGCCATTCTTGTCACTTCCTGGGGCCCGAGCCATGAGGCATTCGTGCTCGCCGCCATCGAGGCGGGCAAACCGGTGTTCTGCGAAAAACCCCTGGCGGTCACCGCCGAAGGCTGTCGCAGGATCGTCGAGGCCGAAGTGGCGCACGGCAAGCGCCTGGTGCAAGTGGGCTTCATGCGCCCCTATGACGAAGGTTATCGCGCCCTCAAAGCGGTGATCGACAGCGGCCGGATCGGCGAGCCGCTAATGCTGCACTGCGCGCACCGCAACCCGCGGGTGGGCGAGAACTACAAGACCGACATGGCGATCACCGACACCCTGATCCACGAGCTGGATGTGTTGCGTTGGCTGCTCGACGACGACTATGTGTCGGTGCAAGTGGTGTTCCCGCGCAAGACCAGCAAGGCCCTGGCCCATCTGCGCGATCCGCAGATCGTGCTGCTGGAAACCGCCAAGGGCACGCGCATCGATGTGGAAGTGTTTGTGAACTGCCAGTACGGCTACGACATTCAGTGCGAAGTGGTGGGGGAGACCGGTATCGCCAAGCTGCCGGAGCCGTCGCAGGTGCAATTGCGCAGCGAAGCCAAGCTGTCCAATGCGATTCTGATGGACTGGAAAGACCGCTTTATCGGCGCCTATGACGTCGAGTTGCAGGCGTTCATCGACAGCGTGCGCGCCGGGCAAGTGGGCGGGCCGTCGGCGTGGGATGGGTTTGCAGCGGCGGTCGCGGCGGATGCGTGTATTGAAGCGCAGGGCAGTGGGCAAATTGTCCAAGTCAGCCTGCCTGAGCGTCCGCGCTTCTACGGCTGACACGCGGTCAATGTGGGAGGGGGCTTGCCCCCTCCCACAGTTGGATTGGGTGTGCACTTCAATGAAGGAGTGAATGTATGCGAATTGGACTGGTCGGCTATGGCCACGGAGGGCGCTTCTTTCATGCGCCACTGACTGCAACCCTGCCTTCTACGGCTAACACGCGGTCAATGTGGGAGGGGGCTTGCCCCCGATAGCAGTGGGTCAGCTAATGAATCTGGATCTGGTCCACCGCCATCGGGGGCAAGCCCCCTCCCACAGTTGGATTGGGTGTGCACTTCAATAAAGGAGTGAATGTATGCGAATTGGACTGGTCGGCTATGGCCACGGAGGGCGCTTCTTTCATGCGCCACTGATTGCAACCCTGCCCGGCGCTACTTTTGTTGGTGTGGTGACTCGTTCACCCGAGCGCCGTCAGCAATTGAGCACTGATCTTCCAGGGGTTAAAGCCTTTGACAGCATCGGCCAGATCGTCGAGGCCGGCGTTGACGCCCTGGTGATTTCCACCACGCTTAAAGGTCGCCCGGCGCTGGTGCTGGAGGCCATCGAGCACGGCGTCGCCGTGGTCAGCGATAAACCTTTCGCCGCCAACGCCGAGCAGGCCCGGGTGCTGATCACCGCGGCTGAACGCCAGGGCGTGTTGCTCAGCGTCTACCAGAACCGGCGCTGGGATTCGGATTTCCTGACCTTGCGCAAACTGATCGACGCCGGCGCCCTCGGCGCTGTCACCCGGTTTGAATCCCGCGTCGAGCGTTTCAGCCCGCAATCGGTGGGCAATGCCAGCGGCGGCGGCTGGCTGCGCGACCTGGGCAGCCATCTGGTGGATCAGGCGCTGCAACTGTTCGGCCCGGTGGATCGGGTTTTCGCGCAACTGCACTACAGCGCCGAACACCCCAGCATCGACCACGGCTTCTTTGTCTCCCTGACCCACGCCAACGGGGTGATTTCCCACCTGTGGGGCAACGCCTTGCAGAACAGCCCGGCACCGCGCTTGCGGGTCAGCGGCACCCTGGGTTGCTACACCGTCGACGGGTTGGACGGCCAGGAAGACGCACTGATGGCCGGCAAGTCGCCCAAAACCGAGGGCGAGCACTGGGGGGCCGAGGAGCACCGCCGCTGGGGCTGGTTCGAACAAGGCCCCGAGCGCGAGCGTGTGCCGTCGGAAAAAGGTTGCTGGACCCAGTTCTATCGCCAGTGGCAGGCCGCCGTGCAAGGGCAGGGGCCGCTGCCGGTGGACGCCTACGAGGCGCTGGAAACCACAAGGATATTGGACGCCGCACGCCTGAGCGCCGAGCGCCAGCAGGTGGTTTCGACAAAAATAGAATAAAATTCTAAAACAGGTTGATATAGAAATTATTTTCCAATAAAGTCTTTTCCAGGTTGCATAAAGTACGTTCCGGACTCGATCCCGACGACTCAACAAAAACAAGATCAAAAACAACCAGGTACCGTCAGATGAAAATCTTCAACGCTGTACTGCGAGTTTTACGCCCAGCCCTTGCGCCACGCGGTCTGCCCCGCACCCGGCCGTTTTACTTCTCCTTCCTCAACGTGCTGTGCGTCGAAAACCAAGGCGCCCTGGTGTGCTGCATTCCGGGAGCACCGCTCGTCCGCCTGCCGTCATCCTCGCTCTGAAAAACGCAACGTCCAAAAAACCAACAAGAAAGTGGAGACAGACCGTTCATGAAGACCCCGATCCGTTTTACCGCGCTGGCGTTGTCCCTGCTGCTGGCCAGCGGTTTTGCCATGGCTGCCGATCTGAAGATCGGCGTGAGCATGTCGCAGTTCGATGACACCTACCTGACCAATGTGCGTGAGTACATGGACAAGCAAGCCAAGGCCTACCCCAAGGGCGATGGCGTGCAACTGCAGTTCGAAGACGCGCGCGCCGACGTGGTCAAGCAATTGAGCCAGGTCGAGAACTTCATCAGCCAGAAGGTCGACGCGATCATCGTCAACCCGGTGGACACGGCGTCCACGGCGCGGATCAGCAAGTCAGCGCTCGAGGCGGGTATTCCGCTGGTCTATGTCAACCGCCGACCTGACCAGAAAGACCTGCCCAAAGGCGTGGCGGCCGTGACCTCCGATGATGAAGAGGCCGGCAGGCTGCAAATGCAGTACATCGCCGAAAAACTGGGGGGCAAGGGCAAGGTGGTGATCCTGCTCGGTGACCTGGCGAACAACTCCACCACCAACCGGACCAAGGGCATCAAAGAAGTCCTGGCCAAGTACCCGCAGATCAAGATCGAGCAGGAACAGACCGGCATCTGGCTGCGTGACCGCGGGATGACCCTGGTCAACGACTGGTTGACCCAGGGCCGCGAATTCAATGCCGTGCTGGCCAACAACGACGAAATGGCGATTGGCGCGGCCATGGCGTTGAAGTCGGCCGGCACCAAGCCGGGCAGCGTCTTGATTGCAGGGGTCGACGGCACGCCGGACGGCTTGAATGCGATCACCAAGGGCGAAATGACCGTGTCGGTGTTCCAGGATGCCAAGGGCCAGGCAGTCGGCTCGGTGGAGGCGGCGCGCAAGATGGCGAAGAAGGAAGCGATCGAGCAGAACATTGTCATCCCGTTCAAGCTGATCACCCCGGACAACGTCAAAGACTTCAAGTAGCCCTTACATCACAACAATAAGCCGGCAGGGCGGTCGTGCCCGCCCTGTCGATGGAGTACCGCCCTATGCTTGCTCAAGCCACTGTCTCGCAGCCGCCCGGTATCCAGCCGTCGCTGCTGGAAGAACCGTATCTGCTGGAAATCCTCAACATCAGCAAAGGCTTTCCCGGTGTGGTGGCCCTGGCCGATGTACAACTGCGTGTGCGCCCAGGCTCGGTGCTGGCGCTGATGGGCGAGAACGGCGCGGGCAAGTCGACCCTGATGAAAATCATCGCCGGCATCTACCAGCCCGACGCCGGGGAAATCCGCCTGCGCGGCAAGCCGATTGTGTTTGAGACGCCGCTGGCCGCGCAAAAGGCCGGGATCGCGATGATCCACCAGGAACTCAACCTGATGCCGCACATGAGCATCGCCGAGAATATCTGGATCGGCCGCGAGCAGCTCAACAGCCTGCGCATGGTCAACCACCGCGAAATGCACCGCTGCACCGCCCAATTGCTCGCCCGCCTGCGCATCAACCTCGACCCCGAGGAGCAGGTGGGCAACCTGAGCATCGCCGAGCGGCAGATGGTCGAGATTGCCAAGGCGGTGTCCTACGATTCCGACATCCTGATCATGGATGAGCCGACGTCCGCCATCACCGAGAAGGAAGTCGCCCACCTGTTTTCGATCATTGCCGACCTCAAGGCCCAGGGCAAAGGCATCGTCTACATCACGCACAAGATGAATGAAGTGTTCGCCATCGCCGATGAAGTGGCGGTGTTTCGCGACGGCCAGTACATCGGCCTGCAGCGCGCCGACAGCATGAACAGCGACAGCCTGATCTCGATGATGGTCGGCCGTGAACTGAGCCAGTTGTTCCCGGTGCGCGAAACGCCCATCGGCGAGTTGCTGCTGTCGGTGCGCGACCTGGGCCTGGACGGCGTGTTCAACAACGTCTCGTTCGACCTGCATGCCGGCGAGATCCTCGGCATCGCCGGGCTGATGGGCTCGGGCCGCACCAACGTGGCGGAAACCCTTTTCGGCATCAGCCCAAGCACTCGCGGGCAGATAACCCTCGATGGCAAGGCGCTGCGTATCACCGACCCGCACATGGCCATCGACAAAGGCTTTGCGCTGTTGACCGAAGACCGCAAGCTCAGCGGGCTGTTCCCGTGCCTGTCGGTCCTGGAAAACATGGAAATGGCGGTGTTGCCGCATTACTCGGGCAACGGGTTTATCCAGCAGAAAGCCCTGCGTGCGCTGTGCGAAGACATGTGCAAGAAGCTGCGGGTGAAAACCCCGTCCCTGGAGCAATGCATCGACACCTTGTCCGGCGGCAATCAGCAGAAAGCCCTGCTGGCGCGCTGGCTGATGACCAACCCGCGCCTGTTGATCCTCGACGAGCCGACCCGTGGCATCGATGTCGGCGCCAAGGCCGAGATCTACCGTTTGATTGCGTTCCTCGCCAGCGAGGGCATGGCGGTGATCATGATTTCCTCGGAGCTGCCTGAAGTGCTGGGTATGAGCGACCGGGTGATGGTGATGCATGAAGGCGAACTGATGGGCACCCTGGACCGTGCAGACGCGACCCAGGAAAAAGTCATGCAGCTGGCCTCCGGTATGACCGCGGTCCACTGACGAACAGCCGCGCGGGCCTGCGGTTGGCCTGCGCCATAGAATAAAAAGGTGATTGGCTATGAACGCAATAACAGACAACAAGCCTGCCACGGCAGCGGTCAAGCACCGTCGGCGCTTGCCCACCGAGCTGAGCATCTTCCTGGTGTTGATCGGCATCGGCCTGGTGTTTGAGCTGTTTGGCTGGATCGTGCGAGACCAGAGCTTCCTGATGAACTCCCAGCGCCTGGTGCTGATGATCCTGCAAGTGTCGATCATCGGCCTGCTGGCCATCGGTGTGACCCAGGTGATCATCACCACCGGGATCGACTTGTCTTCCGGCTCGGTCTTGGCATTATCGGCGATGATCGCTGCCAGTCTTGCGCAAACATCTGATTTTTCCCGTGCGGTGTTTCCGTCCCTGACCGACCTGCCGGTGTGGATTCCGGTGGTGGCGGGGCTCGGCGTGGGGCTGCTGGCGGGCGCGATCAACGGCAGCATTATCGCGGTGACCGGTATCCCGCCGTTTATCGCAACGCTGGGGATGATGGTGTCGGCCCGTGGCCTGGCGCGTTACTACACCGAAGGCCAGCCAGTGAGCATGCTCTCGGATTCCTACACGGCCATCGGGCATGGCGCGATGCCGGTGATCATCTTTCTGGTGGTGGCGGTGATCTTCCATATCGCCCTGCGCTACACCAAGTACGGTAAGTACACCTACGCCATCGGCGGCAATATGCAGGCGGCGCGCACCTCGGGGATCAACGTCAAGCGCCACCTGATCATCGTCTACAGCATCGCCGGGCTCCTGGCGGGCCTGGCTGGTGTGGTGGCCTCGGCGCGTGCCGCCACCGGCCAGGCCGGCATGGGCATGTCCTACGAACTGGATGCGATTGCCGCCGCGGTGATCGGCGGCACCAGCCTGGCCGGCGGAGTAGGGCGCATCACCGGCACCGTGATCGGCGCGCTGATCCTTGGGGTGATGGCCAGCGGGTTTACCTTTGTCGGGGTCGACGCGTATATCCAGGACATCATCAAGGGCCTGATTATCGTGGCGGCGGTGGTGATCGACCAATATCGCAACAAGCGCAAGCTAAAACGCTGACGCAGTGCAAAATGTGGGAGGGGCCTGCCCCCTCCCACATTCAGGCCTGTATTCGTCAGATCCAACCGTTTGTCTTCTATATAGCTCCACAACACTGAATTTCTTGCTATAAACGCACTCCGATGACCATTCGCCAAGCCCGTCCTGGTGCCTTTGGGGGTTATCTTGGAAAAAATGCCTGTCTTTTCAGTTGCTGCGCCCTCAAGTCGGCCTTAGACTGCCGCCCCTCGTAAATTGAGTGCCGGGTGGCGCTTGGAATGGATGGCGCCTTTCCGAGACCTGCAGAGGTTGACCGGAACGCTCCCTTATTCGCCTTAATGCACGTATTTTTTATAGAGAAATCAATGACAAAGGAAAAGTTGCTGGCCATGCCGGCGGATGACTACATGAATGCCGAACAGCACGCTTTTTTCGAGCAGTTGCTGCAAGACATGAAAGTGGAACACCACGAGCGCATTGAACAGAACCGCATCGCCATTGAGAGCCTGGACACCCCGGCCGACCCGGCGGATGCCGCCTCCGTGGAAGAAGAGCGCACCTGGTTGGTGAATGCCATTGATCGCGACCAGCGCATGCTGCCGCAACTGGAGCGCGCACTGGAGCGCATCAAGGAAGATTCCTTTGGCTGGTGCGATGACAGCGGCGAGCCTATCGGCCTCAAGCGCCTGCTGATCAGTCCGACCACCAAGTACTGCATCGAAGCGCAAGAGCGCCACGAGCAGATCGACAAGCACCAGCGTCAAGCCTGATGCGCTGAAGCTGGGGGGCGAGTACTGCGCTCCCCAGGGAAAATATCCGTTACGCCCGCTATATTGATCTGTTGCAAGCTCCCCCACTAAAGGCCCATAGATAATGGCCTGATAGTGGCGTTTAATGCAGAGACAATAATGACAAGCAGTGGGGTGACGAAGATGGCTGGAGACGGATCTCTGATGGGCGCAGCAGTGCCACCGCACGCGGTGGTGCGCGGGTTGCCCGGCTGGCTGACGCCGCTTTTGCAGAGCACCGCCGTGGTGCTGGTCCTGCTCGGCCTTGCGTTTGCCAGCCTGCCGATTTATCTCTGCCTGACACTGGCCTTGCTGGTGATCTGGCTGCCCCGTCTGAAAAAACGCACGCCCAGCGCGGCGCCGTCCGAAGCGGTCGATGCGATTGGCGACCTGACCCGCGACCTGTCCTATACCACCAGCCATAACGCATTGTCGGCGGCCGGCGTGGCCTATTCGGTCAAGCAACTGGCTGCGCGCCTGCAGTCGCAGTTGAGCGCTGCCCAGCAGATCGTCAACAGCGCCGAAGTGATGATCGGCACCGAACAAGTCACCTCCCAACTCAGTCACCAGGCGCTGGGCGCCGCCAGCCAGGCGCATCAGCGCAGTACCGAGGGCCGCGAAGTGCTGGCCCAGTCGATCACCCGCATGCACCAACTCAGCCAGCGCGCGAATGCCAGCCGCGAGATGATTGAAGCCCTGAGCCAGCGCAGCGAGGAAATCCAGCGGGTGACCCTGGTGATCCAGTCCATCGCCAGCCAGACCAACCTGCTGGCCTTGAACGCCGCCATCGAAGCCGCGCGTGCTGGCGAGCATGGGCGCGGGTTTGCCGTGGTGGCCGATGAAGTCCGCGGGCTGGCCGGCCGTACTGCTACCGCCACCGAGGAAGTCGGGGTGATGGTGGCCGATATCCAACAACGCACCGGCCAGGTGGTGGAGCAGATTCGCCAACTGTCGGCGGACCTGCACACCGGCGTGGAGCAGGTGGAGCATGCCGGTGAGCAACTGCAGAACATCGCCAGCCTGGCCGCGGATGTCGAAGGGCAGGTCAACGAAATCGCCCAAGGCACCGAGACCAATCGGGCGCAACTCGACAGCCTGTTCCATGCCGTGGAGCAAATGCGCAGCGACCTGACGGTGAGCGACGAGCAAACCCGTCAACTGGCCGATGCCGCCGTGCAAATGGAAGGGCAGGCCGAAACCATCAGCGAACGCTTGGCCGCCGTCGGGCTGGATGACTATCACCAGCGCGTCTACGACCTCGCCCGCGAAGGCGCGAGCCGCATCGCCGAACAGTTCGAGGCTGATGTACTGCAAAACCGCGTCAGCCTGGAGGATCTGTTCGACCGCAACTACGCGGCGATCCCCAACACCCACCCCAGCAAGTACCACACGCGTTTTGACAGCTACACCGATCAGGTTTTGCCGGCGATTCAAGAGGCGCTGCTGCCGCGACACGAAGGTTTGGTATTTGCCATCGCCTGTACGCAACAGGGGTATGTGCCGACACACAACAAGGCGTTTTCCCAACCCTTGACCGGCGATGTACAGGTGGATGCGTTACAGAATCGCACCAAGCGCAAGTTCGACGACCGTACCGGGATTCGCTGTGGCAGCCATCAGCAAGCGGTACTGTTGCAGACCTACACCCGCGATACCGGTGAGTTGATGCACGACTTGTCGGTGCCGATCATGGTCAAGGGCCGGCATTGGGGCGGGTTGCGCCTGGGCTATAAACCCGAAGGCACGAAGGCCAGGCACTAGAGATTGTTGCTGTTTGCGCAATAGAGCTATCCAGAGGATAGCTTTTTCTGAGGGTAGGAAAAACGTAGCATGGCCGCCGTTGTTAGTTAGCTAACGATTGTTGCGGAGAAGCTCCATGCAAAACAAAGTCGATGTCGCTGTGATGATTGGCAGTGGCGTACCCGAAACCCTGCGTGCGTTGGGTCAGAAGGCTTGTTGGGTCGTGCTGCTCAACGGTGAGCAGCGTGGCACCGCCTTCGCCAGCCGTGATGAAGCCGAGGAGTGCAGGGCCGCCTGGCAAGCACTGTTGCGCATGGAACAGTCAGACAGCCTGCATTGAGGGGTGTTATTGCGCTTGGTGCAGACGCTGGTTCAGTTCATCCACGGCCATCGCCCATTCAGCGTCTTCCCGAAGTTCTTCCTTGAGAAACTGAGCCTGCTGGGGCGTCCAGAAGGGCGCGTCGATCAGCTTGACGTCGTCGGCCAAAGGATGGGCAGCGATAAACGCGTCGATGTCCTTCGGGGTGGAATCCAGGCCCAGTTGATCAAACAGGGTTTCAAGGGTTGGTACTGGCGCATCCATATCGTTCTCCATGCCGGTTTTGGGGGGGTATGCATCGGAGGCTTGTCGCGCAGTAGAGTTCTATCGGATTCTCAGGAGGTCAACGCCCCTGAGTCCACCGCTGTCTTGAGGGCCCTGGCGGCTTCTTTTGCCGCGACGGCGGCGGCGTCCGCGGTCTTGAACCAACGATCTTTTTCCACTTGGTGCATTGTGATCGTGGTCAAGGGGGGCTTGGCACGCATTACGATAACTGCTTGGAATTCTCCGTCTACTTCCTTGGCTTCGCCATGGATAAAAAATTCGCCAATATCAAATTCCGTCACGTATAACCTTCCCTTCAAGGTAACTGCACTGATGAAACCTGACCCGCACGGGGCAAACTTCAATGGACGGGCCAGTATGGCAGTTGTTGAGGGGCGACGGCGCGGTAAAGTCATCCAGGTGACGAAACGATCCCGCCGTGCGGGGCGTGCAGGGCGGCCTCGAGGGTTTTTGCCAGTTCGCAGGCGCGGATATGGTTGCTGCGAAAGCCTTTGATCCTGCCGCTGGTGACTTCCAGAATATGAAAGAAGTTGCGTCCGGCCGGTACAACTTGATAAAGCACGGAGTTTGAGTACCCATCATGGCTGTGCAAGCAGTAGTATTGGCGCTCGTCTTGATAGGATGAGTGAGTGCTGGAAGACGTAGCGTTGTGTTGACGTCGTTGCATGGTCAGCTCCTGTCGATCGATCTGGTTGGCCCGCCAGCAGCGGAACGGGTGGTTTTGACCCGTGTTGCTGTTTTAATATTGTCGTCGGCAATCGGTTCTCGGTTCCATTCCAGATGTTTTGTTTTGTGCAGGTTGTCGGAAACTGCGCTTTTTAATTGGGTTATTCTCTGAAGCTGGTCGACCCGTCTTCTCGGGCTGTTAAACCTGTGATTTGCTGTGAAGATCGATGGCCTGCATAAGGCTCGTCGTGTATGCCTGTATTAGTCTTATGGCACCGCAGGGGCGTTTTTTCAGGGTTTTTAATCAATGCGTTGTGTCAGCGTGCCGGTATGGCCGCTTTTTTGTGCTGCCCGTTTCGGCGGACAGTGCTTTTTTTGATCTGGGGGCGTTTCCTTGGCAGTCAGTAATCTGGATATGCACGCGTTATTCGTGCTGGGTGATTTGCGCGCAAAGTTGGTCAAGCAGTTTCAATCCCGTTTTGTTTACATCACTGAACAGACACCGGAAGGCATCTATATCGCCGAGATCGATACTGAATCGGCATTGGTCGTGGATGACAAACAACGCCTTGAACTCAAGGTCGGTGATCATTTTCGTGCCGCGGTATTGCCCAGTCGCGAAGGTGGCAAGTTTGAATTGAAGTTCCGCGATATCAAGTTGACGGTGTATGGCTTGGGCGACTATGCCTTTGTTTCCTCGGCCGAAGGCCAGGGCATTGTGTTCAAGGAAGGTCACAGCGTGATGCTGGTGTTTGCCGCCAACGAACAATTGCAGGAAGGCTTGACCAAAACCCTCAAGGCCGTGACCGGCAAGGCCGCCAAGTGGCGCAAGGGTGAACTGGTGACCTTCAAGGCCAGCGAATAACCCGCTCGTACAGCAAACAGCCTTTATCTCCCGGAACCTCTACTACAGTTGAGTTGACTTAACTATTCAGAGGCTTCGCGCAGTGGCGGCCAAGCCGTCCGTTATTGCAGCGAACACGTGAGGTGCAAAGGCATGAAAGGATTGAGATCCCTGTTGGCGGCGTCCCTGGCGAGCCTGAGTCTGTCGGTGGCTTCGTTGCCGGTTTCGGCTGCACAGGCGCCTGTGCATTTCGCCGACCTGAACTGGGAAAGCGGCAGTCTGATCACCGAAGTGCTGCGCTATATCGTCGAGAAGGGCTATGACCTGCCCACCGACACCTTGCCCGGCACCACCATCACCCTGGAAACCGCCCTGGCGAAGAATGACATCCAGGTGATCGGCGAAGAATGGGCAGGCCGCAGTCCGGTGTGGGTCAAGGCCGAGGCCGAAGGCAAGGTGGCCGGGGTGGGCGATACGGTCAAGGGCGCCACCGAAGGCTGGTGGGTGCCGGAGTACGTGGTCAAGGGCGACCCCGCCAAAGGCCTTAAGCCCCTGGCACCAGACCTGAAAAGTGTCGCGGACCTGGCGCGTTACAAGGACGTGTTCAAGGACCCCGAATCCCCAGGCAAAGGGCGCTTTCTCAACAGTCCCATTGGCTGGACCTCGGAAGTGGTCAACAAACAGAAACTCAAGGCCTACGGCCTGGACGACAGCTATGTGAACTTCCGCAGTGGCTCGGGGGCGGCGTTGGATGCCGAGATAACTTCCTCGATTCGTCGCGGTAAGCCAGTGCTGTTCTATTACTGGTCGCCGACGCCCTTGATGGGGCGCTACAAATTGATCCAGCTGGAAGAGCCGGCGTTCGATGCCGAGGCGTGGAAGACGCTGACGGATGCGGACAATCCCGATCCGAAGCCGACACGGTCTTTGGCGTCCAAGTTGAGTATCGGCGTGTCCACGCCGTTCCAGAAAGAACATCCGCAGATTGTCGGGTTCTTCGAGAAAGTCGAGTTCCCGATCGAGCCGCTGAACAAAGCCTTGGCGACCATGAGCGAGAATCACACCGCGCCACGGGACGTCGCGCTGGCGTTTCTCAAGGCGCATCCTGATGTGTGGAAGGCCTGGTTGACGGAGGATGTGGCACAGAAGGTTGAAGCCAGCCTGAAATAGCGTCCCATCCTGCGGCAGAACGCGGGGCAAGAATGTGGAAGCGGGCTTGTCAGCGTGTGCCCGCTTTCACATTGGCTAGCATTCCAGCCTCAGAAGCGGGTTTGCACCGCCACTTCAAACGTGCGCGGCGACCCCAGGTAATACGCCGGCGACACATGGGCAAATTCGGCATACACCTCGTTGGTCAGGTTGCGCACGCGGCCGGTCACCGAGGTGTGGGCGTCCACCTTGTAGCGCAGGAATGTGCCGAACAGGGTGTAGGCCGGCACTGTCTGGGTGTTGGCGTTATCCGCATACACCTGGGCCACATACCGCGCATCCACGCCGCCTTGCCAATCCTCGGAAAAATCATAGGTCAGCCACAGGTTGCCGACGCGCTTGGGCACATTGGTCGGCGTATTGCCCTTGCGCGAGACCACCGCGCCGCTGGCGATTTTTTCGTTGAACTCGTCGTACTCGGCGTCCACCCAGGCGAAGTTGCCTTCGGCGAGTAGTCGCGGCGTGATGCGCAACGAACTGGCCAACTCAATGCCCTTGGACGACTGTGCGCCTACCGGGATGCTGTTGGTGGGGTCCAGCGGGTCGGTGACGGCAAAGTCCTTGCGCTCGATTTTGTAAGCCGCGACGGTGGCCGAACCGCGACCGTCCAGGTAATCGAATTTACTGCCCACCTCCCACTGTTTGCCGGTCGATACGTCGAATACCTGGGTGGTGGTACTCGGCTGTTCGGCGGCCGTGCTGTATTGCACGTACACGTTGGCCGTCGGGATGAACTGGTAGGTCAGGCCCGCGCGCCCGGTCACCGGCTCCCAACTGCGCGTGAAGTGCCGTGGACTGCTGGCGGTTATCGCGCCATGGTTGGTGACATCCAGGTCGATGGCGTCGTAGCGCAGGCCCGTCAGCAATGTCAGTTTATCGGTCAGGCCCAGGCGATTTTCCACGAACAGCGCTTTGGTGGTGACCTCGTTGGTCTTGTCGCTGATAAAGCCCGGTCGGGTGCCAGGGATGTCGTAAAAGTACCCCGGGCCGTAATGGTCAGGATCGACCGTGCTGTTGCCTACGGCTCTCAGCGGGCTGTTGGTCGTGCTGTTGACCTTGTATTCGAAACCGCCGGACCAGGTGGTGGCGAGACCGAAGACGCGGTCGTCGTGGCGCAGCTCGAACTGGTTGCCATTCTGCTCACCCTGATGACGCACCTGGTACGCGGTCGAGCGGTTCACCGCGCTGTTGTCGGCGTTGTACTGGTAGGTCTCCAGGTTGCGGTAATCGCGCTGGCTGTCCAGGTGATACAGGGTGTTTTTCAGCGTGGTGCTGTCGTTGATCCGGTAGTCGATGATCGAACGCGCCCAGAGCGTGCGCTGTTCGTAACGACCGTCGGCGACGTTGTAATTGTTGAAACGGTTGTGTTTATCGATCTTCAGCTCGCCGGCCTTGGGGTTCAGCACCGGCGTGCCCCAGTACGGGCTGTCTTCATGTTCGTCCTGGTATTCCAGGGCCAGGGTATGGGACAGGTTGGGGGTAAGGTCGCTGAGCAGGGAAAACGCTACGCTCCAGGCGTCGCGCTGGTCGCGGTCGATGTAGCTGTGGTTGGTGTTGCGGCTGACGTCCAGGCGTGCGTAATGCTGCACGTCGGCGCTGGGGTCGGTCAGCGCGTGGTTCAGGCCGAATGCCATGCCGGCGGTGTCGTAGCTGCCGTAGGTCAGTTGGCCTTCGGCGGCCTGTTCTTCGCGGGTGGCCAGCTTGGTCACGTAGTTCAGCGAACCGCCCACGGAGCCAGCGCCGTTGATCAAGGACGAGGGGCCGCCGACCAGTTCCACCCGATCATAGATCCACGCATCCACCGGCCGGGCCAGGCCGGTGGCGACGTTGATGCCGTTGAACATCTGGGTGATCTGGCTGCTGGTAAACCCACGATACGAGACAAAACCCCCAAACCCCGGCGGTGCGCTGGCGTTGACACCGGGCAAGGTATTGGCTGCATCCCGGAACGTCTTGGCGCCATGGCGCTCGATGTCATTGCGGTTGGCGATCGCCACCGAGGCGGGCGTTTCGCGCACGCTCAACCCCAGTCGCGATGCCACGCCGCTGGACTGGTCCAGGGCCAGGCCGGGTTCGTGGGAGGGTTCGCCATCGATGGTGGTCGGGGCCAGTTCGAGCGCCCAGGCACAGACTGGCAGGCAGCCGAACAGGCCTGCCAACAGAGGTAAATGTTTCATGCTTGAATCCTGAAAAACCTGCTTGAAAACAACGCACAGTCGCCCGTACTTCCTTACGGAAACGGTGTCAGTGCAGATCAGAAAGCGCGAGGATCAGGCGAGGGCGGGCGGCGCCCGTGGGCGGGCCGTGGGCCAGGTGAAGCGGGCAGGAATGTCAGCCGCCAGTACGATAGCCGGCGGCGGTGCGTGGGGTTGCGGCAACACCGCGACGTTGAGGCTGGAGTTCAGCGCCGGGCCCATGCCGCCGGTCGAGCACAGCGGGCAACCAAACGCCTTGGACAGCGTCGGCAGGCTTTCATCGGCGGGGGTGGACGGCTTGGGCGCCTGGGTGCGTGGGTCGACGGTACAGAACTGCCCGCCGATGCCGTTGAGCTGCATGCCCACCATCTGCCCATGACCAATGCTGCACGCGAACACATTGAACAGGACGCTGCAGTAGAGCATCCAGGCAATGAGCGAGCGGTCGGCACGGGTGATTTTCATGGGGTGGCACTTTACCATCGGCCGCCGACGAAATGCCTGCAAAAAATCTCAGGGGGACTATCCTACTTCGCACAAATTCCGGGAGAGGCCGCCATGAGCTTTATCGTCGCACGATGGATCGTCGGTATTTTCACCTTTGTCAGCATGGTGCATTTGTACTGGGCCGCCGGTGGCAAGCTCGGCAGCCTCGCCGCCATCCCTCAACTTCCCGGCGAATTCGCCAGCGGCCCCCGCCTGGCGTTCAAGCCTTCGGCATTGGGCACCTTGCTGGTGGCGATGGGCCTGGTGGCAATCGCCTTGCTCGTTTGCCTGCGGGCCGGGCTGTATTTTTCGCCGGTGTCCCATGGCGCATTGCAATGGGGCATCAGCGCGATTGCCGTGATCATGTTTGCCAGGGCAATCGGCGATTCGGAGCTGGTGGGTTTTTTCAAAAAGGTCGGTGGTTCGCGGTTTGCACGGTGGGATACGTATTTTTATTCGCCGTTGTGCCTGTTGTTGGGCGCCGGGTTGTTGGTGGTGGCGTGGAGTTGATCGCCTGATCGCGCCGCGAGCGTTCACCCGCCTGCAGACCCGCCCCGTGGGGTTGGGCGCTTACCGATAGGCGTTGATCCTGCCCACCCGTCAGGCAGCGACCGTTATCCGGATCGTAGTAGCGGTGGCGATGGTAGTGCAGCCCGCTTTCCCGGTCGAAGTATTGACCTTGGAAGCGCAGCGGGTTTTCGATTTTTTCGACGTCCAATCGCGTGATCCGGCCATCGGCGCGGTAGTGCGCGGACCACACGATTTCGCCGTCGGGCGTGGTGAGTTCCTGCGCGGTGCCAAGGTGATCCAGTTGGTAGTGGAAAGGCGTGGTGTGCTGTGGGCCGAAGCCTTCCAGCAGGGCCAGTGGGCGGACACTGTCGGGTTCGTAGACGTAGCTGCGATGCCGTTGCGCGTGGTGCTCGGCGATCAGTCTGTCGCCTTGCCAGAAAAACTCGGTGGTCGTGCCGGCGACGGTTTTGCTGATGCGGCGACCAAACGGATCGTAGCGGTAGTGGACTGTTTGGCCGTTGGGGCGGGTGAGGCCGATCAGACGCTGCTGGCAGTCGTAGCGGTATTCGGTAACGACAGAGTGGGCCTGGCCACGCCGTTCGCGGATGAGATTGCCAAAGGCGTCGTAGTCGTAGTGGCGGTCATCCTGGAGCGTCAGACGGCTACCCGCCGGCGTGTAGGCGAAGCGTTCCTGTGCGGCCTGGGAATGATCAGCTCGGACCAGACGGTTTAGCGTGTCGTAGTGGTAGCGGTGCTCGCCTTTGCGGGTGTCGAGCAAGTACCTGAGGTTGCCGGCTTTGTCGTAGCTGTACTGGCGGCGGTAGCGAGTGCCTTCGATATCGCAGATGCCATGGTTGAACAGGCGTGCATGCTCATCGTATTGGTAACTGCTGAGCAGTTTGCCTTGGGCGCGTTGGTGTTCTCGGCCGGCGTCGAACAGGTGAGACGTCAACAGCGCGCCATTGAGTTCAACGGTCGCAAGGTGGCCGCCCTTGTCATGGTTGAACCCTAGCTGGTTGTTGTCTGGCAGGCGCAGGTATTTGAGTCGGCCGCAGGCGTCGTAGCCATAACGGAGTGTGCCCCAGCCCTGGTGTTCGGCGATCAGGCGGTTTTGCGGGTCGTATTCGTAGGTAAGGGGGCGGTAGCCGTCGTCGACGCTGAGGAGGTTGCCCTGGCGGTCGTAGGTATATTCAACAATGCCGCCATCGGGCAGGGTTTTCCTGACCAACCGGCCGGCGTGGTCTCGCCGGTAACGGGTGACGAGCTGACTGCCGTCGGTGCCGTGTGCGGTTTTTTCCAGCAGGTGACCGTTGAGGTCGTAGGCATAGGCGGTGCGTCGGCCGTCGAAGTCGATTTCCTGCTGGAGCCGGCCGTTGGGGTGATAGTCGAAGCGGTAGATTTCGCCGACTTCGTTTTCGATTTCGGCGAGCAACAATCGCACGTGGTCGTAGCGGTAGTTGACCTGGCTACCGTCCGCATTGATGCGGCGGCTGATCAGGGGCAGCCCGTCGGTGTATTCGTAGCGAGTGACGTGCCCCAGTTCATCGCGTTCGGCGGTGATTCTTCCGTAGGGGTTGTAGCTGTATTCCCGCGTGCCACCGCCGGGCATGACCACACGAACCAATCGTCCGACACCATCCCACTGGTACTGGGTCGCCACCCCATGCTTGTCCTCTTGCGCCACCCTCCGACCGAGATCGTCATAGCGATAGCGCTTCACACTGCCGTTTGGCCAGTGTTCTTCAAGCAACTGCCCACGCTCATTCCACCACCGCCGCAGGCAGCTATGGTCGGGAAACCATACCCCGATCAGTTGGCCATACTGGTTGTAGCTATAGTCGGTAACGTTGCCATCGGGGTCGGTCTGACGAATGACATTGCCTTGGTCGTTATGCGCGTAGTTCCAAACTGCCTGGCCACGACGTACAACTCTTAAGAATCCATTGTCATACTCGTAGGACGTTGGCTCATCTTCCCCCGGAAAAAAAGCGACCAAGCATCCAGCGTCGTCGTACTGATACGCCGTTACCGCGCCGAGGGGGTCTTGCTCGACTGTGAGACGGCCCTTGTCGTCATAGGATCTGAAATGCTTGGCGCCATCCGGACCCACCCGCTGCACCCGCCGTGCCTGCGGGGCATGAACATAGGTTTCCTGACTCCCATCGGCGTTGTGAAGGGTCACGCTACCGTCGTCCCCCCAGGCATACCGCGTGTCCATCTGCAAGAAACTCGCCCAATGCCGGACACATCGCGCCGCCTTGCCAGCTCGTTCCCAAGCCCAAAAGAAGCGCGCGCCGCCGGCTAACTGGCGTTCAAGGATCAAGTGTTGCTCGTCGTACCGATAGGTCTCGCTTTCCCCTACGGCATTGGTCGCCGAAACCAGTCTTCCAATGTCGTCATAGGTGTAGGAAACCACGGTCTGTTCGGTCATCCAATCCCCTGCCGCACCGCCCGCGGGCCGCTGAACCTGGTAATCGAGGGCCACCAAGTGGCCGCGCTCATAACGGAAAAACAGCGAGCGACCGACACTGTTATCCAGGCGTTCAATGTTCCCCAACACATCGCGGACAATTCGCAGCCGGTTGCCGTAGGCATCGCTGATCGCGGTCAGCACACCGTGGCAGAAGTGGTAGAAGCGCGATGCCTGGCACAGCACCAGCTCATCCGGCGGCGCCCCCAGGTAGATCGCGGCGTCGGCCTGGCGATTGCCGGTTGTCGGTCGCGCCTCGGTCGGTAAGGGCAGGGCGGTCGATCGGTGCTCATGGTCGATCCACACCGCCGAGGCGTCTGTCAGCGTCAGCCGATGCGCCAGCGAGTGGCTCCAGCAAACCCCCAATCCGCAGTCCACATCCACCGCACGGGGGTGATAGCACCGCGTCCATTCGAACGGCAGGAGCCCGTCCAGTGCGGCATCGGTCAGCCTCAGCGAATCCAGTGCGCCATACCCGGCGTTGACCTGCTGGGGATACTCGGCCCGGCGTTGATGCATGCCATCCAGCTCAGGTGTGATAAAGGCAATGTGGGAAGCGTTAGTCATCCGTGACGTCTCGGCAAAGGGTAAGACGTCGGAGTCTGCCGCGGAAAAAAGACGCTGGACGAACGGCTGGAAAAATCAGAAGGGGCTGACACACCCAGGGAAAATCCCGCGAAAAAGCAATTGAAAGGGCTACCCAAAAAGTCGATCCGACCGATTGCGAGACCGCCCGTCATCGTTCGCGCAAATAAAACCACTCGTCTTGCCGCCCGGTTTCCAGATATCGGCCGGCGAGTTGAGCCCGCGTTGTGGCGATCCTTCAATCCGTGCGATAAGGCAATTTAGTGGCCCCTTTGTAACAAAATTCTCGCCAGAATCGCTTTTATTTTCAGCTGGTTAGGTGAGGAAGCAAATGCGCAATGTAGGAATCATGCTGATCGCCTGTTCCCTGGCCGGCGGCGCGGCTGCCGTACAGGCGCGGGAGTTGCGCGAGGGCGACAAGTACATGTGCAGTTGGGGCGCGGGCACGGCCGCCAGGGCACAGGAACTCAAGCTGTCGGGCGTTTCACTGTATGCCGCGCGGCAGAAGATCCAGACCATCAAGTTCAACAAGTCATGGATGCGGATGATGGCCATGGGAATCACCGAGCAGACCTATGACAGCCGTTCACGGCTCAAGCCCGAGGCGATTCGCCAGAGTTTCTATCAGGATTGCGTGCGCTACAAAGTGGCGCGCAAATAAGGCGCTTCTTGCTGGTCGAGCAGCGCGGTTTACAAATCCACGACAATCTCAGTGTTTCTATTTGCATACAATTGCCCCGTCATTGAGGAGGCTGGTATGCAAACGCTTTTTCCCGGGGCGACGTCGGATGATGTCGCCGCGCTGTTCCTGATCGCCGACGTTCGCTGCCGGAAGAGCAGGGCGCATTAAAATGATGACCCCTCCGGAGCCCCGGTCGCCCGACAGCTTGCGCTACTTCGCAGTCGCGGTGTTGTGCGTTGCGGTGTTGCTGGGGATCTATTTCGTACAACTCAATGCCAAAGTCGACCGCCAGCGTGAACAGACCGTCGAGTACCTGGCTCTCTGCAGGCAAGTGGAGCGCGTGGCCAGTGCCGCGTCGGCAAACAGGATTGAACTTAGCAATACGTGCAAACAGTTGAGCGGACAGTCGTCGAAAAGTCTGACGCCGAGATCGATTGATAACCCTTCTTTATAAAGGGAAATAGTACTTCAAAGTCGCGATGGTATTTGCACCAAAAAGTGGCACTTATATACCTCCCTACCTTGATAAATGTGTGGTTATTGAAGGACTTACGATTGTTTTATTCCGACGAAAGGATTAAAACCATCTTGTTACGGGATTAGGCAATCGGTACTATAGCCGGGCGTTCACCTCCCACGGTTTATGCATTTTTTAAATCCCAAGTTTCCATCAGCTACTTGGGATTTT
The DNA here is from genome assembly GCF_003058185.1 of Pseudomonas sp. GV105. Lineage (NCBI taxonomy): Bacteria > Pseudomonadati > Pseudomonadota > Gammaproteobacteria > Pseudomonadales > Pseudomonadaceae > Pseudomonas > Pseudomonas sp. GV105. The sequence continues at coordinate 56,274 of NZ_QBUF01000018.1, forward strand.
TTTTGCCTGGGATTTGTTGTCGGCATCAACAAGCTCCGCGCGCATCCGACCATTGTGCTTGGCTTGGTACAGCAACTCGTCGATGTTCTCGACAAACTCGAGCATCACACTGTTCCATCCAACTCGCTGGATGAGATTACCGATTTCGGTGGCGAGCAAGTCGATAACCTGCCTGAGCACATTCGAGTGAAGCGCCCCGACGCAGAATCTGCACAGGCCGCCGGACAGAGCGCGGAACTACAGGCGTCGCAGAAAGGATTTGACGATGTGCCGGGTGGTATCGGTAGTGTCCAGCTCGTCCATCGCACTGTAGGCGTGCCAGCGGCAATCGATGATTTCGTTGCACGGCCGTGCTTGCGCGATGTTCACCACCGACGCCTCGAACACATGGTGCAGCGTGTCGCGCGCCTTCAATTCCTGCAGGTACAGCAGTCCGTCGACGTTCAACCCGGTTTCTTCTTCCAGCTCCCGTTCGGCGGCGCCTACCGGGCGCTCGTCGCGTTCGACCTTACCGCCCGGCAACGCCCATTTAGATCTGGCTTTGCGCACGAAGAGGATATGCCCCTCGTGTTCGCAAATCACCGTTGCGCGTATTTTCATCGTCTGTGCCCCGCAGCGAGATGTCTGTCATAAAAGTGTAATGCAAATGTCATGCTGGGTGGTGGTGGCGCATCTGCGTGAGGATATAGATACTGGTCGATTGACGACAACGCACGAGGGGAGCAGATGAAGACGGTACGTTGGGGCATGATCGGCTGTGGCAGCGTCACTGAGTTAAAGAGTGGACCTGCTTTCTACAAAGCGCCAGGTTCGGCCCTGGTGGCCGTGATGGGGCGCCGCGAAGAGGCTGTGCGCGATTATGCGGCACGCCACGGCATTGGTCGTTTCTATACCGACGCCCAGGCACTGATCAACGACCCTGAGGTGGACGCGGTGTACATCGCTACACCGCCCGACAGCCACCTCGAATACAGCCTGATGGTCGCGGCCGCCGGCAAGCACTGTTGTGTCGAAAAACCCATGGCGCTGAATGCCGAGCAGGGCGCATTGATGCAGCGCACTTTCGAACGTGCCGGGCTGCATTTGTTTGTGTCCTACTATCGCCGCTCGCTGCCGCGCTTCCAGCAAGTGCGCGACTGGTTGCGCGATGGACGCATCGGCCAACTGCGTCACCTGACCTGGTCCCTGTGCAAGCCGCCAGCCGTCGAAGACACCAGTGCCGCCAATTGGCGCACCGACCCGGCCATTGCCGGCGGCGGCTACTTTGCCGACCTGGCCAGCCACGGCTTTGATCTGTTCCAGTACCTGGCCGGCGACATTGTCGAGGTTGCCGGGTTTACCGCGCGACAGGCCGGACAGTATGCGGCGGAAGACGCGGTGACCGCCTGCTGGACTTTCAGCTCCGGCGCGCTGGGCATGGGCTGCTGGAACTTTGTCGCGGACCGCCGTGAAGATCGCGTCGAGCTGATCGGCACCCTGGGGCGGATCACGTTTGCGGTGTTCGACGACCAGCCGTTGCGGCTTGAAGGGGCGGTCGACGAAGTGCTGGAGGTGCCTTGCCACACGCATATCCAGTGGCACCATGTGCTGGGCATGAACGCCCATATTCGCGGCGAAGCCGAGCACCCCTCGCTGGCGATCGAGGCATTGAAGACCGACCGGATTCTGGACAAGGTGCTGCAACGCAATCCCTATCATCCTGAGTAGTTTTCCTGGCGCCGGCGTTGCATTCACCACTTTCGCCGGACCCTGGCCTGCACTCACAATGCGGGCTTATTTTTTTCAAGGAACAGACGGATGAAATACAAGGCAGCCTGGCTGGCCGTGGGGTGGGTACTGGCAAGCATGGCGACGCAGGCGGCGCCACGTGAGCAACGGCCGGCGGGGGACTTTGATTTTTATGTGCTGTCGCTGTCGTGGTCGCCGACGTTCTGCCTGGCGCACCCGAACAACGAGCAATGCAGCGGCAAAGGCTACGGGTTTGTATTGCATGGGCTATGGCCGCAATACGCGCGGGGTGGCTGGCCGGCGTCGTGCGATACGCAGTCGCGGCTGTCGGCGGATGAGTTGGCCAAAGGCGCGTTGATATTCCCCACGCAGGCATTGCTCAAGCATGAATGGTCCAAACATGGCACCTGCAGCGGCCTGGAAGCCACGCGTTACCTGCAAGCCACCGATGCGGCCTTGGCCACGGTGCAGATCCCGCAGCAATTGCAGCCATTCAACGTGCCGGGTCACCTGGAGGCACGGGAGATCGAGGCGCTCTTTCGCGAGAGTAACCCGGCCATGGGCAACCATGGCGTGGCGGTGATCTGCAAGGGCAAGGTGCTGTCCGAAGTGCGCGTGTGTCTGAGCAAGGAACTGCGTTTTGCCGGCTGCCCCAAGAGTGTGAAAACCCAGTGCCGGGACGGTGATATCCGCATTCCGGTTCAGCGCTGATCGGGCGCCTGGATCGAGTGCAATGCGATGGCCGCCGGGGCCTCGGTTGACGTCGACACCCCGGCACGGCCCGCCAGGTAGCGCGCTGGCGGCTGGCCCACGGCCTTGCGGAACATGGTGATAAAACCGCTGGCATTTTCATAGCCCAAGTCCAGGGCGACCCGCTGCACACTTTCGCCCCTGGCCAGTCGTTGCAACGACAGGATCACATGCAACTGCCGACGCCAGCGGCCGAAGCTCAGGCCTGACTCCTCCAGCAACAAGCGCGTCATGCTGCGCTCGCTCATGCCGATGCGCGCCGCCCATTGGCCGAGCGTGGCCTTGTCGCCGGGGTTGGCCAGCAAGCTGTCGGCCAGGCGACGCAGCCTCGGGTCCTGGGGCATCGGCAGGTGCAGGCCTTCGATGGGCGCCTGGGCCAGCTCGTCCAAAAGCGTGTCGATCAAACGCCCCTGCGCACTGTTCACGTCGTACAACTGCGGGAAGCTCACCGCCTTGCTGATCAACTCATGCAACAGGCCGGATACCGACAGGGTGCAGCATTGCGAGGGCAGGGCGCCGGCAGCCTCCGGGTCGATCAGCAGGCAATACAACTCAGCTTCGCCGGCGCCACGCGCGGCGTGGGGCATGCCGCCGGGAATCCACAGCGCACACTGGCGCGGCACAATCCAGATGCCGGCCTCGATTTCGCAATGAATCACCCCGCGCAGCGTGTACATCAACTGGCCTTTGCGGTGGGTGTGCTGAACGTGCTCCCAACGCTCGGACGTACTGGTCGCGCTCACGGCCACCACCGCACGCGGGACCAGATCGGCATCCTTGGCTAACAACGGATCATGCAGGTCCAGGCGATGGCGTTTCATGGTGAGCTCGCAGCTTGGCTGAATTGCGAAACATTCTGGCTATTCTGTGCAATGCCGTCCAGCTTCGCCAGCCTTATAGTGAGACTCCCTCTCATTAAGGAACTCTGCCATGCGACTCGACAGTTCAGCATTTCCCGTGGTGAAGATCGTTTTTGATGCGCCGAATGAAGGCGGGTCGCAGGACAGCTTCGTGATGTTCGAAGGCCTGCTGGCACGTCAGCAATCTTTTGTGTTGCTGTATGAAAAAGCCTTGGATGAACTGAATCACGCGCACTCCTACGAAGAGCGCGAGCACGCCTCGCACTGGATGAAGACACACCGGCAGGCCCTGCGTGCGTATGTCAAAGGCATGATCCAGGTGGAGCCCTGCGCGGCCAAGCGCCGGGCACTCAAGCCGTTCGCCGCGACGTTTGGCAATGCCTGGGGTTATCCGCTGCTGATGGTGGCGTCCAATGACCAGGCGTGGGCGCTGGCGCGGGATGTGCTGGATGAGCAGGTGTCGGATGTAACGTATTTCTAAGCCATACACCGCCTCCCGCCAGTGGGACTGCCGAGCGCATTGAAGTATCCTCCGCGCCCCGCTTACCACTGATTCAAAGAACGATGACAGGACAAGACATGCAGGCGCTGTTGGAGTCGATTCTCGACGAAGTTCGTCCACTGATCGGCCTCGGCAACGTCGCCGACTACATTCCCGCGCTGGCTGACGTGCCCGCCGATCAACTGGGGATCGCCGTGTACGGCAACGACGGCGCAGCCTACTGCGCCGGAGATGCCGATACCCTGTTCTCGGTGCAGAGTATTTCCAAGGTGTTCAGCCTGGTGCAAGCCATCGACCACGGCGGCGAAACCATCTGGGAGCGCCTCGGCCACGAGCCCTCGGGGCAACCGTTCAACTCCCTGGTGCAGCTGGAATTCGAACGCGGCCGCCCGCGCAACCCCTTTATCAATGCCGGCGCGCTGGTGATCTGCGATATCAACCAGTCACGCTTTGCCGTGCCGATTCTGTCGATGCGCGACTTTGTGCGGCGCCTGTCGGGCAACCCGCAGATCCTGGTCAACAGCGTCGTCGCCGAATCGGAAGCGCAACACGGCGCGCGCAACGCGGCCATGGCCTACCTGATGAAGTCGTTCGGCAACTTCCATAACGACGTCGACGCGGTGCTCCACAGCTACTTCAACTACTGCGCGTTGCAGATGAGCTGCCTGGACCTGGCCAGGGCGTTCAGTTTCCTGGCCAACGAGGGGGTGAGTGCCCACAACGGCGAGCAGATCCTGACTGCGCGCCAGACCAAGCAGGTCAACTCGATCATGGCCACCAGCGGGCTATATGACGAGGCGGGGAACTTTGCCTATCGCGTGGGTTTGCCGGGCAAGAGCGGGGTCGGCGGCGGTATTGTCGCGGTGGTGCCGGGGCAGTTCACGGTGTGCGTGTGGTCGCCGGAGTTGAACGCGGCGGGGAATTCGCTGGCGGGGATCAAGGCGTTGGAATTGTTGAGTGAGCGTATTGGGTGGTCGGTGTTTTGAGGCCGCTCCCGTGTGTGCAGGAAGCATCACGAATCCAAATGTGGGAGGGGGCTTGCCCCCGATTACAGTGTGTCAGTCAATACAGCTGTGACTGATCTACCGCTATCGGGGGCAAGCCCCCTCCCACATTTTGGTTCGGTCTGCTATCGCCTGTCAGGCAATCGCATCCCAGGCCCGATCGCCGTGCTCGTCTTTGATCCGAGTCGGCAAGCCCATCACGTCCAGCGCTTTCAGGAACGGCTCAGCCGGCAGTTCCTCGACGTTGGCCATGCGCTTCACATCCCACTCACCACGCGCTACCAGTAGCGCAGCGGCGACCGGCGGCACGCCGGCGGTGTAGGAGATGCCCTGGCTGTCGGTCTCGGCGTAGGCTTCTTCATGATCGGCCACGTTGTAGATGAACACCTCGCGCGGCTGGCCATCCTTGGTGCCTTTGACCAGGTCGCCGATGCAGGTCTTGCCGGTGTAGCCGGGGGCGAGCGAAGACGGGTCGGGCAGCACGGCCTTGACCACTTTCAACGGCACCACTTGCAGGCCTTCGGCGGTGGTGACCGGCTTTTCGGAGAGCAGGCCGAGGCTGTTCAGCACGGTGAACACGTTGATGTAATGCTCGCCGAAGCTCATCCAGAAACGCACGTTGGGCACGTCGAGGTTTTTCGACAGCGAGTGAACTTCATCGTGGCCGGTCAGGTACAGGTTCTGCGAACCGACCACAGGCAGGTCGTCGGTGCGTTTGACTTCGAACATGGTGTTGCTGGTCCACTGGCTGTTCTGCCAGCTCCACACCTGTCCGGTGAATTCGCGGAAGTTGATTTCCGGGTCGAAATTGGTGGCGAAGTATTTGCCATGGGAGCCGGCATTGACGTCGAGAATGTCGATCGAATCAATGCGGTCGAAATGCTGTTGCTGCGCCAGCGCGGCATACGCGTTGACGACACCCGGGTCGAAGCCCACGCCAAGGATGGCGGTGATGTTCTTCTGTTTGCACTCTTCCAGGTGGTTCCATTCGTAGTTGCCGTACCACGGCGGGGTCTCGCAGATCTTGCCCGGCTCTTCGTGGATGGCGGTGTCGAGGTAAGCCACGCCGGTATCGATGCAGGCACGCAGCACCGACATGTTGAGGAAGGCGGAGCCGACGTTGATGACGATCTGCGATTGTGTCTCGCGGATCAGGGCCTTGGTCGCTTCCACGTCCAGGGCGTTCAGCGCGAAGGCTTGGATGTCGGCGGGTACTTTGAGGCTACCCTTGGCCTTGACGCTGTCGATGATGGCCTGGCATTTGGAGATGTTGCGCGACGCAATAGCAATACGACCGAGTTCGTCGTTGTGCTGCGCACACTTGTGGGCCACCACCTTGGCGACACCTCCTGCACCAATGATAAGAACGTTCTTTTTCAATTGCTTTATCTCTCCTTTATCCGCCAGCTTACGAAAGGCTGGACAGGTAGTCGTCGTAACCAAATTCACGAACCACCTCGACTGTACCGTCGAGTTGTTTCACTACGATGGACGGCATTTTCAGGCCGTTGAACCAGTTTTTCTTGACCATGGTGTAGCCCGCGGTGTCGATGAACGACAGCCGATCGCCGATGGCCAACGGACGATCAAATTGATACTCGCCGAAAATGTCCCCGGCCAGGCAGGATTTGCCGCACACCATGTAGGTGTGTTCACCCGTGCTCGGCGCCAGCTTGGCATTGAGGCGGTAGATCAGCAGGTCCAGCAGGTGGGCTTCGATGGAACTGTCGACCACGGCCAGGTGTTTGCCGTTGTACAGCGTGTCGAGCACGGTGACTTCCAGCGAGGCGCTGTTGGTGATCGCCGCTTCGCCGGGTTCCAGGTACACCTGCACGCCGTACTTCTCGGAGAACGCCTTCAAGCGCGCACAGAATGCGTCCACGGCATAGTCTTCACCGGTGAAATGGATGCCGCCGCCGAGGCTGACCCACTCGACCTTGTGCAGCAGCGCGCCGAAGCGTTCTTCGATGGTGCCGAGCATCTTGTCGAACAGGCTGAAGTCGTCGTTTTCGCAGTTGTTGTGGAACATGAAACCGGAGATCTGCTCGATCACGCCTTCGATCTTCACCGGGTCCCATTCGCCCAGGCGGCTGAACGGACGCGCCGGGTCGGCCAGCAGGTAATCCGAACTGCTCACCTGCGGGTTGACGCGCAGGCCGCGGGTCTTGCCTTCGCTACGTTCGGCAAAACGCTGCAGTTGGCTGATGGAGTTGAAGATGATCTTGTCGCAGTTTTCCAGCATCTCTTCGATTTCATCGTCGGCCCAGGCCACGCTGTAGGCGTGCGCCTCGCCTTGGAATTTCTGGCGACCAAGCTTCAATTCATACAGCGACGACGACGTGGTGCCGTCCATGTATTGCTGCATCAGGTCAAACACCGACCAGGTGGCAAAGCACTTGAGCGCCAGCAACGCCTTGGCGCCGGACTGTTCGCGCACGTAAGCAATCTTCTGCATGTTGATCAGAAGTTTCTGTTTATCGATGAGGTAGTACGGCGTTTTGATCATTTTTGAGAGCCTGCGGCGGTGCCTGCCAAAAAAGGACACGCATTGTGCCCGCACTTGGAGCAGATCGAAAGGTTAGCGGGCGGATTTTGCGCGTCGGGTTTCCAAGCATAGCCCCGGAATATGACTCTCCAACGGCATGCATCGACCCAATGTGGGAGGGGGCTTGCCCCCGATAGCGTTGTGTCAGACGCCCGATAGGCCAGCTGATCCACCGCCATCGGGGGCAAGCCCCCTCCCACATTCGGATCGCGGTGTGTCCAGGGCGCTGACATCAAACCGTCATCTGTCCACCACGTTCCTGCCACATTGCGCCGCTAATGTCCTCGCCAATGAGATCGATCTCAAGCGAGTGACCATGACTGATTTGAAAGACGTTGCACGGCTGGCCGGGGTCTCCCGTGCGACCGCTGCCCGCACCTTTGCCTCTCCCGACCAGGTACGCCCGGCGACCCGCGAACAGGTGTTCGCCGCTGCCCGCGAGCTGGGTTTTCGGCCTAACTTGCTCGGCCGCCAACTGCGCCTGCAAACCACCAACCTGATCGGCGTGGTGGTGCCCAATCTGCTCAACCCGGTCTTCGCCGAGCAATTGCAGGCCATGGAGCGAGCGGCCCGTTTGCGCGGCTACAGCCTGTTGCTGGCAACCACCGACTACAGCAGCGAGCGCGAAAGCATTGTGGTGGAAGAGTTGCTGCGCCAGCGCGTCGACGGTCTGGTGCTGACGGTGACGGATGCCGAAAGCAACAGCGTGCTACACAGCCTGGCTACCGAGCAGACGCCGTTCGTGCTCGCCTACCACCAACCCAGCAACCCCGACTACAGCGCGGTGTCCGTCGACAACCGCGCCGGTATGGCCCAGGCAACGCGCTATTTGCTCGAAGCGGGGCACCGGCGCATCAGCATGGTCGCCGGCCCCGCGTTGCAGTCCGACCGCGCACGTCTGCGTTACGCCGGTTATTGCGATGGGATGAAAGAGCATGGCCTCCAACCCCGCCCGGTGATCGAAATGCCGGCCCATACCCAGGCCGAATTCGCCGCCATCGCTCCGTTTCTCAACGGCCCTGATGCCCCGACCGCGCTGGTGTGTTCCAACGACTTCCTGGCGATCAGCCTGATCGCCGAGCTGCGCCGCAACGCCTGGAACGTACCCGAGCAACTGTCAGTGATGGGTTTCGACGGCATCGCCCTCGGCACCCAGATGCACCCGACGCTGTGCAGCGTGGTGCAGCCCATCGCCTTGCTTGCCAGCACCGTGATTGACCAGTTGCTGGCGCAGATCGCCGGCAACGCCCCGATTTCCCATTGCCTGCCTTGCCATATCCGGCCGGGTGAAAGCACTCAACCCCATGAGGAGACCCTTGATGCGCGTATTCAGTAAAACCCTGGCCGCCGTGCTGCTGTGCGGCATGGCCAGCCTGGCCCAGGCCGCCGACACGGCGATTTGCTACAACTGCCCGCCGGACTGGGCCGACTGGGGCACCCAGCTCAAGGCCATCGCCGCCAGCACTGGCGTGCAGGTGCCGCTGGACAACAAGAACTCCGGCCAGTCCCTGGCGCAGTTGGTGGCGGAGAAAGCCGCTCCGGTGGCCGACGTGGTGTATTACGGCGTGACCTTCGGCCTGCAGGCGCAAAAGGCCGAGGTGGTCGATGGCTACAAACCCAAAGGCTGGGAGCAGATTCCCGCCGGCTTGAAAGACCCGACCGGCCACTGGTTCGCGATCCACTCCGGCACCTTGGGCATCATGGTCAACGTCGATGCGCTGGGTGGCTTGCCGGTGCCGCAAAGCTGGGCCGACCTGCTCAAGCCTGAATACAAAGGCATGGTCGGCTACCTCGACCCGTCCAGCGCTTTCGTCGGCTACGTGTCGGCGGTGGCAATCAACCGCGCCCTGGGCGGCGACCTGGACAACTTCGCCCCGGCCATCGACTACTTCCAGAAACTGGCGAAAAACGCCCCCATCGTGCCCAAGCAAACCGCCTATGCGCGGGTGTTGTCCGGTGAGTTGCCGATCCTGGTGGACTACGACTTCAACGCCTACCGCGCACGCTACAAAGACAACGCCAACGTCGCGTTCGTGATTCCCCAGGAAGGCAGCATCAGCGTGCCCTACGTGATGAGCCTGGTGGCCAACGCACCGCACCGCGCCAATGGCGAAAAAGTGCTGGATTTCGTGTTGTCCGATGCCGGCCAGGCGCTGTGGGCGAAGGCTTACCTGCGCCCGATACGCCCGGTGCAGATGCCGGCCGAAGTCGCCGCGCAGTTCCTGCCCGACAGCGATTACGCCCGCGCCGGCGTGGTGGACTACCAGAAAATGGCTGCCGTGCAGGAAGCCTTTGCCGCTCGTTACCTGAACGAGGTCAAGTAAGTGGCCGCATCGGCAAGACATACCGCCTGGGCCCTGGCCCCGGCCTTTGCGGTGCTGCTCGCGTTCTGGCTGTTGCCGCTGGCGCACCTGATGGTGCTCGGCGCCGAGAGCCGCGACAGCAACGGCAGCGGTTACTGGCAGGTCCTCAGCAGCGCGCAGTATCTAGGCAGCCTGGCGCAAACCTGTGCGCTTGCGGTGTTCGTCACACTCGTGGCGTTACTGATCGGCGGCATCAGCGGTGTATTCCTGGCGCGCCAGCAGTTCTTCGGGCGTTCGGCGCTGGTTGCGTTGCTGACGTTTCCGTTGGCATTCCCGGGTGTCGTGGTGGGCTTTTTGGTGATCCTGTTGGCCGGGCGCCAGGGTCTGCTGGCGTCCCTGGGCCTGCAGTTGGCCGGTGAGCGCTGGATCTTCGCTTACTCGCTGGCCGGGTTGTTTATCGGCTATCTGTACTTCTCGATCCCGCGGGTGATCCTCACGGTGATGGCCGCCTGCGAAAGCCTCGACCGCAGCCTGGAAGAAGCCGCGCACTCGTTGGGCGCAGGGCATTGGCGCGTGGTGTGCGATGTGATCGTGCCGGGCCTGGCGCCGGCGTTGGCGTCCTGCGGGGCGATCTGCTTTGCCACGTCCATGGGCGCCTTCGGTACGGCGTTCACCTTGGGCACGCGGCTGAACGTGACCCCGGTGGCGATCTACAACGTGTTCACCAACTACGCCAACTTTGCCGTCGCCGCGGCGCTTTCCGTGGTGTTGGGCGCGCTGACCTGGGCAGTGTTGCTGCTCACCCGGCGCTGGGTGAAAAACGCGGGGACTGTCCTGTGAAGCGCTCATCGCTGTTCGTGATGCAACTGCTGTTTACCCTGCTGGTGTGCGCCTTCATGTTGGTGCCGGTGTTGATGTCGTTGCTGGCCGGGCTCACGCGCAATTTCTTTGTGGGCCTGTCCAGTGGCCTGACCTTCGATTGGTTGATTCAGGTCTGGCAGGCCTATTCGCCGACGGTGTGGTTGTCGCTGCAACTGGCCCTGGCCTGCGCGGTGTGCGTCTGCGTGATCGGCGTGCCGGCGGCCTACGCCCTGGTGTGCATGAACAATCGCTTCAGTCGCGCCTTCGAGGAACTGATGGTGCTGCCGGTGGCGATGCCGGGGCTGGCCAGCGCGTTGGCCTTACTCTTGACCTACGGCCAGTTCGGCGCGTTTCGCAGCAGTTGGCTGTTCATTTTGGTCGGCCATGTGCTGTTCACCTTGCCGTTCCTGGTGCGCCCGGTGATGGCGGTGATGCAACGCCAGCAACTGCCGGTGCTGGAGGAGGCGGCGGCGAGCCTGGGGGCAGGTCCCATCAAGCGCTTTTTCAGCGTGGTGGTGCCCAACTGCCGGGCAGGCATTCTCGCCGGTGTGCTGATGGTGGTCACCTTGTCGCTGGGTGAATTCAACCTGACCTGGATGCTGCATACGCCCATGACCAAGACCCTGCCGGTGGGCCTGGCCGACAGCTACGCCTCGGCGCGCCTGGAAATCGCCAGCGCCTACACCCTTATCTTTTTGCTGATGATCGTGCCGCTGCTGATTGCGTTGCAGGCCATCAGTGCCCGTTTGTCCCGTGGAGAGCGTCGATGACCGCTATCACTATCCGCCTGCAAGGTTGCCGCAAGGCGTTCGCCGACGGCACCGTCGCCGTGCATGACTTGGACCTGACCGTCGAAGGCGGCGAAACCCTGGCCATCCTCGGCCCGTCCGGTTGTGGCAAAACCACGACGTTGCGCTTGATCGCCGGCCTGGAACGCCCGGATGTGGGCCAGGTGTTCTTTGGCGACCAGGAGGTCACGCGCCTGCCCATCGAGCGTCGCGATGTGGGCATGGTGTTCCAGAACTATGCGCTGTTTCCCAACCTGGATGTGGCCGGGAATATCGTCTATGGCCTGAAGATTCGCGGCGTGTCGCCAGCGGAGCGCAACAAGCGCTGCGAGGAACTGCTGGAACTGGTCGGTTTGCAACACCACGGCAAGCGCAGCATTCATGAACTGTCGGGTGGGCAACGCCAGCGCGTGGCCTTGGCCCGTGCGTTGGCGCCGCGCCCCAAGGTGCTGTTGCTGGACGAACCCCTGGCCGCCCTCGATGCGCAATTGCGTGAGCGCCTGCGCAGTGAGTTGAATCAACTGTTGCGTGGCCTCGGTATCACCTCGGTGTTTGTCACCCACGATCAGGGCGAAGCCATGGCCCTGGGGGATCGCATCCTGGTGATGGAACACGGCCGCGTCGCGCAACTGGCCAGCCCGCGGGACATCTACCAGAAGCCGGCCAACGCCTTCGTCGCAGGCTTTGTCGGCAACCTGAATGCCTTCCAGGTCATTGAGTCGTCGCCCCATGGTTTGAAAGTCTGCGGCGGCGAATTGCCGTGGCATGCAGCGCAGTTGCCCGGCACCGTGTACTGCCGCCCCGAACACTTGCGGGTGATGGAACACGAAGGGCATCTGCACGGCCATCTGCTGGCGCAGTTTTTCCAGGGCGCGCAAAGCCGCCTGCTGGTGGATGTCGGCGGCCCGCAACCGTTGCTGGTCGACAGCAGCGACAACCAGCTGTACGCCGTCGGCGCGCCGATTGCCTTGGCCATCGCGCCGCACATGTTGTTCACCCTGAATGCGTGAGAGTTGCCTTGTGAACCGTCCGTTTCTTGTTGCACAGATCAGCGATCTGCACCTTAAAGCCGGCCAGCGCCTGACTTACGGCGTGGTCGACACCTTGGGCGCGCTGCGCCGTGCCGTCGACCATCTGAACGCCAGTCACCCGCGCCCCGATATCGTGGTGATCAGCGGCGACCTGGTGGACTTCGGCCGCGCCGATGAATACGCCGTGCTGCACCCTGAACTGGCGCGCCTGCACATGCCTTGCTACCTGGTGCCCGGCAACCATGACACGCGCGGGCCATTGCTGGATGCGTTCCGCGATCACACCTACTTGCCGAGTTCGGCGGCGGGCCCGTTGGATTGGGTGGTCGACGCCCACCCCCTGCGCCTGATCGGCCTCGATTCCACCATCCCCGGCGGCCATGGCGGCCAACTGCTGGACAGCCAGTTGCAGTGGCTCGACCAACAGTTGGCACTGCGTCCGCAAGCGCCGACCGTGCTGATCCTGCATCACCCGCCGTTTATCAGCGGCATCGGCCATATGGACCGCGAGCGCTTTATCAATGCCGCCGCCCTCGAAACCGTCGTGGCGCGCCACCCGCAGGTGGAACGCTTGCTGTGCGGGCATTTGCACCGGTCGATGCAGCGGCGTTTCGGCGGCAGTTTGAGCTGTGTATGCCCTGGCACGTCCCATCAGATCGTGCTGGACCTGCAAGACGCCGCACCGGCGCATTTCAACCTGGAACCGGCGGGTTACTTGTTGCATCGCTGGGATGCGCAACAAGGGTTGGTCAGCCACAACGGCGTATTCGGGGACTACCCGGGGCCATATCCGTTTTATGACGCTCATGGATTGATTGACTGAGGTTTTACGGAGGTTCACTTCACCCAACCAAGTAACTGAACGTTAGTTAACGCAACGGCCAACTCACGTGTGGCCGTGTGCTTCCTGCTGTCCATTTTTAGCGCCCGGAACTTGGATTCCGCGCCGGAGTTCGTCCTGATGAAAGCTACTTTGAATGTATTAAGCCTATTGACCGGCAGCCTGGGCATCGCCCTGAGCCCCCTGGCGTCGGCCGATTTCTTGAGCGACAGCAAAGCCAACTTGAGCATGCGCAACTTCTACTTCAACAACGACAACCGTGACGGCAGCGCCGCACCGTCGAAGACTGAAGAGTGGGGCCAGGCGTTCATACTCAATTACCAATCGGGCTTCACCGACGGCACCGTTGGCTTTGGCCTGGACGCGGTCGGCATGCTTGGCATGACCCTCGACAGCAGCGCTGGGCGCCATGTGGGCAGCTCGATGATCCCTACCGACGACGGCAAGGCCGTGGACAACTGGGCTCGCGGCGGCGCCACCGCCAAGGCACGCTTCGCCAAGACAGAAGCGCGCTACGGCTACCTGCGCCCGAACCTGCCGATCCTGGTGAGCAACGATGGCCGCCTGTTGCCGCAATCGTTCGAAGGCGGGCAGGTCACCAGCAAAGACATCGACAACCTGACCCTGATCGGCGGTCAGCTTCAACACACCACCGGGCGCGGCTCCAGCGACCGCAGCGGCCTGGCGGCGGCGGGCGGCACCCAGGAAAGCAATAAATTCACCTACGCCGGTGCCGACTACCAACTGACCAAGGACCTGATGGTCCAGTACTACTACGCCAACCTCGAAGACTATTACCAACAACACTTTGCCGGCTTGATTCATGTATTGCCGCTGGGCGACTACGGTTCGTTGAAAACCGACCTGCGTTACTTCAAGACCACCTCCGACGGCAAAAACAGCAGCGCCGCCGGGCGCGCCGAAGGCTACAAGTTCAGCGGCTATACCAAAAACGGCAGCGGTGAAATCGACAACAACACCTGGAGTGCGGCCTTCATCTACTCCCTGGGGTCTCACGCGATTACCGCCGGTTACCAGCAAGTGTCCGATGACAGCAACTTTGCCCAACTCAACCAGGGCGGCCTGGTGAACAAAGGGGAGGGCGGCTCCAGCCTGTACCTCTACACCGACCGGACGGTGCAAACCTTTATCCAGGCCGGCGAACGCACGGCCTTTGCGCAGTACGCCTATGACTTCGCGGCGTTGGGCGTGCCGGGCTTGAAGGCGTCGATGATGTATTTGAAAGGCGACCATATCCTCACCGCCAGCGGGAACAACGCCAGCGAGTGGGAACGGGATATCTCGTTGGATTATGTGGTGCAGAGCGGCACCTTCAAGAACGTCGGGTTCGGCTGGCGCAACGGTATGTCGCGCAGTGAGGTCGCGCGGGACCAGGATCAGAATCGGCTGTTCGTGAGCTATTCGATTCCATTGATGTAACAGCCTGTAGGAGCGAGTTTGCTCGCGAAGAACGCCAACGATCATGCGGGCTGCCTGACGGTACGCGGCGCACTTGGGTTCTTCGCGAGCAAGCTCGCTCCTACAAGGGTCAGGTGTTCAGGCGCCGTGAGCGCGGTATTAACATGAGTAGATCTTGTGATCATCAGGAATAAAATGAGTTTGTCTCACTATCGTCATCTGCCGACAATGGCTGCCATTACTACCTACAGTGGAGTTGTAAGTCATGGCAGTCGCTCATTCCCTCGGATTTCCGCGCATTGGACGCGATCGTGAACTGAAAAAAGCGCAGGAAGCGTTTTGGAAGGGCGAACTCGACGAAGCCGGCCTGCACGCTGTCGGCCGCGATTTACGCAAGGCACATTGGGCCCTGCAAAAACAGGCTGGCATCGAGCTGTTGCCCGTCGGCGATTTTGCCTGGTACGACCAGGTACTCACCCATTCGCTGATGTTCGGTGTGATCCCTGAGCGTTTTCGCCCGGCCGATGGCAAAGCCACCTTGCAGACCTTGTTCGGCATGGCGCGTGGCGTCAGTGACAATTGCTGCGGCGGGGCGCACGCCCAGGAAATGACCAAATGGTTCGACACCAACTACCACTACCTGGTGCCTGAGTTCAGCGTCGACCAGCACTTCCACCTCGGCTGGGACCAGCTCTTCGACGAGGTCAAGGAGGCGCTTGACCTGGGGCACACCGTCAAACCTGTGGTGATCGGCCCGCTGACCTACCTGTGGCTGGGCAAGGCCAAGGGCGGCGATTTCGAC
Source organism: Pseudomonas sp. GV105 (assembly GCF_003058185.1). NCBI lineage: Bacteria > Pseudomonadati > Pseudomonadota > Gammaproteobacteria > Pseudomonadales > Pseudomonadaceae > Pseudomonas > Pseudomonas sp. GV105. The sequence continues at coordinate 71,708 of NZ_QBUF01000018.1, forward strand.
AAACTCGAGCTGCTCGACCGCCTGCTGCCCCTGTACGGCCAGATCTTCCAGCGCTTGGCTGACCTGGGCGTGGAGTGGGTGCAGATCGACGAGCCGATTCTGGTACTCGACCTGCCGCAAGCCTGGAAAAACGCCTTCGAGCGTGCCTACAACCTAATCCAGCGTGACCCGCTGAAAAAGCTGGTCGCGACTTACTTCGGTGGCCTGGAAGAAAACCTCGGCCTGGCCGCCAACCTGCCGGTGGATGGCCTGCACATCGACCTGGTGCGCGCACCGGAGCAGTACCCGACCATTCTCGACCGCCTGCCGGCCTATAAGGTGTTGTCCCTTGGGGTCGTCAACGGGCGTAACGTCTGGCGTTGCGACCTGGACAATGCCCTGGCCACCTTGCGGCACGCCCATGAAAAATTGGGCGATCGCCTGTGGGTGGCGCCGTCCTGCTCGTTGTTGCACAGCCCGGTCGACCTGGGCCGTGAAGACCAGCTCGATAACGAGTTGAAAAGCTGGCTGGCGTTCGCCGTCCAGAAGTGCGCCGAAGTGGCCGTGCTGGCCCAGGCCGTCGACCAGCCCGACGCGCCGAATGTGCTCGCCGCACTCGCCGAAAGCCGCGCCGTACAGGCGGCCCGTGCCGCATCGCCGCGCATTCATAAACCGGCGGTGCAAGCCCGCGTGGCGGCAATCACCGCTCAGGACAGCCAGCGCCAGTCGCCGTTTGCCCAGCGCATCGAGACACAACGCGCCGGTCTCAAGTTGCCGCTGTTTCCGACCACCACCATCGGTTCGTTCCCACAAACCGCGTCGATCCGCCTGGCGCGTCAGTCCTACAAACAAGGCAAGTTGAGCGAAGCCGAATACGTCGAGGCGATGCACAGCGAGATTCGTCACGCCGTTGAGGTGCAGGAAAACCTCGGCCTGGACGTGTTGGTGCATGGTGAAGCCGAGCGCAATGACATGGTCGAGTACTTCGCCGAGCAATTGGACGGCTACGCCTTCACCCGCTTCGGCTGGGTGCAGAGCTACGGTTCACGCTGTGTGAAACCGGCGGTGATTTTCGGCGACCTGAGCCGCCCGCAGGCGATGACCGTGGCGTGGATCCGCTACGCCCAAGGCCTCACCCGCAAGGTGATGAAAGGCATGCTGACCGGCCCGGTGACCATGCTGATGTGGTCCTTCCCGCGTGAAGACGTGAGCCGTGAAGTGCAGGCGCGTCAACTCGCCCTGGCGATCCGTGACGAAGTGGTCGACCTGGAAGCCGCCGGCATCCAGATCGTGCAGATCGATGAAGCCGCGTTCCGTGAAGGCTTGCCGTTGCGCCAGGCGCAGTGGCAGCACTACCTGGACTGGGCCACCGAAGTGTTCCGCCTCTGCGCCTGCGGCGTGCGTGACGAAACCCAGATCCATACGCACATGTGCTACAGCGAGTTCAACGATGTGATCGAGTCCATCGCGGCGATGGATGCCGACGTGATCACCATCGAGACCTCGCGCTCGGACATGGAACTGCTGGACGCGTTCGAAGCTTTCGCCTACCCGAACGACATCGGCCCGGGCGTCTATGACATCCACTCGCCACGGGTGCCGGACGCCTCGGAAATGGCCAACCTGCTGCGCAAGGCCGCCAAACGCATTCCGGCAGAACGCTTGTGGGTGAACCCCGACTGCGGCTTGAAAACGCGCGGCTGGCCGGAGACGGAAGCGGCCCTGATCCATATGGTCGCGGCGGCGCGGCAACTGCGCGCCGAACTGGCGTAACACGGCCTGACAAGGTGGGAGGGCGCTTGCGCCCTTTCACCGCAGGCGCAGTGACCGGTCACAGGTATTTAAGCCACGCCACATCCCGCCGCCGCGCCTTCAGCCCGGCAAACCAGCGCACCGGCCAATACAGCGCCATCGGCAAGAGCAGCGCGACCAGCCATACCGCGCCAACACCGTCGAAGCCGAAGTAGGCGCCATGGTTGAGGCCCAACATCGCCACGCACGCGACATAGAGCATCTTCAGCACATACAGGTGCAACAGATAAAAGAACATCGGGGCTGCGCCGAATACCGCGAGCACGCCGATCCAGCGCCGCTGCCCCACGCGTTCAAGCGCCAGCAGCAATAACAGGCCAATGCCCAGCGTCAACGCGAGGAACAGCAGCGACGGCGGATACTTGGTGACATTGAAAAAGCTCATCAACGTCAGCACGCCGCTGTCATACGCGTGCCACGGCTGCTCGCCATAGCCATTGGCCGCTCGCAACACCACGAACCCCAGTAATGCACCAAATCCCGCCCGCAACAGGTAACGCTGGCGCAGGGCAGGCGCCATGGCCGTGGCAAACCATGGGCCCAGGCCGTAACCCAGCGCGATCACACCGATCCATGGCAACACCGGGTACGTGATGCGCAATCGCAGGTGATCGGACACCTCGATCCAACTACGCTCATGCAGGAGCGCCCACACAGTCTGCAGCGCTGTCCCTGGAGCGAAGTGCAGCGCGTCCAGCAGGTTATGCCCGGCCATGATCACGAGTGCCAAGCTGATCAGCAGCGGGCGCGGCAACCACAGCAGCGCGGCGAGGGCGATCATGCTCAGGCCAATCGCCCAGATCACCTGCAGGTAGATGACGCTGGGCGGCAGTTGGAAGGTCCAGGCGAAGGTGACCAGGCTGAACTCCAGCACGATCAAGAACAGCCCGCGCTTGAACAGAAAGGCCGACACATCGCCACGGCCCTGGTATTTTTGCCCGTACAACCAGGCGGACAGCCCGGTGAGCAACACAAACACCGGCGCACACAGGTGGGCGAGGGTACGGCTGATAAACAGCGCGGGCTCGGTGCTGTCGAGGCTCATCGGGTCGCTGACCTGACGGTGCAGCAGGAAGGTTTCGCGCACGTGGTCCAGCAGCATGAACAGGATCACCAGGCCGCGCAGGGCGTCGATGGAAAGCAGGCGTTGGCGCAGGGGAGCAGTGTCGGTCATGGGCGTGGATCACAAGGGCAGGATTAAAAGCGAATGTTATCCTATAACGCATGCGCGCGCCGCTGCGCGAAGTCATCGAGAGCGAACAGGTTCGCGCCTGGCATCGGGAGAGGCTGATCATGAGCAAGCCACACAACGACACCCCGCACACCGTCGTCGATTTCTGGACGCAGGCCGGCCCCAAGCGTTGGTTCGCCAAAGACGCCGCGTTCGACGCGGCGTTTCGCGACACCTTCAACGCAACTCATCTGCAAGCGGCGCGGCGTGAGCTGGAGGGCTGGCTGGACTCGGCGCAAGGTGCGCTGGCCTTGCTGATCCTGCTCGATCAGTACCCGCGCAACGCGTTTCGCGGCACGGCGCATATGTTTGCCACGGACCCGTTGGCGCGCCTGTATGCGCGGCGCATGGTGGACGCCGGGCTGGATCAATTGGTCGAACCGGCATTGCGTGCGTTTTGCTATCTGCCGTTTGAACATTCCGAAGACGCGCAAGACCAGCAACGCTCCCTGCTCCTCAACCAGCAGTTGGATGCCAACACTTACCGTTGGGCCAAGGAACACGCGCGGATCATCGAACGTTTCGGGCGCTTTCCCCACCGCAATGAGGTGCTGGCCAGGACGACCACGGAGGCGGAACGGGCCTTTCTGGAGCAGGGCGGGTTTGCCGGTTGAGGCGCTATTCCGCCGGGGAATGCCCCCATAAAAACTGCGCATTGTCTTTATCGCCGCCGATCTCGTAGCGTGGGGTTTCACTCAAGGAGATCCACCATGAACCAAGCTGCGCTGCGCCTCTACGTTGATTCGCTGTTCACCAGCCCCTACGCGATGTCGGTGTTCGTCACCCTGCGCGAAAAAGGCCTGGCGTTCGACACCGTGCCCCTCGACCTCGACGCCGCGCAACACCAGACGGCGGGCTTTGCCCAACTGTCCATGACCCAACGCGTGCCGACGCTGGTGGACGGCGATTTCTCCCTGTCGGAGTCCTCGGCGATCAGCGAATACCTCGACGAGGCCTACCCCGGAACGGCGGTGTACCCGGCCGATCCGAAGCAGCGGGCGCGGGCGCGGCAGGTCCAGGCGTGGTTGCGCAGCGATTTGCTGCCGATTCGCCAGGAGCGTTCGACGTTGGTGGTGTTCTATGGGCAGAAGATGCCGCCGTTGTCGCCATTGGCCGAAGCTGCCGCCCATCGCTTGATCGGTGCGGCGCAGGTGCTGTTGGCGGGGAATCCGGCGTACTTGTTCGGGGAGTGGTCAATTGCCGATGTGGACCTGGCGGTGATGCTCAACCGCCTGATCCTCAACGGCGACCCTGTGCCGGCCGACTTGGTGAGCTATGCGCAGCGCCAATGGCAGCGGCCATCGGTGCAGGAATGGGTCAATCTGCCAAGGCCCGCGCTTTAGGCCATTCCTGCGCGACGCGCCGGTCCAGCTCTTCCCAGTCCGCCATGCCCAGCACGCGGGTGGTGTTCAAACCGCGCAGGTAACCGAGCAATTGCTGGGCGATGGCGTAGGCCTGGTCCGGGTCGGCGGCCTCGTCCAGCAGCACGTCTTCATAGACAACCAGGTAATCGGCGACCCGATCGCGAAAATCCGGCAATACGGCTTCGCGGATGCGGTCGAAGGTTTTCTGGTGGGGTTTCATAGCGTGGTCCTTATAGATTTTATGTAAGCACTATTGATTCAGATAATAGTCAGCATCAAAGATTGCAAGTTCTGTTTTTTCCACAAAGGCGGAAAATCTCCCCATCGAGACGCAGTTCAAGGAAATCGCGCGATGAGGACGTTTATTCAACTGGCTTTAATGACCCTGATGATGAGCACTGTGGTCATGATCAACCCGGTAATCGCCGATGAACTGCGTACAGGCCATTTGCTGTCACTCGGCGGTAGCGTAGACTCGCTGCGGCACGAGCAGTCAGTGGGGGTGCTGTACAGCGAAAATACGGTCGACAACCTCAGCTACCTTGAACGCTACCACGCCACAGCCTTGAATGGCGCCAGAGATGCCCTTGATGGGCGCATCCGTGCGGCGTTCGTCAACAGTTCCGACCCGGAGTTGGCGATTGACTGGTTGATGAATTCGTTGCAAGGCACGTTTTTGTCGGTGACCGTTTACGACACGCTGGATGCGCTCGTGCAGGCTCACCCCGATGTGGTGGTGATGCTCGACACCCATAACCAACTGTTGACCCCGCGTAACGACCTGGTCGAGGCGCATTTTATCGCGCGCTTCTATGACGCGGACCTGCAGTACATCGCCAAGGCCGAAGGCTCGGTGCAGAAGCAGGTGCCGTCGGTGTGGGCGCATGACAAGGCGGCCCCGGAGATTGCCGCGCAGATCGAGCAGCAGCGCGATGTACAGCTCGATGCCTTGAAACAATTTGATGCGTCGCTCAAGGCATTAGTCCGAGCGGGTTGATGTGAACTTTTCCTTTTATATATTCAGGATTTCTATGCGCTCTTTTTTTGCCCCGGCCCTGGCTGTCGCTTCTTTGTTACTGGCCGGTTGTGTTTCCGCTCCGAATGCTCCGACATTGACCCTGCATACCGCCAAGACCCCCGAAGGTTATATGCAATGCGTGTTGCCCAAGCTTGAAAAACACAACCTCACCTCGACCGTGACGCAGAATTCGCGCCACGCCAAGGTGGTGTTGACCAGCAAGGTTGCCGCCGATGATGTACTGGAGGCCTACAAGAGCCAGGACGGCACCAAGGTGTTCCTGTATGAGCGCAAGCCGCTCGCGTCGACCATCACGCCGTCGCGCCTGGAATTGACGGCGCAAGAGTGCAAGTAACCGCAGGCCACCCATAACTCGGTGGGCGCGAGGGTTGGCTCAAGGGGTTGCTTCGTGGCTGAAGCTGTCGACAACCTTGACCAACCCTTGAGCCGCCAACGCCACCAACTCAGCGCCTTTCTCCACGGTCGCCAGGGCCGGGTCCGAGCCCATGCGCCCGTCGGGGAAGCGCGCACGGAAGTCCAACGCTTCACGGATCGGCCCGGTGTTGGCGATCTGCGGCGAATAATCGGCAGACTTGATCGACTCCGGATAAGCCCATTGCGTCACGGCAATTTCCGACGGCGTGGCATGGCTGCCGTGGCCGACCGGGAACTGCCGGTGAGCCAGCTCGTTGACGCCTTCCAGATCCCACCAGTTCACCAGTTTCAGCGCAAACCCGGCCGGTTGGCGGGCGAAGCTGGCGGCGGCATACAGCTCGGAAAACGCCGCTTCGATCGTGGCGATGTTGCCGCCATGGCCATTGAGAAACAGGATCTTCTCGAAACCATGCCCGGCCAGCGAACGCACCCAGTCGCCAATCGCGGCAATAAAGGTGGAAGGGCGCAGTGAAATGGTGCCGGGAAAACCCAGGTGGTGCTGGGCCATGCCGATATTGAAGGTCGGGCCGATCAGGATGTCTGCGTGTAGCTGCGCTTGGTGGGCGATGATTTCCGGGCACATCCAGTCGGTGCCCAGCAGGCCGGTGGGGCCGTGTTGCTCATTCGAGCCGATCGGGATCACCACCGTGCGGCTGCGCTCCAGAAACTGCCCGATCTCGATCCAGGTGGACTTATGTAGAAGCATGCGACGCTCTCTTTATCGGTGGGGACAGGCTAACCGCCACGGATTGTACGACTACTCGCCACCTGTTGGGGTTTGCAGTTGAGGTAGGTCGAAGACTTCAACCAGCGCTGGTCCGGGTACCACGAGAACATGAACTGCCCATCCTTGAGTTTGTCCACCACCTGGCGCGCCACCTGCGGGCGCACTGCCGGGCAGCCCTGGCTGCGGCCGATACGGCCTTCGCGCTTGCTCCACAATGGGTTGACGTAGTCGGCGGCGTGAATCACCAGGGCACGGTCGCGCGCCTGATCATTGAAGCCAGGCTCCAGGCCGTCCATGCGCAACGAATAGCCATGGGTGCCCAGGTAACTTTCCTGGGTACGGAACAGGCCCAGGCTGGACTGGTGGCTGCCTTCACGATTGGAGAACTGGGTGGCGAAGTTTTCCCCGGACTTCGCACCGTGGGCCACCAGGTCGCGCAGCACCAGGGTCTTTTTGCGTAAATCGAAAATCCATAGCCGACGAGCGGTCGAAGGCTGGGAATAGTCAATCACGGCCAGGCGCTCGGAACGCTCTTCACCATTATTGACCGCGCACTGCACCGCGTTCAGCGCGCTTTTGAGTACAGTAGGATTGAGTTCTGGAGCCGAGCGCGCCAGGCTGCTATACAAGGAAACAGGGTTGCCGTCGGCGGCGAGCACAACGGTGCTCAGCGTAGCCACGGTCAAGGTCATCAGGCCGAGGCGGCACATAAAAGTCAGCATCTACAGTACATCCCCCCACTGTGGATTGGAGCAAAGCTATTGTTCAAAAAACACGCATGTTACTTGAGCATTTGCTTGCTCGTTGCACCGCTGGTCGCTACAGCCGACGAAGTACCGATGGGCACGTTACCGGTGATTCCAGCCAGCCCGGTCCAACAGGCCCTCGCGCAGTTGCCCAGCGTGTGCCCCAGCCTTGCGTCGCGCATCGACGCGGCGACATTGGCGCGTCTGCAGGCGTTCTATCGGCAGCAGGGCGATGTGCCGCTGTGGGTCGCCGAACGCCGCCAGGCACTGCAAGCGCAGTTGCTGATGCTGGCCGACGACGGCCTGGACCCCACCCACTATAGCCTGCCCCCGGCGAACGCCACGGACAACGTGCTGTGCAGCGATATCGGCAGCAGCGAACAGTACCTGCAAGCCCTGCAGGATTTGCATTACGGACGCCTGCAGCAATCGCGCTTCGAACCGCTGTGGCATTTCCAGCCGCCCACCCGCGACCTGGACACCGAGGTGCTGGCCTTCGCCGCCACCGGGCTGCACGACATGGCGCAAGCCTTCGACCAGGCCCGGCCCAGCGCGGATTTATATCGCAGCCTGCGCAACGTCTATTCCACGCTGCGTAAGCAGCCATTACCGCATTGGGACGCGGTCGCCGGCGGGCCGCTGTTGCGCCCCGGCATGGAAGACCCGCGCGTGCCGGAACTGGCGCGGCGCCTCTACCGTGGTGGTTATCTCGCCAGCGAACCCAAGGACAACGGCAAGCTGTACCGCGACGAACTGGTCAAGGCGGTCAAGGCCTTCCAGGTCGGTCACTCATTGCAATCCGACGGCGTGATCGGCGCCGGCACCGTGGCCGAACTCAACATCAGCCCGGCGGTGCGCCGCGAACAGTTGCGCATCAACCTGGAGCGCTTCCGCTGGCTGAGCCAGGACCTGGAGCCCGAAGGCGTGGTGGTCAACGTCGCCGCCGCGCAATTGAGTGTCTATCAGAGTGGCATCCCGGTGTGGCAAACCCGCTTGCAGGTCGGCCGCGCCGAACGCCAGACACCGCTGCTCAAATCACGCATCAACCGGTTGACCCTCAACCCGACCTGGACCGTGCCGCCCACCATCATGCGCGAGGACAAACTCCCGGCCATCCGCCTCAACCCCGAATACCTGCGCCAGCAGAACCTGCAAGTGCTCGACCCCGAGGGCCGCCCGCTGGCGCCCGAACACATCGACTGGGCCCGCCCTGGCAACATCCTGCTGCGCCAGGAAGCCGGCCCGCGCAACCCGCTGGGCAAGATCGTGCTGCGTTTCCCCAACCCGTACTCGGTGTACCTGCACGACACGCCCAGCCAACCGCTGTTCACCAAAGGCCCGCGTGCGTTCAGCTCGGGTTGTGTGCGGGTCGAACAACCGTTGCTGCTGCGCGACCTGCTGGTGAGCCCGGCGGAGCGCGTTCGCACCGATGAATTGCTGGCCACCGGCGTGACCCATGAATTCCGCCTGGCGACGCCGGTGCCGGTGTTGCTCGGGTACTGGACCGTGGAAGTGGATCGCCAGGGCGAGTTGGTGTATGCGCCCGATATCTACGGGCGTGACCCCGTGTTGATGAAAGCCATGGGGAGCGTGCTCTGATTTGTCACCGCCCACAGCACACGCCATGACGCTGCCTTTCGTGAAGATGCACGCCCACGGCGACGACTTCCTCATCATCGATCGCCGTGGTCTGGATGATCCGATCAGCGCGCAGGTCGCTCGCCGTCTCGGCAATCGCCACACCGGCATCGGCTTCAATCAGTTGGCGGTGGTGCTCGATTGCGCAGACGCTGCCGCACGGATCAAATTCTGGAACCCCAATGGCACGCCCCTGCAAACCTGCGGCAGCGCTACGCGCGGTGTGGCCGAGCGGCTGATGCATGAAGCCGGCACCGATTCCATCGTGCTGCGTACCGACCGCGGTTTGCTGACCTGTGTGCGTGAGTCGGGGCAGCGGGTGTCGGTGAATATGGGCGCGCCATCGCTGGGCTGGGCCGCGGTGCCGCTGGCCGAGTCGATGGACACACTGTACTTGCCCCTCGAAGGCGACCCGGCGGCGTGCAGCATGGGCAACCCCCATTGCACCTTCTTTGTCGCGGACCTCGGCGCTGTCGACGTGGCAACCCTGGGCCCGGCCCTGGAAACCCACGTGCTGTTCCCCGCCAGGACCAATGTGCATTTTGTCGAGGTCATCGATCGTGGGCATATTCGCCTGCGGATCTGGGAGCGCGGCGGCGGCGTGCCGCTCGGGTCCGGCTCGTGCTGCTGCGGCGCGGTGGTGAATGGGATTCGCCGCGGCTTGCTCGACGACCGCGTCGAGGTGCAATGCGACGGCGGCACAGTCACCGTGCAGTGGGACGGGCAGGGCGGCGTGGTGTTGACCGGGAGCGTGGAGCCGATCATGCAGGGCATCGTCTATGTGCCCATAGGGTAAATTGAGTTCCGGCAGCGGTTCATCCGGTGCCGGCGGTTGAGCGTCGGCGGAGCGGCTAAAGCCGGTTCACGCCAGCACAATGTAGTCGTTCTGCTGGAGCACCGGCCGGTGCGGGGCTTGGACGAGGTGAAGGTAACGGCCGTCGGCCAGATCGATGGGCAGGCAGTCGTCGATGTCCAGCACGCCGTCGGTGTGGGCCTGTGACCAGTGACGCAGCAGCTGTTGCTTGCCTTTGCCCGTCGCTTCCTTTTTGTCGCGGGCAACCACCAGCAGGTAGTGATGCGCCTCGCCAAAGCGGTTGGTCTCGTAGCCGCCCAGGTTGATGAAGTACAGGCGCTGCGCGCCAGCCTGGGGTGCCAGGTGGCTGAGTTCGACTTTCCAACCGTCGACGCCATCGACCGCCATCCACGAATCGATATGCACGCCCTTGGGGCTGCCAAACCAGGCATCGCGTAACTGTGGGTAGGTGGCTTCCAGCGTATCCGCCACGGCGAATACCACGTCATGGACTTCGATCCTGGCCCGTGGGTGCTTGCCCCCGAGCATCACGACAAACAGCATTGCAGGCCCTTCCGGCGATTTGGCAAAAGGCAACCATACTTCGATTGAACCCGTTTGTCCGGTGAATGCCACACTGTTAACCCGCGAACGCATCAGGAGGTTGTCATGCGAACCATCGATCTGGCCGGTGTTCCGGTCCCTGTCATCGGCCAGGGTACCTGGCGCATGGGCGAAGACCCGGACCGGCGCCGCGCCGAAGTCGCGGCGTTGCAGTGCGGTATCGACGAGGGCATGACCTTGATCGACACCGCCGAAATGTACGGCGAAGGCGGCGCCGAAAGCGTGGTCGGCGAGGCCATTCGCGGCAAGCGCGAGCAGGTGTTCCTGGTGAGCAAGGTCTACCCCCGCAACGCCAGCCGCCGGGGCGTACCGCGCGCGTGCGATGCCAGCCTCCAGCGCCTGGGCACCGATTACATTGACCTGTACCTGCTGCACTGGCGCGGTCAGTACCCGCTGGCAGAAACCGTCGAGGCGTTCGAGCGCTTGCGCGAAGCCGGCAAGATCGGCCGCTGGGGTGTTTCCAACTTCGATGTGGCCGACCTGCAGGAACTTGCGTCACCGGCCTGCGCGACCAACCAGGTGCTCTACAACATCCAGGAGCGCGGCATCGAATTCGACCTGCTGCCGTGGTGGCAACAACATCACTTGCCGTTGATGGCTTACTGTCCGATCGCGCAAGGCGGCGAATTACTGTCCAGCCCGACCCTCAAGCAGATCGCCCATCGGCATCAGGCGACGCCCGCGCAGGTCGCGCTGGCCTGGGTAGTGCGTCAGGACGGGATGATCGCCATCCCCAAGGCCGTCACGCAAGAGCATGTGCGGCTCAACGCCGCCGCCGCTCAACTGGTGCTGGACGAACACGACCTCGACGCCATCGACCGGGTGTTCGGAGCGCCCAAGCGCAAGCATCCGCTGGCGATGGTGTGAGGCGATAAAACCAGCATGGGGCGTGCCGCGTCAGCCGCTCACGCCATGCAACTCGCAGTATTCGTCCCAGCTCATCCCCGCCATCTGCGCCACTTCCTTATGCACTTCGAGGCGTTGCGCTTCGAATGCCTGGGCGGATTCGGCCGTCAGCTTGAGGGTCAGCTCCCAGGCAAACAGCCCCAGGCGCTCGGCTTCGGCTTCGAACGCCTCATGCAGGCGTTCGGCGCGGTATTGCGCAAGGGTTTCGCCTTTGGCCTGGGCGGCCAGCGGGTTCAGAGTGTCCAGTTGGGTGAGGACATCCGGGTGTGCCTGCAGAAATCGGTCCAGCGCGAGTTGATGGGTATCGCCGGGTTGGGACACAGGTGGGTTCCTCGAAAAAAAGTCAGGCATCTGCGCCGGTGTCTTGGCAAGCCTGTCTACGCCGGGCGCGTTTGCGCATGCGGCGGTTTATCCGGGTGCGTATGGGGTCGAGGACGAAAAGTAACAGGTACGCGGTCAGCACCAGCGTCAGGTCGATCCAGGTTTCGCTGATCGGCCCTAAAAACAGCTCCATAACCGCCTTGGCCAGGTAGAGCAAGGCAACCCCACATAACCACAGCAGTGCGTTAAACATCAGTGGGTGCATAGTATTAGACCGTTTGTGTTGCATCTCAAGCCAAGCTCCTTGCTGCTGGCGATTTCAGCGTGTTCCCCTTGCTGCGCGATCCGGGAACCCTGAAAAAGTCGCAGATATTACATCTTGAAACAGGCTTAGGGGCTGGTTTTTATCAGAAAGTTCCGTCGCTAAAGCGCAAGCGCGCACATGAGCGTGCTGAGAAACCTGAAAAATCAACTGGGCGACCGCAACGGCTTTTCGTGCCGCGCCTGGTCATGTGTGGCGTTGGCCGGTGTGTTCCCGGCCCTGTCTTCGAGGGGCTGCGCGCCGGCCGCGAGGGCGCGCTGTGTGTTATTCGGCGTCGGCGGCGTGCGCCTCGACGCCGACCCGAGCACCCACGGCGATCAGGGTGGTCGTGGTGCTGTACCAGGTTGCGTGCGCGGCGGGTCTAGGCCTGGGCCGATCGGTATTCGCGCTGGGTCTGTTCGATCTCTTCGACCAAGCCCTCGATCCTCGCCAGGCGCGCACGGTTGTCGTGGTCCCACGGATGAAAGCCCGGCTTGAAGTAGTGCAGCCACGGCCGCAGCATCCGCGGGAACACGCCCTTGGGTCCATACAAAAACTTGAGCATGCGCCAGAACCCTTGCACATGCCCGCCGGCCTTGCGGTCGGCAATCAGCAGGCGCAGGTGGAAGTCGAACACCACCAGCCAGAAGAGCAGCGTCGTGGTTAGCATGCTTCCGGTGCGCAGCAGGTAGCGCAGGGGGCCCGGCTTGATCACGCGGTTCCACACGTCAAACGCCACTGCCTTGTGCTCGGTTTCTTCGAGGGCATGCCAGTACCACATCTGCTGGTAGCCCTTGAGTGAATCGCCGAAGCGCGAAGGGTCGCTCAGGAGGATTTCCGCGAGCATCGCGGTGTAATGCTCCAGGGCGATGGTCACCGCCAGGTTGAACGCCGGCGGCAGGTGTTTTTTCTGCAGGTCGAGGAAGAATTTCAGGCGCCGGTCCAGGCGATGTGCCGGCAGGCCTGCGGCTTGCAGCAAGTCGTTATAGGCGAGGTGTTCGCGGCTGTGCATGGCCTCCTGGCCGATAAAACCCTGGATCTCCTGTTTCAGCGCCGGGTCATCGATGCGTTGGCGGTAGTGGCGCACGCTGTCCATGAAAAACAGCTCGCCCTGGGGAAACAGCAGCGACAACGCATTGAAAAAATGCGTGATGAACGGACCTTGTTCGTGCCAGTCCTTGATGCGTTCGGCCGGCAAGGCAAAGCGGATATCGCGACGGATCGGTAGCATGGGGCTTGCTCCTGTTCAGAGACGGCTCTCGTCGTTGCTGTCAAACAGCGGCGTTGGGCGTTTGGGGGCCATGCGCTTGCTGGCGAACACCACCAGCGCTTGATAGGCCGCCGGCAGGCAGCGGGTGAGCAGGTCGAGAACATACGCATCGCGGCCGATGAGCACGCGGCGTTTGTTTTTGCGCACGCCCTGCAGGATCACTTTGGCGGCCTGGTCGGCGTCGGTGATGAACAGCTTTTCGAAATCGGCGCGGGCCTGCTGTTCGCTGTGGATCAAAAAGCCGGTCATGTTGGCGTCGATGCGGCTGCTGCGGCAGATATCGGTGCGGATGCCGCCGGGGTGGACACAACTGGCCGAAACGCCGCAACGTTGCAGGTCCAACTCCTGGCGCAGGGCTTCGGTAAAGCCGCGCACCGCGAATTTGCTGGCGTTGTAGCCGCTCATGCCGGGCTGGGCAAACAGCCCGAACACGCTGGACGTGTTGACCACATGGCCGTCGCCGCTGGCCTTGAGATACGGCAGGAAGGCCTTGGTCCCGTACACCACGCCCCAGAAATTGATGCCGATGATCCATTCCAGATCGCTGTAGTCCACGCCTTCGACGGTGCTCGACAGCGCCACTCCGGCGTTGTTGAAGATCAGGTTGACCTGGCCGTGCTCGGCAGCGCAACGCGCCGCCCAGTCTTGCATGGCGTGCCGGTCGGACACATCCAGCACCTGGGTGGTCACCCGCACCGGCGCCAGGGTGGCGGTTTGAATCAACGCCACGGTCTGGTCCAGGCCTTGGCTGTTCTTGTCCGCCAGCGCCAGGTGGCAACCTTCGCGCGCCAGGGCCAGGGCCAATGCGCGGCCCATGCCGGATGCCGCGCCGGTGATCGCCGCCACGCGGCCGTTGAATGACTTCATGACAGGCTCCCTTCTGCGGTGGAATGTGGCGCAGCCATTGCGCGGGGCGCCGCGTCAATCGGTGCCATGCTGGCGACATAATCCTTGAGCGCAAAATGCCGGGTGATCTGCTTGAAGCGCCAGGTTGAGCCGGGCCACAGGGTGGTGTTCTTGCCGGTGCGAGGGTCGAGGTACCAGCTCCGGCAGCCGCCGGTGTTCCAGATGGTGCGCGTGAGTTTGTCCTGCAATTGGTGGTTGTAGGCTTGTTCCACCGCGGGTTTGACCTCCACTGTGGCAATGCGGTGGCGCTGCATTTGTTGCAGCGCATCGAGGATGTAAGCGACCTGGGCTTCGATCATCAGGATCATCGAGTTATGCCCCAAGCCGGTGTTGGGGCCGATGATCAGGAACAGGTTCGGGTAGCCCGGCACCGTGCTGCCTTTGTAGGCATGGGCGCCGTCGTGCCAGGCGTCCATCAGGTCGACGCCGTGACGCCCGATGATGCAGTCGCGGGGCAGCGGGTCGGTGGCCTGGAACCCGGTGCCGAAGATCAGGCAATCGGCCGGGTGCTTGACGCCGTCGGCGGTGATCACGCCATCGGCTTCGATGCGCAGCACGCTGTCGGTCACCACCTGCACATTGCTGCGCGACAACGCTGGGTAATAGTCGTTGGAGATCAGCACGCGCTTGCAACCGAGGGTGTAGTCCGGCGTCAGCGCCTTGCGCAGGGCAGGGCGGGTGACGTGTTTGTGCAAGTGGCGCAGGGCGACTTTCTGCACCATCTTCATCAGCCGTGGGTGCCGGGCAAAGCCCACCACGCGGCCTTCCAGCGCCCAATACAAGGCGCCGCGCACCAGCCGTTGGGTGAAGGGCAGGTGCTTGAATGCCCAGCGCTCAACGCGGGAAATCGCTCGGTCGGGCTTGGGCATGATCCATGGCGGGGTGCGCTGGAACAGGTCCAAATGAGCGACCTGCGGCGCAATCTGCGGCACGAACTGAATGGCACTGGCGCCGGTGCCGATCACCGCCACGCGCTTGCCCTTCAGGGCATAGGCGTGGTCCCACTGCTGGGAGTGAAAGCGCTGGCCCTTGAAGCTGTCCAGCCCCGGGATATCCGGCAGCGCCGGGCGCGACAAGCCGCCCATGCCCGACACCAGCACCCGCGCGCTGACCTGGCGCCCGTTGCTGAAGCTCAGTTGCCAGCGTTGTTGCTGCTCATCAAACACCGCACGTTGCAGGCCCATGCCGAAGCGCAGATACGGCGCCAGCGCGAAACGTCGGGCGCATTGCTCCAGGTAGGCGCGGATCTCCGCTTGCGCGGCGAATTGGCGGGTCCAGTCCGGGTTGGGCGCAAACGAAAACGAATAGACGTGGGACTGCACATCGCAGGCGCAGCCAGGGTAGTGGTTGTCGCGCCAGGTGCCGCCGAGTGTCGCGGCCTGTTCGGCGATAAAGAAGTCGCTAAAGCCGGCTTCCTTGAGCTTGATCGCCATGCACAGGCCGGCGAAGCCTGAACCGATGATGGCGATGTCGATGGAATCACTGTGGGCATTCATAGGCGGGCCTGCGTGGGCATCGGATGTGCTCCTGTTTTTGTTTTGTCTTTTTAGATAGAACACCATTGCAAAGGAAAATTGAATTACTTATTTTAAAAAAGATTTTAAATAATCTACCTGAAAATATCGCCTAGGCTAGTCCCTGGCTCCTCATGTGCGACGGTATGCACGAAGTTTAGGTCCAGGGTGTGGGCGATGGCTGAGGCCTTGATCAATTCCGGTCGGGCGGTCGGCAGCAGGGAAGCAGAGGACCGAGCTATGGCTGTCGAATGGGTTATTGCTGCGGGTGTGCTGGTCGGTGCGAGCGTGGTGGCATGGGGCTTCAGTGCCTGGATGACACGGCGCATCGAAGCGGCCGTTCCAAGTAACGGGCGCTTTGTGGACGTCGATGGCGAGCGCTTTCATTTTCTCGACGAGGGCAAGGGCCCACCGCTGGTGATGATTCACGGGCTGATGGGCAGCAGTCGCAACCTGACCTACGCCTTGTCGGGGCAGTTGCGCGAGCATTTCCGGGTCATCACGCTCGACCGGCCTGGCTCGGGCTATTCGACCCGGCATCCCGGCACGGCGGCGGACCTGCCGGCCCAGGCCCGGCAAATCGCGGCTTTTATCCAGGCGCTGGGCCTGGATCGACCGCTGGTGCTGGGGCATTCCCTCGGTGGCGCGGTGGCCCTGGCGCTGGCCCTCGACCATCCCCACGCGGTCTCCGGGTTGATCCTGGTGGCACCGCTGACCCATCCCCAGCGCCTGTTGCCGCTGGTGTTCCTGTCATTGGCGGTGCGCCCGGCGTGGCTGCGTCGCTGGCTGTCGCACACGCTGACGATGCCGATCGGCCTGCTGACCAAAGGCTCGGTGGTCAAGGGCGTGTTCGCCCCCGATCCTGCACCAGCGGACTTCGCCACACGCGGCGGCGGGCTGCTCGGCATGCGCCCGGCCAACTTCTATGCGGCCTCCACCGAGATCAACCAGGTCAACAATCACCTGCCGGGCATGGTCAAGCGCTACCCGCAACTGACCCTGCCCATCGGCTTGATCTACGGCGCAAAGGACAAGGTGCTGGACTTTCAAAAGCACGGCCAGGCCCTCGCGAGCCGGGTGCCCGGCCTCAAGCTGCAACTGGTGGAGGGGCGCGGCCATATGTTGCCGATCACCGCGACGGAGCGTGTTGTGGCGGTGGTGGAACAGGTGGCCAAACGGGCCCGATCACCGCAAAACACCACCGTCCTGCATCCACCGTTGGCCCTGGCGAACAAATAATCGGGCCATCCGAGTCGCGGCACAACGGCGTCAATGCGCGCTCTAGACACCTGACCAGCCAGCTGAAAAAGAGACTGCTCGGTCACGCAAAAAAGGGCTCGATAAACTAGTTGACGACCTAACGATTCCGCGTTATTTATTTAAAAAAATATTTCAATGTTTGTTTTGAAATGATTTTTGAAATGCCTAAGAGCGAATAACAATGAAAAAAACGTCTTTTATCGCATGGTTGATTTCCCGGAGCCTTCCGCGCTCCTTGAACCTGTTTTGCACCTGCCCCGTCCGGAGGTTGCCATGAATCAGACCCTGGCCACCCCGCAGGTCTGGGCCGACGGCAAACGCCACCTGTGGTGGCTCGGCATCCTGCCCCTGGCAACGCCTTTACTCGCCGGCACACTGGCAATCACCAGCGGCGTGCAACAACTGTGGTGGGTTGGCGTATTGGTGATCTTCGGCCTCATCCCGCTGATCGATGGCCTGTTGGGCGAAGACGTGAGTAACCCGCCCGAGTCCGCCGTCAACCACCTCGAATCGCAACGCTACTACCGCTGGATCATCTACACCGGCGTGCTGTTCGTCATCGCTTCGGTGGTGATCACCGGTTGGCTGGCTGCCGGCGGTATCGACTGGATCATCAACGGCGGTTTGCTCCAGGCCACCGCCGCGCTGGAACCTTCGAGCTGGCTGGCGAAAACGGCCGCCTATCTCACCTCGCGCACCCAACTGCACGGCCAGGTCAGTGCCTTCACGTACCTGGGCATGGCCATGTCCACGGGCGCGGCGACTGGCATCGCGATCAACACCGCCCACGAGTTGGGGCACAAACCCAAGCCGCTGGAAGTGTTCCTGGCCAAAGTCACTTTGGCGCCGACGTTCTACGGGCACTTCTATACCGAACACAACCGGGGCCATCACGTCCGTGTCGCCACCCCGGAAGATCCGGCCAGCTCGCGGCTGGGGGAAAGTTTCTGGGCTTTCCTGCCGCGCTCGGTGTGGTTCAGCGCCCGCTCGGCGTGGAACCTGGAGCGCGAACGCCTGCGCAAACTCGGCCTGCCGGCCTGGCACTGGAAAAACGCCGTGCTCAGCGCCTGGCTGTACAGCGTGGTGTTGTGGGGCGCGATGATTGCCTGGTTGGGGGCGGCGGTGATTCCGTTCCTGATCATCCAGGGCATCTACGGCTTCTCGCTGCTGGAAGTGGTGAACTACGTCGAACACTACGGCCTTAAACGCCAGAAGTTGCCCAACGGCCGTTATGAGCGTTGCTCGCCGCGACATTCGTGGAACAGTAACCGGATCGTGACCAATATCTTTCTGTTCCAACTGCAACGGCACTCCGATCATCACGCCAATCCGACGCGCAGTTATCAATCGTTGCGTCACTTCGATGAATCGCCGCAACTTCCCTACGGTTATGCAAGCATGATTGTCTGGGCTTACGTGCCGTATTTGTGGCGACGACGGATGGACCATCGGGTGCTCAGGCATTATGCCGGGGATATCACCCTGACCAATCTTCAACCGTCCAAGCGTCTGCACTATCTGAAACAATACGGCGGCAATAGCAAAACGTTCTGAGATGAACTGAAAAAGTTACCTGGCGTGCTCGGGATCTTTGTCTCGCGCGGTTTCTTATCGCCCAGCGTTTATCGATTTCATTGCAAGAGAGTTGTTTGACCCCAAAAAAATAAAAGCAAGGGAAGGACGTTCACCATGCAAACACCTGCCAAGTTCACCGCCCATATCTTATTGGCGGCATTGGGTCTGATTGTCTATCAGCAAGCCCAGGCTGCCCGTATTGAACCTGCCGGTAGTGCGTTTACTGCCCAAGGGCCCATCAGTTTTTCCAAAGGCAAGCTGATCAGTGCCGACTGCACCATCAAGGTGGCGGGCAAGGTTGCCGCCGACGGTTCGTCCGTCAATGTCGACAAGGTCGAATTCGACGGCGGCCTCAAGTGCAGCCGGGTCGAAGCGATCAACCTGCCGTGGATCTTGGTGGCCAAAGACACCCAAAGCGGCTCGATGTCGAAGATCAGCGTGGACGTCCACGCCTTCGGCCTGGGCGGCAAGTGCGGCCCTTCCACGGCCGACGGCACCTGGGATAACGCCACCGGCAAGTTGGAAGCCGTCAATGTGCCGATTGGCGAAGACTGCAAGATCAAGACGGTGTCGATCAAGATGCCGGCCAACTTCAAAGTTGTCGAATAGATATATCCGATAGTTGCAGCGGTAATTGAATTGAAATTTGGCTGGAAAGGGAAGTTCTGCAGTTTCTCCGTGACCTCTCGTTCATGGCCATTACCCCTGGCGAATGACTCGCCATAACATGTGAGGAAAAATAATGAAAAGTTTGAAAACCCTCGTTTGTGCAACTTCGCTTGCTCTGTGCTTTGGCGCGGCTTCGATGGCCAACGCGGCGACGATCACGCCTGCGGGACCTTTCACTACTAGTGCCGGCACCATTGTGGTGACGTCTCCTTCGTCTGCGGGCGCCCCTATCACGTGCGGAGTCACTTTTGGCGGCACGGTGACTAGCGGTGTGGTCACCATCACTGCGGCAACTCTCTCTGGCGGCGGACTCTGTGGCTTGCCTGTCCTGAAGAACATTCCGTCTCCAGGTTGGGTATTAAGCGCAACCAGTTACGACCCAGTCACCAAAAAGGGCACCGCTACTGTGACCAATGTTGGCTGGACCGTTGCTTTCCCGCCTTCCAACTGTGGCCCAGGCACGCTGAATCTGGTTTGGGATGAAGTCACTCAAACGCTCTCGACGACTTCCAGCCAGTCGCTCTCGGGCAGTTGTGCTGTTCAGTCGTTGTCCGTCAAGGCGCCGACTCTGCACATGCAATAAGAACAACGGACTGATCACCCGTGCAAAGGCAGGCGCCTCGTCAGAGGCGTCTGTTGCGCAAAAGCCCGACGTATCAGCTGAGCGTTACGGATAAAAACAATAAGGAGTGGAGCATGAATAATAAGAAACAGCAGGCACACGCATTCATCGGCCTGACATTGCTGGGATGTCTGGTGGCAGCAGGGGCGGCTCAGGCAGGTGGCTTCATGACTCCTACCGCTAACACAGCCGGGTGGGGCCGGGCATTCGGTGGTGGTTCGATGTTCAAGGACGATCCATCATCGGCGTTCAATAACCCGGCGGCGATGGCGTTCATTGATAAAACCATCTCGCAATTCACCATCAACTACGCGGACATCAACATCAAGTACAAAGGCTCGGCTTACGATTATTCAGGCCGTCCGATGTCGGATACCACCCTTGATGAAAACTTTTCGCCGGTCTATCACGACCGCACCGGGGACGGTGGCCAGGGTGGTTTCGAGGCTTGGGTGCCTACCGGTTTCATGGTGATCCCCATCAATGACCGGTTCAGTTTTGGCCTGAGCCAAGTGGTGCCCATGGGCGCACGCACGACTTGGGACCCGGACTGGAAAGGCCGTGATTTTGCCGTGGATACCCGAATCGAAACGGTTGGCTTGACCGCTTCTCTGTCGTTCAAGGTCAATGATCAGTTTTCCGTGGGTGGCGGTACCATTCTTCAGCACACCAAAGGTTTTGTAAGTCAGAACGTCGATCTCTATGCCGCCGCCGCTCAGTCGCCAGGGTTGGGGGGTATTCCATTTCCGGCAGGCATGGGGCATGCGCTGATGCGGGTCAAGGTGGACAACAACTCCCTTGGCTGGTTTGCCGGTGTCGTCTGGAAACCCACGGAATTCGACACGCTCGGCCTGAATTACCACGCCAAAATCAAGAACAAACTGGAGGGCAAATACAATATCTACGCCGATCCGGGATCGGAAGCGTTGATGACCACACCGGTGGTTGATGGCAAAACCCTGGTGGAATTGGCATACCCGGGCTTGCACCTCTATCCCGGTGGCGCCAACGCTACGACGCAACTGGACATCCCGGCCAATACATCCATTGACTGGGTACATCAGTTCTCTGATCGCTTGAGTTTGGGTGCGAGCGTCACGTGGACCGAGTGGTCGTCGTTCAAGGACCTGACCTTGAAGTCCAATGGCAGCACCATTGTGTCGATTCCTTATAACTACAAAAACACATGGATGTACTCGCTCGGCGGAGACTACAAACTCACCGATGATTTAACCGTGCGCGCCGGCGTGGCCTTTGACCAGACGCCAACCCGTAACTCCACGCGTGACCCGCGTATTCCGGATGGTGATCGGACGTTCGCTTCCTTGGGCTTTGGCTACAAGATCCGTGCGATTCCTGGGTTGAGCATTGATGGGGCGTACTCTCGGCAGTTCGTGGAAACCGTCAACCTCAAAACCAAGAATGTGGATCGCCTTGGTGGTGGTTCGCTGGATGGCAAGTCTGAAGCAAAGGGTGAAGTGGTCAGCATGTCGGCAACCTACGAGTTCTGATTCATCGTTTTAGCCTTGCCGCGACGCTGGAAACGAGCAGTCAGCGCATCTTTCTGCACGGTTTGTCCCAGCATGGCATCGACGGGTCGCGCAGGCGACCCGTTCCACTCTCTTTCACATGGGCTCAACACGGCTGACTCGCTCAGCTTCGAATGTTTTCATCAAAGCATTAAATAAAAATTTCAAAATAAAATTTTAATCTGGTTTTCTGAGTTTGTAGCGTGGTTTTGCACCGCAGGTCATTTCGACTGATCCGCGCGTTCGCCACGCCCTGAATCGAGTAGAGGTATCCCCATGGTGATCTGGTTATTGGTGGGTTTCGCAGCCGCGATTGCCCTGGCGTATCGACAAGCCGCCGCTGTCCACTGGCTGGGCGCCGGCCTGGCCTGGCTGGCGGCCGGCTACCTGTTCAACGCGGTCGCCGTTTTCGGCACCACCGTCGTGGCGCTGCTAGTGGTCTTGCCCGCGTTGCTGATGACAATCAAACCGCTGCGTCGCCGCCTGTTGACCAGCAAGGCTCTGAGCCTATTTCGTACAGTTATGCCGGCAATGTCCGACACCGAGCGCGCGGCCATCGAGTCCGGCACCGTGTGGTGGGATGCCGAACTGTTCAGCGGCCGACCCGACTGGCAGCGCCTGCTGCAAGCCGCGCCGGCCAGCCTGAGCGCCGAGGAGCAAGCCTTCCTCGACAACGAAGTCGAAACCCTGTGCGACATCGCCAACGACTGGGAAACCACCCAGGTCTGGCAAGACATGTCCCCCGAGGGCTGGCAGTACACCAAGGACGCCGGTTTCCTCGGCATGATCATTCCCAAGCAGTACGGCGGCAAAGGCTTCTCCCACTACGCGCATTCGCAAGTGGTGATGAAGCTGTCGACACGCTGCTCGGCGGCGGCGATTTCGGTGATGGTGCCCAACTCCCTGGGCCCGGCGGAATTGCTGCTGCATTACGGCACCGATGCCCAGCGCAATTACTACCTGCCGCGTCTGGCGCGTGGCGAAGACATCCCGTGTTTCGCGCTGACCAGCCCGTATGCCGGTTCCGACGCTGGGGCGATTCCGGACCTGGGCATCGTCTGCAAAGGCCTGCACGAAGGCGAGGAAGTGCTGGGTTTCAACGTGACCTGGGACAAGCGCTACATCACCCTTGGCCCGATTGCCACAGTGCTTGGCCTGGCGTTTCGTGCGCAAGACCCGGAAGGTCTGCTCGGCCAGCCGGGTTCGCTGGGCATCACTTGCGCGTTGATCCCAACCTCCCATCCGGGCGTGAACAGCGGTCGTCGGCACTGGCCGCTCAACGCGGTGTTTCAGAACGGTCCTACCACCGGCAAGGATGTGTTCATTCCCCTGGAGTGGGTCATCGGCGGGCGCGAACAGGTCGGCAACGGCTGGCGCATGCTGATGGAATGCCTGGCGGCCGGTCGGGCGATTTCCTTGCCGTCGGCCAACGTCGGCCTGGGCAAGGTCGCAGTACGCGGCACCAGTGCCTATGCGGCGATGCGCAAACAGTTCGGCCTGCCCATCGGCAAGTTCGAAGGCGTGCAGGCCCCGTTGGCGCGCATGGCCGGGCATTTGTATGCCTGCGACGCGGTGCGCAAGGTGTCGGTGGCATCGCTGGATGCCGGCGAGAAACCTTCGGTGATCTCCGCCATCGCCAAATACCACGTCACCGAGCGCGCGCGGGTGATCGTCAACGACGGCATGGACATCGTCGCCGGCAAGGGCATCTGCATGGGCCCCAACAACTTCCTGGCCCGCGCTTATCAACAAAGCCCGATTGCGATCACGGTAGAAGGCGCGAACATCATGACCCGCTGCCTGATCATCTTTGGTCAGGGCCTGATCCGTTGCCATCCCTATGTGTTGCGCGAGATGGAAGCGGCGCGCAACCCCGATCGGCGCAAGGCGCTTGAAGCGTTTGACAGCGCAATGTTCGGCCATATGAGCTTTGTGCTGGCCAATACGGTGCGCGCCGCAGTGCATTCGCTCACTGGCGGGCGCCTGATTTCCGCACCCGCCAAGACCGAGCCGGCGTTGGCGTCCTACTACCGTCAGGCCAATCGACTGTCGGTGGTGTTGGCTTTGATCTCGGACGTTTCCATGGGTGTGCTCGGCGGTGCGCTCAAGCGCAAGGAAAGTATCACCGGGCGCCTGGGCGATATTCTTTCGCAGTTGTACATCTTGTCTTGCGTGCTCAAGCGCTTTGAAGATGACGGCCGGCCCCAGGCGGATTTGCCGCTGGTGCATTGGTCGGCCCAGGATGCGTTGCTGCGCGCCCATGAAGCCCTCGCCGAAACACTCGATAACTATCCGTCGAAAGCCGCTGCGGCGGTGGTGCGCGGCTTGAGTTTTCCGTTCGGTATTCCCCTGCGTAAACCCTCGGACCGGCTGTTGGCCCAGGTGGCGGATGTGGTGCAGACCCCCGGCGAAACCCGTGAGCGCTTGCTGGCCAATTCCTATATCCCACGTCCGGAAATCGACAAGCTGGCCTACGGCGAATTGGCTTTCCGC
The DNA here is from genome assembly GCF_003058185.1 of Pseudomonas sp. GV105. NCBI lineage: Bacteria > Pseudomonadati > Pseudomonadota > Gammaproteobacteria > Pseudomonadales > Pseudomonadaceae > Pseudomonas > Pseudomonas sp. GV105. The sequence goes on from NZ_QBUF01000018.1 coordinate 95,441, forward strand.
CTGTTGCCGCAGGTGGAGCTGATCGAAGCACGGCTCAAGCCTGCGATCAAACAGGGCTTGCTCGAAGCGATGCCGATCGCCGCCACGGCCTTTGCCGCCTGGCGCGTCAAGGCGCGGGCGCTGGACTTGATCAGCAGCGATGAAGACGCCTTGCTCGCGCGCTATGTGGAATATGCCGACCACGGCATCCAGGTCGACGACTTCCCGCAGGACTTCGGTCTGCTCGAGGCGTTGCAGCAGCGTAAGCACGTGTTGCAACCGTCTACCCAGCGTCGTACCAGCCAGGGCGAGAATGCTTCGGTCAATTGAGTGGCACTGAATGAACGCGCCTACATGGCTCGGGCGTTCATACCGATACCGCATCGTGAGTGGATGTTTATATGAGTGACAGCTACCTATCGTTCGTCAATTCTCCCTGGGGCCGACGCCTGGCCCAGGCCATCGGCCTGCCGCAACCGTTGCTGCTGCAACGTCATCACCGTGGCCAGCAAGGCCTGGCCAACCCGGTGATCGTCGCGGGGGCAGGGCGCCTGGCTGTGCAAGTGCAACAGATTTTCAGCGCCACCGACACGGTTGCCGCCACTGCGGCGACCCTCAAGGCGCCGTCTACGGTCAAGGTGCAGGGCGCGGTGTTCGATGCCACTGGCGTCGTCGACCTGCAGCAACTCGATGAGCTCTACGTATTTTTCCACGCCAACGCCAAGCGCCTCGCCCAGCATGGCCGCGTGGTGGTGCTCGGCACTGCTCCCGAAGACTGTCGGGATTTGCCCCAGGCCATCGCCCAGCGCGCCCTCGAAGGGTTGGTGCGTTCGCTGGCCAAGGAACTGCGCCGGGCGATCACCGTGCAATTGATCTACGTCGCGCCGGGGGCCGAAGACGCCCTGGACAGCAGCCTGCGCTTCTTTCTGTCGCGTCGTTCGGCCTATGTGTCGGGGCAAGTGGTGCGCCTGGAAAAACCGCTGGACGGCCCTGTCACGGTCAACTGGGACACCCCCTTCGCCGGCCGCCGCGCGCTGGTTACCGGTGCCTCCCGTGGCATCGGCTTGGCGATTGCCCAGGTATTGGCCCGCGACGGCGCCCATGTGGTGTGCGTGGATGTGCCCCAAGCCGAGGACGCGCTGCAACATGCCGCCGCCAGCGTCGGTGGCTCGGCGTTGCCACTGGACATTACCGCAGCAGATGCGGCCTCGCTGTTGCAGGCCCATGTCAGCCAATCCGGCGCCTTCGACGTGGTGGTGCATAACGCCGGGATCACCCGCGACAAGACCATCACCAAGATGACCGAAGCGGCGTGGCGCAATGTGCTGGCGGTCAACCTGCAAGCGCCGTTGCAACTGAGCCACGCGCTGCTGGAATGCCAGGGCCTGAACCCGGGCGGGCGTATCGTCTGTGTGTCGTCGATTTCCGGCATCGCCGGCAACCTCGGGCAAAGCAACTACGCCACTTCCAAAGCCGGGGTGATCGGCCTGGTCCACGGCCTGGCGCCGTTGGCGGCGGCGCAGCAGGTCACGGTGAACGCGGTGGCGCCGGGGTTCATCGAAACCCAGATGACCGCGAAGATCCCGCTGCTGATCCGCGAAGCCGGGCGGCGCATGAATTCGCTGTCCCAGGGCGGCCAGCCGATCGACGTGGCCGAGACCATCGCCTGGCTGGCCCACCCGGCGTCCGGCGGCGTCAACGGCCAAGTCGTGCGCGTGTGCGGCCAAAGCCTGCTGGGAGCTTGAGCCATGGACTACGTGACGCAGATCATCGACCCGCCGCCGTCGCAGCCCCAGTTGTTGCTGGACGGCCTGCGCGCCTTGCGCAAACCCAAGCTCGACGGCGCGCCTGAGTTGCCCAAGGCGCGTCTGGTGCGTTCGGCGGTGGAATTGTCGGCCACCGGCATCGCCGCGTATGGCCGCGCCTGTGGTTTCCGGCATGAGCAGGGCGTGCCGCTGTCCCACCCGCAGGTGCTGGCGTTCCCGTTGCACCTGATGCTGCTGACCCGGCCGAGTTTCCCGTACCCGGCCAGCGGCATGGTCCACCTGGCCAATCGCATTCGTCAGCACCAGCGCTTGCACGCAGGCCAGGCCCTGCGCCTGGAGGTGTATTGCGAGCGTTGGGTGGCGCACCCCAAGGGCCAGGCGCTGAGCATCGCCACCCGGGCCTACGGTGCGGACGCGCTGCTGTGGGAAAGCGACAGCCTGTACCTGCGGCGTGACGTGAATAACCCGGTGGGTGAGCCATGGGCGGACGTGCTGCCCTTGCAGGAAGAAGGCCTGTTGCGCACCCAGCGCTGGGTGCTGCCCGCCGACCTGGGCCGGCGGTTTGCCAAGGTCTCGGGGGATTTCAACCCGATTCATACCTCGCTGATCGGCGCAAAACTCTTTGGCTTTCGCCGCGCCATCGCCCACGGCATGTGGACATTGGGCCGCGCATTGGCCGCCGAGCAACCGCCGGGCGGCCTGGATCAGGCGCAAGCGCACTGCGACTTCAAGCTGCCGATCTTCCTGCCCGGCCAGGTCGCGCTGTGGCGCCGCCCCGTGAGCGGCCCGCGGCGTGAGTTCGAAGTGCGCAACTTCGCCGGTGACAAACCGCACATGCGCGGGCTTTTTATCTGGAACGAGCGCCTTAAATGAATGACTACAGCTTCAACCCGGCCCCGACCCGCCGCGTGGCGATCATCGGCGGCAACCGCATTCCGTTTGCCCGCTCCAACACGGTGTACGCCCACGACAGTAACCAGGATTTGCTGGTGGCCGCGCTGCAAGGCCTGGTCGACCGCTACAACCTGCACGGCCAGCGCCTGGGCGAGTTCGCCGCAGGCGCGGTGATCAAGCACTCGCGGGATTTCAACCTGGCGCGTGAGTCGCTGTTATCGACCACGCTGTCTGCGCAAACCCCGGCCTACGACTTGCAACAAGCCTGCGGCACCGGCCTGGAAGCGGCCTTGCTGGTGGCGAACAAGATCGCCCTCGGCCAGATCGACGTGGGCATCGCCGGTGGCGCCGACACCACGTCCGACGCGCCCATCGGCCTCAATGAAGCGCTGCGCCACACCTTGCTTGCGGCCAATCGCGCCAAGGCCATGGGCGACAAGGTGAAGGCGCTGCTGAAGGTGCGTCCGTCGATGTTCTTCAAGCCGCTGCTGCCGCGCAATGGCGAACCGCGCACCGGTCTGTCGATGGGCGAGCACTGCGAAGAAATGGCCAAGCGCTGGCAGATCAAGCGCCTGGCCCAGGATGAATTGACCCTCAGCAGCCACCAGCGCCTGGATGCCGCCTATCAACGCGGTTTCTTCGACGACCTGATCAGCCCCTATCGCGGCCTGGCGCGGGACAACAACCTGCGCGCCGACACCAGCCTGGAGAAGCTCGCCAGCCTGTCCCCGGCCTACGACCGCCAGAACGGCACGCTCACGGCGGGCAACTCCACACCGCTGACCGACGGCGCCTCGGTGGTGCTGTTGGCCAGTGAAGCGTGGGCCGCCGAACACGGCTGGCCGGTATTGGCCTACCTGCGCACCGGCGAGACCGCGGCGGTGAACTTTGTCGACGGCAGCGAAGGCCTGCTGATGGCGCCGGCCTATGCCGTGCCGCGCATGCTCAAGCGTGAGGGCCTGGGCTTTGCCGACTTCGATTTCTTCGAGATCCACGAAGCGTTCGCCGCCCAGGTGCTCTGCACGCTCAAGGCCTGGGAAGACGCCGACTACTGTCGCGAACGGCTGGGGCTGGACGCACCGCTGGGCACCATCGACCGCGCCAAGATGAACTTCAACGGTGGCTCCCTGGGCTGCGGGCATCCCTTCGCCGCCACCGGGGGCCGGCAATTGGCAGCGTTGGCCAAGGCGATCCACGAGCGTGGCGGCGGGCGCGGCCTGATTTCGATCTGCGCGGCGGGTGGGCTGGGCATTACCGCCATCGTCGAAAAGTAGCGCTATCCAAAACAACAACAAGGAAATTGCCATGAACGCTATCAGCCTGGAACACACCGAACGCATCTGGTTGAACGCCTACCTGCCTGGCGTCCCGGCGGACATCGATGCAGGTATCGAGGACTACCCGTCGCTGCGCGAGGTGTTCCTGGAGCACCTGGAAAAATTCCGCGAACGGGTGGCCTACGTCAGCATCGGCACCGAAATGACCTATGCCGACTGGCACATGCAGGGCATCGCGTTTGCCGCCTGGCTGCAAGGCCAGGGTGTGAAGACCGGCGACCGCGTGGCGCTGATGATGCCCAACTGCTTGCAGTACCCGATCTGCCTGCTGGGAACGATCCTGGCCGGTGCGGTGGTGGTCAACGTCAACCCGCTGTACACCGCCCATGAACTCAAGCATTTGCTCAAGGACAGCGGCGCCGAGACGGTGGTGATCTTCGAGAACTTCGCCCACACCCTGGAAAAAGCCATGCCCGGCAGCAGCGTCAAGCGCGTGGTGGTGGCGGCCATCGGCGACTTGCTCGGCACCTTCAAGGGCGCGGCGATGAACTTCATCCTGCGCCGCGTGCAGAAACAGGTGCCGAGGTTCAACCTGCGCGGTTCGGTACGCTTCAATCAGGCGCTCAAGCAAGGAAGGGCGCTGACCCATTTCCCGGTGGACATGCACCTCGACGACCTGGCCTTCCTGCAATACACCGGCGGCACCACGGGTGACGCCAAGGGCGTGATGCTCAGCCATCGCAACATCATCGCCAACCTGCTGCAAGCCAAGGCCTGGGTCGGCAACCAATTGGACCAGGACACGCAGGAAACCAACGTCACCTTGTTGCCGCTGTATCACATCTTTTCCCTGACGGTGAACTGCCTGATGTTCATGTGCCTGGGCGGGCGCAACATCCTGATCGCCAACCCACGGGACGTGAAGCGCGTGCAGATGATCCTGCGCAAGGAGCGCTTCAACGGGATTGCCGGGGTCAACACGTTGTTTAACGGCTTGCTGGAGAACCAGGAGTTCTGTGCGCGGGACTTTTCCGACCTGCGCATGGTGATCGCCGGTGGCATGGCCACGCACACGGCGGTGGCCAAGCGCTGGAAGGAAGTCACCGGGCTGCCGATCATCGAAGGCTACGGGCTGACCGAATGTTCGCCGGTGGTGAGCATCAGCCCCATCGACATTTTCCGCATGCGCGAGATGGAATTCACCGGCAGCATCGGCGTGCCCTTGCCGTCGACCTGGGTGCGTTTCATGCGCGAAGACGGCGAATTGGCTGACCTCGGTGAGCAGGGCGAATTGCAAGTGCGCGGCCCGCAGGTGATGCAGGGCTACTGGAAGCGGCCCAAGGAAACCGCCGAGGTGCTGGATGCCGAGGGCTGGCTGTCGACCGGCGATATCGGGGTGATGGATACGCGCGGCTATATCCGCCTGGTCGACCGCAAGAAGGACCTGATCCTGGTCTCGGGCTTCAACGTGTACCCCAATGAAATCGAAGACGTGGTGGCGCTGCACCCCGGCGTTGCTGAAGTGGCGGCAATCGGTGTGGAAGATGGCGTGACCGGCGAGAGGGTGAAGATCATCGTGGTGCGCAAAGACCCGAACCTGACTCAGGAACAGATCCTGGCCCATTGCCGGGAATACCTGACGGGGTACAAAGTGCCCAGGTACGTGGAGTTTCGCAGCACCGAGCTGCCCAAGACCACAGTGGGCAAGGTGCTGCGCCGCGCGCTGCGCTAACTTGAATCTCTAGGTGATCTAAAAGTGGGAGGGGGCTTGCCCCCGATAGCGGAGTTGAAGTCACCGAGCCTATCGACTGATCCACCGCCATCGGGGGCAAGCCCCCTCCCACATTTCAGACCGAGTTCACATTGACCCAGCGTTGTTCGCGAGCCGCCACGCGAATCGCCGTCGCCAGCCGCTCGACCGCCCACGCGGCCCAAGGAAACCGCCGAGCTGCCCAAGACCACAGTGGGCAAGGTGCTGCTCCGCGCGCTGCGCTAACTTGAATCTCTAGGTGATCTAAATGTGGGAGGGGGCTTGCCCCCGATAGCGGAGTTGAAGTCACCGAGCCTATCGACTGATCCACCGCCATCGGGGGCAAGCCCCCTCCCACATTTCAGACCGAGTTCACATTGACCCAGCGCTGTTCTCGAGCCGCCACCCGAATCGCCGTCGCCAGCCGCTTGAGCGCCCACGCGGCCCAAGGAAACCGCCGAGCTGCCCAAGACCCCGGTGGGCAAGGTGCTGCGCCGCGCGCTGCGTTAACTTGAATCTCTAGGTGATCTAAATGTGGGAGGGGGCTTGCCCCCGATAGCGGAGTTGAAGTCACCGAGCCTATCGACTGATCCACCGCCATCGGGGGCAAGCCCCCTCCCACATTTCAGACCGAGTTCACATTGACCCAGCGTTGTTCGCGAGCCGCCACGCGAATCGCCGTCGCCAGCCGCTCGACCGCCCACGCGGCCCAAGGAAACCGCCGAGCTGCCCAAGACCACAGTGGGCAAGGTGCTGCTCCGCGCGCTGCGCTAACTTGAATCTCTAGGTGATCTAAATGTGGGAGGGGGCTTGCCCCGATAGCGGAGTTGAAGTCACCGAGCCTATCGACTGATCCACCGCCATCGGGGGCAAGCCCCCTCCCACATTTCAGACCGAGTTCACATTGACCCAGCGTTGTTCGCGAGCCGCCACGCGAATCGCCGTCGCCAGCCGCTCGACCGCCCACGCCGCGTCGAAGTCGCTGCCGTCCGCGCCCTGGCCGGTCACTGCCAGAATCAACTCGTGCACTTCCAGCGTCTTCAATTCGTTGTAGCCCAACTGATGGCCGGCGGCCGGGCTGAACGCCGCGTAGCCGGGCAGGGCGGGGCCGGCCAGCAGGCGTTGGAAGCCGTCCTGGCCCTTGCGGCACAGGCGCAGTTCGTTCAAGCGCTCCTGATCGAAGGCCAATGAGCCTTGCGTCCCGCTGATTTCAAACGCCAGGTGGTTCTTGTAACCGTGCTTGAGCCAACTGCTGCTCACCGTGCCGCGCGCGCCGTTGGCGAAACGCAGCAGGGCGTGTACCTGGTCGTCCACGGCAATCGACTTGAGTGTGTCGCCGCCTTTGACGGCGGGGCGCTGTGCATGCACGGTCTGCGTATCGGCGCATACGCTGACCACATCGCCCACCAGATAGCGTGCCATCGACAGCAAGTGGCTGCCCAGGTCTGCCAGGGCGCCACCGGCATGTTCCACCTCACAGCGCCACGACCAGGGTGAAGCCGGGTCGGCCATGAAGTCTTCGCTGAACTCACCCTGGAAACTGATGATTTCGCCCAATTCGCCGTTGGCGATGATCTGCTTTGCCCACCCGATCATCGGGTTGTGCTGGTAGTTGTAGCCGACCCGCGTCACCACGCCCGCCGCACTCGCGGCGTGGCGCATGGCGTCGGCCTGCGCCAGGCTGACCGCCAGCGGTTTTTCGCAGTACACCGCCTTGCCCGCGGCGAGCGCGGCCATGGCCATGGGGTAGTGCAAATGGTTCGGTGTGGTGATCGCTACCACATCGACCGTGGGGTCGTTGACCAGCGCTTGCCAGTCGCCATGGGCCTGGGCAAATCCCCAGGCATCGGCGCAGCGCTGGGCGCGTTCGGTGTCGGCATCGGCCAGGGCGGCCAGTTTGAGGCTGACCGGCAGCTCGAATACCGTGCGGGCGTTATTGAACGCCAGGGCATGGGCGCGGCCCATGAAGCCTGTGCCGATCAGGCCGATTCCGAGTTTGCGCATAGCCGTGCTCCTTTGGATTATTGTTTTCAGGGAGGCCATTAATGGAATATAAATTCTTATAATTCAATATGTGGAAAAAATAATTCATTTCTGCGGCGATATCATTGCAGTTGATGTGGTTATATTCAGCGCAGGGTTAAAAGCCGCCAGTTAACAAAAGATAACGTAGCGCCGATTGTCAGACGATTCGAAAGCCCGATAGGATGGCCCCTACTTCCTCCAGGCGCTCTAGATTGCAGGTTTCAGAGCCCGGGAAGGTAAGACGACCTAACAATAATAAATGGGAGAAAGGTCTATGAGTGAGCCTGTCATGGGTTGGGTTGTTTGCCGCCCACGCGCCGCACGCAGGGTTGCGTTGCTGGCCACAGCGCTCTCGTTGCTGGCCGGTGCCGCGTTGTCGCCACCGCTGTTGGCAGCCAGCGATACCGCCGCACAGCCGGTGTTTGCAATTGAATCCCCCAAGGCCGCCAAGGGCCTGATGATCGACGTGGTCCACGCGGGCTCGCGCCTGGTGGCGGTCGGTGATCGCGGGCACATCCTCTATTCCGATGACCAGGGCAGCACCTGGACCCAAGCCAAAGTCCCCACCCGCCAACTGCTCACGGCGGTGTTTTTTGTCGATGACAAACACGGCTGGGCCGTCGGCCACGATGCGCAGATCCTCGCCAGCGTCGACGGCGGCGCCACCTGGGCCCAGCAATACCAGGACCTCAAGCGCGAAGCGCCGTTGCTCGACGTCTGGTTCAACGACGCCAACCACGGCCTGGCCGTCGGCGCCTACGGGGCGCTGATCGAAACCACCGACGGTGGTAAAACCTGGGAAGACGTCAGCGAACGCCTCGACAACGAAGACCAGTTCCACCTCAACGCTATTGCCCAGATCAAGGACGCCGGCCTGTTTATCGTCGGTGAGCAGGGCAGCATGTTCCGCTCCAGCGACGACGGCCAGACCTGGGAAAAACTCGAAGGCCCCTACGAGGGTTCACTGTTCGGCGTGATCGGCACCGCCCAGCCGCACACCCTGTTGGCCTACGGCTTGCGTGGCAACCTGTACCGCTCCACGGATTTCGGCAGCACCTGGGAGCAGGTCGAACTGAATGCGGCGCGCGGCGCCCTGGAGTTCGGCTTGTCCGGGGCGACCTTGCTCGATGACGGCGCGCTGGTGGTGGTCGGTAACGGCGGCAGCGTGGTGGTCAGCCATGACGACGGCCAGACCTTCAGCGTATTCAATCGCCCGGACCGTATTTCACTCTCGGCGGTGACGGCGGCGGGCAATGGCAACTTGATTCTGGTCGGGCAGGGGGGTGTTCGTGTTGCTACGCCAACCGGCGCCGAACCCACAAAACAATAAGAAGGCGGGGAAAGAATGAGCAGTCATCACAACGATAAAGCGACCTTTCTTGAGCGCCTGATCTTCAACAACCGCCCGGCAGTGATCGTCATCTGCCTGCTGGTGAGTATTTTCCTGTTCTGGCAGGCGACGTTGATTCGCCCCTCCACCAGCTTTGAAAAGATGATCCCGCTCAAGCACCCCTTCATCGAAAAGATGATGGAACACCGCAACGACCTGGCCAACCTGGGCAACACGGTGCGTATCTCGGTAGAGGCCAAGGACGGTGACATCTTCACCAAGGACTACATGGAGACCCTGCGGCAGATCAACGACGAGGTGTTCTACATCTCTGGCGTCGACCGCTCGGGCCTCAAGTCGCTGTGGAGCCCCAGCGTGCGCTGGACCGAAGTCACCGAGGAAGGCTTCGCCGGCGGTGAAGTGATCCCGCAGAGCTACAACGGCTCGCCGCAAAGCCTCGATCAACTGCGCAACAACGTGCTCAAGTCCGGCCAGGTCGGGCGCCTGGTGTCCAACGACTTCAAGTCGAGCATCGTCGACATCCCGCTGCTGGAGTCCTACCCGGACCCGCAGGACCAGGGCAAGTTGCTGGCGCTGGACTATCGGCAGTTCTCCCATGAACTGGAAGACAAGATCCGCACCAAGTTCGAAGCGCAGAACCCCAACGTCAAGATCCACATCGTCGGTTTCGCCAAGAAGGTCGGCGACCTGATCGACGGGCTGGTGATGGTCGTGTTGTTCTTCGGCGTTGCCTTCGTCATCACGCTGGTGCTGTTGCTGTGGTTCACCAACTGCCTGCGCAGCACCGTCGCGGTGTTGAGCACGACGCTGGTGGCGGTGGTCTGGCAACTCGGCCTGATGCACTTCTTCGGCTTCGGGCTCGATCCGTATTCGATGCTGGTGCCGTTCCTGATCTTCGCCATCGGTATTTCCCACGGCGTGCAGAAGATCAACGGTATCGCCCTGCAATCGAGCGACGCGGACAATGCGCTGACTGCCGCACGGCGTACCTTCCGGCAACTGTTCCTGCCGGGGATGATCGCGATTCTGGCGGATGCGGTGGGTTTCATTACCCTGCTGATCATCGACATCGGGGTGATCCGGGAACTGGCCATCGGCGCGTCCATCGGCGTGGCGGTGATCGTGTTTACCAACCTGATCCTGCTGCCGGTGGCGATTTCCTACGCGGGCATCAGCAAGCGCGCCGTGGCCAGGAGCAAGAAAGACGCGAATCGCGAACACCCGTTCTGGCGCCTGTTGTCGAATTTCGCCAACCCGAAGGTCGCGCCGATTTCCGTCGCCCTGGCGCTGGTCGCGTTCAGCGGCGGCCTCTGGTACAGCCAGCACCTCAAGATCGGCGACTTGGACCAGGGCGCGCCGGAGCTACGCCCGGACTCGCGCTACAACAAGGACAACAACTTCATCATCAACAACTACTCCACCAGTTCCGACGTGCTGGTGGTGATGGTCAAGACCAAGGCCGAAGGCTGCTCGCGCTATGAAGCCATGGCGCCCATCGACCAGTTGATGTGGAAGATGCAGAACACCGAGGGCGTGCAGTCGGCGATCTCGCTGGTGACCGTGTCCAAGCAGATGATCAAGGGCATGAACGAGGGCAACCTGAAATGGGAAACCCTGTCGCGCAACCCGGATGTGCTGAACAACTCCATCGCCCGCGCCGATGGCCTGTACAACAACAACTGCTCCCTGGCGCCGGTGCTGGTGTTCCTCAACGACCACAAGGCCGAAACCCTCGACCGCGCCGTGCATGCGGTGCAGGACTTCGCCAAGGAAAACAACAAGGACGGCCTGGAGTTCATCCTCGCCGCCGGTAACGCCGGGATCGAGGCCGCCACCAACGAGGTGATCAAGGAGTCGGAGCTGACCATCCTGATCCTGGTGTACCTGTGCGTGGCGACCATGTGCATGATCACCTTCCGCTCCTGGGCGGCGACCCTGTGCATCGTGCTGCCGCTGGTGCTGACCTCGGTGCTGGGCAACGCGCTGATGGCGTTCATGGGCATCGGCGTCAAGGTCGCGACCTTGCCGGTGGTGGCCCTTGGCGTGGGCATCGGCGTGGACTACGGCATTTACATCTACAGCCGTCTGGAAAGTTTCCTGCGCGCTGGCCTGCCGTTGCAAGAGGCGTACTACCAGACGCTCAAGTCCACAGGCAAGGCGGTGCTGTTCACCGGGTTGTGCCTGGCGATCGGCGTGTGTACCTGGATCTTCTCGGCGATCAAGTTCCAGGCCGACATGGGCCTGATGCTGACCTTCATGCTGCTGTGGAACATGTTCGGCGCGCTGTGGCTGCTGCCGGCGCTGGCGCGGTTCCTGATCAAACCGGAGAAGTTGGCCGGGCAGAAAGGCAATTCGCTGTTCGCCCACTGAGTGCAGCGGTGGGGGCGGTTGCGCCCCCACCTGCAACGTCACACTGCGCTCACCGGGTTGCGCGCGGTATGGGCGCGATCGCCAGGAACAACTGATCCACCGGCGGCGTGATCAATACGTAGACAATCCGCCTGATCGGCTCGGCGCCCGGCTCCTGGGGGTTGCGCAAGCTGCTCTGGACGTGTTGCTTGAGCAAATCCTTCTGCGTGTATTTGCGCTGCTCCGCCAGTTTCAGATGGGCGCGGGTATAGCGCGCGGGCGGGGCGTCGGCGCTGGCGTAATGGAAGTGGGCATACCACAGCACCGTCGGCGGTTTTTTCGCTTTGTCATACACCGCGTATTCGGTGAAGAAATCGCCACTGAGGGTCGGCCGTTGCGGGTCGGCCAGGCTGGTCAGGTTGATATCGATCTGCTGGTGTTGCCACAGATACTCGAGGCTCTCCTGGGTCGGCCATTGACGCTTGTAGCCCTCGCTGCACACCCGTTCCGCCAGCCGCAGCATATCGCGGGCCTGGGCCTGGTACTCGTCGATCAGGTCCTGGGCCGAGGGTTTGTCGAGGTGGTCGCGCTGGATTTCCTCGGCCAGCGCGGTGAGCTTGTCCGCGTGCCCGCTGAGCAGCTCATCCCAGTCGCCCGGGTTGACCTGTTGGCGTGTGCGCGGCGAATCGAGCTTTTGCCGGTCGGCGGTAATGACGCGTTCAATGTCGCGGCGCTGTTCGATCAGCGTCTGGGCCAAACCTTTGAGGGTCGCCAGCGTGCGGCCTCGCGGGGGCTGCGTGGGGGCTTGGGAAGGCGGTTCGGCGGTGGTCGCCCAGCCGTCCGCGTGCTTGTTGAAAGAGGCAACGGCTTCACCGGTCAGCGTATCGGTGAGGGTGAAGTGCTCCTCGGCGTTCTGCGCATCGGCCGGCTTGAGTTCGCCGATCAAATACTCTTTTTTGCGGGTCTTGAACACGCGCTTTGTCGGCGCCTTGGCGCGCAGGGTTTTCGACAGCGGCAGCACCACCTCCAACGCTTCCTGCTTGCGCACCACCGATTCCAGCTCGCTGTTCGCCAGCGCCTGGGCGTATTCGAGGCCCGCCAGCAGACGTTCGGCCTGCGGGCGCAGGCGGCTCGGGTTGAGCGCCTTGAGTACGCGGATCGCCTCTTCATAACGGCGGTACTTTTTCAGCACGCTCTCGTACACCTGCCGTTGTTCGACCAGGGTGTATTCGGTGCTGCTGCGCACTTCGACGTGAGACAGCAGCGCCGCGCTCAGGTCGGTTTGCTCCAGGCGTTTGACGTACAGCTCTTCCTGCGGTGGCAGGCGTACATCGGTCATCTCCACGCTGCTGACGGCCAGGTAGTCGAGGGCGTTGAGCCGCAGGTTGTCGGGGAAAAAGTTCTGCGGGTATTCGATCTGTGCCAGCAACTCCTGGCGTATCGTGCGCCCCGCCAGCGAATCGTTTTCCAGCTGTTCCAGGGTGGTTTCCATCGCAACGGAAACCTCGGCCATGTGCTGGCGGATGTTTGCTGACTCGGTGGCGTTGCGCACGTATTCGTCGTAGACCGTCGAGTCGCCGAGCAAGTTATTCACGAACATGCGGCGCGCCATTCGTGCCATGGGTTCGCCCGCGCCGGAAAAGCGCATGGCATTCAACCGGCCCAGGAGCATCTCGTGGATAAACAGTTGTTGGTCCCAGACCGTCTTGAGGATTTTTGCGCGGTCATGCACATGCACGCCGGCGCCGCCGACTTTTTCCAGTTCTACGCCGAGCTTGACCATCTCCAGGCGCGGGGCCAGTGATTGGGCAAACAGCAATTCCAGGTTCTCCAGCAGAATCTGGAATTCGGTGCGCAATTGCTGATGCTTGAGGGTTTCGCGCTGATGCCGTGTTTCCAGGGCGGGCCTTTGCTGGTCGCTGGCTTTTTGCAGCAGGTTCCACACCAACTGCGCGGTTTTGCGTTGTTTGACCAAGGCGTCCAGGGCGGGTGATATCTGCGTGCTCGCTGCCTGGAATGGCGCCATCAGGTGCTGCATGTCTTCACTGAGCACTTGCACCCGGGCGAGCACTTCTTGTTTCTTGCGCAGGTTTTCTTCGCGCAAGGCGGCCAGGCGCTTGGGCCCGCCACCCAGCAGTTTGAGCCCGCGGTCCAGCGACCAATGGCCGTTGCCATCGGTTCTCAGCAAAATCCCGGGATGTTCGGGTTTTTGCGGATGAACGATGAACACGTCAGCAAAACCCGGGACGATGCTGACCCTGAATAACAGCCCGGCCACCGAGGCATGCCACAGGCCGTTGATGCGGTACAAGCCTTGGTGAGGCCCGGTGTCGAGTGGCGCGGGAGCGGGCACGGGCCACGGCACGTTGACGGCGCGCAGTTTCTCCAGCAGCGCGGCCGCGGCGGTGTCGCCGGCCAACGAATGGTCGAAGTCCAACGGCGTGCGGCCACCGCCGGGTGGTTCGCTGGGCAGGCCGATGACGCCGCGTTCGACCGCCGCTGCATGGCGGGTTGCCAGGCCGGGCGGGCGTCGGAAGGGCGTGCGCGTGACGGGCTGTTCGTCGAGCGGCGGGCTGGCACTGTGCGCGCTGAGGGGGCCTTGATGCACCAGCAGCATGCCGATGTTGAGCAGCAGGTCGACCCACGCCAGCTCTTTCGCCGTAGGGTCAGGACTCTCCAGTGCCGGCAGGTCCTGGGTCAGGCTTTGCGTCGCCTGGATCAGCCAGCCGATCGTCGCCAGGGGGCCGCGCACGGCCATCAACAAGGTGTTGAAGCCCAATTGCATGCCTTCGAGGATCAACGCCCAGCGGCTTTGCGCATTCGAGGTCGATTCGCGCTCGGCCTGGTCCAGCAACTGGCGGGTTTCGCAGCCGAACAGATAGTCCATCAGGCTGCCGTGGTTGAGCGCTTGCAGGATTTCGTCGCCGCTCGCATCGCCGGCTGGCGCCAATTCTGCGGGTTTGGGCACCTCGGGCAGCCGGTCGAACTCCGAACCGATGCCGATGCGCAGGATGTGCGGCTGGCTGAACCCGCCGTTGCTGTAGATCGCCCTGGCCGGGTCGGGCAGCCAGGTCAGCACGCTGTCCTGTAGCGCACCGGGTTGCACAATGGCCGCCAGCAGGTGTTCGCGGCTGCTGAACTCGAGCAGCGCGTCGCGATAGGCCGGACGGTACAGCAGGTGCGGCCCCAGCCGGGTGTCGAGAGGTTCGATGATGAACATGTTCTGCGCCACGTCCGCCGTGGCTGCCGGCGTGCGCAGAAAGGCCAGGGGGCGGATGACTATTTCGTCGCCATCGACCCGGCGTGCCAGCGGGTTGGTTGCGAGCAGTGCCCGCACACAGCGCGCGCCGCGCGCGGTCAGGCCGGCTTCGCCGCGGAGCGCGTGCTCCAGCGCCTGGGTTTTCAGGTGCAGGGGCCGCTGTTGGTTGAACAGCCGCTGGCGTTTGCGCGCGGCGGCGGTGTCGCCCATCAGTTCCCGGCGCAGGTAGGCGGGATAGTTGTTGCCGATGTCCACACGCTGGACCAGTTGCAGCACGTAGGCGGGCGTCAACCACGCTTCGAGCGCCCGGCCGCTGCGATGGCTGAGCGTCATGCGGCCTCTGGGGCTTCCCGACAGGTTCTTCAGCGCCAGGTCCACCAGGCTCATGGATACCGGCGCGAGGTAACCACCTGCAAGGCTGCCCACCGCGACATGAAAGGTCAGGGTCAACTCGTCGGCCCGGTAGCCGGCAGCGCGTGCCGCGTCGTTGCAGGTACGCTGGCCGCCCAGGGCGACAGCGCGATCCAGGCACAGTTGATGGTTCAAGTGCTCGGCGGCATAGCTATGCAGGGTTTCCAGGCCATCGAAGTCGGAATCGCCGAGGGTCTGGCGCTTGATCCCGGCCTGTTCAAGCAGGCATTCGCGGTAAGCCAGGCGGTCGGCGGCGCTGGCGCGTTGCAGCCAGTCGGGCAGGGCGGCCTGGAGGGACGCCAGGGTGACCAGCGCCGTGCCGCGGGCGCTGGCGAAAAACCGCGCCGGTTGGGTGATGGCGGCAAACTGTTGTTCCAAGGCCTGCACCGTGCTGTTGGCCGGGAGTTGCAGGGCGGCCAGGTCCTCCAATTGCTGGTTGAGGATCAGCGCGGCCTGGACCTCGAAAATATTGCCGTCGGGTTCGTACTGCTGCCAGGTGATGCTGTCGACGCTGAAGCGCTGTTGCAGGTGGTCGGCCCAGGCCTGGCCGAAGGCGTCCAGGTCAGGGTAGGCCTCGATTGCGCCGGACAGACGGCACAGCAACACCTGCTCGCGGCACACCACCAGCAGGTCGCTCGCTTGCAGCGTGAGCAGGCTGCCTGCGCGCGTCAGGTGCGCCTCTAGCGTATAGGCATGAATCGCGTTGTCGGGGGCCGGGCGGCGTGCGCGGGTGGCACGGTCTGGGTAGCGCGCCAGGGTATTGAGGATGTCCAGCGGTTGGGCGTGGCGTGCGGCGGCGTCGAGCAGCGTGCCTTGCAGCACGTCGGCCAGCCATTTCCAGCGGCTACCGCCGGCGTCGCTGTCTTCGCCCCAATAGGTGGCCATGGCGTCTTGGAAGCCGATAAACAGCAGCGACGGCAGTTCGCGAATGACGGCTTCGATGACGTCAAGATCATAGGCGTGGGCGCCATTGGCCGGATAACCGAGCCGCGTGCCGCTGGCATCGCTCAAGTAGCTATCCAGGCCGTGGCGCGTCGACACATCGGGAAAGCTGCCGTCGGCGAGATGGTTCAGCGCGACCTCCAGCAACGGCAGCAACGCCCGCCCGCCACCGTCACGGGGTACGGCCAGTCGCAGGTCGGCGAGGGGGTGTGTCAACGGCGGATATTTCTCCGCCAGGTTGCGCGCCAGCATCTGCGCGGTGACTGCGCGCAGTGTCGGACGCTTGAGAAACTGGGCTTCAAGCGCTTCCCGCAGCGGGTCGGCGGCGAGGGGGGGATTGCGGTCTGGCATGGGTATTCCTTTACGTTGAATAAAGACGTGCCCTTGCACGGTAATCCGCGGTGTGGCGCCGATGCGGTAGCCGGTTATGGTTTTAGGTCCTGGCGGCAAAGTGGCCTATCATTAGCCCTTTGAACCTGATGAAAGACTGTGATGACTACTACTTTGACGGCCGTCCTTGCCACCAGCGACATGCTTGAAATCGACGGGCTGCATGCCTTCGAGTTCGCACTGGATGAAAAAAAGCTGCTGATCATCGCCATGGATGGCCGTGCGCAAAAACGCTGGAGTTTCAGTCTGGAACAGCTGCAGGCCGCGGTCTTCGATGAGACTCTGCAAAGCTGGACGCTGACCGGTGATGTGGGCGAGCACCGTCTGGTCTGCATGAGCGCAATCACCGCCAATAATAATGAAGAGGATGAAGCGGATGCTGATGCGTAAATTCTGGCCCTTGTTGATCGCGGGCAGCGTCGGGGCGATGTCGGCACAGGCCGCACCGGCCGACACCCATGAACTGTTGGTCGGCAGCTACACCGCCGGCAGCAGCGAAGGGATCTATCGCCTGCAATTCGACAGCCGCACCGGGCGGTTCCAGGGCAAGCCGGTATTGGCGGCAAAAACGGCCAACCCGTCCTGGCTGACGGTCTCCAAGGACCAGCAGCATCTGTTTGTCGTCAATGAAAACGGCCCCGGCCAACAGGACGCGGTCGGTCGCGTCAGCAGCTACCGCATCGACCCGCAGAACCATCAGCTCACGCTGATCAATCAGGTTCAAAGCCTGGGCAGCGAGCCGACGCATTCCAGCGTGGCCGCCGATGGCCGCTACCTGTTCGTCGCCAACTATTCGGTGCTTGAAGACCCGGGCGGCAGCCTGGCGATTCTGCCGCTGGACGCCCAAGGCAAACTGGCGGCGCCCGTGCAGTTGAGCGGGCACCCGGCGAGCCGGGTCAACCCGCAACGCCAGGCGTCCAACCATGTGCATTCGGTGGTGCCGGCGCCGGATGGCAAGTATGTGTTTGTGCAGGACCTCGGCGCGGACAAGGTGTTTGCCTACCGCTACGATCCCAAGGCCAACCCTGAGCAGCCCCTGACCCCGGCCAACCCGGCATCGGTGCCTTTGCCGCCGGGCAGCGGCCCGCGGCATTTGCTGTTCAGCGCGGACGGCAAGCATGCCTGGCTGACCACCGAGATGAGCGCTCAGGTCGCGGTGTTCGATTACCACGACGGCACGCTCAACCAAACCCAGCTGGTGGACTTCGCCGCCGGGCAACCGGTGTCCGACAAGGCCGGCGCGGCGCTGCATGCTTCCAGCGATGGCAAGTTCCTGTACGTGAGCAATCGCGGCACCGCCAATCAGTTGCTGGTGTTCAGCATTGATCCGGCGACCGCGCATCTCAAGGAACTGCAGCGCCGTTCCGTGGACGGCGACCATCCGCGCGAGTTCAGCCTGGACCCGAGCGGCAAGTTCCTGCTGGTCGCCAACCAGAAAAGCAATGAAATCGTGGTGATCGAACGCGATCCACACACCGGCCTGCTCGGCAAAACCGTGCAAAAACTACCGATCGATGCGCCCAGCGACCTCAAGTTCCTGGTGCGTCAATAAGCCACAGGCCCCGCACAGCGGGGCCTGATCCTCTTTATTAATTCGATTAATAACAGCTACTGTTTCAAAGCATTTCTAAGGTCCAACCCTCGGGCGTAAGTTGAGTTCCAAGGCCTCCCCGGCCACTCAACCAAACGAACACAAGGGTTACCGACATGAACTTCAATCTCTTCTCGATCATCGCCGCCTCCGCTGTTTCCGCCACTGTTGCACTGCCAGCTGCGGCCAGCGTGAACATCATCGGCAAACAATCCAGCACCAGCGCCTACACCCAGAAATACCTGCAACAGAGTGCCAACTTCTACGCCGCACTGGATCACAAAACCCAGTACTGAGCGCCCTGTGGGAGCCGGCGCGCCCGCTCCCACATCGATTCAGGCAGATTCAGGCTTGGCCATCACCGCGATAAACAGCGGCGAGTCCAGAAACCACTGCAACCACGCCTGCACCCGTCGATATGAGGTGCGCGCAAACCACTCCCGATCGACATGGGCAAACTGCCGCACAAACGGCGCCACAGCCATATCCGCAAGGCTTGGATGATCGGCGAGCAAATACGCACGGTCAGCCAGCAACGCCTCCAGCTTCTGCAAAAACACCTCACCGTCGGCCCGATACGCTTCCATCGGCCGCTCCGGGTAGCGCTCGGCATACTTGTAGCGATTCAAGTGATGTTTGAAGCCCAGGTCATTCTCGGCAATCAGCGCCTGCACCGCGGGATCACCCTGTAGCAACCAGTCTTGCGGATCGTTTTGCGCTAAGGCCCAGCGCATGATGTCCAGGCTTTCGTCGATCACCCGACCGTCGACGCTCAACACCGGCACCGTGCCTTTGGGCGACAGCGCGAGCATCTCGGCCGGCTTGGCCTTGAGGCTGACTTCGACAATCCGCACCGGCACGCCGCAATAGCGCAGGGCCAGGCGGGCGCGCATCGCGTAGGGGCAACGGCGAAACGAGTACAGCAGCGCCTCGCTCACTTCACCTCCACGGTGCTCAAACCATTGCCCTGACGCTTGACCTGGATCTGCACCGGAATGCGCTCGTGCATTTCCTGTACGTGGGAAATCACCGCCACCTTGCGGCCCTGGGCTTGCAGGCCGTCCAGCGCGTCCATGGCCAATTGCAGGGATTCCGGGTCGAGGCTGCCGAAACCTTCGTCGATAAACAGCGACTCGATCTTCAAGGTACTCGAGGCCATCGATGCCAGGCCCAGCGCCAGCGCCAGGGAGACGAGGAACGTCTCGCCGCCGGACAACGAATGCACTGAGCGCAGTTCGTCGCCCATTTCCGTGTCCATCACCAGCAGGCCGAGCATGCTGCCGCCGCGTTTGAGGCGGTAGCGGCGCACCAGTTGGCGCAGTTGCACGTTGGCGTGGTGTACCAGCAAATCGAGGTTGTAGGCCTGGGCGATCTTGCGGAAGGTGTCGCCGGTGGCCGAGCCGATCAGCGCGTTGAGGCGCGCCCAGCGTTGCCATTCTTCATAAGCCTTGGTGATCTGTTCGGCCAGGGCGTGGTTGGCGTCCTGGCGGCGCTGGTCTTCGGATTGCCGCGCGCGCAGTTCGGCGCAGTGTTTTTCGCCCTCGGCCAGTTGCTGGTTGAGCGTGGCCAGTTGGGCGTCCAGCTGTTCGGCGTCGAGGTTGCCGTTGTGCAGCGCCTGGTGCTCGGCCAGGCGTTGTTCGCGCTCTTGCAGCAGAACCCGGGCTTGCTCGACGGCTTTTTCGCTGTTGTGCAGTTGCTGGCGCAGTGCGCTGGCATGGGCCTCGTCCAAGGCCAGCAGGCGCTTGAGCCCGGCGTCGTCCAGGTCGGGGTGCAGGGCGCGCCACTCGCCCAAGCGCGTCGCGAGCGCGTGTTGTTCGGCGTGCAGCGTGTGCTGGCGGTCTTGCTGGGCCTTGAGGTCGGCGGCCAGTTGGATCAAGGCGTTGCGGATGTCCTGCAGCTGTTGATTGGCGTCGGCTTCGCTTTGCCGAGACTGCGCCACGGCCTGTTCGAGTTGCTGTTGCCAGTCTTCGGCGCGTGGGTGTTCACCGAGCAGGCGGGTGAGTTTTTCCTGGGCCGCGTGTTGCTGGGCGGCCAGTTCGCTGACCTGCTGGCGCAATGCGTCGAGTTGCTGCTGGCGATGTTGCTGATGGGTGTGTTCTTTCTCGATCGCCTGCTGACGCGCTTGTTGCTCGGCCAGTTCATCGCGCTGATGGGCCAACTGTTCGAGGCGCTGACCGACCTGTTGGTCCAACTGCACGAAGGTCGCCGCCGGTTCGCTGCGCAGGCCCTCGAGTGTCTCGGTCGGCAACAGGCTGGCGAACGCCTGCAGTTCTTCGTCGAGGCGTTCGCGGTCGTTGGCCAGTTCGCGTTGCTGGTCGATCAGTAACTGGCGCGCCTGCTGGCTGGCGTCCTGGGCGGCTTGCAGCTGTTGCTGCAGGCGCCCGGCGTTTTGTTGCAGGTTGAGCAAGGCGCCTTGGCGTTGCTCGTCCTGGGTGATGTTTTGCGTCAGTTGACTGAGCTGCTGGGCCAGCCAGGCGCTGCGCCGGGCCGCCTCCTGATTGAACAGCGCAGCCGCCAGCGGGTGTGCGTCCAGGCTCGGCGCCAGGGCTTGCTGTTGGATTGCCAGTTGCTCCTGTTGCTGCAGGAATTCCTTTTGCTGGGCGATCAAACCGCCGACTTCACCGCGCAGCTCGGTGAGTTTTTCCTTGAGGCTGTCGACGGCTTTCTGCGCCATCGCCTCTTCGTTTTCGTCGTGGCGACCGAGGCTGTGCAGCAACGCTTCGGGTTGGTGATACGGATGCGCTTGGCTGCCGCACACCGGGCAGGGCTGGTCATCCTGCAATTGCCCGCGCAACTCCTCGACACTGGCACTGCGGGCCAGGCGCTGGCGCTCCAGCAGTTGCTTGGTCACCGTCAGGGTCTGTTCGGCGCGCGTGAGTTCGGCTTTGGTGTGCAGGCCGGTCTGGTTCAACTGATCGCGTTGTTGTTGCGCGTCCGCGAGTTTTTGCGTCAACACGCTGGCTTGCTGGTCCAGCTGTTGCTGGTTGTCCCACAGCCGGGTGAGGTCTTCGAAGGCGCGTTGCTGCTTGCGATTGTCTTGCAGCAGGTTGGCGAGTAACTGGATCTGCTCGGCGACGGCGTGAGGTTCGGCGCCGGCCTCCTGGTACAGCAGGTCGAGGGCATCGCGTTGTTGGGCGAACTTCTCGGCGGCGGCGGTGGAGCGCTGTTCAAGCTGCGGCAGTTCGGCCTGACCTTTGTTCAGGCGATTGCCGATCAGCATCAGTTGTTGCAGGCGGTCGCGGTAGGCGTTCCAGGCCTCGCTCAACGGCGCGAGGGCGGCGCTGCGTTCCAGGCCGGCGGCCAGGCGTTGCAGGCGCTCGGCGACGTGGGTGTGTTTTTCCTGCAAGCCCTTGAGCAAGGCCTGACCTTCGGCGCAGGCCGTTTCGTGCTGTTGCTGGTCCTCGTTGCGCTTGGCCAGTTCCTTGTTCAGGTGGGCGAGGGTGTTTTGTTCCTCGAAGGCCTGGCGCAGCAAAGGCCCGGCGTCGGCCTGAGCTTGCAGGGCCGCGGCCAGCGCTGTTTGGGCCGATGCCTGCTGTTGTAGGGCTTGCTCCTGGCGGCCATGCAGATCGGTTTGCTGCTCGATCTGCGCTTGAATGTGCGCGGCCAGCGGCGTGAGCAAGGTGTCGAGCTCAGCCTGGCGCGCGAAGTGATGGCGCTGCGGCGCCAACTGTTCCAGGCGGCTCAAGTCCTCGCGCTGCGGGCCTTGGCTGTCCCAGTGTTGCTGGGCTTGTTGCAACTGTTCGACGGCACTGAGCTTGCGCTCCTGCCATTCGCGCAGTTCCTTGAGCCAGGTGTGCTGCAGCTCCAGCTGCTTGAGCTGGGCTTGCTCGGTTTTGAACTGTTGCTGCGCGTGGGCCAATT
The DNA here is from genome assembly GCF_003058185.1 of Pseudomonas sp. GV105. Taxonomy (NCBI): domain Bacteria; kingdom Pseudomonadati; phylum Pseudomonadota; class Gammaproteobacteria; order Pseudomonadales; family Pseudomonadaceae; genus Pseudomonas; species Pseudomonas sp. GV105. The sequence goes on from NZ_QBUF01000018.1 coordinate 117,286, forward strand.
GTTGGTCCAGCTCGGCGCGGGCTTGCTCGGCCAGGGGTTCCACGCCGGTGGCCTGGTCCTGTAGTTGTTTGTGGGCGTCCTTGGCGTCCTTGGCCTTGTCGAAGGCGCGACGGCCGAGTTGGGTGTAGAGCGCGGTGTCGGTGAGCTTTTCCAGCAGTTCGCTGCGCTCGTTGTCGTTGGCCTTGAGGAAGGCGCTGAACTCGCTCTGCGCCAGCAGCACCGCGCGGGTGAACTGTTCGAAGTTCAGGCCCAGGGCCAACTCCAGCTGGGTCTTGTATTCGGTTTTCTGGCTCGCCAGCAACTGGTCGCTGTCCAGGTCGATCAGGCTTTGCCGGCTGTTCTGCAACTTGCCGCTGGCTTTGTCGCGGGCGCGGTTGGCTTCCCAGCGCGCACGGTAGCGGCGGCCGTTGACGCCGACAAAGTCGACCTCGGCATACCCGCCGCCGGTGCCGCGTCGCAGCAACGTGCGCGGGTCGCCGATGGAAATATCGCTGTCGGCGTCGGGCATCTTGGCCTGGCCGGTATCGCCCAGGCGTGGCACGGCACCGAACAGCGCCAGGCACAGCGCGTCGAGCAGAGTACTTTTGCCGGCGCCGGTCGGCCCGGTAATCGCGAACAACCCGGCGCTGGCCAGGGGCTCGGCGGTAAAGTCGATCTCAAACGGGCCCGCGAGGGAGGCGAGGTTTTTCAGGCGGATGGCGAGGATCTTCATGGCTGTTCGCCCTCCTGTTGCACTTCCTGGAGCAGCACCGCGAAGTCCTTCAAGGTCTGTTCATCCACTTCACTGCCGTAGTTGTCCTGCCAGGCGCGGCTGAACAGCTCCTGGGGGGTGAGCTGGTCGAGTTCGATCAGGCGCTCGTTGTCGGTGTCGTCGCTGCCGCGTTTGCCGGCGTACTCGGCAGCGATACGCACCAGGCGCACGGCCTTGCCTTGCAGGGCGGTTTCAATTTGCTGGCGCAGGTCGGGTTGCGGCTCGTCGAGGCGCACGCGCACTTCCAGCCACGGCTGGCGTTGGGTTTCGGCGAGCAGGTCGATGTCCGGCAAGTCGCCGAGCTGCTTGAGGATATCGGTCAGTGGCGCGGCTTCCAGGCGTTGCAGGTTGACCGCGCGCGGGATCAGGCGCGGTTCGACGCTGAGCAGGGTTGCGCCGTCGAACGTCACGTCGAGAATCTGGTGTTGGTAGCCGATTTCGGAAAACGACAACGGAATCGGCGAACCGCTGTAGCGAATGCGCTCCTCGCCGTTGACCCGCTGCGGCTTGTGCAGATGGCCGAGGGCGACATAGCTGACGCTGGCGTCAAACAGGCTGGCGGGCAGCGCTTCGGCGTTGCCGATGATCAGGCTGCGCTCGGAGTCTTCCGACACCGAACCGCCGGCCATATGTGCATGGCTGATGGCAACCAGCGCCTGGCCGGGCTCGCGTTTGGCGTTGGCTGCGGCAATCAGCCACTCATGCACTTGGCCGATACCGCGCAGGTAATCGTCGCCCAGTTGCGCCCCGGTGACTTCCGCCGGGCGCAGGAACGGCAGCGCCAGGCACCAGGCGGCGATCTTGCCGTCGGCGCCGGGCAGCGGGATCAGCAACCGCTCGGTATCCAGTTGCCCGTCATCGAGCCACAACACCCGGCCCAGGGCATGGGTGCGCAAACGGCGCATCAACGGCGCGGGCAGTTCGATGCGCGAGCCGGAGTCGTGGTTGCCGGCGATCATCACAATCGTGAGGTTGGGGTTTTGTTCGTGGGCGCTGATGATGAAATCGTACAGCCGCTCCTGGGCCTTGAGCGGCGGGTTGACCGTGTCGAAGATATCGCCGGCGATCAACAGCACGTCCGGCGCGTGCGCGCCGAGCTGACGCAGCAGCCACTCGAGGAAACAGGCGTGTTCGAAGTCGCGCTCCTGGCCATGCAGGTTTTGCCCAAGGTGCCAGTCGGAGGTGTGAAACAGACGCAAGGCGAGCTCCGTGGAGAAGATGAAAAGGAGGGGAGTTTACCTGTATTGCGCACACGCTGCTCCAGACGACGCAGATCCAGTGTGGGAGGTGGTTTGCCTGCGATGGTGGTGGTCCGCTTGAGCAGTGTTGTCTGGCCCATCGCCATCGGGGTGTACAGACGGAGACATCCTTTACAAACGAGACCGGGGACATCCTTTACGTTTCTGGGTGCTGGACAGCCGGCTTGCACTGCTGTCTAGCCTACCCAGTGGATAGTTACATAGGTACATGTCCCACACGTTGTCGTCCACTTCTCGCAGTCCAACGGACTCTCCTACCAGTGACT